>JAFQBX010000045.1 GCA_017399535.1 Clostridia bacterium | reverse complement strand
CTCTGCTTGCCGTGGTAATGGTGATTATGGCAATGCCGATGAGTGCATTTGCGGCGGTCGCATCCGACCTGCCCGACAATATGGCAGACAGCCACATTCTCCGTGCCTTGGAGTACACGGGATACAACGTGCAGGCGCAGAAGAACGACGGAACACTGTATCAATCAAACAGCTACGGCTCCCGAACACCGAGTAATATTCTCTCGGATATTTCTTACGGAACAAGCACCTCCGGTAAGGAGAACGTTGCCGACAGCAGCACCGCATCGGGTCGAGCACCCGACATTGCGACCTTTGAGAGCAAGGGTCTGTGCTGTGCTTCTTTCGTGACCTACTTTGTCTGCAACTACCTCCCTCATATCGAGGGCGTTGACACAAGCCTTATCAGTGATGCCGTTGCCGCAACGGGTTGGAACTCCCAAGCTGTTGTTACTTGGCAAAAAGCGTTGAACGGTCTTGTGAGTGAAGGCAAAATTGAGAAAATCGGCACAAGCGCCTCCAATGTGGATCATAGCAAGCTGACCCCCGGTGACTTGATTATCTTTGGTACAGCAGAAAACTCCCACACCCATATTGCCGTGTATTCCGGCACCTATAAAGGTGTGGACTATATTATCCACGTGGGCAACGACCGTGGCCCCGAAATCTCCCGTGTCGATTGGATGGGGCAAGCCGGTGATAAGTCGAGTTATCCCAATGCCTATTATCACCTTCCCGTAGAATATTGGGAGGATGACGGCAACATCGAGGTTTACAAAAAGGATACCGACGGCAAAGCACTTGCAGGTGCGGTGTTCATTGCCACCGAAACTACAACGGGACAGCAATACCGCATCGGCCCGACAGACAGTACGGGCTATGCGAAGTCTGAAATGCCTATCCCTTACGGCGAATATAAGATTGTCGAGAGTGTATTTCCCACCAATTACCGAGCCTACGGGACTACATCCTGGACTAAAACTCTTAACAAAGACACCCCCAACGCAACCATTACCATCAATGCGGTAAATGAGATTATCCCCGGCAACTGCAAGATTGTAAAAACAAGCGAGGACGGTGTAGTGGACGGTGTTTCCTTTACTCTTTCGGGTAATGGAGTGAATAAGACCGTTACCACCGCAAACGGCGGCGAGGTAACGATTAAGGACTTGAAACCCGGCACTTACACCGTGACCGAGGAAAATATCGACTATTACGAGCCGCAGGAGGTTCGCACCGTTACCATTGTCAGCGGACAGACCGCAACCGTCACTTTCAATAACACCTTGAAGCGTGGCGAATTGAAGGTGGTTAAGTCCAGCGAGGACAATATGGTGGAGGGCGTACAGTTTAAGCTCTCCGGCACATCCCTTTCGGGACATACGGTGGAACAGTTTGCCGTGACCGATAAAAACGGTGTTGCCGTTTTTGAAGATGTGCTCATTACAGGTCATACCGCTTACACCTTGGAGGAAGTGAACGTCGAGGAAAAATATATCGTTCCCGACACGCAGACCGCTGTTATCGAATGGCAGAAAGTGACCGAGAAATCCTTTTATAACGAACTTAAAAGAGGTAGTGTTAAGGTCACAAAGTCCTCTGAGGATGGCTTTGTGGAGGGTGTTACCTTCCGCTTGAAGGGTACTTCTCTTTCGGGAGAAACCATCAATCTTACCGCTAAAACCGACCATACGGGCGTTGCAATGTTTAACGACGTGCTGATTGGTACGGGATATGTGCTGACCGAGGAAAACGTGGCTATGCGTTACGTGCTCCCCGAAGCACAGAATATTGACGTTAAGTGGAATGAGGTCACAGGAACAACGGTTAAAAACATCTTGAAGAAATGGCGAGCTGACGTATTCAAGGTGGATGCCGATATTTACTTTGG
>JAFQBX010000044.1 GCA_017399535.1 Clostridia bacterium | reverse complement strand
TATTTTGATGCTTTGAGCACATTCAATAAAGATATAGGTTACTGTGAAAACGGCACCGCCGCCGACGCTGTGGCTGAAAGGATTCTGAAAGAGATAAATGGCTAACATCAACAAAAAGGGCAACCTTTTCAAAAACACGGTCATGCTTTATATCCTGACCTTTTCGGGATATGTTTTCAACTTCATAACCATGCCGTATCAGACCCGCGTTTTGGGTCCCGAGGTGTTTGGAGTGCTGGGCTTTGCGCAGGCCTGCGCCGTATATGTGCAGTTGTTTCTGGATTTCGGCTTCCTTTTGTCCTCGACTGAGGACATCGCCAACTGCCGTGACGACAAGCAGCAGATGTCCCGAATACTTACGGCCGTAACGGTCTGCAAGCTTGGATTGGGTGCAGTTGCATTGGCCGCAGTTATTGCAATTTGTGTGTTTGTTCCAACCTTCCGCAAGGATGCGCTTTTGTATCTTTTGTTCTTTGCTTCAACCTTTATAAACGCCCTTTTGCCCGACTTTTTGTACCGTGGCATCGAAAAAATGTCGGCCATCACGGTCAGAGCGGTTTCGGTCAAGGCGTTTTTCACCGTCGCTATCTTTGTTTTCCTGCAGGACCCCGGTGATTATTATGTTGTGCCGCTGTTCAACACGCTGGGAGCCGTCGGCGCCTGCATCTGGACATATTTTGATGTCTACAAGCGTATCGGCGTTCGCTTTACGGCGGTCGAGCCGAGCTTTATCTGGAAGACCTTCAAACGTTCAAGCGGCTACTTCTGGTCACGCATTGCCACCACCGTTTACGGTGCCACCAATGCCGTCATCATCAAAATGCTGTACCCCCAAGGCCCCACAATGGGACTTTACTCGTCATCCGAAAAGCTGATGACCACCGCCCGAAGCGCATTTACTCCCATTTCGGACAGCTTGTACCCTTATATGGTCAAGAACAGAGATTATAAGCTGGTCAAAAAGATACTGACCGTTTTGGTTCCGCTTATCGTTTTGGGCTGTGCAGGCGTGTGGCTGTTGGCCGAACCGTTCTGTGCCTTCATTTTCGGTGAGGAGTTCAGAGGTGCCGCGCCTTATTTGAGACTTCTGCTTCCCATTGTTGCCATCAGCCTGCCGACCTATGTGTTCGGCTTTCCGATGCTGTCGCCGTTGGGCGTTGCCAAGTGGGCCAATATTTCGGTCGTTGTCGGTGCCGTTCTGCACGCACTTCAGCTCGGCGTTCTGGCATTGGCAGGGCTGCTTACCGCTAAAGCCATTTGTATTGCGACCTGCGTTACCGAGGCCGTGATACTGCTTATAAGGGCGCTTGTTGTTGTGAAAAACCGTCACAGACTAAACGCTCCCGTCACCCCCGAAGAAACCAAGGAGGAAATAAAATGAAACGAGTTATAACCTACGGAACCTTTGACCTTTTGCATTACGGACATATCAATCTGCTCCGCCGTGCCAAGGCGCTGGGCGATTACCTCATCGTTGTTGTGTCATCGGATGAGTTCAACTGGAACGAAAAACAGAAAAAATGCTATTTCCCATATGAGCAGAGAAAAATGCTGGTAGAGGCCATCCGCTATGTTGACCTTGTCATTCCCGAAACAAGCTGGGATCAGAAGGTTTCCGACGTGCACGAGTATCATATCGACACCTTTGTTATGGGCGACGATTGGAAAGGCAAGTTTGATTTCCTTAAAGACGAGGGTGTTGAGGTGGTCTACCTGCCCAGAACCCCCGAGATCAGTACTACCCAGATCAAAACCGACCTTAACAACAAGTAATTTTGGAGAGCCTTATGAAAAAGTATGACTATTTAGTGGTTGGTGCAGGTCTTTACGGTGCTGTTTTTGCCGAGCAGGCTAAGAAAGCGGGTAAGTCGGTACTGGTTATAGACAAGCGTGGCCATATTGCAGGTAACGTTTACACCGAGAATGTTGAGGACATCAACGTTCACGTCTACGGTGCACATATTTTCCACACAAACAATAAAAAGGTGTGGGATTATGTAAACCGTTTTGCTGAGTTCAACCGTTTTACCAACTCTCCCGTTGCAAATTATAAGGGTGAGCTGTATTCCTTGCCCTTTAATATGTACACCTTCAATAAAATGTGGGGTGTTGTGACACCCGACGAGGCCGCCGCAAAAATTGAGGAGCAGCGTGCCGCCGCAGGTATT
>JAFQBX010000043.1 GCA_017399535.1 Clostridia bacterium | reverse complement strand
TTGTTTCGAAACCGAGCCGAATTTATTTGCTACAAAACTGCAAAGCACCTAAAACAGATGGATTTTTGATAGTATAAAAGGCACAACACCGCAGTAACGCTGTCGCGTACTGCGGTGTTGTAACGTATTAGACTGCAAAAATCGCTGTTTTAGGCGAATTATCCCTATGTGAGCGCTCCTTTCGCAACCTCTTTATTTTATACAAATATCATTTTCAGTATCAAAAGGGTTATTACCCCCGGTATTCCTCCGAGTGCCGAACACGATACAGTCCATATATTTATCGGCAGTGTTACGCCGGTAAAAATTCCGCTTACGCAAACGAGGGCTAATGTAATAAGTCCAAAAAACGCCGTTATCAGCATGGTGCGAAAGGGCCGCTTTCCCCTGAACGAAAATATTATCAACGCAATAGCGCATATTATCCCACCGATATAAAAAGCATATTCAATCATATTTTGGTTTGTCCTCCTCTTTCTTTTGTAATTTATATGAGGACAGGACGAACATTTATACATCAAAAAATTAAAAAGCTGTGGATATCCTCCACAGCTTTTTTATCATTATTATTTTATTGGCTCAAAATCTGCTGCGCCGTGCTTGCACCATGGACAAATGAAATCATCGGGTAAAGTTTCTTCCTCGTGAACGTAGCCGCAAATCTTGCAAACCCATCCTTTTTTGCCCTCTGTCTCGGGCTTTGGCTTAACGTTTGCGTGATAATATGAGTAGGTCATCGTTTCGGCATCCGAAACCACGCTCGACTCGGTGATGATGCAGATAAACATTCCGTGAGTACCCAAATCAACGTAATCCTCTACCTTTAAAGACATATAGGAATTGATGTATTTTGGCAATACGACCAGTCCGTTATCCGATCTTTTGGGCTCGCAATCGGCAAACTTATTTACGTTTCGACCGCTTTGGAAACCAAACACCTCAAACACCTTAAACGGCGCCTCAACAGAAAGGCAATTAACATTCATTATACCGGTGTTTTTGATAACGTGATGTGAGTAATTCTCCTTGCTAATCGTCACTGCAACTCGGTTAGGAGTATTGGTAACCTGAGTGACGGTATTTACGATAAGTCCGTTGTCCTTTTTGCCATCATTTGAGGTAACAACATAAAGTCCGTAGCCGATATTGAAAAGGGCGTTTAGATTATTCTTTTCGTCAATGCCGGTCTTATCATACTCACTGCAAAGCTCGTCAGCAAGTGCTTCGAGCTGAGTGCTGCTATCCTCATTCAGCGTTGACATAATCGAAACCTTATGCTCCGCAAAGGTGAGATTCTTTGAGTTTTCGAGCATCTTTGCCATGATTTTAGCCGCCATCGGCGCCCACGTTCCGTTTTCGATAAAGGCAACAGTTCTATTCTGATAATTACGCTCGGTCAAATGGCTGATAAACTCACGCATGAATGGGAAAATATCGCCATTATATGTTGTAGTAGCGAGAACGAGCTTTCCATAGCGGAAGGCATCCTCGACCGCCTCGTACATATCGCATCGTGCAAGGTCGTTAAGTACAACCTTTGGGCAACCCTTTTCCTTCAACTTGTCGGCAAGAATATGCGCCGCCTTTTTTGTGTTTCCGTAAACGGAAGTGTATGCGATAACAATTCCTTCGCTTTCGACCGAATAGGACGACCACTTTTGATAAAGGTCGATGTAGTAACCGAGATTTTCGTTAAGAACAGGTCCGTGAAGTGCGCAAATTGCCGAAATATCAAGTCCTTCAATCTTTTTAAACAAATTCTGAACCTGAACACCGTATTTTCCGACGATGCCAAAGTAATAGCGGCGTGCTTCACAAGCCCAATCCTCGTCAACGTCGAGTGCCCCAAACTTTCCAAATGCATCTGCTGAAAAAAGCACCTTGTCATAGCTGTCATAGAACATTATTACCTCGGGCCAATGAACCATCGGCGCAGTAACAAAGCTTAGCTCGTGGCGTCCGAGTGAAAGGGTATCACCCTCCCCTACGACCACCTGATTATCGACAAAGTCGTTGCCAAAAAACTGCTTCATCATAGCAAACGATTTTGACGATGAAACAATCTTTACCTCGGGATATACTTTTAAAAAATTAGCAATATTAGCCGAGTGGTCGGGTTCCATGTGCTGAATTATAAGATAATCGGGAATTCTTCCTTCGAGTACATCAGCGACGTTATCCAGCCATGTGTGAGTAAACCGAGCATCAACAGTATCAACAACCGCAATTTTTTGGTCAATGATAACATAGGAATTGTACGCCATGCCATTCTCGACGACATACTGTCCTTCAAAAAGGTCGATTTCGTGATCATTGACACCAACATATTTAATATCATTCGTAATTTTCATAGCATTTTTCTCCGTTAACTTTATTTTTTCGGTTTTATGCTCCAAATTTAATATAAATATAATACCACATTTTAATATAAAATAAAAGCATTTTTTTAACTTAAAAAATTGTCATTTTTTAGGGCAGTTTTTATTTTCCAAAAGGGTCAATAATTTGTTATTTTTTTGACAATCATAGGCAGTCGTAAAAGGCGCTAAAATCGTTGACAATAAAGGAAATTTAATTTATAATAATCAAGTAATTTTACGATTTGGAAAGGTGGCAAAATAATGTCTTTTTATCTAAAAGGCGTCCACATCCCTCACTTTAAGCACACAGCTAATTTATCCGCAGTAAAAATGACTGCACCTAAATATGTTTCTATCCCTACCTCGATGCATATCGGGGCTCCTGCTACTCCGATTGTCAAGGTTGGCGATTCGGTAAAGGTCGGCACCCTTATCGCTGAACAGAACGGCTATATTTCATCCCCCGTTTATTCAAGCATTTCGGGTACTGTTACCGAAATTTCGGATATGCTTCTTTCAAACGGAAAAACTGCTCCGATAATAAAAATCGAATCGGACGGCGAAATGACGGTTGACGAGAGCATTTCTGTTCCCGTAGTAGATAGCAAAGAGGATTTAATTGCAGCAATTAAAAAGAGTGGAATCGTTGGGCTCGGAGGTGCAGGATTTCCGACTTATGTTAAATTTGACACAGATAAACCGATAAACGAGCTTATTATTAACGGCGCCGAATGCGAGCCGTATATCACAAGCGACTCGGTAACAATGGTTGACCGCATTGACGACATTGTTTACGCAATCGACATTATTACAAAATATATAAAAATTGATAAAATAATCTTTGGCATTGAAAAAAATAAACAAGCGGCTGTCAACACAATTAAGAGCGCTTTTAAAGACAGACAAAACGTTGAAATAAAAACATTACCGACCTTGTATCCCCAGGGTGCAGAAAAGGTGCTTATTTACCACACAACGAGAAAGGTTGTAAAAATCGGCGAACTACCGATTGACGTTGGTTGCGTGGTATCAAACAGCTCAACAATAGCCGAAATCGGCAATTATCTGAAAACGGGAATGCCGCTGATAGAAAGATGCATCACAGTTGACGGAAATATAGTAAAAAATCCGAAAAATGTTATCGTTCCCATCGGCACTCCGCTCGAGGAAGTGTTTGAATTCTGCGGCGGATTCACCGACGAGCCGAAAAAGGTGCTTTACGGAGGTCCCATGATGGGAATTGCGGTACCATATCTGACGGTACCTGTGCTCAAAAACACAAACGCTATTTTGGCATTCAATCGCACCGAAGCAAAGGTGGCAAAAACAACCGCCTGCATCAGATGCGGTGCTTGTGTAAATGCCTGTCCCTTCGGAATAAACCCGGTAGCAGCGACAAAGGCACTTAAAACCGAGGATTTGGACGGACTCGAAAAATCGGGCGTTGAGCTTTGTATGAGCTGTGGATGTTGCTCATTCGCCTGTCCGGCAAAGAGACCGATTGTTCAGAATAACAAAATTGCAAAAGAAACCTTACTAAGATTGAGAGCAAAGGAGGCAAAAGCATAATGGCAGCATCGAGAATGTATCTTTCGATTTCTCCCCATATCAGAAGCAAAATCTCAACAACAAGCATAATGCTCGACGTTATAATAGCGCTTTTGCCCGCAACCGTTGCCGGCTGTATCATATTCGGATTACGCTCACTCGCCGTTGTTGCCGTTTGTGTGTTGGCAGCAGTTGCTTCTGAATTTATTTTCAATCACATTATGAAAAAGGACCAAACCATCGGTGATTTAAGTGCCGTTGTAACAGGTCTCCTTTTAGGACTCAACCTTTCCGCAAATATTCCGCTTTGGCAGGCGGCTGTCGGCTCGGTATTCGCCATTATCATAGTTAAGTGCATTTTCGGCGGTCTGGGTTGCAACGTTGTAAACCCTGCCATCACGGCACGAGTATTCATGCTGATTGCCTTTGGCGCAATGGCAAAGGTTGCATTTCCCGTTTCGGTTGACGCCGTTTCGAGCGCAACTCCGCTCGAACTGATAAAAAATGATGCGACACCTTCACTTATCGATTTATTCCTAGGTAAAAAGGGCGGTGCAATCGGTGAAACCTGCACCTTAGCTCTCATTATCGGCGGAGTTTATCTCATCGCACGTCGTGTAATCACCTGGCATATCCCCGTGACAATGATTGCTACCGTGTTTATTTTCAGCTTCATTATCGAGGATTTCAGTTTCATTTCGGCGCTGTCGTGGACAATGTCGGGCGGTCTCTTTATCGGCGCGATATTCATGGCAACCGACTATGTTACATCCCCCTCAACCCCGCTTGGTAAAATTATTTTTGCTTTCGGAGCAGGGTTTATCACCGTTGTCATCAGATTCTACGGTACCTATCCCGAAGGCGTTTCATTCGCGATATTACTTATGAACATAGTTAATCCCTATATCGAAACTCTCACCAAGAGAAAAATTTTCGGAGGTAGAGAGAAATGAAAAAGCATTTAAAAACAATATCCTCACTTTCGATTATTTGTGCGGTTGTAGCAATTCTCCTTGCCGCAACCAACCATATTACCGCCCCGATAATCAAGGAGCAGGAAAACGAGGCAGCTTTTGCCGCTCTGACCGAGGTTTTTCCGGGTGGTGAAGGATTCGAGCAAATCGACATTTCGGAGTACGAATTACCAAGCACAATCACCGAAGCATATAGCGAAAAGAGCGGCGGCTACGTGTTCAAGATAGAAACCGCAGGATATAATTCAGGTTTCGTTATTATGTGCGGTGTCGATGCAAACGGAGCCGTTACCGGCGCAACCTATATCGCCAGCAGTGAAACACTTGGCGCAGAAAAGGGCTACGGCGATACCCTTATCGGCTCGACAAAGGACACAATCGACAGCGTTGCTACCGTTTCGGGCGCAACAAAGACGACAGGAGCGTACAAAAACGCCGCAAAGGATGCAATTAACGCATCGGTAATACTCGGTGGCGGTACGGTTGATTTGCGAGACGAAGCGCAAATTCTGAACGATAATCTGTCTGCTGCTCTACCCGACGGCGAAGGTAAGTTCACTTCATTATTTATCACCGAGGAGCTTGACGGCGTTTCTGCCGTTTATAAGGCCGATAATGGCAAGGGATACGTATTCATCAGCGGCGAAAACTTTATCGCAACCGATGCAAACGGCGAAGTTATTTCCGACGTTGACGATGAGCTAAAATCAAGCATATCCGACTCGGCTAAAAAGATAATCGGTTCAGAAATAACAGAAATCGACATTTCGGGATATGAAAATATGCCGAAGCAGGTTGCAAAAGCGTATAAAACAACCAGCGGCAACTATGTATTCGAGCTTAAAGCCGCAGGATTCGGAATCAATGGTGATGCTTACTATAATCCCTCCGGCGAACACATTATTATCAAGGTTTCGGCTACCGCTGAAGGCAAAATCATCATGTGCGAAACCCTTTCGCAGAAAGAAAGCGAAGGAATCGGCGATGCTTGTGCAAATCCCGAATTCTACTCGCAGTTTAACGGAAAAAAAGAAGCAAATTACAGAGAAATCGACGCGATAAGCGGCGCAACCCTCACCACAAACGGATACAAAACCGCCGTTTCAAAGGTATTTGAAGCAATAAAAATTCTGAAAGGAGACGACTGATATGAGTAATAAAAATAGTAATTTATCGATTTTATTTAAAGGTCTTCTCCTCGAAAACCCTGTGTTCGTGCTTATTCTCGGCACCTGCCCTACACTCGCAACGAGTACAACCGTAATCGGAGCTATTGGAATGGGACTTGCCGCAACGGCCGTTCTCATTTGTTCGAATATGGTTATTTCCATGCTCAGAAGGTTTATTCCCGACACAGTACGAATCCCCTGCTATATCGTTATTATCGCAGGATTCGTTACGGTGGTCGAAATGTTTATCCACGCATACCTGCCGTCCCTTTACGAAACGCTCGGTGTTTATCTGGCGCTGATTACTGTTAACTGTATCATTCTCGGCAGAGCCGAAATGTTTGCAGGAAAAAATACCGTTTTTAAATCGGCGCTTGACGGAGTGGGAATGGGACTCGGCTTTACACTCGCACTTCTTTCAATCGCAACCATTCGTGAGGTAATTGGCGCAGGAACATTCGCAGGAATTGAAATCCCCGTACTCGTCGATTATAAAATCGAATTTTTACAGAAAACGCCCGGCGGATTTCTTATTTACGGAATTATGATTGCCGTAGTTTACAAGCTCACACACGGAAAGGCACCTAAAAAGACTAAATTTGGATGCGAATCCTGTCCATCCTTCTCAGTTTGTGGTGGCGTAAAATGCGATAACACAGTAAAGGAGGCAAAATAATGGATACCTTTAAAAGTTTGATTATTATCCTTATGTCCTCCGTACTTGTAAACAACTATGTACTCAACCGATTTCTCGGTATATGCCCGTTTTTAGGCGTATCAAAGAAGCTTAATCAAGCGGTCGGTATGGGTTTTTCGGTTATATTCGTAATGGTCGTTGCTACCGCTGTTACCTGGCCGATTCAGCACTTTTTGCTTGATAGCTACGGACTCGGCTATATGCAGACCATCGTATTCATTCTCGTTATTGCCGCTCTCGTTCAGTTTATCGAAATGGCACTCAAAAAGTTTATACCCTCTCTTCATAAAAGTCTCGGTGTTTACCTGCCGCTGATTACGACAAACTGTGCCGTTTTAGGCGTCACCATCGAGAATATTGACGAGAGCTTTACATTTGTCGAATCGATAGTAAATTCGCTCGGTTGCGGACTCGGTTTCCTTCTGGCTATGGTACTGTTTTCAGGCGTCCGTTCAAAAATTGACGATAGCGAAATCCCCGAAAGCTTTAAGGGATTACCCGCTACACTCATCGCCGCTTCATTTGTATCAATGGCATTCCTTGGCTTTGCAGGAATCGTTGATAATTTATTCGCTTAATAAGGAGGTAGTGAGAAATGATTGAAAATATTCTTATTGCCTTTTTGGCTGTGGCCTCGGTAGGAATTATTTGCGCCGTATTGTTAGCACTCGCCTCTCACTTTTTACACGTCGAAGAGGACGAAAAAACGCTCAAAATACGCGAATGCTTGCCGGGTGTAAACTGTGGTGCTTGTGGATATGCCGGATGCGATGATTACGCCAAGGCACTCGCAAACGATAATGTAAAAACTAATTTATGTATCCCCGGCTCCGACTCGGTAGCTGCCGAAATAGCCGAAATTCTTGGCGTAGAACCCGAGGACGTTATTGAAATGATTGCTCACGTGCGTTGCAACGGAAACTGTAACGTAACAACAAAATTTGCCCACTATCAAGGTATAAAATCCTGCGCTGCGGCAATGATGGTTTACGGCGGTATATACGACTGCCGATATGGCTGTCTCGGTTGCGGCGACTGTGAAAAGGTATGTCCGTCGAATGCGATATGTGTTCACAACGGCGTTGCTCATATCAATAACAAGCTTTGTGTCGGCTGTGGACTTTGCGCAAAGGCATGTCCGAAAAATATAATTGAAATTTTTCCGCAGGTCAGCAGAGTCGGCGTTATGTGTAACAACACCTTGAAAGGTGCCGTTGCTCGAAAAACCTGCAAAAATGCTTGTATCGGATGCAAAAAATGCGAATCGGTATGTCCCTCCGATGCAATCAAGGTCGAAAATAATCTCGCGCACATTGATTATTCAAAATGTACCAATTGCGGAAAATGCGCTGAGGCATGTCCGACAAAATGCATCAAACTTTTGGAGCCGATATGCTGAAATCAGATAGCTTAAAAAAGGTTAAAAACGACCTGATTTTAGTATGTGTAATTCTGTCGCTTTCGCTCGTTGGATTTATAATTTTCAAGCTGACGATGAAGGACGGAAACCTCGTTTCTGTATCAATAAACGGTGACGAAAAATACAAATATTCTATCACCGATAACCTAGAAACCGACATTATTACAGGTGATGATGACGAAAACACAAACACCCTCGTTATAAAGGACGGAGAGGTGTATATAAAAAGCGCCAACTGTCCTGATAAAATTTGTGTTGGACATCGACCGATTTCAAAGGATGGCGAAACCATTGTATGTTTGCCGCATAAAATCGTGGTTTCGGTAACCGAAGAAAAATAATAAACGGAGAATATTATGAAAATCGAAACAAAAAAGATAACCGTACTGGCGCTTTTTTCAGCAGTAGCGATTATATTCTCCTATATCGAGGCGATTTTACCGCCGATTTGGTCGGCTATCCCGGGAATAAAGGTCGGTCTCTCCAATATTGTTACGGTTGCCCTACTTTACAAATTTTCGCTAAAAGAGGCGGCAATAGTTGCTTTTATACGAATAATTATTATCGCTCTGCTATTCGGAAACGTGATGACGCTGATTTATAGCATAGCAGGATTTGTATTAAGCGTAACAATAATGGCAATATTAAAAAGGACAAGTCTTTTCTCGACAGTTGGAGTCAGTATCGCAGGCGGTGTTTTTCACAATTTAGGTCAAATTATCGTTGCAATGATTCTGCTTCAAACAAAGGAAATCGGTTATTATATGATTGTCCTCGCGATTACCGGAACAGTCGCAGGTATCCTGATTGGTATCGCAGGTAATTTGATGCTCAAATACAGTAACAAGTTACGTATTTAATTTTATTGACAAATATTTAACAATGTGGTAATATATAACCATCCCTAAATTTAATTTTAAAGGAGAAAAATTATGAAAAAGTTACTTTGCTTGATCATCAGTATCATTATGGTATTCTCACTCACCTGCCTCGTTGGCTGCTCCGACAAGGAAAATGGCGCTACCGAAACCGCTGATACACTCAAATTCGGTTTAGGTATCAACGCAAAACTCGAAAATATAACCAGTGCTGATGGTGACACCACCGGTAATGCAAAGGCATCTGTAACAGCCGCTGCCATTCTCCTTGATAAAGATGACAAGATTGTTAAGTGCACGATCGATGCAATCGAAAACAACATGGGCTTTACATCAGAAGGCAAATTTGTCGAAGCCGGTGAATACAGAACTAAATATGAACAGGGCAATGACTATGGCATGGTCGCTTATGCCAAGTCTGAAAAGGAATGGTTTGAACAGATTGATGCTCTTTGTGCACTCGTTGAAGGAAAGAAAATCGACGAAGTAAAGGCACTCGTTGCCTCTGATTACAAAGGTACAGAAGAGGTTGTAAACGCAGGTTGCACAATCTATATTTCTGACTTTGTTTACGCTATCGAAAATGCAGTTAAAAACGCTGCTGAATCAAATTCCACCAGCGACTGCACAATCAAACTCGGCATCGTTTCAACCCAGACAGGTGCAAAGGACGCTACAGAAGAAGCAGAAGGTGCAAACGAGGTTGACACAACCGTAGTTGCTACCGCAATAGACAAGGACGGAAAGATTGTCGCCGTTTCTACCGACGCTCTCGCTGCAAAGGTTACATTTGATACAAAGGGCGTTACTGCAACAGAAGCCGCTGTAATCACAACAAAGAAGGATGCAGGCACTAACTATAACATGGCCGCTTACGGTCAGGATCTCAATAGTGACGGCAAGGTTCTTGAATGGTTTGAACAGGCAGATGCTTTCAATGCCGCTTGCATCGGAAAGACAAAGAACGATATCGCTTCCCTTTCAAACGAAAGCGGATACGGCTCGGACGATCTCCAAAAGGCTGGCTGCACAATCAACATCGGCGATATGGTAAAGGCACTTTCAAAGGCAGTTTAATTCAATTACTCAAAGGGGATTTGTTCGATGACAATCCCCTTTTAATTTTATCAGCGTAAAAGGCGACATATTATGAAAAGAATTATAAGCTTGATTTTGGTTTTGTTTATTATCAGCGGAACAATCACCTTAACCGGCTGTAAAAAGGATGAAACCTACGAGAAATTTACCGAATACTCCTTTGATTATTTTGATACGGTTACAACAATTATCGGATATGAAAAATCGAAGCAAGACTTTGACGCAAACTGCGATAAGATAAAAGGTCTCCTCGACGAATATCATAAGCTATACACGATTTATAACCGATATGACGGGATAAATAATCTTTGCCTCATAAACAGCGTAAAGGACGGCGTTCACCCCGAATTAGAGGTTGACGGCAAAATTATTAAAATGCTCAAATTTGCCAAGGAAATGTACGAGATTAGCAATGGTAAATTAAACGTGGCTATGGGAAGCGTGCTTTCGATATGGCACAATTATCGCGACAATGGATTAGATGATCCTGAAAATGCCGAATTACCTTCTTTTGACGCTTTAAATGACGCTAATTCGCATACCGATATCAACAATCTCATTATCGACGAGGAAAAAGGTACAGTTTATATTTCCGACCCGCAAATGAAGCTTGACGTTGGCGCCGTTGCAAAGGGCTATGCCGTCGAGAAAATTGCCGATTATATGAAGCAAAACGGAATGGACGGATATTTACTTAACGTAGGTGGAAACGTGAGAGCCGTGGGTAATCGTCGTGACGGCGAAAAGTGGAAGGTCGGAATTGAAAATCCCGACACCGAGAACGACGAAAAGCCGTATATAGAATATCTCGAAATCAATGATATGTCGCTGGTTACAAGTGGCTCATACCAGCGTTTTTACACCGTGGACGGAAAGAATTATCATCACATTATCGACCCCGAAACGCTTATGCCGAGCGAAAAATATTTATCCATTTCGGTACTCTGCGAATCATCCGCTTATGCCGATGCACTTTCTACTGCCCTATTCTCGATGGAGTTGGAGGACGGTCGCAAACTGATTGAATCGCTGACAGACGTTGAAGCGATGTGGGTTACAACCGACGGACAACAAAAATATTCAAGCAAATTCAAGGATTATTGCATTCAGGAATAATATAAAACGAGCGTATGAAATTTTCATTTTTCATACGCTCATTATTATCCTAATTTATTACAAAATGTTCCAAAAAAATTAACAGTTTGTTTCTTGTACTTGGTCGCAAAATAGGTTAAAATAAAGGTAAATAAATTTTTAGGGGTTATTTTGGTGAAAAAAGGGTTTAAAATCATATTATGTTTATTGCTTGTGACTATTATCGGGCTTAGTATTTTTGTTGCTGTCCCCGATGGTGATATTGATAACAGTTCCTCCGACACTGATACGTCAAACGCAACGCTTGAAATCGAATCGTCGGAAAACGAAATCTCCGATACAGATACTTCGTCGGACATTTCGAGCAAGGATTCATCCAGCGTCACTTCGAGCAAAGCTACCAGCAGTAAGCCCAAACCGAATTCAAGCAGCAAGGTTGAATCCACCTCGTCGACAGAATCGACCGAGGATGTTTCGTCAACAGAATCGGTTAATTCAGAAGTCAGCAACAACGACTCATCATTAAACGACTCGTCCGAAAATGAAGCAACTTCGAGTGAAAACTCGGGTGGCAACTCCGGAGGCAACTCGGGCGGCATAAAATATATTGCATTCACCTTTGATGACGGTCCAAGTTCGACTTATACCAAAAAAATCGTGGACAAGCTCGCATCATACGGAGGTCGCGGCACATTCTTTATCGTAGGAAATCGACTCAACAGTACTACCGGTGCCGCCATTCAGTATGCCGTTAACAAAGGAAACGAAATCGGCATTCACGCCTATACTCATTCGTATAAATACAATAATTGCAGTGAATCCATTTATCAGAGTGAGCTATCCAAAACGGCAGATGCAATTCACAAATATTTGCCCAACTATAACATTACCCTTATGCGTCCCGTTGGCGGAATGATTACCGATAGTCGCCTTAAATCATGTCCGTATGCGGTAATCAACTGGAATAAAGATACCAACGATTGGAGATATAAAAACCCCTCCGGTAACTCGGGCAAAATCAACACAATATATAATAATACAATAAAAAACATTAAAAACGGCGATATTATTCTCATGCACGAAATTTATAAAAATTCGTATGAGGCATTTTGCAAAGCGGTAGACACACTTTACAAAGACGGATACCGATTCGTCACCGTAACCGAGCTTATCGGTAAATCAAATATCAAAGCGGGTAAAAAATACACCCACGGATAATAAAATGACATTCGCATAAAAAAAGAGCTGATTTAAAAAATCGGCTCTTTTTTTGTTAATTTTTTTGCTTTTTGAGTAATTACTTTTCGATTGTTTCGACCGGTTCAATATCTCTGAATAAAAGAGAAATGCACCATACACCCGCCAAAGCTACCAATGTGTAAATAATACGGCTGATAATTGAGGTTTGACCGCCGAAAATCCACGCAACTAAATCGAAGCGGAAAAGGCCGATACTGCCCCAGTTAAGAGCACCAATGATAGCTAATGTTAAAGCTGTTTTGTCAAGCATCTGTTTTTTCAACTCCTTATTTAATAACCGCTTTTGATTCGGTTACTTTAAGTTTCAAAAACAGTTTTCCCGATAAAAAATTTTTTATTCATTATTTTATTTTTTTATCAAAATAGATGCTCCGAATGGCTTTATAATCAGCTGATTGCCCTCGACGTCACCCATAAAGACATCGGCGTTTTTCCATTCGTCAGGCAGGTCAAATTTTTCTACTTCATGCCAACGATTAACGGCGATAAGAACCTTGTTATCGCCCTTTTCGCGAGTATAAATTACATATCCCAAGCCGCTGACAATAGCGTTAAATTCACCGCCGTTAAAGGCAATATTTTCAGCGCGTAATGAACCGAGTTTTTTGTAAAACTCGATAAGCTCAGAATCCTCTTTTCCCCACGGATACGCACCTCGGTTAAACGGGTCGCGACAGCCGTACATTCCCGCTTCATCACCATAGTAAAGGCATGGAATTCCAGGCAAGGTGTATTGAAGCACCGCGGCAATTTTTGACAGTTTCTTTCCGCGAGAAAGCATTTCATCCGTCATAACAAATTTCGCCTGTTCGGGACGGGTTGACGGCATATTTTCGGCTCCGAGCGCCGTGATAATTCGCTCGGTATCATGAGTACCTACGTTATTCATAAGCGTATCAAGCGACGGCTTTGGATAATTCTCGATTACGGTCAAAATACTGTCGGTGAAATCAAATCCGTCGCCTCCGCTGACAAAATCGATTATTGCGCTGCGGAAGGGATAATTCATAACCGAATCGAGCTGATTTCCTAGAAGAAAACGTCGTCTACCCCCACCGCTGATTTTGTTACTAGCATCCTCCCACACCTCACCGATAAGCAAGGCATCGGGATTCTCACTCTTTATCGTACGGCGGATTTCATCGAGAAAGGCATCGGGTAATTCATCGGCAACGTCAAGCCGCCAGCCCGACGCTCCCCTTTTCATCCAATAACGCAAAACTCCGTTTTCACCGCAAATAAAATCCATATAACTCGGTACAGTTTCGTTAAGCTCAGGCAGGGTTTTTATCCCCCACCAAGAATGGCATTTTTCGGGCCAATGAACGAAATTGAACCAGCTGAAATATTGGCTGTTTCGGTCATTATATGCGCCAGAATTGCCATAGCGCCCATAGCGGTTAAAGTAAATACTGTCATCACCCGTGTGGCTGAAAACGCCGTCGAGAATAATTTTTATTCCCTTTTTCTTTGCCGCTTTGCATAGTGAAACAAAGTCGGCTTCGGTGCCGAGAGACGGGTCAATTTTAAAATAATCGGCGGTGTTGTAACGATGATTCGAATGCGCCTCAAAAATAGGATTGAGATAAATTATCGTTACGCCGAGCGATTTCAGATAAGGCAATTTTTGTTCAATTCCCTTTAAATCGCCGCCAAAGTAGTCCTGTCCAATTTCGGGAAAAATTTTATCCTGCTTCCAAACAGGTTTCTCCGACCAATCGGTTACAAGATAGCGACCATAAGGCAATTCGCCTTTTTTCTTGCCCGAATTGTGAAAACGGTCGGGGAAAATTTGATAAAATACACCCTGCTTAAATTCGTCGGGTGTTTTATAATCGGCACCATACACAGTAAGCTGATATTCGCTTCCTTTATCGGTCACTTCACCTACCGAATAGCCGACGTTATAAACCCTATTCCGCTTGAAATTTCCATCAAATTCGAAATGATACCAATAAAGTCCCGCCGTATCGGTGGAATAGGTCACCGAATACATTGTATAGCAGTCATAAACCCTTTCACACGGGTACATTACGATATACTGCGCGTCACAGCCATCGCGCCTGATTACCAGATGGACATTGCACGGATAATAACTATCGTGCAATATTATAGACAAATTCAAGCCCTCCCCGACGGTAATCGGAGAGAGCTTTGATTTATACTGTTTGTCTCGGCTGCAAAAAATATGCATTATTTTTCAACCCTTTTAAGATTCCAAATAGTATTGGCATAATCGTCAATGAGGCGGTCGATAGCAAATCTGCCCGACTTTGCAATATTGACGAGGGATGCTTTATTCCACGCCTCTTTATTAGCATAGAGGTCGTATGCACGCTGGTGAGCATTACAGTAATCGGCATAATCAGCAAACGCCATATAGGTATCGGATGAAAGAAGAATGTGCTTGATGTTTTCGAACGACATTCCGTCAATTCCGCGTCCGATAAGGTCGACAACCTCGCGAAGCTGAGGATTATTATTGTAGTAATTCATCGGGTTGTAGCCGTTTGCTTTGAGTCGGTCAACCTCGTGAGCTTCCATACCGAAAATAATAATATTATCATCGCCGACGGCCTCGTGAATTTCGACGTTTGCGCCGTCTTCGGTACCGAGGGTAATAGCGCCGTTAAGCATAAATTTCATATTACCTGTACCCGACGCCTCGGTTCCTGCGAGTGAAATCTGTTCGCTGATTTCGGCGGCAGGCATCAAAAGCTCTGCCATTGTTACGCGGTAATCCTCAATATATACAACCTTTAATTTCCCCTTCATATCGGGGTCGTTGTCAATCATTTTCGAAATCTTGTAAATCATTTGAATAATCTGCTTTGCTACATAGTAGCCGGGAGCCGCCTTTGCTCCGAAAATGTAGGTCTTCGGTGTAAAGGGAGCGTTAGGATTATTCTTGATATACAAGTACTCGGTAAGAATATGAAGCGCATTCATCTGCTGACGCTTATATTCGTGCAGACGCTTTACCTGAACGTCAAAGATTGAATCAACGTTGATATCGGTATGTCCCTGTGACTTAATATAATCAACAAAGCGCTGCTTATTATTGCGCTTAATGTCGGCGAGACGGGTAAGAACATTCTTATCCTCGGTGAAGTTCATTAGCCCTTCGAGCTCGGCAGCGTTCTTTACAAAGCCGTCACCGATAAGCTCCTTTATCATGGCGGTAAGCTCAGGGTTTGCCTGGCAAAGCCAACGTCTGTGAGCAATACCGTTGGTTACGTTGCAGAACTTTTCGGGAGAAACGGTATAGAAATCGTGGAATACAGATTCCTTTAAAATATCACTGTGTAAACGTGAAACGCCATTTACCGAATATGAGCCGGCGACCGAAAGATTAGCCATGCGGATAACCTTGTTATCAATGATTGATGTGCGATTGGCCAAATCCCAGTTTCCTGTTTTGCCAAGCACCTCTGCGTGATAACGGCGGTTAATTTCCTGAACGATTTGATAAATTCGGGGCAAACGCTGTCTGAACAATTCCTCGTTCCAGCATTCAAGCGCTTCTACCATGACAGTATGATTGGTGTAACCGACCGTCCTTGTCACTATTGCCCATGCCTCATCCCAAGTATAACCGCATTCGTCAAGCATTATACGCATAAGCTCGGGAATTGAAAGCGCAGGATGGGTATCGTTAATATGAATTGCAACCTTTTCAGCAAAATTTTCCATTGTGCCGTATTTAGAAAGGTGGCGATGGACAATATCCTGAATTGAAGCAGAAACAAGGAAATACTGCTGACGGAGACGAAGCGATTTTCCTTCGTAGTGATTATCGGCAGGATAAAGGACCTTGCTGATTGCTTCTGCCATCGCATTTTCTTCGACAGCGCGTAAATAATCGCCCTGATTAAAAAGTGCCATGTCAAACCCCGGCTTTGTTGCTTCCCAAAGGCGAAGTACGGCAACGCCGTCGCCGTCCTTTCCGGGTATCATCATGTCGTACGGAACCGCCTTTACTATCGTAGCGCCAACGCTCTCGATATGATGATATGTTCCGTCCCACCATTCGTTTACGTGACCGTCAAAGCTAACGTCGACCGCCTCTTCCGGATGGGGCTCGAACCAAATTTCGCCACCCGGAAGCCAAAAGTCAGGCGTTTCTGCCTGCCAGCCGTCGACCAACTTCTGACGGAAAATGCCGTATTCGTAGCGGATGGAATATCCCATCGAGAAGTATTCACCATTAGCGAGTCCGTCGAGGATACAAGCCGCAAGGCGACCGAGACCGCCGTTTCCGAGACCTGCGTCGGGTTCAAGCTCATATAGTTTTTCGAGCTTTGCTCCCATATTCGAAAGTGCCTTCTTGAAGGTGCTTTCGAGGTTGAGATTATAAAGTGCATTTTTAAACGAGCGCCCCATAAGGAATTCCATACACAAGTAAAATACCTGCTTTGCCTCCTGCTCGTTAGCGCGCTTTTCAAATTCTTCTCTCTGCTTTTTCATAATGTCCTTGATAACAAGAACGCACGCTTTATAAAAAATATCATTAGAAGCTACCGATGAGGTTACTCCAAAATTGTGCGATAACTTCGCTTCGATAAGCTCCTCTATCTTTTTTGACGTAAACTTTGTCATAAAAATTTACCCCCATAACAGAATGTTATTTTAAATAATTATACAACTAAATATATAATATTACAACTCATTTGTAATTTCAAGTGTTCATTATAACTTATTTTATTTGATTTTTTGTGCATATTGTATAAATTTATTCGAAAATCGCTTATTACCGCAACTAATCAACGCCAAAATAAACAAAATTTCAAATATTCCACGCCGCCGACAGCAATCATTTGTTAAAGAATTTTTTTGAAATAAAATTGCAAAATGTAAGGTAATTATAAATAAATGTTGAAAAAAGTATGCAAATTACTTATAATTATAATGTCATTTTAGATAGGAGTGTTGAATTTGAGCAAAGTTATCATTAGTGCTGACAGCACCTGCGATATTCCAAAAGAATTAGCTGAAAAATACGATATTAAAATCTGTCACGGAACCGTTATTCTGGGCGATAAATCATATATTGATGGAATTGAAGTCCAGCCCCGCGACCTTTTTAAATATCACGACGAAGCGGGAGTTTTGCCTAAAACTGCCGCTATAAATTATCAGGATTATATCGACTTTTTCACTACTCTCATTGAGGGCGGAAATACGGTCGTTCACTTCTGCCTGAGCTCCGAAATGTCATCAATGTTCAACAATGCCCGAATGGCTGCCGAGGACGTTGGCAACGTATTTGTCGTTGATAGCCGCAACCTTTCGACAGGTATTTCTCTGCTCGTTTTGAAAGCGGTTGAGCTTGCGCAAGACGGCGAAAATGCAGAAGCCATTTATAATAAAATCATTGATACTATTGGTAAAGTCAATGCTTCATTTGTTATCGATACCCTACTCTATTTGCACAAGGGCGGCAGATGCTCGGCGGTCGCTATGCTTGGCGCTAATCTCCTGAAACTCAAGCCCTGCATAGAAGTACACGACGGCAAAATGGACGTTGCAAAAAAATACAGAGGCAAATACAGCGACGTTCTGCTCGAATATGCTAAAAACCGTCTCGAAAATTTAGAAAGTATTGATAAACACCGCTGCTTTGTTACACACACTATGGAATACGGCTCTGAACAGGCAAAGTTAGTTTATGACTACGTCAAGGGGCTCAACTACTTTGACGAGGTTATCGAAGCAACCGCAGGTTGTACCATTTCGGCTCATTGTGGTCCCGGTACCCTCGGCATCCTATTTATAAACAAATGAAAAACGAGATAAACATTCTCTGTGTAGGAGACGTTGTGGGCAGCATTGGTTGCGAATTTTTAAGATCAAAGCTACCCATGCTTAAACGAATAAAAGGTATAGATGCTGTTATAGTCAATGGAGAAAATTCCGCTGACGGTAACGGCATTACACCTGTTTCGGCCAAGCATATTTTAGACAGCGGCGCCGACATAATTACGGGTGGAAACCACTCCTTCAGACGTTCCGAAATGCACCCTGTTTTTGACGAAAGCGAGAACATTATCCGTCCCGCAAACTATCCCGAAGGAACTTACGGCAAAGGGTACACCATTGTCGATCTCGGCTTTACACGAGTTGGTATTATCAACATTTTAGGCGTGGTTTATACCGAGCCGCTTGATTGCCCCTTTAAAACAGCAGATACGATTGTAGAAAAGCTCAGAAGTGAAGGAATCAATATCATTTTTATCGATATTCACGCCGAAGCCACTGCTGAAAAAAAAGCGCTCGGCTACCATCTCGACGGACAGGTTTCGGCTGTTTTCGGTACTCATACACATACTCAGACCGCCGATGAGCAGATACTTCCAAGTGGTACCGGATTCATCACCGATTTAGGTATGGTTGGACCGACAAATTCCGTTTTAGGCGTAAAATCCGAGCTGGCGATTAAAAAAATGAAGGACAAATTACCCGTCAGATTCGCAATAGCAGATGGTAATTGTCACCTCGACGGCTGCATTTTCACAATTGATGTTAAAAGCGGAAAATGTATTTCTACCGAAAGAATACACGTCGAATAATTGATATATATTATAATTTATAATATTATTATTGATTTTTTGTTCTAGTTATTATATAATATTTCTGTTAATTTGGAGGTGCTGTAATTTTGAATAAGGATCTTACCCTTGCAGATTTATTGCAATTTATTCGAAAAAATATTATGGTATCAATTGTTACCGCATTCGTTTTCTCTATCATAACGTATTTTGTATCGTCATCTATGGCTACAACATATTACACATACACCTTATCGTATGAAGTTGTCGTTGCTTGGGAAAACGTCGAACTTTCTCCCAGCGGTGCTTTGACCGCTGCCGACTTTGCAGAAAATCAAATGGTAGCTATTAAGCCGAGAATGAAGGGTACCGAACTTCTCAATGACGTTATCAAAGAAGCCGGATACGAAGGCGCTATGAATTCAGGTCATTTGTCGTCTATGATTAGCTTAGCAAGCGAAGAAAATGTACCTATTATTAACGTTACCTTTACCAGTACAAACCCCGGCTTGTTAAAAAAATTGGCTCACGCATATTCTGCTTTGGCTCCAAAATATGTTAAAAGAGAATACTGTGCCTTAGAACCTTTTGAGCCCGTCAGATACGGAGGTTCCAGTTCCACTCCGGTAAAATCATATACTATGTCGGCATTTGTTTTGGCTTTGCTTGGCATTCTTGTGCTTCTCTATTTCATTGAATCGCTCGATACAAGAGTTAAAACAGCGGCAGAGGTTGAGAAAAAATATGAAATTGCAAATCTTGGAATTATACCGAATTTCTATTTGAGTAGAAAGAGCAGCTACAATAAATACGGATATCAAAAGGGGGCAGGCAGTAACTATGAGTCGTAAGGATAACAGTATTTACGAGCAGGTAAATAACCCTAATGAACCGGCAAAAGCTCCCAAAAGGCAACGCCGTAAACCATTGCTGCTTAATGAAATGTCACCCTTTGCAGTAAAGGAAGCTTACAAGGCGGTACGCGCTAACATTAACTTCGCCATCGGAGCAAAAACAGGTTGCAAAACCTTCCTCATTACAAGCTCGGTTGCCGCAGAAGGAAAAACTACAACTGCCGTTAACCTTGCTATTGCATTCGGTCAGACAAACGCTAAGGTACTCCTCATTGACGCCGATATGCGTAAGTCATCCATTCACAGATACCTCGGTATCAAAAACACTCTCGGACTCAGCAACGTATTAAGCGGATACACTCAGCTTAACGAAATTATAAAAAAGACTCCTCACGGCTTTGACTGTATGACGGCCGGACCTACTCCGCCGAATCCCGCAGAACTTCTTTTAGCGCAGCCGTGCGATGACCTGCTCAACACTCTTTCACAGTATTATGATTATATTATCATCGATACTCCGCCTGTTGCAGTGGTCAGCGACTGTCTCGCATTGGTTGAAAAGGTTGACGGAGTTGTAATCACCATTCGCGAATATTACAGTGTTCATGAACAGCTCGAAAAAGCGATTTCCGCTCTTAAATTTGCTGATGCAAAAATTCTCGGCTTTATCCTAAATGACTCAAAGGGTAACGGCAGAACATACAAATACAGATACCGTTACAGCTACCGTTATAACTATAAAAAGGGATACAGCGGATACGACTATTACGATAATTACGGCGATTATACTTAATTTATCGCTATTTTTCGTAAGACTGTACAGAGATTAAGAGATAATATGTGCTCTGCTTTGCACATAATTAACCCAACCACTAAATTTCAAAGCATGAGCTAATCACTCATGCTTTTTTTATTCCGATTAAGAAGGAGGTTTGCTGTAACAAGGTGATTGACGTACATTCACACATTTTACCCGAATTTGATGACGGAGCGAAAAGCGTTGACGAATCAATAAATATGCTCAAAATATTAAAAGATCAAGGAATAACTCACGTTATAGCAACCCCTCATTTCAAGATGACCGATAGTAAAAAGAGCATCGACGACTTTTTGATAAAGCGAAAAAAATCGTATCAAAAGCTGATAAGCGAAATCGAAAAGCAAGGACTTGACCTGCCTAAGATTTTTCTCGGTGCCGAGGTTTTACTTACAATGGATTTCGTCGAAGCAATGGATAAAAACCGCTTATGTATAGAAAACACCGACATAATGCTGATTGAGCTTCCCTATTACGAATGGCAAAGTTGGATGTTCAGAATGCTGGGTGACCTTTGTAAAGAAAATAATATTGTACCCATAATTGCTCACGCCGACAGATACGTTGATTTTGTATCTAATGAAATGTACGAGCAGTTATTCAGCTTAGGATATAAAACTCAGGTAAACGCCGAATTCGTTTGTGATAAGTTGGCGGTAAAAAAGCTCAAAAAATGGCTTAAATCAGGTCAAATTTGTTACGTTGGCTCGGACGCACACGGAATTGATTTCCGTCCTCCAACCTTTGACAGTTATTTTAATAAAATAAAAAAAATTGCCGGCGACGACTTTATAAAGAATATAGAGATTCATTCGGCCGAGCTTATCGAAAAATTAGAAAACAAATAGGGTTAAACCCTCACGAAAGGTAGATAAAATTATGATTTATGCAGCAGTTTTAGCAGGTGGAAAAGGAACAAGAATGGGTAGCACCGACGTTCCGAAGCAATTTCTCGAGCTTGACGGAAAGCCCATTATTATCCATACAGTTGAAAAAATGCTCATGTGCGACCGATTTGAAAAGGTCATTGTCGGAATCAACCCCGATTGGAAATCATATTGCGAGGATTTGATTGAAAAGCATATTGGAAAGGACGAGCGTCTCATCGTTTGTGCCGGCGGAAGTGACCGAAACGGCACCTTATGCAACGTAATCGACGTTATTAAGGAATCAAACGGACTGAATGATGACGATATTATCGTTACTCACGATGCTGTACGCCCCTTTGTTACAAAAAGAATTATCGAGGATAATATCGAAGCCGCCCTCAAATTCGGCGCTTGTGATACTGTTGTTCCCGCTACCGATACGATTGTTCGCTCTGATGACGGAACCACAATTTCAAATATTCCCGAAAGAAGCCGTCTTTATCAGGGACAGACACCGCAGAGCTTCAATATCAAGTTGCTGATGGACAGCTTTAACGCACTCACTAACGAGGAAAAAGCCACTCTCACCGATGCTTGTAAAATCCTCGTACTTAAAAATCATCCCGTTCACCTCGTAAATGGCGAGGTCCTCAATTTTAAAATTACTACAATCAGCGATTATCAGCTTGCAAAGGCGATGCTGGTTATTAAATAAAAAAGTAAGAAAGGCAGTAATTTGCTTTGATTAGTTATATTTATCAACTCATAAAGCCGAAGGTAATTTCGGTCAAGTACACGAATATCGACCTCAACACCGACAAGGTTATCGTCAGGCCTGAATATATGTCGATTTGTCACGCCGACCAGCGCTATTATTTTGGTCTGCGCGATGCCGCAATTTTGAGAAAAAAGCTACCGATGGCTCTCATTCACGAATGTATGGGACGAGTAGTTTATTGCCCGAATAACAAATTCAAGGTCGGCGAAAAGGTCGTAATGATACCGAATTCGCCCGGAAAAGAAATATGCGGCGAATACGAAAACTACCGTCTCGACAGCGTCTTTTCGTCAAGCGGTGCTGACGGATTTATGCGCGAATTTGTCGACCTGCCCGCCGAAAGACTCGTTTCCTGCGAAGGTATTAAGCCGGAAGTTGCT
The DNA here is from genome assembly GCA_017399535.1 of Clostridia bacterium. Classification (GTDB taxonomy): domain Bacteria; phylum Bacillota; class Clostridia; order Oscillospirales; family Acutalibacteraceae; genus UMGS1976. The sequence goes on along the minus strand of JAFQBX010000043.1, from coordinate 65,987 downwards.
GCCATGAGCGAATTTGTAACCATTCCCTTCCACGCGGCAAACCGATTTGAACGCGCAGCCCAGACGGATGTTAAAAGTATCGGAATTTGGGGTGACGGAGGGCTCGGTTATCTCACCGCCCTCGTTATTAAAGCTAAATTTCCGAAGGCAAAAATCACTGTTATCGGCATGGACGAGACAAAGCTCAGTATGTTTTCCTTCGTTGACGAGACATATCTCGCAGACAAGCTGCCTACCGATTTAAAGGTTGACCACGCATTCGAATGCTGTGGCGGCGGTGGCAGCTATTACGCGATAAAACAGATTATCGACACGATAAATCCGCAGGGTACGCTTATGCTTATGGGCGTTACCGAGGAGGAAGTACCGATTGCTACCCGAATGGTGCTCGAAAGAGGACTAACGTTGGTTGGTTGCAGTCGCTCGGGTAGAACCGATTTTGAAAACACGATGGATTTTCTGCGCGACAAAAAAATTCAGAATCGTATCGAAAGAATCATATCCGAAACTGTTGAAATCAACTGCATTGACGATATTTACAGGTCATTTGACCGAGATTTGACCAATCCGTTTAAGACCATATTAAAATGGAATATTTAGTGAGGAAATTTAATGATTTTTGCCTTTAAAGCATTGTTTGACATTATTGCGACTAATATAAAGAATTTCCGACAGAGCATAAGTATGTCGGCTATCGAACTTAAAAAAACGTATTCAGGGTCAACCTTTGGTATGGTTTGGGCCTTTGTTAAGCCCGTCCTTTTCGTTCTCGTATATTGGTTCGGCATAACAATCGGTATTAAAGGCGGAAATTCGGGCAACGTTCCTTACATTTTTAGCTTGATAGCCGGTATTCTCCCCTGGTTCTTTATTTCGGAATCATGGTTTCGTTGCGGCACGTCGATTAGAAGAAACAAGCACCTCGTTACAAAAACAGTATTCCCCATCGCTACAATCCCTGTTTTTGAAGAGATGCATCAGTTTCTCGTTCACATGATACTGACGGCAGTTGCGGCGGTCATTTTTGCCGTTTCGGGATATATGTCGCTGAATTTTGTTCAGATTATTTACGGCTGGATTTGTATTTTCGTGCTTATGTGGGCGGTGTCGCTCATTTTCTCGGCACTTGTTGTAATCAGCCGTGACTTTGAACACATGATAAAGTCACTCACTCAGGTGCTTTTCTGGCTATCGCCGATTTTATGGAATATCGAAAAGGTGAAGGATTATCCCCTCGTTTATACGATAGTGCGGCTTAATCCCGTGTCATACATTATCGAGGTGTATCGCTCGGCATTTTTGGGCGGTTTCGGTGTGACATATTCATGGTTTTTCAACGATGTTTTAGGCACCGTTTGTTTCTGGGGCGAAATTATTGTTATCGCGCTTGTCGGCAGCTATTTGTTTAAAAAGCTCGAACGCGATTTTGCCGATATTTTATAAGGAGGTAGGTATATGGAATATGCTATCAGAATAAAAAACCTCACAAAAGCTTATAAAATATATTCATCTCCGCTCAAAAGGATTTTTGACACCGTTTTTCATACAAAGCATTACAAGGCATTTACCGCACTGGATAACATTTCGATTGATATTCCAAAGGGTGAGGTTATTGGCATTCTCGGCAAAAATGGGTCGGGAAAGTCAACCCTTCTCAAAATCATAACAGGCGTCGCAAAGCAGACGTCGGGTGAAATTGAAACCAATGGAAAGATTTCCGCTATGCTGGAACTTACAAGTGGATTCGACCCCGAGCTGACAGGTATCGAAAACATTTATCTCAAAGCAATTTCGATGGGTATTCCAAAGGCGGAAATTGAGAAAAAGATTGATGATATTACCGATTTTGCCGATATTGGCGATTATATCAACCGCCCTGTTCGCACCTATTCAAGCGGAATGAAATCGCGACTTGGATTTGCCGTTTCAGTAAACGTTGACCCCGACATTCTCGTAGTTGACGAGGTTCTTGCGGTCGGCGATGATATTTTTAAACTCAAATGTATCGAAAAAATGAAGCAGTTCCGCAAGGAAGGCAAGACAATTCTATTCGTCAGCCATTCCCTTTTTACAGTAAAGGCATTCTGCACCATGGGGCTTTGGATTAACGAAGGAAAGATGATGGATTACGGTGAGCTTGGCTCGGTTATTCTAAAATACGAGGACTTTTTGAAGAAGGAAAAGGCGAAAATAACGTCAACCCAAACCGAAAAAAATGCCGATTATCCTATCGAAAAGAAGGATATTTTACAGATAATGAACTTCGCTATGCTTGGCTCAAACGGCGAAAAAACAACCGAGTTTAAACGCGGTGAAGATATTATAATCCGCTTTGATTACGAGGTAAAAAAGGAAATTGACAAGCTTAATTTCGGCTTTACCGTCAGAGATGCCGAGGAAAAACTGATTTTCATGAGCGATAAGCGAAGCAAGGACAATCTCATAAACGGAAATGTTGGCAAACATTCGCTCGAAATTAAAATTGATTCACCTCCCCTGCTCGAAGGCACCTATCTCCTTTCGGGTGAGCTATGGGACAATGATTCAACATTTTTTGTCGGATTTTCTAACAAGCGCAAATTTACCATCACGCAAACAGATTATATCGGAAGCGGTATTATTTCACTTTCGCATAAATTTACTAATCAGTAAAGGACTTTTAAAACAATGGATTTTACACCGATTATTACTATCGACAGCTTAAAATGGGAACGAGTTATACTCAATATCGCAGGAAAAATTAAGAACATTGATGAAAGCGCAGTTTCATTTTTTCTTTGTAACGGAGAGGTTTCTATTCCGCTTACGTCGGTTCAGTTTATCGACGAATACTATTTAATCCGTCTCAACGTCAGCACGGCAAACATTGATTGCACATATCTGAATGACGGCGAATGGACATTGATGGCGCAGGATAAGGTTACAGGTGTTAAATACATGCCAACCATTTCGGACGACCTTTTTTGCGATGACGGAATCGAGGACGAATACGTTTATTGCAACGATAAATCGGTTAAAATCCAGCGTTTTTATAAAAAATTCGAAAAAAGCGCAAAACATTATTATCAAGCAAATCCCACCCTCAACGCAAAGGGCGGCTTAACGCTTGATATCCTTTATCAGCACCCGAATAAGAAAAATCCGTTTGTAAAATTCATAAAAGGATTTATAAAGCTGTTTAAGCCGCTCGTTTACTGGTTTAATAAATCGTGGTTTAAAATTATTTTTTACGCATCAAATATGTTGCCTCATTCGAGCAAAAACGTTCTTTTCACATCCGATTCGCGTGCCGAAATCGGTGGAAATTTGGGACTAATTTATGACAGAATGTGTGAGCGAGGACTCGATAAGCAGTACAAAATCCACATGATGTTCAAAGAAAGTCTCAAAACACGACGCTCATTTGTTGACAAGTTTAAAATGCCATACTTGCTAGGCAGGGCTGATATTATACTTATCGACGACTTTAACCCCACCGTTCAGCTCGTTAAATACAGAAAAGACACAAAAATTATTCAGGTGTGGCACGCTTGCGGCGCGTTTAAAACGGTTGGTTTCAGCCGACTCGGAAAACCGGGCGGCCCCGTTATGAAATCAAAGGCACACAAGCTTTATACCCACGCTATCGCAAGCTCCACCCACGTAGCAAAATTTTATGCAGAAGCATTCGGTATTGCCGAAAGCAAGGTTTATCCCACAGGGGTTCCTCGTACCGACATTTTCTTTGACAGCGAATACAAAATCGAGGTTAAAGAAAGAATGTATAAGGCGTTTGAACAGGCACGAGGTAAAAAAGTCATCCTCTTTGCTCCGACATTCCGCGGAAACGGCGCAAAAAGCGCACACTATCCCTTTGGCAAAATCAATATGCAGGCGCTCGGTAATTACTGCAAATCGACCGACAGCGTCGTAATTTTTAAGATGCATCCGTTTGTTAAGACACCGATTTTCATCCCCGATGAATTCAAGGACGTTATGATTGATGCGTCTGAATATCGCGAAATTAACGACATTCTCTTTATCACCGACCAGCTCATAACCGACTATTCGTCGGTTGTTTACGAGGCATCGAGTTTAGATATTCCCATGCTGTTTTACGCGTTCGACCTCGACGGATATATTTCGTCTCGCGATTTTTACGAGCCGTTTGAAGCATTCGTTCCCGGTAAAATTGTAAAAACATTCGGCGAACTGATTAAGGCGATTGAAACTAACGATTTTGAGCAGGAAAAGGTTGCTCCATTTAGGGACAAGAACTTTGAATATCAGGACGGCGGTTCGACCGACAGAGTAATTGACTGGCTGATTTTAGGCACAAAAGAATAAAATATTATGGAGGGCAGCTTTATGAGTAAAAATGTTATTACATCAGCATATTTAAAGCGTGCCCTTCTTTTTATTTTCGGAAAGGGCAAATGCGGTGACATTCATTTTGTCTCGGAAAATGATAATCTGCACCTTTTTCCGCTATACAAGGACGAGGATGACAATGGATTTACCGTCTGCTTTGATTTAGCGTCAGGGTATGATAAATCGCCGCTTCCGAGCGGAAAATGGTTGCTTAAATTCGACGGTGAAATCGAGATTGAGATAAATGACAGCCGCGATTTCAGCGACAACGGCGGCGTGTTTAAAATAGCGACCGAATGTAACCGCGACGGAATCTGTTTAATCAGCACACTTTCGCCCACTAAGGTAAATTTAATCGTTAAATGCGCGGATGTTTTGCTCAAAACAATTTTTTATACAGCGAAAGTCTTTTTTAAATCGAGCAACAACGTCCTTTTTACCAGCCAATCGAGAAAAGATATCTCGGGCAACGAAAAATGCATTTTAGACGAAATTTTAAAACGAGATGAGCTGAAAAATCGGCTCAAAATTAAATTTTCGTTTACCGATAAACCGAATTTCATATTTTATATCAAGACTGCGTGGATGCTTGGTCAAAGTGAAACGGTAATTATCGACGATTATCACCCGATTATTTATCGTTTTAACTATGATAAAAAGGTAAAAATTGCGCAACTTTGGCACGCTTGCGGTGCATTCAAGACATTCGGTTACAGCCGACTCGGTAAAGAAGGTTCGCTTCGCTTTGACTCAAATGCACACCGATGCTATACTCACGCATTCGTTAGCGGTGAAGGGGTCAGAAAATATTACGCCGAGGCATTCGGTATCCCTATGGAATGCGTTTATGCCACCGGTATCCCCCGTTGCGACAATTTAAAATCCAATAATAAAAAGAGCGCTGACAAATTCACTATACTGTTCGCACCGACATTCCGCGGAAATGGTAAAGAAAGCGCATATTATCCTTATGAAATGCTCGAACTGGATAAACTAGCCGATGTTTGCAGAACGAATAATATGCAGGTCATTTTCAAAATGCACCCATTTATTAAGGAAAGATTGCACATTTCAGACGAGTGCAAGGATGTACTTATTGACCATTCTGATTTGCGTGAGGTCAACGATATTCTGCAAGAAGCGGATTTAGTAGTAACCGATTATTCCTCGCTAATATACGAGGCGGCACTCTTAGACAAGCCGATGCTGTTTTACACCTTTGACCTTGACGAATATATTGCTAATCGTGACTTTTACGAACCATTTGAGGATTATGTACCCGGAAAAATTGTGCGCAATTTCGATGAGCTAATCAAAGCAATTGCTGAAAGTGATTTTGACAAGGAAAAGGTTGAACCATTTAAACAATTAAATTTCAGCGGTTATAATTTCGACGCAGCACAAAAGATTGTAGATATATTATTTTAATAAAAGCACCGACCTCGAGGCGCACTCCGTAAGGAAGTGCGCCTCAACTAAGTTTGCCCTTTCGGGCAAGTGAAGTTATCTACGATAGTGAAGTTGTCCTGCGGACAGTGAAGCTTCGCCTGCGGCGAAATGGGCAAACTTAACCTCACTTGGTCTTAAGGACCGAACTTCACTGCGAACAAAGAGAGCAGCTTCACTTTTGCTTTAGCAAAAACTTCGCTTCACAAGCCGAAAAAGTATCTGTTGCTTTTCGGCAAGTATTTACCTTTCTCAAAGTATGTAACCCACTATGACACTTTCACAATCTTTGTGCAAAGTGTCTTTTGTTTTATATAGATAAAAATCGAGAGAGACAACTTCTTTACGAAGTGTCTCTCTCAATCGCCGCTTTTATTTTTTTCTAAAATCAAAAAAGCCTCTGACCAAGTTCGGTCAGGGGCTTTTAATCTGCAAATATTAAATCAAGTATTAAAGCTCGTCTTCTGCGTCTTCGATACCGGGTTCAAACGGATCTTCTTCGACAATTTCTTCTTCGATTACAGAGATGCCGATAATGTGATTCTGTAAAGCAACGAGATCGGCTGAATCAACAGTACCGTCATCGTTAACATCGTACTTGTAATTATTGATGGTATTTACACCGAGAATATGTTGGCTAAGAGCAAGTATGTCATTAGCAGATGATCTTCTATCTCTGTTAACGTCGGCCGACGGAGCAGCACTTACACAGATGGTAGCAAGAGTGCTAATAATGAAACAAATGGTAATGACCGAAACTATAATTTTTTTCATAATAATACATCTCTTTCGTATTTATTTCCATTCCATTATATCTTTTCACATGGTTAATTTCAAGGTGTTTTTGCTCCGGTATACAAATTTCATTAAATTATATAAAATAAAAAAGGTAATTTGTATATTATGCCAATATATTTATATTTAAATGTCATATTTTTAATATATTAAGACACATAACTGCTATTTTTGCGTTATATTTACATATAAGAATGTTTGATTTTTGTTAAATATCACATTATGTCTATTTTGTAAACAATGCAGACAACACCCTCAAAATGCCCTTTGAATAGGTCATTTTTTCGACTGCATTTGACGTGACAACGGGAAGCTGTCCCAGCGTCTTTCCGTCGAGAGTAAATGTTATTGTACCTATGGTTTCCCCTGCCTTTATCGGTGCCTCTAATCTCTCGGGTATATCATAGCTTTTTTGAATATCACCCTCCTTGCCCTTCGTGACTAAAAAGGAAATACTGTCATTAGACGTGAGGGTTACGGTTGCCTTTGTTCCCTTGGTAACGGGCAACTCGGGTAATTCGTCCTGCGAAATTTTTATTGTCGCGTTGCCGTAATTTGAGAAGCCGTAATTAAGCAATTTTTTTGCATCCTGGAATCTATTATTACTCGAATCGCAGCCGAGTACAACCGCGATTAAACTCAGTGAGTCCCTTGTCGCCGATGCTGATAAGCAGCAACCTGCACCGCTTGTCGTTCCCGTTTTGAGTCCCGTTGCGCCGTCATAAAATCTGACAAGCTTATTTGTGTTCACAAGCTCGGTTTTGCCATCGCGCAAGGAGTCCATCCAAACGGTCGTATATTTTGTTATATCCTTATGTTTCAGCAGTTCGCGTGACATTGTGGCGATATCTCGCGCGGTCGTTAAATGTCCGTCAGCATCAAGCCCCGAGCAGTTTTTAAACACGGTATTGGTCATCGAAAGCGACTTTGCACGTTCATTCATAAGTGCGACAAAGCCCTCTTCGCTGCCCGAAACAAGCTCCCCGAGAGCGCAGGTTGCGTCATTCGCGGAACCGATGGCAGATGCGCGTAAAAGTTCATCCACCGTCATTTTTTCGCCGACTTCGAGCCAAATTTGTGAGCCGCCCATTGATGCCGCGTGTTCTGAGCAGATGACCTCGGTGTTATAATCGAATTTACCTGCTTCGATTGCCTCCATTACAAGCAAAAGCGTCATAATTTTAGTAATTGATGCCGGTGGCATTTTTACATCTGCATCCTTTTCAAAAAGCACCTTACCCGAGTTCATTTCTATCAAAATTGCCGATTTTGCATTAAGTTGCAGACTGCCGTCGGACGCGGTTAATACGGCTTTCTCATCCTCAATATCGCTCATTAAATCGGGTGAAATATATTCGGTTACGATATTCGTTTGTTGATACCCACCGTCAGCCGACGCGGTGATAAAAATTACGGGCAAAATCAAAAATAACGAAACTACTCTTTTTAATAAAATTCTCATACATTTACTCCCAAATCATTTTTAATAAAATATATGAAAATTTTCGGTGTATATGACGGAAAATACTGAAAATGCTAATTGAGGGTGTTATTTTTGGATTTTGATATAAATATTAGTAAAAACATTAGTTACATTAAAGATAAATTCTGTTACGGCAAAAACTCAGATATTATCATTCGCGAATTCGAAAATAAAAAGGGTGTTAAATGCTTTCTCGCTTATATTGACGGGATGGCAAACACAATCGGAATTAACGATTTTATCATTCGTGCGATTATGTCAAACGTGGATGAAAAGGAACATTTTGACCTTTTGGGCGCAATTCAGTATAACAATGTAAAAGCCGAAACAAGCATTGATAGGGCGGCGGCATCAATTTTGATGGGCGACACGCTCGTTTATGCCGATGGCGGTGAAAAATGCGCCGTCGTTGAAACAAAGGCATTTGATAAAAGGTCGGTTTCCTCCCCCGATACCGAGTCGGTAATAAAGGGCTCTCACGAAGGATATACAGAAAGCATAAGGACGAGTATCACACTACTTCGTCGTATTATAAAAAGTCCGAAGCTATGCACGGAATTTGTTTCGGTGGGCAAAATTAACGACTGTAAATGTGCAATTATGTACCTTGACGATTTGACAAGTGACGAGCTCGTAAACAAGGTGAAGTTCCGACTGAATAATATCAAAGGTGATTTTATTTCAGGTGCAGGAATGGTCGAGCAGCTTATCGAGGACTCGACCTGGTCGCTTTTTCCGTCGATACTTTCGACCGAAAGACCCGACCGCACGGCAGAATATCTTGCCGCAGGACGAATTGCGGTAATATGCGACAATACGCCCTTTGCCCTCATTATGCCGATTTCACTTGCGGTGCTTCTCGACTCACCCGAGGGAAACCAGCAAAGGTGGCAGAGCGGCACATTTTCGCGAATTATTCGCACATTTGCTTTCATTTTATCCATTCTGTTATCAGGCATTTTTCTCGCGCTTACCTGCTTTCACCATGAGCTGATACCGAGTCAGCTTTTGACCATAATTGCCGAAACAAGACGGCAAATCCCCTTCTCTGCAATGGCTGAATATATCGTTATGGAGATATTTTTTGAGCTTGTTCGTGAGGCGGGACTGCGGGTACCGAATGCAATCGGTAGCGCAATCGGTGTTGTCGGCGGACTCATTCTCGGTCAAGCGGCAGTCGAAGCAGGAATTGTAAGTCCCGTAACCCTCATAATTGTAGCAATTTCGGGAATCGCAAACGCTGTTATACCCGACTACGAGCTTTCGTCAGGAATACGTGTGCTTAAATTCGGGTTTATCATTCTCGGCGGTACACTTGGCTTTCTCGGAATCGGCGCAGGAATAATTTTGGTCCTCACAATGCTTGCAAAGCAAAGTTCATTTGGCGTTTCGATGCTTTCGTCAACAACAAAGCAAAATTCAGTGAACGGAAACATGGTATACCAGCGCCCCATATGGAAGCAGGAACTTCGCGCATTTTCATTGAAGCCAAAGTCACTACGTCAGCAACCGCAAATTTCACGATTATGGGCGGCTATGGAGGGTGACAATGAGTAAATTACAGCTATTCTCGGTAATGTCGGTAGGTACGCTTGTGTATGTTTATACCTACGCTCTCAATTTTCTTATCGAAACGTCGGCAACTGCATCATTCATTTCGGCTTTTATCGGCTGTGCGGTATTTTTAATCGTCACCTTAATTGCGACAAAGCTGATAAGTTCAACCGGTCACGAAAAGCTTTCTGACCTAGTATATGATTGCGCAGGCGATTTTTTCGGCATGGTTATAAACTGTCTGATTGTTGCTGCGATAATACTTTCGATGTCGGAGCGTCTTTTTGAATGCATACGACTGATGAAGCTGTACGGATACGGAAACACCGCCGAAGTGGTCATCGCAGGAGTAATAATGCTTGTAGCGTTTTATTCAGCAAAATCGGGGCACAAGGCAATCGCAAAAACGGCTGTACCCGTGTTTTTCAGTGTAATTCTCGGCATAGTTATTGTGATATTCTCGGGGCTTGGACAGTTTGAAATGGGTAATATTTTCCCCATATTCGGCTATGGCTTTGGCTCGTCGGCAAAGGGTAGCATACTGACTCTTTCATCGGTTGACAATATTTTAATCGGGCTCATTTTTGCCGATAAATTATGTTCACGAAAGGTAGGACGAGTTAGCATTGCCGCCACTATAACCGCGCTTGTTGCATATACGGCTTGTAGCTTTTGCTACTCGCTTGCATTCCCCTATTCGCTGACGCAAAACAGTACAAGCGGTATCATTGACATCGCCAGAGGTGCTGAAAGAAGCGGATTTTTTCAACGATTTGAGGCAATACTGCTATTTATCATTATTCTGTCCATGATTTGCTTCATCTCAATTTATTTAAGCGCGGCTATAAAGCAAATTGACGACACCTTTGCAATCAAAAAGAAACGTTCGTCGGTTATAACCCTAGCCATAGCGATACTGGTGTTTTTAATTGGAGTTATCCCTGATAATACAAGGGTTGATAACAATAGCATTCTGTCAATCTATCGTCAATACAGCTTTATATTTTTTCTCATTATAGGCGTCATTTTGCTTATTGGGGGAATCATCAAATTCAAGCTATATAAAAAAGCGGTGTTGGCACTGCTTTTTGTCGGGATGGGAATGTCAATTTGCTCATGTGCCGATTATCGCGAAATCGAAAACGAGTCGTATGCGGTTATGATTGGAATTGATGAGGGCGTAACCGACTCGACCTATTCCTATTCGATTCGGCTAATGAACGAGGATAACGGCATTATTATTCAGTCGGGTGAATCACTTGGTGACGTGATTAACAAGCTTTCGGCACAAAAATCAAAATCTCTCTCACTAAAAAATTTGAGAATACTTGCGATTTCATACGATTTGGCTGAAACGGGCGTACTGAAATTCATCGAGCCGATTATCGAGGACACGTCAACTAAAAACAGTATTATGCTCGCAATTTGCAGCGATTCGGCGGAAAAATTCGTTTCGGCAAAGCGATTTGGCAGTATGCAGGAAATTGAGCTTACCGTCAACAACGAAGGCAAAAGCAATGTGTACGACTCAATTTCGATAAATAAGGTTTACAATGCAATTTTTTCTACGACAAAGGACCCATCCGCCGCCTATGTCGTAAATGGCGATGGTGACAACGAGGACAGCATCAGCGGTACGGTTATGTTTTCGGGCGAAAAGGCGGTTGGCTACCTCGATGGCGACGAAACCGCTATTGTGAAGGCGATAAACGGCAAGCTTAAAGATTATAAACTCGGCTTTAACGGTGACGAATATTCCGTTTCATCAAAAGGTGCCGCCAAAATAACGCTAGATAACAATATCGCCCAAATTGAAATTCGCGTGACCTGCTCGATGGGCGGTAAAAGTGTTGATAAGCTGCCTGACAATTTAAAGTCAATGCTTACAAAGAGGTTAAATGAAACGATTAACGATATTTCAGATGCAGGCAGTGATATTTTAGGCATAGGTTACGAGGCGGCAAAAAATTATAAAACCATCGACCAATTTGAAAAGGCGGAATTCAAACAAAAATTTAAGAATCTGAAACTGAAAGCAAAAATAAGCATATAAAAAAAGACACGCTCTGATAAGCGTGTCTTTTTTTATATGGAGCTGGTAAGGTGACTCGAACACCCGACCTGCTGATTACGAATCAGCTGCTCTACCGGCTGAGCTATACCAGCAAATTTATACCACCCGAATATTATAACAGTATGATAATAAAAAAGCAAGACCGCAAATCAAAATTTATGCGGTCCTGCACTTTTAAACAAAGCCAAGCTAAATTAACCAATTATCAAATCCTGCAAGGTGCGGAATTCGTAATCGCCATTTTGGAGTATATCAAAATGTTCAAGCACGTTCCCTATTCCTCGCGCAACGCAGGTTTCGTAATTATCGGCGGTGATTACCTTTATCCCGATATACTTTGACAGCCAGTCGGACATTCCCGAAAGCTGTGAGGTGCCGCCCGTCAAATAAATTCCGTCCTCGGCAATGTCTCCCACAAGCTCGGGCGGTGTTTTATCAAGTACGTTTCGAATTGCGCTCGAAATGCGGTAAACCACGTCGGAAATTGCTTCGCATATTTCGTTAGCGGTAATTTCGACCGATTTAGGCATTCCTGTCGCGATGCTGATACCCTTTGCCTGAATGACGATTTCGACCGGTCGAGGTATCGCCGCACCGACCTGACACTTTATGAATTCGGCTGTATGTTCGCCGATGAGCATATTGTACTCATGCTTCATATAATCAATAATTGCGGCGTCAATATCGGTACCTGCAACCCTCAATGACTCGCATTTTGACAATCCGCCCATTGAAATAACGGCAACGTCGGTCGTTCCTGCGCCAATATCAACGATAATTGCTCCGTGAGGACGTTTGAAATCAATTCCCATTCCGAGAGCGGCGGCTACCGACGACTCGATGGTACAAACACTTCGTCCACCCGCATTCTGCACCGCGTCGATGATAGAACGCTGCTGAACCCAGGTGATATTCGACGGCATCGAAACAACAACACGCGGCTTTGTCATTCGCTTGCCGCAGGCATACTGAATATAGCAACGAAGCATGTGCTCCGCCACGTCATAGTCAGAAATAACCCCCCTTTGAATCGGACAAACGGCACGATAACGCGACGGAACGCGACCAATCGCCTCGAATGCTTCCTTGCCGAATTTATACGGGCTGTTATCATATTCCTCCATCAGCACAACAGAGGGCTGATTAAGTACAATTTTTTTACCTCGGCATATTACCGTTTTTCTCGTTCCGAGGTCAACTCCCAAATCAGTGAACATGGTAACTCCAATCAATATTTTTTATCCTACATAAATTATATAACAAAGAAAATCCTCTGTCAATTTGAATATTTTGTAGCCGCAAAGGTGGCGCAGGTGACCTTCCTCGCCCCTGCACGATATAGCATATCGGCGCATTCGCAAAGGGTTGCTCCCGTTGTAACCACGTCGTCGATGAGCAAAATATGCTTTCCCCTGACGTCCTTACGTGCGGCAAATGCGCCTCTCAAATTGGTACGGCGTTCGAGTCCTGAAAGATGATGCTGACGCTTTGTTTGTCTAATCTTTTTAAGCAGTTTTTCATCGAACGGGACGGACAGCCGCTTTGACACCCTTTTCGCCATCAAAACCGCGTGATTGTATTCGCGGTCAAGCTTGTCCTTCTTAGTAAATGGGACGGCTGTGACGATGTCAAAATCCCTTTCGCGAAGCCGTCTCACCTTGGCGGCAATTTCGTCGCCCATCGGCTTTGCGTTATCGGGGCTAAATGTGAATTTAATAAGCTTTACCGCCGATTCAGCCGCATCCATATACACAAAAGGCGAATGAATATTATACCTTCTGCCATAAAATGAAACCACCTTTGTTCGACTGTTACGGCATTTTTCAATTTCGACTCGGCAATCGTCGCATACATAGTCGCCATAATTGATTAGTCCGTCACAGCAAAAGCATCTGACGGGATAGACGAGCGAAACCAAAAAGCCCCAATACGATGGCTTATCGTTATAAATCATTTCTATTCTCCGCGATCATCATTTTGAGTCCCGTGTAGCGACGCGTCCTCTTGTCATTATGGACCATTTGATTGACAATCTCCTGCGAACCGACGAGAATAAGCAGCTTTTTGGCTCGAGTTACGGCGGTGTAAAGGAGATTTCGGTATCTGAGCTGAGGGGGCAGGTCAAGCACGGGTAAAATGACACAATCGAATTCGCTGCCCTGACTCTTATGCACCGTTACTGCATAGGCGAGTTCTAGCTGCTCGGCATCCTCATAGGTGTAATAGGCATCTCTGTCGTCATAACAGACTACAATTCTATCCGATTTTATGTCAACCATTTTGAGAACACCTACGTCGCCGTTGAACACTCCCGTTCCATCGGTGCCGTCGTCCTTTTCCCACATTATATCGTAGTTGTTCTTTTTCTGCATTACCCTGTCGCCCTCGCGGAGAATAAAGCCGTGCTGCTTCATTTCACGCTTGTTTATTGCAGGCGGATTGATGCGTTGCTGAATTAAATTATTGATATTCACCGTGCCCATTTCCCTCTTTCGTGACGGACAAAGAACCTGAATATCGCCATTCGAAAGAAAGTCGTATGCTTCGGGCAAACGTCGGCAAAACAGATCGGCAACAGTATCCGCGCCCAAAACAGCATCGTTTCTGTTTAAATAAAAGAAGTCGGTATCCTTGTGGCTCAGGTCGGGTTCCTCGCCTTTTACGATTAAGTGGGCATTTGTGATAATCGTGCTTTCAAGCGCTTGACGGAAAATTTCGGTCAGCTCGACTACGGGCACTATTCCCGATTCAATCACGTCCTGAAGCACGTTTCCTGCGCCGACCGACGGAAGCTGGTCGGAGTCACCAACCATAATCAGTCGGCATCCCCTCGGCATAGCGGAAAGTAAGCTCTCAAATAATGTTATGTCAACCATAGACAGCTCGTCCACGATTATAATATTGCAATCAAGTGGATTTCGCTCGTTGCGCATAAAAACCGGGCGGTGATTGGGTCCCCATTCTACTTCAAGCAGTCGGTGCAAGGTCTTTGCTTCGCGACCTGTGACCTCCGACATACGCTTTGCCGCTCTGCCGGTAGGCGCGGCAAGACAGATATTGAAGTCCAGCTTTTCAAATATACGGATAATGCCATTCAGCGTGGTAGTTTTTCCTGTGCCGGGGCCTCCGGTGAGCACCATTATTCCGCGCGTAAGGGCGTTGCTGATCGCCTCTTTTTGCCGAGTTTGAAACTCGATTTTGAGCGATTTCTCGATTTTCGATATTTCTTTTTCAATATTAAGTGACGACCTAAACGCCGTATTCGCAAGTTCGTTCACACGCCTTGCGCAATAGCTTTCGGCGCGGTACATATGCGGCAGATAGGCAAATTCTTTACCCTCAATTTCGGTGAGAAAAAGGCGGTTTGACGAAACCATATATTCGATTATTGATGCAATTCTGTCATCCTCAATTTCAAGCAGACCGCTTGAAAGGGTTCTCAGCTTATCGAGCGGTATACAGGTATGACCATTCTGCAAATTATGGCGCAGAACATACTCAATTCCTGCGTAAATTCTGAATGTAAAATCATGTTCAAAGCCAAGCTGAGCCGCCATTTCGTCAACTCGTTCAAAGTCAAAGCCAAGCTCGTCACTGCATAAATAAAAGGGATTTGCTTTCAATCGGTCAACCGAAGCCGCTCCGAATATTTTATAAACAGCAAGCGCTTCGTCGGACGTAAACGAATACCGGGACAAAAACAGCATTACCTCACGCATGCCAAACTGACGCATAAATTCGTCGCAAATTTGACGTGCTTTATGTACGGTTATTCCCTTTATACTCGCAAGACGTTCGGGGTCCTTTTCGATAATTTGAAGCGAATTTTCGCCGAATTTATCCACGATTTTTTTGGCTGTTGCGGGACCGATTCCCTTTATTCCGCCTGCCGACAAATAGCGCAGTATTGCCGCCGCTGATGCAGGCATCTTTCGCTCACACACCTTTGCCTTAAACTGACGGCCAAAGGAATGGTGTGTATCGTAATTGCCGATAAGCATCAGATTTTCACCAGGCGAAATGAGCGGAAATGTGCCCACCACAGTTACAAGTTCATCCTCTGTTGCAAGTTCGAGGACGGTAAATCCGCTTTCCTCATTATGAAAGGTTATGTATTCAACCGTGCCCTCTAATCTTTCGTCGGCCACCGCCCTCACCCCTTTTTTTAACTAAAATATGTTCTCTATAATATCATTTGAATTTATTATTTCCACCAGCGGTTCACCATTCGCGAACATAAGTGCTATTTGCCTTGATTCGTCGCTGAGTCCACAATCGATTGCTGCAATTTTTTTGATTGCCGTCACCTTTACCAAAGCAACTGCCTCGCGCAACGAATACTCCAAATTACTATCATATAACGGCACAACCAATATTTTTTCATTGTCGTCCCTTTTTATCACCCAAGCCCAAATCCATCGTATAAAACAGGTTAGACCGTAAATAGCCAATGCCGCAATAATTAAGTTTAATATCATTTCTGACACAATTAGCACCTCCCGATTTTAGTATATTCGGGAAAGCTTCATGTGTGCAGATAATTAGAGGCCGCCTAAAAGACGGCCTTTTATAATTTTATTGCTGCGCATTTATGATTGTTTAATATCGGCAGTATATACTCCTGCAACCCAAGCTGACGATTTGTTTACCAGCTTTACCGTTACAGGCACTCCGCTATGCTCACCCTTGCTGTATGATTTAAGGTCGGCAGAAACAACGATGTTATCTGCGGTTATTCCCTTTAACGCCGAGGATGGACCTATCACCTTGACAGTAAAGCTATCCATCGTTGCGGTGAGTCCCTGCGTAACATTCTGCGGCTTAAAGGACGAATTTGTGACAACAATATTCTTATAAGTTATGCCCTTCATTTCGAGTTTTACTGTGATTTCGACGTTTCCGTCGCTACTTTCTATCGAATCGGGCATTCTAATCTTTTGAACAAATTCGGTAGCATCAGGAGTAATATCTGCAAAGTTTATCGGTTCGAGCTCAACCGATTTTAACTTTTCGATAACCTGCTGAGGCCCCTTTACCACAACTGTTTTAACGCTCGGTGTCGCCTTTATAGGATTGTCCTTTGGCGCGTTCTCGAAGGTTACTACAACCGGAACTTCCTTTTTCATCGAAATCGGAACCGTAATTTTTGCCGTATCAAAGGAGAGAAAAACGTAACTGCTGTCAATTATCTTTCCCTCATGGTCAAACAACGCAATATTTCCGTCAAAATCGGTGGTTTCGCTTATCGTATCGTTAACGTCGGTCTCGGCCACTACGTAGGCAATTCTATCAATTACCGACTGCGCTCCCGTAATTTTTATTTGCGAAAATTCCTCGTCCTTTACCTTTGCGGCGTCGACAACAAGTCCGTCGGGCGCTGAAACGTTATTCGACTTTGCCGTTACTTCGAAATTCTCGCCATCACGATTGAAAATATCGGTCATAACGGTAACTTGATTCATACTCATAGCGATAACGTCAAAGTTGCGATTATCACTGCTGTCGAGTGTCCATGTTTTTATTCCCTGACCGGTGATGTTAGCAACAATGTCAATGTCATTTGCCGACAGCGAGGATATATTTGCCGTTTTTCCCGAAACGGTTACGTCAACGGTGATTTCGCTGTTTTTTATAACCTCGTATCCGTCAGCTGCAAGTGCCGAGCTGACGCGGAAGGTTACAGGCACATTGCTGATATCTCGCGTCGAAACAGGGTTATACACCTGAGACAAATTGAACCAAATCACAAACGAAACGATGAGAGAAAGTATCGCAAGAACTCGGTTACTTTTGAGGAGGCGGGAAAGCAAACTACTTAGACGAGTCATTTCTATTGCCTCCAATCATCTTGATCTTGCTGATAAAGGAATTATCATTGTCATCAGTTTTAACAATGAGTTCCTTTTCGAGAAATTCGTGGAGCGAACCCATATTAAAGTCGCGACGGAGCTTTCCGTCGATTGCGACCGAAATATTACCCGTTTCCTCCGAAACAACTACTACAACGGCATCCGAATTTTCGCTCATGCCGATTGAAGCACGGTGACGGGTACCGAGTTCTTTTTTCAGATTGTTGTCATGAGTGAGTGGGAGAATACATCCTGCGGCATGAATTCTACCGTTGCGGATAATTACTGCGCCGTCGTGGAGAGCCGTTTTGGGATAAAAAATGTTACTCAGAAGCTCGACAGTTACGTCGGCATCGACGACTGTCCCCGTTTTAATAATATCGCCGAGACGGGTATCGCGCTCGAATACAATGAGGGCTCCCGTTTTTGAATTCTGAAACGCCTGACAGGCATGGGTTACTGCGTCGATACTTGCTTCGATCGCAGATGTGTTTCCTGCTTTATTTTTTCGACTGATGAGACCGATGTTTGTGCGGCTTACAATCTCTAATGCGTTACGAATTTCGGGCTGAAAAATGATAGCGATAGCGATAACACCTTGACCGATTACAAGGTTGAGCATGGAATTAAGCGCTATCATATCAAGCCATGCAGAAACAGCCCACGCAAAAACGATAATAAGCACACCGTAAATAAGCTGCTTGGCTCTCGTTTGGCGGACAATCTGAATCAGCTTGTAGATAATAAATGCAACGATGATAATATCGAGGAGATCGACTATCCCAAAGGCGCTCATTACCAGGCCGAAATGGGTAATCCACGATTCTATCATTTTAAACAATGCGCCCAAAGGGTACACCTCCAAACATACTAGTATATTTATTTTAACATAAATATAGATATAATCAATCGTTTTGTGTGTAAAAATTTTAACTTTTTTTGTAGCAATTTATACAATTGCTTATGTAATAAAGATGTTGTATAATAGTATCGTGATATGAAAAGGGGGATTTTTTCTATGTTTCGTATTGGTCACGGCTATGATGCCCACCGATTTGAAAAAGGGCGACCTCTCATAATCGGCGGAGAAAAAATTGAATTTGAAATGGGACTTGCCGGTCACTCCGACGCCGATGTCCTCGCTCATGCTATATCCGACTCGCTTTTTGGTGCGGCTGCTCTCGGCGATATTGGAAAGCATTTCCCCGACACCGACCAAAATTATAAAAACGCCGACAGCATGCTTCTGCTCAAAAGAACGGCCGAAATCATAAAGGATAACGGATACCGCATTATAAATATTGACGCTACCGTTTTGGCGCAAAAGCCGAAGCTCGCTCCTCACATTGATAAAATGAGAAAAAATATTGCCGATATGATTGGCATTTCTGTCAACTACGTGAGCGTAAAAGCCACTACTGAGGAAGGAATGGGTTTCACAGGACGGCTCGAAGGAATTTCGGCGCACTCGGTTTGCTTAATTGAAAAAGTTTAATAGAATTATGTAAACATAAATATTCCGTGCATTATTTTAAAACAATGCACGGAATATTTTTATGCTGAATTTGTAATGTAATGCGGTTTATTCAAACATTTTACCGGGTAATACGCTATTGCGTTCCGAATCATTCGGCATTTTCAAGTTGCCTAACAATGACGCAGAACGCACCGACTTATCACCAAATTTATTACGTATTATGTAAACCGCATCGTCAATACTTTTTTGCTTATCATGGCGCTCCAAATCGGCAAACAAATCAATCTGAAACGGCTTTGACTCGGGCGAAAGTCCGATTGCAGTAACCGACAAGGCACGAACCTTTTTCTCCCACTCGTACGATTTAAAAAGTCGTCGTGCAGCAGTGGCGATTTCAAACGGACTTTGGGTTTGAATTTCGAGGGGTGCCTGATACTGACGCACCTTTAAATCATCGCTTTTCACCGATAATTTGACCCCCGAAGCCGACAGATTATGCACGCGGAGTCGATGTCCCAAATCCTGAGATAGCTGCAATATAACCCGCCATACCTCCTCTTCGTTTTCGAGGTCGGCATTACAGGTTATTCCATGACCCAAGCTCTTTGCCGGAAAGACAAAATCGCGGTGCATTACCCTCGAAGTATCTTCTCCCCTTGCATAATGCCACAGCTGAACGCCGTTTACGCCGAGCATTTTTTGAATTACCGAAAGAGGTGACAATGCCAACTCCCCTATTGTAAAAATGCCATGTTCGTTCAGCCGCTTTGTTGTCGCACGACCGACGTAAAGCAGATTAGAAACGTTCAAATTCCATATTTTATCGCGGAAATTTTCGCGGCTGATTTCGGTTATTGCATCGGGCTTTTTCATATCCGAGCCGAGCTTTGCGAACACCTTATTATACGAAACGCCAATGCTGACGGTAAGCCCGAGTTCGCTTTTTATAGTAGTGCGGATTTTTTCGGCGATTTCGTAGGGTGAGCCGAAAATATGGCTATTCGTCACGTCGAGCCAACACTCGTCAAGTCCAAACGGCTCGACAAGGTCGGTAAAACGATAATATATATCGCGTACAAGTGACGAAAACTTTGAATAATATTCGTAATTCGGCTTTACCGTAATCAAATCGGGGCACAGTTGCTTTGCCTGCCAGATAACCATTCCGGTTTTTACTCCTGCCTGTTTCGCAAGCTCGGATTTAGCTAAAACGATGCCGTGGCGATCCTCGGTAGAGCCGCAAACCGCGATCGCCTTTCCCTCGTATTCGGGGTTAAGCACCCTTTCGACCGAGGCGAAAAAGCAATTAAGGTCGCTATGCAATATCGCCCTTTCGCTCACGTTTTATCACATTCCTTTATCGAAAACCATGTGTTTGAATCGGCCTCGTAATATATCTTTTTCTGCGCACCTTCGACGAGGACGGTGTACTGAATAGGCGCAACGCATCCGACCACGCGAGGACAATAGGGACGCACCCGTATAATTCGGTCGATTTCGTACGGCTTTTCGTCGAAATATATTCTCTTTGGCGCAAAGCTTCCGTCGGTATGAAATACCGCTTCCACTTCGAGTTGTATTCTTCGGTACTGCATTTTTATCAGCTCAAATCCTTTATCAGCTTTACTGCGACACCCTGAACGATACAGTCGGAAACAATAATATCCTTCATCGAGCGATTTTCAGGGTGAAGTCGAATTCGTTTATGCACAGGGTCGGGATAATATCTCTTTAAAGTTACCTCATCATCGATAAGCGCGACGACAATATCCCCCACCTCAGCCGTATTCTGAACGCGAATAAGGACCATATCGCCGTCGTTTATCCCTGCTTCAATCATTGAGTCTCCACTCGCGTACAAAATATAAAAATTACCGTTCCCGAAAATTGAGGTGGGTAAATTGATATATTCCTCGATATTTTCCTCGGCATATTTCGGCAAGCCGCAGGAAACTCTGCCCAAAACAGGCACCTTTAAAATTTCGCCAAAATCGCGGACAGATTGACTCGACGTAATTGAGCGGTGACCGCTGTATTTTATTTTACCCTCATCTCGCATCGTGGACAAATAGCGCTGAACGGTAGCGCAGGAAATCCCGACCTTTTGCGAAATTTCGCGCATAGAGGGAGAAATCCCGTTTTTTTCATAATATTCCTTTACAAACTCCTCGATTTGAATAAAATATTCACTATTCTTTGTTCGCAAAATTCGCTCACCTCTCGCTCAATTTCTAAATGAAAAATTTGTTTCATTTAAATTATACTCCCCTTTTCAAGATTAGTCAAGCGGAATTTTTTTACTTTTTTTATACGATTATGCCGCCTCTTTCTTTCAATAAAATTCATTTTCGGCATTTAGCGTCACAAAGTTACCTATTCGCTCATACCTCTTGTGACAAAATTGGTACCGCCGTTACATTATAATAATTATAAACTAATATCAGGCGGTGGGAATGTTGAAAGAAAATGCAGTAAAAAGGTCCATTGGTAAAAAGCAGTTGGCTGAATTGCCGTTTGCGGTTTTATGTCAACTAATTTCGGCAGTATGCGGATTTTTGCTTTCTCGGGTAATGTTTTTTAAGGGATATGCGCCGTTAGGAATTGCGGCAGTTGCAGGTATGCCGTGCGAAATGTCGATTGCCGCGGCAATTGGTGCGGCAATCGGCTACTTTATACCCGTGACAAGCAGCGGCGGCATAAGATACATAGGTGCAGTTGTCACCGTAACCATGCTGAAATGGGCGCTTCCCAACAAGCTGAAAATGACAAAAACAAGCGGATTTTCGGCACTTTTAGGCGGAGTGGGCTCGTTATCTGGGCTGATATTCATATCGAGCTTCAACGACCTTATAATGTGTTTCGCCGAAGGATTGATATGCGCTTCGGGAGCATATTTTATAAACAAGGCGGCTAAAATCAAGGATACCGCACGTTCTCCTCACGGAATAGGTCAGGCAAACCTCGTAAGCGTTGCGGTAGTGTTTTCGATGCTGATAATGTCCCTTTCGGAAATCGAGATTATGCACATTTCGATAGCGAGGGTTATCTCAGTATTTCTCATCATATCGGCGGCCAGATACGGTCGCGAAACGGCAGGTGCCATCGTAGGCGCATCACTCGGCTTTGCAATGTCGCTAACGTCAGGGTCAATGATGTTTTTAGCCGGAGCGTATAGCTTAGGCGGAATGGTTGCAGGACTTTTCGCTCACTTTGGCATAATCGGGTCAGCGGCGGCATTTTTGGTCAGCAGTACGGTGATATTCATTCAATCGGGTCAAGTAGACGCAAGTCTCACCTCGTTATACGAGATAATCATTAGCATACTTTTAACCCTAATCATGCCAAAAAGTATGCAGGTGTTCTTTTCCGCCTTTTTCGCTCCTGCACCCGAAATGCCACGCCTCGACGGACTCAGAAAAACCGTATCAATGCGGCTCAAAGGCGCTTCCGATGCCCTTACAAATATCGATAAAACACTAAAAAAGGTGTCCAACCGCTTGGCGAAAATTAACACACCCGAATACGACCAGATATTCCGACTGACAGAAAAAAGCGTTTGCACCGAATGCGGACTGAGGATGCACTGCTGGGAGAAGGAAAAGGAAAGCACCCTTTCGTCAATGGCACTGATAATCAAGGAGATGACAAGCGGCGAAGAGCAGGAAATACCGCTTTACAGCACCTGTTCCAGAAAAGAAAAAATAAAAGAACGGCTAAAAACTGAATACGGCGACTATATCTCGAAGCAGACGGCACAAAAGCGAATCGACGAGGTAAGAGGTGTGGTATGTGACCAATTTCAAGGAATGTCGGATATGCTTCGCGAAATGGCAGTAGATTTCGAAAAGTCAAGAAGGTACGATATTCAGACCGCTCGGCTGTTAAGCTCACGATTAAAGGAAATTGGAATTATTGCGACAGATATCGCTTGTTCGGTGGATAAATACAGTCACATGACGGTCGAAATTCGCACAGGCGTAATGAACAAGCTCATTAACAGGTCAGAGCTGGTTAAAACGGCTTCTGCCGTTTGTGCGAGAGAATTTGACCCGCCGACGATTGTATCAAATGAGCGAGGAAATCTCATCACGCTATCCGAAAAGGCGGTATTTGCCATCGATTATGGAATCGCTCAACATTCGTGCAGAGGAGCAAAAATATGCGGCGATTCGGGAGATGTTTTCACCGATGGACGCGGAAGTGCAGTTATGATTTTATCCGACGGAATGGGTACGGGTGGCAGAGCGGCTGTTGACTCGGCTATGGCATCTGGGCTCATGGCGCAGCTGATAAAGGCAGGCTTCGGCTATGACTGTTCGCTGAAAATCGTTAATTCCGCAATGATTTTTAAATCGGTGGATGAATCACTCGCGACCATTGATGCGGCGAATATCGACCTTTTTTCAGGGCGAATGGATATGTATAAGGCAGGAGCCGCACCGACCGTTATACGTCAGCGTGGATATACAGGTCGCGCCGAAAGCACCTCCCTGCCCGCAGGAATTCTTCGCGAGGTAAAATTCGACTGTGCAGGTGTAAACTTGGCGAAGGGTGATATCGTAGTTATGATGTCAGACGGGGCGGCTGTTGACGGAATCGAATGGATTTCGCACGAAATCGGATTATGGCAGGATGGTTCGGCTCAAAAGCTTGCCGAAAAACTCGCTGACATGGCACTTCGCCGATGCGAAAAAGGTCACGAGGACGACATTACCGTTATGGTGGCAATTATCGAAAACGCCGCATAATTTACTTGTAAACGCGGCTAGAATATGATAAAATCAGTAGCATGAAGAGGAGTTGATTTATTTATGAAAGAAATTATGGCAAAGGAAATTAAGGATAATATAATAAAGCTCATTGCTGACGAGTGGATGCTTGTCACAGCAGGAGATGAAACAGGATACAACATGATGACCGCAAGCTGGGGCGGAATGGGCGAAATGTGGGGTAAGGACGTTGCCGTCACTGTCATCCGTCCACAGAGATACACCTACGAATTTATGGAAAAGAGCGAACTTTTCACCCTCTCCTTCTACGGAGATAAAAAGGACATTCACGCAGTTTGCGGTAAAAAGAGCGGTCGCGACATAGACAAGACCGCCGAAGCAGGACTCACACCCGTTTATGTTGACGGAACAGTCACCTTTGACGAGGCACGGCTGACGATTGTATGTAAAAAGCTGTACGCGAGTGACCTTAAAGAAGATGGCTTTGTTGATAAAAACTGCCTTAAATGGTATGACAACGATTTTCACAGAATGTACGTTGGTGAAATCGTAAAGGTGCTTGTAAAAGAATAAATAAAAAAATGCTTTGTACCGATTGGTACAAAGCATTTTTTTATTTTACATTTTAATTATTCAGCGGCATTTAACTTTTTGATCATTGCTGACTTCTTGTGAGCTGCACAGTTCTTATGAATAATTCCCTTCGCAGCAGCCTGATCAATGCTCTTTACAGCTGCCTTTACAACTTCTACTTTATCAGCAGCGTTGGTTTCAATAGCAGCGTTAGCCTTTTTTATGGAGGTTTTCAGTGCAGAATTGCGAGCCTTGTTACGGGCTGTTCTAACTTCGGCAACCAAAACACGTTTTTTAGCGGATTTGATATTAGGCATACTTACACCTCCTTCAAAAATTACATAAATCTTTAATAAGCAACAGTTATCATACCATTTATTATTGTAAATTGCAAGTATTTTTTACAATAATAGCTCAATATTTTTTATTTTCGGGCTTTCTGCACATAATATAGCGTGAAAACAACACTTTTGGAGGATGAAATGTCCATAAGAACCGACCTTGCATTAGAGCAAAAGGAGCTCAATCCCGACCAAACCGACGGAATCGAATGCGAAGAAACAGTTTTAGACGATATTAAAATTACGCGAATAAAAATAAAAAATAAAAACGGCGAAATGGCGCTCGGCAAGCCCATCGGCACCTACGTTACGGTTGAAACGCCGCCACTCACCGACAGCGGCGAAATGAACGAAAACGCAATAAACGCCGTTAGTAGTGAACTGATTGGCTTTTTACCGAAGGGACTCGTGCTTGTTGCAGGGCTCGGCAACACCTCTATCACTCCCGACGCAATTGGGCCAAAGGCGGCAAAGGGTATTCTCGCGACACGACACATCGAAGGCGAAATTGCTCGGTCGATAGGGCTCGACGATATGCGGCCGGTAGCTGTAATTTCGCCGGGTGTACTCGGTCAGACAGGAATCGAAACGGGCGAAATTATAGCGGGTATTACTCGACTTATAAAACCGTCGGCGGTAATCGTAATTGATGCACTTGCATCGCGCTGTTTGAGCCGACTCGGTTGCACAATTCAGATGTCGGATACGGGAATCTGTCCCGGCTCGGGTGTAGGAAACAAAAGAGCGGAAATAAGCGAAAAGACAATAGGCGTACCGGTTATTTCGGTTGGAATTCCGACGGTGGTTGATGCGGTAACGTTGGCTCAGGATTTGACAGGTCACGAATGCGAAAGAACGGTAAACCCTCGCGGTGCAAAAATGATAGTCACGCCACAGGAAATCGACCTTCTCGTATCGAGAGGAGCCGCGACCGTTTCGATGGCGATAAACTATGCGCTTCAAGAGAATATCGACCGCGAAACCATAATGGGACTGATATGAAGCTGTTTTTCCGCGCGTTTTTTATGACGCTGATTGCGACGCTTATTCCGCTAATTACCTTAATAATCATAATTCGCGCCGACGAAACTACGCGTAAAATCGGCTATGACGACCCTTCCCCTGCCTTTTCGGTGACCGAAAATGAAATAACCCTTTTTGGTAAACAAATCAAAATCGCAACCAAAAATGAAGATATAAAAAGAGCGCGGTCATATTTAACCGCGCCCGTAGTAAAGCTGCAAATTGAAATTATTCAAATGACAACTGAAAATCTTCTTCACCTATTAAAGTAAGGACGTTGACTATTCGAAGTCCTTGCTTTTTTGCATAATTGAAGGTAAATTCGGTACCACCTTTTGTACCGTTAAATGCAGAAACGAGCAGAGATGACCTATCGACCATATATCTGTTTCGCTCGTGCATACAGCCCTTTTTAAAGCTGTCGTGCAGACAAATTACCTCGTCAGCATTGTCAAGCAGGTCGGCATATCGATCTCTATCCTCATTCGACCAGTATTCAGACTGACCTCGAAACGGCAGTACGCAAATAAGGCGAATTTCGGGATATTTTTCTTTCAGCGCAACAACCGCCTCGCCAAAGAGGAAATCGCCACCTCGACAACCGCCACAATAAAACTCGACATATCCGTCAAAAACGGCATCCTCGACAGCGGCATAAATCAACTCGTAAATCTCACGCTCTTCGGCATTTGAAAACAGTGCTTCGGGACGATGCCCCGTAAAACAACAAACCTTCGCTCTCGTCATTATTTCTCCCGCAGAAGATTATTAAGCTCTTCCATAAACGTATTGATGTCCTTAAACTGGCGGTAAACCGACGCAAATCGCACGTAGGCAACCTCGTCCACATTTTTAAGCTTGTCCATTATAAGCTCACCAATCTTTCTCGTCGAAACCTCGCGGTCGAGAGAATTGCTGATGGACGCTTCGATGTCGTCAACAATTTTTTCGATTGTGTCGAGTGAAACAGGACGCTTTTCGCAAGCTCTCATGATGCCGTTAAGCACCTTTTCACGATTAAAGGGCTCCCTACTCTTATCCTTTTTGATAACAATAATGGGCAAACTTTCGATAATTTCGTAGGTAGTGAATCGCTTTTGACAATTAAGGCATTCGCGACGGCGTCTGATTCTTTCACCTTCGTCGGTCGGTCGTGAGTCGATAACCTTGCTTTCTTCAAATGAACAATATGGGCATTTCATTCATTTTCACCATCCTGATACTTTTGTTTACATAATTCATTATAACAATATATGCAGCCAATTACAAGAGAAATCTTTTTATATTGTGTTTTATTGTCGGATAATGCGAATTTCGGGCTAAATAAATCATTGAAATACGGCTTTTTGAGATGTATAATGTTTATATAAAACAAAAAGGCGGAATGACAAGTGAAAACATATAAAATTTATTTTATTCGTCACGGCTTAACCGAAGGAAACCTGAAAGGACAGTACATCGGTCAAACCGATATTCCCGTTATACCCGAGGGACTGCAAATGCTCGAAAAGATGAAAGAAAAGTATATTTATCCTGATGCCGAGCTTTTTTACGTCAGTCCGATGTATAGATGCAGACAGACACTTGACGTGCTATACCCCGACTGCGACCCGATTATTGTACCGGGGCTTATCGAGTATAATTTCGGCGATTTTGAGGGCAAAACTCACAGTGAATTAAAGGATAACGAAGATTACATTAAATGGACACAGCTGAGTGATATTGATGCGACAGTGCCCAACGGCGAAAGCTCACGCGAGTTCATCACCCGAGTCGGAACCACCTTTAACAGTATCGTGCAGCACATGATGACCGAGGGAAAGACAACTGCCGTTATATGCGCTCACGGAGGGGTAATTTCGACCATTTTGGCCACCTACGGACTGCCACAGAGAAAGCTGACCGATTGGGAATGTCTCAACGGAAAGGGCTACTGTGCGATTATCAATCCGTCAATCTGGATGCGAGGCGGAATGTTTGAGGTTGCAGGGCTGGTTCCCTTTGAAAAGGATGAAGAAATAGAATAAAAGCAAAAGCGCCTGTTCACTCGGTGAACAGGCGCTTAATTCATTTTGTAAACAATGTGCAACCCGATTCGCGAAGCCGCTCAATCATTTTTTCGAGCTCAGCTCGCGTTGTATCAAATCTTTCTGCCAAGCAGTCGATGCACAGAAACTCATCTGCCATTCTGTCGACCGTTTTTTTATAAAGTGCGGTTTCGTCAGAAATAAGCTCTCGGCTACATTTATAGCATTTTGACATTATCTTTTGACCGGCTTTACTCGATAAATTCTTGTTCCTCTCGACTCGACATACAAGCTGAGTGAATCGGAATCGCATACGCTCTTTTCTCCCGTGAAGCAATCGGTGAGCTCAAATTTAAGCCCACAATTAGCAGGATAGCCAATTTCGTCAAACATGGCAACAACGGTAGCGGCTCTATCGGCAAAGTTAAACATACCGAGGGCGAAGTCGCCGTTTTCGAGCTTTCTGACAAAGATTGGGGCATCATGACATGACCAGCTTTTTGATGATATTTGGAAGGTTTGACGTCCTTCGATATCCTGATTTATTGCAATCAAATGCTTATTTTTAACGAGTTTTAATGATTCGTCGTCAATATTGCGAATATCACAGCCGAGAATAAGCGGTGAACCAAGCATACACCACAAACCAAACTGTATTTTGTAATCCTCAGCAGTACAGCCCTCAGTGCCTGCGTGTCCCTTTCCGAACATTCCGACCGTGAGCATATCCATATCGTTATAGCATCCCGGGGTATTGTAGCACTGCTTATCGAACTGGCTTGTCGCAAGCTCCTTTACGCGCGGAAAATTGTCAAAAATATCTCCGGTTGAGCGGTAAAGATGCGCGCCCGTGGAACGAATCCAGCTATAAACGTCGTCCTTTCCCCAGTTGCACGCGGAGAATACTATATCGCGACCGGTTGCTCTAAGCGCATTCGCCATTCGGTGATAGAGGATCGGTCCCGCAGTAGACGATGAACGATAGCAATAATCGTATTTTAAGAAATCGATGCCAAATTCAGCAAAGGTTTCGGCGTCGATAAATTCGTGGTCAAAGCTACCCGGATAATCGCCGCAGGTACGGACACCTGCGCAGGAATACATACCGAATTTGAGTCCTTTTGAGTGAACGTAGTCGGCAACCGCTTTCATTCCGTTGGGGAATTTTTCGGGGTCGGCTACAAGCCGTCTGGTCACCGGGTCACGCTGTTTAAGCGACCAGCAATCGTCGATTACGAGATATTCGTATCCTGCGTCAAGAAGCCCCTTCTCGACCATAGCGTCGGCCGCTTCCATAATAATTTTTTCGTTAATATTCGGGCCGAAGGTATTCCAAGTATTCCAGCCCATTGGTGCTTTATTTACTACCATAATTGATTCTCCTTAAACAGCTGAATATTACAGCTCAAACGAAATTTTTCTATTCTGCATTTCGTAAAGACGGTACTTTACCCCTGCGGAATCGAGCATCTTTTTTGCCGCCTTTGTCGAATCGGAGTCGGCGTATTTATCGCTCATATAGATAATTTCGGAAATTCCCTTTTGAATAAGTGCCTTTGCGCATTCGTTACACGGGAAAAGGGTTACGTAGCAACGGCTACCCTTCATCGAGCCGCCATTATAATTAAGTATAGCATTGAGCTCGGCGTGACAAACAAAGGCATACTTTGTATCAAGGACATCCCCTGCCCTTTCCCACGGGTAATCGTCGTCAGAGCAACCCTTTGGCATTCCGTTATATCCAACCGTCATTATCCTGTTTTCTTCGCTGACGATACAGGCACCGACCTGGGTATTCGGATCCTTGCTTCGATACGCGGAAAGGACGGCTATGCCCATAAAATATTCGTCCCATGAAATATATCCGTCTCTTTTCATTTTATGCTACACCTCTTTTTTTAATAATAACGCAATAAGCAAACGGGCGCATAAATAAACATTATGCGCCCATTGAAATTATATTGAAATTTCGTGAGCAACCTGGTGCATGTCAAATTCGTAGCTCTTCTTTTCGTTCAGCGCTTCGAAAATATCCTTGTTACCCATTTGTCCGCCGTTATAGCAGATTACTCGGTTGCCGATTCCCTGCTTTAAAAGCTGGACGGCTTCGAATCCCATATTACTTGCCATAACTCTATCGCGAACTGTAGGTGAGCCACCGCGCTGAACGTGACCGAGAATGGTTGCTCTGCTTTCGATTCCGCATTTTTCCTCAATAGTCTTTGCTATTTCGTTAACGTGACCTACACCTTCGGCTACAACAACGATAAAGTGCTTTTTGCCCGAATTCTTTGTATTAACAATTTTATCAATAACGTCCTTTTGCAAATCGAAAGGCACCTCGGGAACCAAAACAGCCGTTGCGCCGACAGCGATACCTGTGTGCAGAGCAATATATCCTGCGTGGCGACCCATTACCTCAACGATTGTGCAACGCTCGTGTGACTGAGCGGTATCGCGGAGACGGTCAACCATTTCCATAGCGGTATTCATAGCTGTATCAAAGCCGATTGTGTATTCGGTAGATGAAATATCGTTATCAATCGTTCCGGGAACGCCAACGCAGGGCAATCCTCTCTCGGAAAGGTCACGAGCTCCTCTGAACGAGCCGTCGCCGCCGATAACAACGATACCGTCGATACCGTGCTTACGCGCATTTGCAATAGCGGTCTGCATTCCTTCCTCGGTCTTAAACTCGGGGCAACGAGCGGTATAAAGAATAGTACCGCCACGATGAATTATATCAGATACCGAGCGCAAATCGAGGTCAACAATTTCCTCATCAATGAGACCGGCATAGCCACGCATTATTCCTTTTACGTTAAGTCCTTCTGCAAGTGCTGTACGCACAACGGCACGAATAGCCGCGTTCATTCCCGGTGCGTCACCACCGCTTGTTAAAACTCCTATTGTTTTTACTGCCATTAAAAATCACCTTAATCAAATCATCTTTTAATATTAAAATGCAATCAATATATATAATAAATTCATAAAAGATTAGTGTCAAGCATTTTTTGACTTATTACGCCAATTTTGTATTTTTTTGCATTAGAAATTACATTATTTTTTAATTGCGACGTTTTCTTCGCCGAGAATTTCGCACAATCGGTCGATAAGCACGCCATTCGCATTCACCCACATATTTTGTGGTGCGGCAAGTCGCTTTTTGGTATCGGTGCAAACGATAACAAGTCGTGTGTTGCCTCTAAACTCGCTTATAACCGACACTGCCCTTTTGTATTCGTCGCTTTCGAGTGACGGAATACGAATATATAGGTCGCCGCTATCCCCGCTTTTGTTAACATTTTGCGAAGCAGTGAAATTTCGTATTTTCGCACTGTCAGCGGTTTTAGGCGGCACCGAACTTGGCGGATAGATGCTTTCGACGATTATATCAGGGTCGCGGTCCTCACGAATCGAAATTTTGCCGTCGATTACTATAACCTCGTCGGGCTTTATAAACCGAGCATATTCGGCTAATTTTTTTGGAAACAGCATCGCGCTTATGCTACCGTAAACGTCCTCAACCGTCAAAAATGCCATTTGCTGACCCGATTTGGTCGCCTTTTGCTTTATTGACGTAATCTGGACAAGCAGACGTACCCTCGATTCGTCCACATATTCATTATTCTCGTCATCGTCAAGAATATCACAAATATTGGCTGCGCCGATTTCGACCGTTCTATCCTCGTAGTCGGACATCGGATGACCCGAAAGGTAAAGTCCCGTTACGTCACGTTCCATATTGAGAAGCGTCTTTTCGGGATATTCGGCAACATTCGGAAAAACGTAATCGGCATCGTCAAATGAGCCGTCACTCATACCGAAAAAGCCAATTTGTCCCTCGACATTGTTTCGCTGACGGGAGGAAAGCTGCTCGAAAATATCATCAACCGAATCCATCATCTGATGGCGGTTGGCTCCTAGTCCGTCAAACGCACCGCATTTGATTAAGCTCTCGACCGCACGTCTATTCAAATCCCTGTCAAAAAGGCGTTCGCAGAAATCATATAAACTCTTAAACTCGCCCTTCATTTCCCTCTCGACAAGCATTCGGTCGATTACTCCGCTACCGAGGTTTTTTACCGCCAAAAGTCCGAATCGAATGGCTTTGTTATATACCGAAAATCCCTTTTGCGACTCGTTAACGTGGGGCGGCAAAACGGGTATTCCCATTCGGTGACATTCGGCTATATTCTGGGACACCTTTGACGCGGAATCGAGGAATCCCGACAAAAGCGACGCCATATATTCCCTGCCGTAATGTGTTTTGAGATACGCGGTTTGGTACGCGACATAGGCATAGGCCGCTGCGTGAGATTTATTAAACGCATAGGAAGCAAAGGACGACATACTGTCAAAAATTTCGTTAGCCGCCTTTTCACTAACGCCGCGTTTTACCGCGCCGTCACAGTCGGCATCACCGTAAATAAACGCCTGTCTTTCCCTCTCCATTACTTCGTGCTTTTTCTTTGACATTGCGCGGCGAACAATATCCGCTCGACCAAATGAATAACCCGCAAGCTCGCGGAACACCTGCATTACCTGCTCCTGATAGACGAGGCAGCCGTAGGTAACCTTTAATATCGGTTCGAGCTGAGGAGCGGCATAGGTAATTTTACCCGAATGACGATTGGAAATATAGGTCGGGATTGATTCCATCGGTCCCGGACGATACAAGGAAAGCACGGCGATAATATCCTCGATGTCGGTGGGCTTGAGCTGTGAAAGCACACGCTTCATTCCCGCCGATTCGAGCTGAAATACGCCGTTTGTTTGACCGTCGGAGAAAAGCGCGAAGGTCTTTTTATCATTCATTGGGATTTTGTTTATATCAAAGTCGGGCTCACGCCGTCTGATCATCTTTACCGTGTCGTCGATTACGGTAAGGTTGCGAAGCCCCAAAAAGTCCATTTTGAGCAGGCCGAGTCGTTCGAGCGTGGTCATTGTAAACTGAGTCACGACCGCATCGTCATTGGTCGCAAGCGGAACATACTCGTCAACAGGGTCGCGGGTAATTACAACTCCTGCGGCATGACGTGAGGCATGACGAGGCATACCCTCAATCTTTTTCGACATATCGATAAGATTGCGGATGGTCGGGTCATTTTTATACAATTCGTTCAGTTCCTCAGAGTCGTTCAGTGCCTTTTCAATAGTAGCGTTAAGCTCGAAAGGAATCATTTTTGCCACTCGGTCGGCGGTAGCATAAGGAATTGCCAGCGTTCGCGCAACGTCGCGGATTGCCGCCCTTGCCTTTAATGTACCAAAGGTGACAATTTGGGCAACGTGGTCTGCTCCGTACTTTCGTACTACGTAATCGATAACCTCCTGACGACGAACATAGCAAAAGTCGATGTCAAAGTCAGGCATAGATACCCTTTCGGGATTGAGAAAACGCTCGAAAATAAGCTCGTGCTTTATCGGGTCGATACCGGTTATTCCCACGCAATAGGCGCAAAGACTTCCTGCGCCCGAGCCACGTCCCGGTCCGACAGGAATTCCCCTATCCTTTGCATATTTGACAAAGTCCTGAACAATCAGATAATAGTCGATATAGCCCATACTGTTAATGACCGACAGCTCGTATTCGAGGCGGTCAATTATCGAGCGGCTGACGTCCTTTCCGTAAAGGTGGTAAAGTCCGTCGTAGCACATCTTTCTGAAATATTCAAAATGGTCAACCTCACCGATGTCGAAAAGAGGCAACTTTGTTTCGCCAAAGGTGAAATCGACGTTACAGCGGTCGGCAATCAGTCGAGTGTTTTTAATCGCCTGCGGATATGCCGAAAACAGTTTGGTCATTTCCTCCTCGCTCTTTAAATAAAAATTGTCGGTTTGATAACCTAAGGGATTGTCCTCGTCAACGGTGTGGTTGGTTTGGATGCAGACAAGCACCTTTTGCACCATGCTGTCCGATTTTTCGACATAATGGACATCGTTGGTTGCGACGAGAGGAATCCCCGTTTCTTCCGAAAGGCGAACAAGCTGGGGCAAAACGCGAATCTGCTCGTCGATTCCGTGATTCTGAATTTCGATATAATAATTATCCCTGCCGAAAACCGACTGATACCATTTAGCCGTTTCGACCGCCTTTTGATAATCACCTGCCGAAAGGGCACGCGGAATCTCACCCGCCAGACAGGCAGAAAGGGCAATCAGTCCCTCGTGATATTCTTCGAGTAAATCATGGTCGATTCGCGGCTTATTATAAAAACCGTCAACAAATGATTTTGAAACCAATTTGATTAAGTTCTGATACCCGATTTTATTCTTACACAAAAGGATCAGGTGGGCATTTTCGGAATCGAATTCGTGCACCTTGTCGGTGTGCTTTCGCGCGGCAACATACACCTCGCAGCCGATAATCGGCTTTATTCCCTCGGCTTTACACGCTTCGTAAAATTCGATAGCGCCGTACATTACGCCGTGGTCGGTGATTGCAAGGGCGGTTTGACCGAGCTCCTTTGCGGCATGAGCAAGCTTACCTATACGGCAGGCGCCGTCAAGCAAACTGTATTCGGTATGAACGTGCAAATGAACGAAGCTCATGCTTAAACCCTCTTTCGTGTAAAATTTAGTGTATTTTATATGCTGTCGGCTATTTCGATGAGCCGTTTTAGTCGATGATTAAGCCCCGACCTGCTGCAACCCGAAATTTGACAAAGCTGACTGAGCGATGCCTCGGGGTTATCGCGACGCAAAACTGCCGCTTCTTTTAGCGGGTCGGTTAAGGTATCGAGCAAACCCTTTTCGATAATTTTGTTAATTGCGGCGGTTTGGTCGCCCGATGCGTGTACCGTTTTCACAAAATTCGCGTTCTCAAAATTGCTTACTCGGTTGATTTTATTTCGCATATCCTTTTCAACCTTTATTTCCATAACGGCGAGTGACGCGTTGACTGCGCCGACGAGGGTAAGCATATCCTCGACCGCCGCACTATGCTTGTAATAAACGTAATAAGCGCCGTCACGCTCAACCATTTTCGGATTTTCGATTATTCCTGACAAAAAGCCAAAAAGATACTGCGCCATTTTCTTCGATGGGCATAAAAATTCGAGACGATATTCTTTATTCGGGTCGGTTAAAAAGCCGCAGGAAAGAAAAACTCCGCGCAAAAACGCCGACACGCAACAATCATTCTGAATCAAGTTATCCGATGGCTTGTCCCCACTTTTGAGCTTTGAAATGATAAACTTTCTATCGGTCAATTCGGGTACAGTAACCTTATTTACACCGCCGTCGGTGACGACATGCTCGAAATTCACCTTCATTCGCTTTTTTAACAGATAGCACAAATGCTCGGCAACGTCGCTGTAATCGGTGTAAAAGCTAATCTTTTCTTCGCTTAAATGCCGTGAAAAAAGCAGCATCCCCGCACATTCGGCAGTTAGACAGCAGGATTTGGTATGACGCATTTTGCACAGTTCAAATTTTACCTCTGATGAAAAAGACATCTGTTTTACACCTCCTATTCAGCAAGTTATTCAAAATGCCCTTAACCAAAATGAATTAAGGGCATAAACATTTATTTTTTGATATCGCGGTGATTTATTCCTGCGTTATAACCATTTTGGATGAGATGCTGCTGCATCTCTAACGCAAAGGTGACAGAGCGATGCTGACCGCCCGTACAACCAAATGCAATAATAAGCTGACTCTTTCCCTCTTTTATATAAAGCGGAATGAGAAAATCGACCATATCAAATAGTTTTTTCCGCAATTCCTTTGCTTCGTCGGTTGACAAAACATAGTCGCGAACCTCTTTATCAAGCCCGGTTTTATCCTTTAACTCCGGCACGTAAAAGGGATTTGGCAGACATTTTACGTCAAAGACGAGGTCGGCATAGCTGAGACCGCCATGCTTTGCCCCGTAAGACATACAGAGAATAGACATTCCGTCCTTTTTATTCTCTAAAAAAATGGTCTTTACCCTTTCGCGAAGTTCATTTGCCGAAAGGTCGCTAGTGTCCACGACATAATCGGCAATGTCACGAAGATTACCGACCATTTCCCTTTCGCGTCGGATAGCTTCGGGCAAAACTCCGCCTGCCGCTTCGATTAACGGGTGCTTACGGCGAGTTTCCTTGAATCTGCGTTCGATAACCTTATCCTCTGCTTCAAGATAGAGGAAATCGAAGCTGTTAAACTCGTCGCGAAGTGTCGAAACCGCGCTGACAAGGTCGTCGTACATTTCGCCGCCTCGTATATCGGTGACAATTGCGATTTGCTCATGCTTATTTTGCGAGTCCATAAGAAGATTTACAAAGGTGGGTAGTAAAAATGCCGGCACGTTATCGACACAATAGAAACCAATGTCCTCCATTGCGTTTATAACCTGTGATTTTCCCGAGCCGGACATTCCGGTAATTACAACCAAATTCATAAACCTTTCATCCTTTGCAAAATTTTGCCTGATTTATTAAATCACTTTTCGCCGATAACCTTTATTTCGGGTTCGAGCTTGATACTCTTTGCCAAAAATACCTCTTTTTGAATATGCTCGACCAGTCGCATTACGTCAAAGCAAGTGGCTCCACCGGCATTTATAACGAAACCTGCGTGTTTTTTACTGACCTGGGCACCGCCGATTCGGTATCCTTTAAGTCCGCATTCGTCGATAAGTGCCGCCGCAAAGCCGCCGACAGGTCGCTTAAAGGTACTTCCTGCAGAGGGGAATTCGAGGGGTTGCTTATCCTTTCGCCGCGACATAAAATCGTCCATTTTTGCGCGGATTTCGCCCTTATCCCCGGGAGTCAGTCGCACGGTTGCACTGATGATAACGTTGTCATTCGTACTGAAAATACTATGACGGTAACTGAGCTCGGCATCGGCGGCTGACATTGTATGAATTTCGCCGTCGGGTGTCATATACTCAATCTCGGTGAGAATATTCTTCATCTCGCCGTCGTAAGCGCCTGCGTTCATATAAACCGCACCGCCGACAGTACCGGGAATACCCCAAGCGAATTCGGCGCCTGTGAGCGAATTTTCGTAAGCGAGGTCGCTCAGCCGAGATAATCTGACACCTGCCGCAACCTTTATCTCATAAGCGTTAATCAGCTCAATATCGTTAAGGCAGGACGCGGTCGTGACAACGACACCGCGAATCCCCTTATCCGAGACAAGCAGATTAGAGCCGTTGCCGAGGATAAAGCAGTAGATGCCGCTTTTTTTACACTCAGAGACGATTTTTTGCAATCCTTCGACTGTGACAGGGGTCACAAAAAGGTCGGCAGGTCCGCCGATTCGGAAGGTGGTATGCTGACTCATCGGTTCGTTTATTTTATACTGACAGCCGTATTTTTCGGCTGTTTCGATAATATTGGTATAATCGATATTCAAATCAGAAATTTCCTTTTCAGTTTATTTGAGATTACCGAGTAATGCTGCGCCGATAAGTCCTGCATCGCCGCCAAGCTCGGCAACGACAACCTTTGTATAATCGGCTTCGTTATTTCCGTAGGTTTCCTTTTCGACATATTCGCGCAGCGGCTTCATGAGATATTCTTTTTCGTTACAAATGCCGCCGCCGATACACAATACTTCAGGGCGAATAATGTTGATGATATTGGCAACACCGCAAGCGATATAGTAAATGTAACGGTCAACAACCTCGCTACCAACCTTGTCGCCCATTCTCATAGCGTCCCAAGCCGTTCTGCCGCTGACGTCGTCGATGTTTCCGTTAACGAGCTCCCACATTTTTGAATCCTTGTTCTCTAACATGGCACGTTTGGTCTGGCGGATACAAGCGGTAGCCGATGCATAAGCTTCCCAGCAACCATTTCTGCCACAACCGCAGGGCTCACCATCAACGTTGATTACAATGTGACCGAGCTCACCACCTGCGCAATTAAGTCCGTTGAGCATCTTTCCATCCATGATAACGCCGCCGCCTACACCTGTACCGAGGGTGATTGCGACAAAGCTGTTTGTTCCCTTTCCTGCGCCTGCGAGCATTTCGCCGTAAGCGGCAGCATTGGCATCATTTTCGATAAAGCAATCAACGCCGAGACGTTCCTTCATCATTTCGACGAGGTGAACCTTATTAAAGCCGAGGTTGCAGGAATATTCAACGATTCCCGTGTATTTATTAACGAGACCTGGTGAACCTACGCCAACCCATTCGATATCAGCCATTGTAAGACCGGCTTCTTCCACCGACTTTTTAGCCACGTAAACCATATCGTCAACGATTTTTTCAGTTTCTCTCGGGAGATTGGTCTTTACCCTTGCCTTTGCGATGATGTTGTAGTCCTGGTCAACTACACCTGCAACGATATTTGTTCCTCCGAGGTCAATTCCTATATAGTACATTTTTTACTCCTCCAAATGTTTTTTAATAATTAAATATGTCGTCCTGAACGGGTGTGTCATCGGTACCGTCGTCCATTCCAAGCTTTTTCAAAAGTTCCTTTGCTGCGTTAAAGCCCATCTTTTTCTGACGGTTATTCATTGCCGCAACCTCTAAAATAATGGCGAGATTTCGACCGGGGCGAACAGGTACAGTTACCTGCGGCACCTTTATTCCTAGAATTTCGGTTTCTTCACTTTCAAGTCCCATTCGGTCATAAACCTTTTCCTGATTCCATACTTCGAGGTTGATTACCATATCAATCTTTTCCGACGGCTTAACAGCACCCATACCGAAAATACGTCGTGCATTGATAATACCGATTCCGCGAAGCTCGATAAAGTGACGAATGTTTTCTGGCGGTGTACCGACCAGCGTTTTATTCGAAACGCGGCGAATTTCAACCGCATCGTCAGCAATAAGACGATGTCCTCGCTTTATAAGCTCGATGGCCGTCTCACTCTTACCTACTCCGCTTTCGCCGATAATCAGCATACCTTCGCCGTAAACCTCGACCAGAACGCCGTGACGTGTGATTCGAGGAGCAAGCTCGATATTAAGGAAGGCAATCAGAGCCGCCATAAAGCCGGACGTACCTTCACTCGTGCGTAAGATAGGCACTCCGTACTTTTTAGCCAGATCGACCGTACGGTCGTCAACGTCGAGTCCACGTGTAATTACTACTGCGGGTGGCTTTTGACCAAGCAGACGCTCAACTCGCGTTTGACGGTCGATAAAGGTTTCTAAAAAGCTGTCCTCGTTCTTTCCAATAATTTGTATGCGCTCTTTATCAAAATAATCATAAAATCCGCTGAGCTGCAATCCCGGTCGATTCAA
Organism: Clostridia bacterium; assembly: GCA_017399535.1. Taxonomy (GTDB): domain Bacteria; phylum Bacillota; class Clostridia; order Oscillospirales; family Acutalibacteraceae; genus UMGS1976. The sequence goes on along the minus strand of JAFQBX010000043.1, from coordinate 27,071 downwards.
GTCGGCGGATGAAACGCTTATTTCATCAATATTTTCGGGTACAAATACCTCTTCGAGCGAGAATTCCTTGATAACTCGTTTGAGAGGAACGGAAAAATTCTGAGCCATTTTATTTTAACACCTCGATTTTATTTATCCTTTATAATTACAACAAAACATAATTACGTAGTTATTATACTACATATAAACGAAAAAGTAAAACATTTTTCCAATCTTTATTTATATTTTCTGCATGTTTGACAAAAAGTGTGAAAAAGTGTATAATTTATTCGAAATTCACACACAACGGAGTGTTAAATTTGAAACTAAAAGTTGGATTGTTAAACGATTCATTTCCGCCTATAATCGACGGTGTTGCCGCCGCGACAAAGGCGTATGCTGATAATATACATAACAAACTCGGTGAAGCTGTGGTCATCGTGCCGAAGTATCCTCACGTAGTAGATGACTATGATTACAAGGTTTTTCGCTATCACTCGGTACCAAGTGACAAAATGATTGGCTATCGCGCAGGAAATCCCTTTTCACCAAAAATAGTGAGCGAAATCAGAGACGAAAAATTAGACATTCTGCACATTCACTGTCCCTTTGCCTCGGGTACTATGGCAAGGGTTCTCTGTGCGGCAAAGAGATGCCGTGTGCCAAAGGTTTTTACATATCATACAAAGTTCAATACCGATATCAAAACTCGCGTTAAATTCAAGCAAATTCAGCGAATTGCTCACAAATTTGTCCTAAGCAACATAAATCACATGGACGAGGTTTGGGTCGTTTCGGAAAAGACGGCTGAGGACCTCCGCGAATTCGGATACAAAGGTAAATATCGCGTTATGCGCAACGGCACCGACTTTAAAAAAGGCAAGGCAAACGACGAACAAATAGGCGAAATTGACCGTGTTTTTCGTCTGCAACCGGATGAAACTGTCTTTATTTTTGTCGGCAGAATGATGTGGTATAAAAATGTGAAAATTATACTCGATTCGTTAAAGATTGTTAAAGACAATGGGCATAAATTCCGTATATTTTTTATCGGTGACGGACGCGACCGAGGCGCTATCGAAAAGTACGCCGAGCTATGCGATTTAAAGAAAGAAGCCGTTTTCATAGGCGAAATTTGCGACAGAGAGAAGTTACGCGCTTTTTACAGTCGTTCCGACCTGTTAATTTTCCCCTCAACCTACGATACCTGCGGTTTGGTTGTTATGGAAGCGGCTGCTTGTGACTGTCCCAGCTTATTGGTAAGAAACAGCTGCGCCGCTGAAACAATTACAGAAAACGTCGACGGCTATTTATGCGAAGAAAACGCCGAGTCCTGCGCCGAAGCAATTATATCGGCTATAAGCGCCCCCGAAAAACTCAAACAAACGGGGAAAAATGCCGCCGAAACGGTTTATTATCCGTGGGACAAGGCGGTTGAAGAAGCATATAAACGATACGAAGAGATACTTAACCAACCAAAATGGCGTAAAAAGAGATAACGAAATATATTAAACGGCTCAATTCATAATAGAAATGAGCCGTTTTTTCTTATCAAATGAAATCAAATATACCCCCCTATTGACAATATACCCCCACGGGGTATACCATATAAACAGGAGGATTGATATGGATAACAACTGTTGCAACAAAATGACTAAAAGAAGTCCCGATGAAAAAAAGCTGATAATCAATAGATTGAACAGAATAAGCGGTCAGATAAACGGAATAACTAAAATGATTGAAAATGATGCATACTGTAACGACGTTTTGGTTCAATTATCCGCTGTGAAAAACTCCATTAAAAGCTTGTCGTCGCACATTTTAGAAAATCATCTGTATACCTGTGTGTCGCGAGATTTAGAGAATGGAGATTTCGATACTATTGATGAACTAATCAGTTTATTTAAAAGATTTAATCAATAAGGAGGTGTCAATATGGATAAAATCGTTCTTTGCGAAAAATGCGGTGCAATGGTCAAGGTGTTAATCGACTGCAAATGCGAAAACTGTGGCATTAAGTGCTGCGGCGAAACCATGAAAGAAATTTCTGCTGATGAAGCAAGCAAACTTTTGGAGAAAAAATAATATAAAAAATCAATAAAGCTCCATATTATCAATTTATTAAAATGACAAAGAGCAGATGGGAAACCCATCTGCTCTTTGTTTTTTTATTTTACAGGACCTTTATCAAAGCTCGGGTTAAAAGCATAGAAATTGCGGTCGTTGAGCTTATCCTGCAAACGTCTGAGTCCTTCGCCAAAGCGCTGATAGTGGACTACCTCACGCTGACGGAGGAACTTTATCGGGTCGCGAACATCGGGGTCGTCGGCAAAACGAAGAATATTATCATAGGTTGTACGTGCCTTTTGCTCGGCGGCAAGGTCCTCGTGCAGGTCGGTAATCGGGTCGCCCTTTGACTGAACATAAGCCGCCGTGAAGGGTACTCCCGAAGCCGAGCTCGGATAAATTCCTGTCGTATGGTCAACGAAATAGGCATCAAAGCCGCCCTTTTTAATCTCCTCTTCGGTGAGATTACGGGTAAGCTGATGGACTATTGCACCAACCATCTCGAGATGGCCGAGTTCCTCTGTGGCGATGTCCGTTAAAATGGCTTTCAGCTCAGGCATCGGCATCGAAAAACGCTGACTGAGATAGCGAAGCGATGCACCCAATTCTCCGTCGGGACCGCCATATTGGCTGGCGATCAGCTTGGCTAATGCGGGATTAGGACGGGCTATCTTTACGGGGTACTGTAATTTTTTCTCGTACATCCACATCAGTCATCCACCTCCCCTAACGTAAGAGGACATTCAACGTCCCACGGCCACGGATCCTTTACCCATTCGAACCGGGTATCGCCATACATATCGGTCGGTCTGATCGGACCAAACCGCTTTTCGTATTCGGCCCTCAAAGCACGGGCTTTTTCCTCATATTTGCGCATTGACATCAATGCTGCTCTGTCGTTTGGATGGGTATCGAGGTAAATGTGCATTTCCCATGCGGCAAACTGTGCGCTCGAAAGTCGGCGCATAAGCATATCCTTTTCACTCATCTTTTTGCGCCTCCAAACCCTCTGTGAAATGGCTTGTCAAGGTCAGGAAAGAGGGTTCCCTGACATAACGCATCCTCCTCGGAATAAACTGTGTTCAGCTCCTGAAGGGGAACGTACGCCATAGCCAAAACTACTTTTTTTATAGGTTGAGCACCTTCGGTTGCAGGCAACATTTCGCAATCCAAGGCGTCCTTAAAACTACTTTTGTTCAACATATTCAGCCTCTTTTCAAAGCTTATTGAGAAAGGTTTGACTAATTTTAGACAAACCTCTCTACAATATATGTTCGTATCGTATTTTTGTGAACACACTTGACAAACTCAAACAATGAAAGTAAAATTATGATAGAAAATAAAATTTAAGGAGAACTATTATGAAAATTAAATCAACATATCAGCTTCGTGAAGTTGCAGGTGAACACATGGTAGTCAGCACAGGTGCTGACGAAAATGCTTTCAACGGCGTAATTATGCTCAATGGCACAGGTGCTTTTCTCTGGAAATTGCTCGAAAACGGCGCCGAAAGAGATGAACTCATTGCCGAAGTTTTAAAGGAATACGAAGTAGACGAAGCAACCGCTACCATCGGCGTTGACGATTTTATCGCCGATATCAAGAAGGCAGATTTATTCGAATAATAATTTTCAACATATAAAAAATCCGCACAGATGTGCGGATTTTTTATTTCTTTGATTATCCGTTTGAGCCGAGTGTAACCGAAAGACTGCTCTCTTTACCATTTCGATAAATTCCGACGGTAACGGTATCTCCTGCTTTATGGCTCTTTATTGCGCTGACCAAATCCTCGTATCCTGACACCTTATTTCCGTCAAAGGATACGATGATGTCGCCGCTTTTAAGTCCGGCTTTTTCGGCAGGTCCACCTTCGGTAACGGCTGAAATGTATGCGCCGCCGGTAAAGTTAGTGTTGATTTCGACACCGAGATATGCCGCTGAATCAGACGGAGTTCCATCCATTCCGTTTTCGATAATATTATTGCAAATATCGACGACTGTGTTTACGGGGATACAGAAGCCCATTCCCTCGTATCCGGAAGCAGAAATCTTTACATTCGGTACGCCCACAAGCTGTCCCTCGACGTCAACGAGAGCTCCTCCCGAGTTTCCGGGATTGATGGCGGCATCGGTCTGGATAAGTGACATTGTAACCGAGTCAACCGACAGCTTTCGGTCGAGACCGCTGATGATTCCGCTAGTAACCGAACCTGCAAATTCGATTCCGCCGGGGTTTCCGATTGCGATTACCGTTTGACCGATTGCAAGCTTTGACGAGTCGCCGATTTTAACAGCGGGAAGTCCTGATTTTTCAATCTTTAACACAGCAAGGTCGGCTGCTGAATTATATCCGATTATCGAAGCAGAAATTGCATTCTCGTTATCCTCTTGGAGATAAACCTCCACCTTTGCTCCGACTGTATTAGATGAATAAACGGCTGAAATTACATGATAATTGGTAATAATATATCCATCGGTTGAATATATAACGCCCGAACCGTAGCTTGTTGATTCATAAACCTGACTGCCGCCGTAATATCCAAAGAAGGGCGAATAGGAATTATTCTGTGTTTTTGTTGTAACCTCGATGCAAACAACGCTCGGTGTCACGGCAGTAGCTACCGCTTCGACCTGTGACATTTCCACAGTTGACTGAATAATCGTAGTTTCGTTGGTTGTGGAGCCGTTATTGGTATTATTAGTATTTATTTTTAGCGATGCTGCTATTGAAACCGACACAACAGCCGTAATAATTGCAGTAATCGCCATACAAAGAATTACTGTACCGATCGATACCGGACGCGGTTGCTTTTTCTTCGCCTGTGCAGCAGACGGCTGTGAATAGCTGGTGGTCGGCTGATTATAATTATAGCCACCGTTATAATAGCTGCCATAGCTATTATAATTCGGTTTATTAGATTGACCGTATTGCGGCTGACGTGACTGATAGGTATACTGCTGATGAGTCGGCTGCTCGTTAACCTGCTGCGGCTGCTGATAATCCGAATCCTGAATTATTTGGTCGCTTTTGTAGCTGTAATTCTGTGTTTCATTAGTATTTTCGCCGTTAGTCTCGGCTGAGTTGTCGGTGAAATTATCTCTGTTAAACTCGTTCATTTATGGTCATTCCTCCGATTGAATTGAATTAAACACCAAGCTAACTGTATTCTGATAACATAATAATATCAATATGTTTCTCAACGGTTGAGAAAATATGAATTAAAAGTAAACAAATTGGCTAATATTTCGACTGATTGGCACTAAAAACGTAAAAAATATATTTACACTAGAAATTTAAAACAATATGTGGTATTATATACGATGAAATTGTATGATATATTGACTTTTGCCCCATAATGATAACAGTTTTTTTCATTTCGGTCAAGATACAATTGTCAAAAGATTAAAATACTGTAACTTTATTTTTCAAAAAATGTGCTATAATATAGGTTCAGTAATTAAATTCAAAGGTAAATTTTTATACAGGAGGCGATATTATGGCCGGCGATTATGAGCGCAGAAACGGCTTCGGTGACGAAAACTCCCGTTCAAGCGGTTTCAGCACTACATCTTCGGGACAGACAGGACGCTCACGTTCGACAGCAGGTCGCAACGCCGATGCTACCGGTTCCGTCCGCGGCAATTCCAGCCGAAATGCTCGACCGTCATCTTCGCGATACAGTTCGCCATCGAACAGAACCGCTAATAACATAAGCTCAACAGGAGCAGATACTGCTTCGGGCAAACCTCCAAAAAACAAAAAGGAGAAAAAGCCCCAGACCAAAACAAGACGTATTATCGGTACGGTTGGAAAGATTGTATTATCAATTTTTCTCATCGGTATTATAGCAGCGGTTCTCGTAGTAGGCGCATTCGGTATTTATATGTTTGGATTCGTTGACGATTCCATTGACTTTAACCTCAATGACCTTACCGTTAACCAAAAATCCATCATATATGTCCGCGACGAAAATGATCCGAGCAAATGGGTCGTTTATCAGGAGCTGTTCAAAGAAAATCGCGAATGGGTCGATCTCGAAAATATGACAAAGCATCTTCCTCACGCCTTTGTCGCGGCTGAGGACCAGCGTTTTTACACCCATAGCGGTGTCGACTGGAAAAGAACTGCCGCATCGTTTGCTAACATGATTGTCCCCTTCCTCGGCTCACAGCAGGGTGGTTCGACAATCAACCAGCAGCTGATTAAAAACCTGACAAACGATAACGACGTCAGCCCGATGAGAAAAATTCGCGAAATCATGAGGGCAAGAAAAATTGACTCAACCTATTCAAAGGACGTTATCCTTGAATGCTATCTCAATTACATCTATCTTTTCAACAACTGTTACGGCGTTGAATCGGCCGCCGAATACTACTTTGACAAGCCGAGTTCTGAGCTGAACATTCAGGAATGCGCTTCGCTTGCCGCAATTACAAAGGAACCTGCGGCATACGACCCGATTACAAAAACAGAAAAGCACAAAAACCGTCGCGACTGGGTAATTCGTGAAATGTGCGCCCAAGGATACATTTCCGAAGCAGAAAGAGATGCCGCAATTGCGTCGAAGGTTGAGCTTTTCGGCATAGCAGGAAAGCGCTACAACGCCATTCAGTCAAGCGGAAGTGATATTTCGGACGAACAGGCAGCGGCCGAAATGGAGCAAAGCGGCGAAACAACCAAAAAGACGGAAGAAACCGAAAAAGAGGTTTTCTCCTACTTTACCGATACCCTTATCGACCAGCTCGTTGACGACCTCGTCGAGAAAAAGGGATACACAAAAGAACGTGCCGAGGACGTTTTATACACCGGCGGATACAAGATTTATGCTACCCTCGATACAAAGATTCAAAAGACGGTTGATGAAGTATTCACCACCGATAAAAACTGGTCAAAGGTATATAGCGTAAAGGGATTACCAAACGGCGCAATTACCATTATGGACTATGAAGGTCACGTTGTTGCGATTTGCGGCGGTCGAGGAGAAAAAACCGTCAGCCGCGGACTCAACCACGCTACCGCACCGCATCAGCCGGGCTCTTCGATGAAGCCGGTAGGTATTTATGCCGCCGCACTTGAAGACAATCTCATTACATGGTCCACCCTTGTCGCCAACTCGGCACTCACCTATAACGGCACAAAGCTTAAAAACTATGACCGTTCAACAAGCGGTCCCGTTACCGTTCAGAACGCGCTCGAACGTTCACTCAACCTCGTTCCTGCACGTATTCTTATCGACTACGGAGAGGAAAAGGCGTATAACTTTGCCACCGAACGTTTCCATTTCACAACCCTGGTTGATCAGGATAAAAACGTTTCGGGTATGGCTCTCGGCGGAAGCACATACGGCGTTACAACGTTAGAAATGTCAGCCGCTTATGCTACCTTCGGTAACGGCGGTAAATATTACGAGCCGACACTTTACGAGCTTGTACTCAGTTCACGCGAGACACTCGATAATTACAAAGATCCCGTTCTCCAATACAGCGGCGAAAGTGAACAGGCACTCAGCGAGGACACCGCATATATTATGAATCAGCTTCTCCGTACGGTTGTTACCGGATCGAGAGGTACAGCAGGTTCGGCAGGTATGAGCGGATGGCAGGTTATCGCAAAAACCGGTACAACAAGTAACAACAAAGGACGCTATTTCGTTGGCGGTACTCCTTACTACGTTGCGGCATGCTGGTTTGGCTATGACCCGCCGAAATCGATGAATAGTCTTTCATCGGGTACCAACCCTGCGCTCAGATTGTGGAAGGCAATTTTCAAGGACATTCACAAGGGTTTGAAAAAGAAATCCTTCCCGAAATCAAGTAATGTTAAGACGGCTAGTTACTGTATCCACTCGGGCCTCATTAAGAGCTCAAAGTGCGAGGATGAAACGCGTGTAGGTTATTACAAAAAGGACTATGCTCCGGTATGCGTAGGTAAACACGTATCGCTAGTCGGAGATGAGGAGGAGTCGTCGTCAAGCGATTCGTCAGGAACCTCATCGGGCGATTCGTCAGGAACAAGCTCGGGCGACACCTCAGGAACGACCTCAGGTGATACGTCGGGTACTACTTCGGGTGATACTTCGAGTACCACTTCGACAACGCCTGCTGAATCCAATACAAGTTCTAACACGGCAAGTCAGACTGCACAAACTTCATCAAACGCGGCATAAAGCCGTATGATAAAAAAAGGAAATCGACGCGAAACACCGTCGGTTTCTTTTTTTAGTGTTGATATATTTTGACTGTCATAGTAAAATGAATGCATAATCCATTATGGAGATGTGAAAATGAAGAAAAGATTTTTTCAGTGTTTGGCGTGGTTGCTCGTCATTTTATGGATGGGACTGATATTTTCATTTTCGGGACAAACTGCCGAGGTTTCGGGCGAAATCAGCAGCAGTACAACGGCAAAAATCATTGCCAAAATTTATCCCGGCTTCGACTCACTGTCCCCCGATGAACAGGCGGAAATAATCGACACCACCGAGCATTTTGTCAGAAAAATAGCCCATTTAACCGAATATTTCATTCTATCAGCGTTACTTGTTTTCGCTCTGCTTTTTAACGATTTTCTGCCGATAAATCGGGCAATTTTAGCCGTTTTAATCTCGCTCGTTTATGCCGCAACCGACGAAATTCATCAGCTGTTTGTGTCGGGTCGCGCCTGTCGGCTCAGCGACATACTCATCGACACCTGCGGTGCCGCAATATTCGCCGCACTCTATCTATTGGTTGTGAAATTATTTAATAAAAAAAATAAAAATCCACTCGCATAATGATATGCACCCCAAAAGTTAGACACTTTTGAGGTGCATATTTTTATACAGCAAATTATGTAGCTGCCCTTTTCTTTTTTATCAAATCGGGCAAGATGTAAACGATAAAATAAAGTATATATGCGAGGGCTACTCCGCTGACAAGGTCGGCTATCGAATGCTGCTTGATAAACACGGTTGAAAGACAAATCATCACCGACAAAATTGCCGAGCCCACACGGAGCGGAATGTTTTTTCGCAGATTTTCATTCCTGAACGCAGTAAGATGGATTATCGCCGCCTCGTAACAATGCATACTCGGAAGCACATTTATCGGCTTGTCGGATGAAAACAGCAGTCGGCATATCCAAAGGAGAAGGCCATCCCCTTCCGCCGTCGGTCTAAAATCGACAGCCGTGGGATAAAGGCAGAAGGTAATTATCGAAATCGCCATACCTGCAACCACCGTCAAAATCTGCTTACAAAATTCCCTCTTATCAGTAAAGCAATTATACAGCATTCCTGCCGGCACATACGCATACCAAATCACGTACGGGATAACAAAAATGGGCAAAAACGGTATCGCGTCATCAATCGCAAGGTGAATTATATTATATTCTACATCACGAAACTGGGTCAAAAAATAAAGCACTTCCATTAAAATAAACAATGAAAATAATATAACGTGCTTACTCTCCTTTACCCTGATTTTCATTTCCCTTTTCATTACAAAACCTCATAATTTTTTGCTAATCTGTTTTATATTTTAACACACTTAACGCAAAAAGACAATGATTAAAAAAATGACAGCAGGTTAGCCCTACTGTCATTTTTCATTTTAAATTATTCTGCGCTGAACATATCCTTGCCTACTCCGCAAAGAAGGCACGCAAAATCATCCGGTAAATCCTCAAACTTTGTTCCTGCGGGTATTCCCTTTTCTTCGCAGCCGACCTCTTCGTCATATACCCAGCCGCAAACGTCACATACATATTTCATATCGTTTACACCTCCTTGTAGTTATTTTTGTGCATAATTTTAATTTATATCCGCTTTTTGTAAAATGCCATTCCTATAAGCATAATTACAAAAAAGGTTATAAGATAATAAACCGCCCTCATTTTGTATGCCGAGACGGCGGCATATACCATAAACACACAGCATCCAATCGCAAGTATCGGCATTATAAATCGCTTGAATTTGCCGAGCTCCTTGCCCTTTACAATCAGCATTATGAAAATAGGCACGTAAGCGGCATACATTGTTATTACCGGAAGTTCGTTATTTTCCCAGCCGATAATTTCAGGTAGCACGTTGTCACCCATTTCGCCAAGCTGCCACTGAACAAGCCAAACAACTGTAAAAAGCAGCCCGATTATTGCCGAGTTAACCGGCATATTGGTGGATGCATCGATTTGAGAAAAGATACGAGGTGCGGGACCGCGTCCTCTTGCTGAAAGAGAAAACATTCCGCGACTGCAACCGAGCATTACGCCGTTCATGGCTCCCAGGCAGGAAATAATGATAAAAACAAATACTGCCGTTCCAAAAATATCACTGCCAAAGAGGGTGGAAAATGCGTCCATCGGCACGTTTCTTTGCGGTAAAAGCAGACGGTCGGTAGGCAAAACGCCCGAAAGTCCGAGAAAATAGGAAAGATAGACGGCGATTACAATTAGCGCACCCGAAATTAAGGCAATCGGTAAATTTCGCTTTGAATTGCGAAGCTCGGCATTGATTGAGGTGGTGATAATCCAGCCCTCAAAGGCAAACGCAAAGGCGACCATTCCCGAGAAAATTCCCGAAAAATTAAATGCAGCACTTCCGTCAGGCATGGTCAAGGTCAATGCTTCAACCGTCATTCCGTTTGAAAGTCCGATTGCTGTCCCGATTATAGCCATAATGACAAGCGGAATCAACTTTATCACAGTAGCGGAAACCTGAATTTGACCGGCAAGTTTGGGTGACAAAGCGTTTATCGCACAGGATAAAATGAGGTAAAATCCCGCTAGTGCGAGACGTATTCCGCTGTCTCCTCGGTGATTAAACAGAATGCAAGTAAAGTCAGCCGAAACCCATGCGAGAGTAGCGGCAAGGGTCGGATAATAAATCGTCGTCATAAACCAACCAACAGCGTAGCCGTACGCTTCTCCGAGCGATGCCTCGGCATAGTCGATGACACCGTTCACCTTCTGATACCGACCGGCAAGAATGGAAAAAACGTAGGTGCATATCAGCATTATTAGGCCGACGCCACCGACGATAATCAGGCATCCGGTCATATTCCCGTTTGTGTTTTCGAGCACTTTGTTTGCCTTAAAAAACACGCCCGAACCGATTACCGACCCGACTATAAGGCATATCGCCGTCAATAAGCCGTATCTTTTTTCAAGCTTGTTTTCCATAACTCACCTGCCTATTTAGGTTAATTTCGTTTACTATATTAAATATTACCTCATAAGCAGTTGATATGCAATAATGAAATAAAAAATCCGTTTTCACAAAGAGAACGGATTTTTTTGGTGCGGGTGAAGGGACTTGAACCCCCACGGTAGTACCACTAGATCCTAAGTCTAGCGCGTCTGCCAATTCCGCCACACCCGCATATTAACTTTTTTTATCAGGCAGCCGCGCTTCCGCGTAACTCTTGCGGTGCCCGACATCTGCCTTCTGCAAGGTGTTGCATCGCCATCTGTCGACCGCTGCGCCGTTTCGCTTTCCCTTCTTCGTCCACCGGACGCGGTCAAGCTCTACGCTGCCAATTCCGCCACACCCGCATATTAAGTGAAAAACATTTCACATCAAATAGGCAAAAAAAGAAGCGCTGAACAAATAATCGTTCAGCGCCGCGCTGGTGCGAGCAGTGGGACTTGAACCCACACGTCATAAACACACGCCCCTCAAACGTGCCTGTCTGCCAATTCCAGCATGCTCGCAAATGTCATGTTCCTTAACAGCGCATTGGCTATTATAGCAAAAGATTATTCGACTGTCAAGACATTTTTTCGTGTTTTTTTATTTTTTTAAAATTTCTGTTTAAAAGGTCTTTACTCTTGTATTTTTGTTAATAATATTATATAATTATTATGTATATTTGTATTTTCATATAAAGGAGTCCTTTTAAATTGTTATCCGATCTCTTAAATGGTGGAATTAAAAGCATTGAATACTTTGTAGTTTCGCTGTTGTCAATCCTTTTTGTAATATTTTGTACCATGCCTGTTCACGAAGCGGCTCACGCATATATCGCACACAAACTTGGCGACAATACAGCAAAGTCATTTGGTCGCCTCACCCTCAACCCGATTAAGCACATAAACTATTTGGGCGCATTACTGCTCCTTGCATTTGGCTTCGGTTGGGCTGAGCCGGTGCCCGTCAATCAATGGAATTTAAGAAAGCCGAAAAGAGATATGGCGCTCATTGCCGCAGCAGGTCCGATTTCAAATATCCTGATGGCGATAGTTTTAATGATTATGGTGAATATTGTCGATTATGTTTCGGGTTTTTATGGCATCGAAATCGTTGCCGATATTAACGTAATTTATTATAGCGGTGCCAGCGATTTAACATTCAAAATATTCTATTACGTTATTGTCTTTTTGAGCACTGCGGCTAATATTAACCTTTATCTTGCGGCATTCAACCTTATTCCAATTCCACCGCTCGACGGTTCGCGCATAATCGGCGCATTTTTACCCAACCGAATTTATTATAAGCTTCAGTCGTTTGAGCAATATACATTTGTAATTGTTATAGCGCTTGCCGCAACGGGTGTATTATCATCAACAATAGGGTTCATCAGCGATAACGTATATAATGTTATCGACTATATCGTTACCCTGCCGTTTAGCATTTTTGACGCCACTTTACCCTTTCACAACGTAGTTTAATCAATATTTTTAAACGGAGTCAGTTTAATATGGACAAGCTTTCATACAAGCTTGATGTGTTTGAGGGGCCGCTCGACCTACTTCTCACACTGATAGCCAAAAATAAACTGAATATTTACGACATTAACATTTCGCAGCTGCTCGAACAGTATATGGAGCAGATAAAGTTAATGCAAGAGAATGACATGGACGTTGCGAGTGAATTTCTCGAAATGGCAGCACGACTCGTTTATATAAAGACGGTCATGCTTCTGCCGCAACACGATGAGGGAGATTCGCTTAAAGAGGAACTGTCCGCCGAGCTTCTCGAATACAGCGTTTGTAAACAGATGGCAAAGGAACTTTCGACCATGACCGACGGTTTCGGTCGATTTGTCCGCAGTCAGATGAAAATCGAATGTGACAAGACATATAAGCGCAAACATGAGGCGGTCGAGCTTATCGACGCTTATCTGTCGGCTGTCGGTCGTGGACTGAGACATCTTCCGCCGCCGGTTGACAACTTTAAACCGCTGGTTGCGAAAAAAATCGTTGCCGTATCGACAAAGGTTATTTCGATATTGCGCAATCTGAGAAAAAAAACAAAGGTAAAGTGGAAATCACTTTTCACCGAGTCAAAGAGTCGATCGGAGCTTGTTGCTACATTTTTGGCAATTCTCGAGCTTGTAAAAGCGCGACGGGTTACTGTTGACGGCGAAGGTGATAAAATGACGGTTACAATGTTCGGTAAGGAGGATAACAATGACTGAAAACTCGATAAAAGCTTCGATTGAGGCGCTCATATTTGCTTCGGGTGAGCCGGTTGCCACCGACCGAATTTGCGAAATTCTTTCGATTAACTCCGACGAGGTGGCAAAAACGGTTGCCGCGCTAAACGCCGGATACGAAAAGAATGACAGCGCACTGAGAATTATTAAACTTAATGACAGCTATCAGCTTATTACCGAGAGCAAGTTTGCTCCGATTATACGCAAAATGCTCGAAATTCAGCGCAACACTCCCCTTTCACCCGCGGCATTCGAGGTTCTTGCGGTGGTCGCGTACAATCAGCCGGTTACCCGTGCATTTATTGAGCAGGTACGCGGAGTTGATTGCTCGGGCGTAGTTTCGTCCCTCGTTGAAAAGGGACTCATTGAGGAACGAGGACGACTCGAATTGCCGGGACGCCCCCTCATTTACGGCACGACAGACGGATTTTTACGTTCGTTTGGAATAGAAAGCTTGGACGACCTTCCCAAACTGCCAAAAAAGGCAACCGAGGATCAGGAAAAGCTGACGGGCGAGGACGACAGTCAGATTGAAATTGACGAAATTATCAGCAGACCGAGAGAAACTGCTTCGTCGGAGCAGTCGGTTTTAGCTGAATAAAACTGACAAAAAAGATAAAGATAAAAAGGAAGATACGACCAATTTATCAATTAACCGCAACAATAGAATTATTAAGCGTATTATTAAATCAATATAAAGAAACGAAAAATTTATTAAGGATGGTGCTTTTAAATGAGCGATACAGCAATCAAAGGAATTATGGACGTTACGATGGATAAAATTCGTTCAATGGTTGATGCCGACACTATTATCGGCAAGGAAATCACACTCGAAAACGGAATTGTTATTATCCCCGTTTCTAAAATTTCGTTTGGCTTTGCTTCGGGTGGAAGCGACTTTCCATCAAGAGCCAACGTTAAGCTTTTTGGCGGTGGTGCAGGTGCAGGCGTTTCGGTTACTCCGACCGCATTTATCGTTATAAACGGAAGCGACGTCAGAATGCTCCAAATCAACAAAAATCCCAGCTCAACAGATAAGGCAATCGACCTCATCCCTGCCCTTTTTGACAAGGTTACTGCCCTTTTCAAAAAGGATAAGGACGAAGAAGAAAAGAACGCGTAAAAATAATATCGGCCAAGCACGCCTGCATATAATTTTGCGGGCGTGTATTCATGAAATGCGCCCCGAAAGGTGCGATATTTTATGAAACAAAGACTGATAATCTCGATAATTACTGCCGCTGTTTTTTTGACCTCTTTGAGTAATAGAGTTTGTGCCGCTGCACCGCGGCAGATGCCCTCCGTATCGGCAAAATATGCCGCTGTCGTGGAAATGAACACGGGCGAACTCATTTGCGAAAAAAATGGCAGTGAGAAAACAAGTATGGCAAGCACGACAAAGATTATGACGGCGCTCCTTCTTTGCGAAATGTGCGACCTTGATGAAGAAATAGTCGCTACAAAGGAAATGGTTACGGTTGAGGGCTCGTCAATGGGTTTGCAGGAGGGCGACAGAGTACATTATCGTGACCTTTTATACGGACTGCTACTCGCGAGCGGAAACGATGCCGCAAATACGACCGCCATTTCGATAGCAGGTTCAATAGAGAATTTTGCCGATTTAATGAATAAAAAAGCGGCTGAAATCGGAATGACCGACACGAATTTTGTTACGCCGTCGGGACTTGATGACGAGAAGCATTATTCGACGGCAATTGATATGGCAAAGCTCGCCGTTTATGCTATGAAAAATGAACAGTTTGCCACCGCCTGCTCAAGTAAGACGATGACCCTAGAATACGGAAATCCGCCATATCGCCGAACGCTGAAAAATCACAACAAGTTGCTTTGGTACTATGACGGCGCTATCGGAATAAAAACAGGATTTACTAAAAAATCGGGACGTTGCCTTGTTTCCTGTGCGCAAAAGGACGGAATGGGCGTTATTGCAGTCACCCTCAATGCACCGAGCGACTGGTCAGACCACGCTACTCTGCTCGATTACGGCTTTTCACAACTTAAAGTTGACACGCTTTATACCCCCGACGATATCGGAAACGTTGCCATTGCCAATTCGGAAGGTAAGGTTGCGGTCAATTTCACACCGCCCACGGTTACACTTTTGCCCGAGCAATTTGATAAGGTGACATTTAAAACCACGCTTGACCGATTTGTTTTCGCACCCGTTAAAAAAGGGCAAAAATTAGGCAAGGTTGAATACTTTATCGGCGACAAAAAAATTGCAGAGGCAGAAATTTGTGCGGCGTATGAAATTAAATCGGGCAAATACACCGTCGTAAACAAGGACTATAAATACTGGTTAAAGGCGCTTTTCGGCGCAAAATAAGGAGATAACATGAACGAAAAGGTAAGATTACAAAAATACATATCAGAATGTGGAATTACTTCACGCCGAAAAGCAGAAGAACTCATAGAATCACGCTTTGTAAAGGTTAACGGACGGGTGGCAAAACTCGGTGACAAAATAGACCCGCGCAGAGACCTCGTCACCGTTCACGGAAAGCCGATTAGAAATGAATCGGAAAAAATTTATATTGTAATTAATAAGCCGCGCGGATATTTGACCTCGGTGACCGACGACAGAGACAGAAAATGCGTAACCGACCTAACAAAGACAATCAAGGAAAGAATTTATCCCGTTGGACGTCTCGATAAAGACAGCGAAGGTATGCTTCTGATGACCAATGACGGCGAATTCGCAAACATGATGATGCACCCGAGAAGCAAAATCGGAAAGACCTACCGCGTTACTGTAAGGGGCAAGGTCACCGACGAAATAATTACAAAACTCACCGATGGTGTAGTCCTAGACGATGGGATAAAAACGCTTCCCTGCGAAATCAGCGTTTTGGAATCTGCCGAGGACAGAACGGTGCTTTCCATTGTTCTCTATGAAGGGCGAAATCGACAGATAAGACGTATGTGCGAGGCGGTTGACCTTCGCGTAATCCGACTGAAAAGAACCGCAATCAGCACCTTAAAGCTCGGAATGCTCAAACCTGGTAAATGGCGTGAGCTGACCGAAAAGGAAATTACCAAGCTACGCTGCGACGCACTGAGAAGCGACAAAAGCGAAACCGACGAACAACCTAAAAAAAGAGGTAGAAAATAATGATTCACGTAAAACCCGCAACTGGCGAACAAATTGCAGAAATTTTTGATAACAACCTTTTTGATGGAGCAAATGCGATGATAGCAACCGACACCGAAACAGGCGAGGTTGTAGGTCACTCGAAATTTTCGATTATCGACGGAGTTTTCACCATTCACGACGTTTGTCCTTCCGAAAAAGATATTTGGCTGTGCGACCTTATTTCAAGAGCTACCATGAACTATGCAATCAACCGCGGAATTCTCCTTTGCAACCTCGACAAAGTGGCGCCAAAAGGTGCGTTTTTGCTCCTTCGCTACATCGAAAATGAGCAAACCGATTGCATAAACATTATTCAGTTGTTTACAATGTGTAAAAATTGCTCAAAAGGCGCAGAAACACTTGATAATTAACAAAATATATAATATAATCAAATTATGGAAATTAAAATGGGGTCAAATGGTGACCTTTTAATAATCAGGAGGAATTTTAAATGGCAAAAGCTATTTTATCCGGTATTTTCGACCAGGGCAGTTTCACCGAATTGGACAGACTGACCGAGGACTGCGAGGTTGTTACCGGCTTTGGCTCAATTAACGGTTGCCCCTGCTACGCTTTTGTTCAGGACGCCGACCTAAACGGCGGTGCCATGGGCGCAAAGCAGGCAAGCAAACTTATTAAATTGTACGACCTTGCCGAAAAGACGGGCTATCCCATCATCGGCGTTTATGATTCAATGGGCGGTCACATTGACGAAGGGCTCGGTGCCATGCAGGCATATTCTTCGCTCATTGCAAAAGCCGACCGTCTATCAGGCGTTGTTCCGCAGATTGCCGTTATTAAAGGCGTTTGCGGTGCGTCAAGTGCTATTTGGGCGCTTTGTTCGGACATCGTAATCGCTACAAAGGATGCACAGCTATTCCTTAATAAATCTGGCGACGACGATTATGTTGACGCTAACAGAAATGCTCAGATTATTGCCGACGATTTGGCCGACGCTATCGAAAGTGCAAAGAGTATTATTTGCGCACTTCCGTCAAACAATCTCGGCGAAGCTCCGATTGCCGACGTTTCGGGCGATGCTTGTACCTGCGGCTGTATGATTGCTAGAATCGCCGATGCAGGAAGCGTTATCCCTCTCAACAAAGGCGAGGAATATTCGGCAAAGACCGCCTTTGCACGTCTCGGCGGAATGAGCGTAGGTATGGTTAACGTTGACGGCGAAATCAAGAGCAAGGATAGTAAAAAGATTGTTTCCTTCCTCGGAATTTGCGACGCTTATTCGATTCCCGTTATCACCTTTGTCAACACAGAGGGCTACTGCAACTGCTGTCACAGCTCGTTAAAGGCGGCTGCCGCTTTGACAAAAGCATACGCAAACGCTACAACAGCTAAAATCACCGTTATCAATGGAAAGGCGTACGGTCCCGCTTTCATGACCTTTGCAGGAAATGCATCGGGAGCTGACGAGGTTATCGCCATCAGCGGCTCGGTAATTTCACCGATGGACCCCGAAGCCGCCATGAACATTGTATATAACAAGCGTATTCTCGACGGCGAGGACAAGCAAGCTCTCCTCGACGAATATATTAAAAACGAAGCATCGGCTGAAAAGGCCGCCGCAAACGGATATATCAGCGACATCGTCAGCGAGGACGAGCTTTCTGCAAAGCTAAAAATCAGTTTGGATATGCTTCTTTCAAAGAGAGTTTCAACCCTTGATAAAAAGCACACTGTTACTATTCTGTAATTCACCGATTGGAGAGATAAAATAATGAAACAGTTTAAAATCACCGTTAACGGAAAAACCTATGACGTCGCTGTTGAGGAAACAGGAAGCACCTCTGCACCTGCCGCTGTTGCCGCTCCCGTAGCCGCTCCCGTAGCCGCTCCTGCACCTGCCGCAGCTCCCGCTGTCGAAGCCGCTCCTGCACCCGCAGCCGCTCCTGCCGCTACCGGCGCCGAAAAGGTAAACAGCCCGATGCCCGGAAACATCATTGATATCAAGGTTAGCGCCGGCGATTCAGTTAAAAACGGCGATACCCTTCTCATCCTCGAAGCTATGAAAATGGAAAATGAAATTAAGGCACCTTGCGACGGCACCGTTGCAGGCGTTCACGTTGCAAAGGGCGACACAGTTGATTCGGGCGCTCTCTTAATTTCACTTAACTAATATTAAAAGGAAGGTTATCATGGCTTCTGTAAAAATTACCGAAACGATTTTACGTGACGCTCACCAGTCACTTGTTGCAACCAGAATGTCCACCGAGCAGATGCTCCCCATCCTCGAAAAGCTCGATGATATCGGCTATCACTCGCTTGAATGCTGGGGTGGTGCTACGTTCGACGCTTGTCTGCGTTTTTTAAACGAGGACCCGTGGGAAAGACTTCGTACAATTCGCGAACATTGTCCGAAAACAAAGCTTCAAATGCTTTTCAGAGGACAGAATATGCTCGGCTACCGTCATTATGCCGACGACGTGGTTGAATACCTTGTGCAAAAATCGGTTGCTAACGGAATTGACATTTTACGAATTTTTGACGCGCTCAACGATCCGAGAAACCTTACCACAGCAATCAACGCGGCTAAAAAGGAAAAGGCACACGTTCAGGCGGCAATTTCGTACACAACGGGACCCGTTTTTGACATCGAATACTATACAAAATACGCAAAGCAGCTTGAGGAAATCGGTGCTGATTCGATTTGTGTAAAGGATATGGCAGGATTGCTCACTCCTTACGGCACATACGACCTCGTAAAAGCACTCAAAGAAACCGTCAAGGTGCCGATTCAGGTTCACTCACACTACACATCGGGACTCGCATCAATGGTTCTTATGAAGGCGGTCGAAGCAGGTGCAGACGTTGTTGATACAGCGCTTTCGCCTCTCGCAATGGGAACCTCGCATCCCGCAACCGAGTCGATGGTAGCCGCTTTCAGCGGTACAGATTACGACACCGGTCTCGATATTGAAAAGATAGACGAAATTTCAAAGCACTTTGCCGCTTTGAAAGAGGAATATTTAGCAAGCGGACTGCTCAGCACTAAGGTAATGGGCGTTGACGCAAAGGCACTGATTTATCAGGTACCGGGCGGAATGCTCTCTAACCTCGTTTCGCAGCTCAAACAGGCAGGAAAAGAGGAAAAGCTCACCGAGGTTCTCGAAGAGGTGCCGAAGGTACGTGCCGATTGCGGTTATCCGCCGCTTGTTACTCCGTCGAGTCAGATTGTAGGAACCCAGGCCGTTTACAACGTCATCATGGGCGAAAGATACAAGATGGTGACAAACGAGTTTAAGGGACTTGTTCGTGGCGAATACGGTCACACTCCCCTTCCCATCGACGACGAATTCCGTAAAAAGATTATCGGTGACGACGAGCCGATTGATTGCCGTCCCGCTGATAAAATCGAGCCCGAACTCGACAAACTCAGAGAAGAGGTTAAACCCTGGTCAGAGCAGGAGGAGGACGTACTTTCCTACGCTCAGTTCGGTCAGGTAGCCGTCAAATTCTTTGAACAGAGACGTAATAAAAAGCTTGGTCTTAACGGCGAATTGCTCGATATGGATAAAATGATACATCCGATGTAAAAAACACTTGCATTTTGTCCAAGTATGTGATATTATATTATTCGCACTGTTGATGCGTACCTTTTTTAAGGAGGTTTTATATAATGGGTATAACAGAAATTATTGTTGGCTCACTTATTATCATTTTGGCTATCGTTATTATCGCAGCTATCCTTCTCCAGGAAGGACGCAGAGCCGGTATTAACGGAGCAATTTCCGGTGGAGCTGATACCTTTTTGTCAAAGAACAAGGCACGTTCGGTTGACGCTTTCCTTGCTCGTTGGACAAAGTACATTGCGATCGCTTTTATGATCCTTGTTGTTATCGCATTCGTTCTTGCAATGATTTAATTATTGTTACAAGAATAAATAGTCCGCAGACGGCAATAGCTGTCTGCGAGATATCCGGGTGTAGCCCAGTTTGGTAGAGCGCTTGAATGGGGTTCAAGAGGCCGCAGGTTCGACTCCTGTCACTCGGACCAAAATTAAAAATCCGCTGATGAAAATCGGCGGATTTTTAATTTTATATCATTCATTTTTAATTAATCAACATTAATGTTCGAATGTAATTAACTTTTATTTTACCTTATCATAATCATTGACAAATAATTGTTTGTGTGTTACATTGAATTTGAAAAAGCATTCTTGCTACAACCGCCGGCGATTAGTGCCGTCCGTTCACTGACTCGAATGCTTTTTTCTTTTTTATTTCCGTTCAATTTCTACCAAGCGCATCGACGGGGTTGAGTCGGGCGGCCGTTATTGCGGGATATGCGCCCGAAATACAGCCGACGAAAATGGACAGAAAGATTAACCACAGCAGCTTTAAGAAGTCGATGGTGACGGTGATTTTGAGCAAATTAGCCATTATAAAAGATGCCGCTAATGACAGTATAACACCTAAAACGCCACCAATTAGCGAAACTGCACCCGACTCGATTACAAACTCGAACAGAACGCGGCTATTACTTGCACCGATTGACTTTTTGATACCGATTTCGTAGGTACGTTCCTTTACTGTGAGTAGCATTATGGTCATTATCGACAGGGCTGACACGACGATTGAGGTTGCTCCGATTATTGTGAGCACCTGCTTTATAATATCGAACAAATTATTTATCCTGCCGCGTTGAAGTGCCATATCCTCGGTAATAACCGAATCCACATTCCCCTTTTGAAAGCCCAAAAGCCGTCTTATTTCGGCGGTCGTATCATCAGAATGGTCGGCATTATCGACACTCACCGCAACTGTTTGAAAGGAATTTGAAATATTTGAATACGGGATATAGATATTGCTATCGATTAAATCCTTTGCCACGTTGCGAAGAATACTCCCCTCGGTAGGAATTACGCCGATGATTTCGAACTTGCCAAAGACAGAATTAGAGTTTATGTCAACCAACATACCGACACTGTTATCGGTGTTAAACATTTCTATTGACAGGTCTTCATCAATCATACAAACGTTAGAAATAGATTTTATGTCAACCTCGTTTATATATCGTCCGTATTTCAGTTCGAGAGAAATTGTAGTGTCTGCGTTTTCGCCGATACCGACTATTGCAATATCAAAATTATCCGACTTTGCGCTTGCGGTTCCGTTTGTCTTTATAATTCCCATCGCGCTTTTTACATTTTGCACCGAGTTGATAAGCTTTACGTCATCGGTATTGAGCGGCTGAGCACCGCTATTCGAATCGACTGTAACAGAAATGCCGCTGATGCCGAGACAATCAAGCTCACGATTGAATTTGGCAATACCTGCATCCCCCACTATGTCGATTATCGCGACCGACATAACGCCAATCGTAACACTAAGGGCTATCATCACAGTACGCCACTTGTGCCGCATAAGCTGACGAAATATGCCCAAAATCAGATTAGTCATCGGTTACAATCCTCACGCTTTTATTTTCGTCAAGCTGACTTTTATTCTCGATTACCAGCGAATTCGAGTCAACGCCGCTGACTATTTCGGCTAAATTGCTTCCCTCGATACCTATCTCCACCTCGGTTTTGATAATCTCATCTCCCGAAACCACGTACACAAAGGATTTGTTGCCGTTATATTCAATCGACGAGTACGGGACCGCGACAACGTCCGACGCGGTATCCGTGCTTATATACAGCTTGGTGCTCATTCCGATCAAAAGCTCGGTTTCGGTCGGGTCAACGTCAACCACAATGCTAATCATAGTTCCGTTCGACGTCTGCTCTGCGATATTTGACACGCGGCTTACCCTTCCCGAATAGGATTTTTCATTTGTTCCGTTTGTTTTTATCACAACCGCTTGGTCAACCGAAACAAAGGACGCATCACGCTCGCTAATCTGCGCCTTTATCTGCAACTCGTTTGGGTCAGCCACTACGGCAAGAGAAACACCCGACCTTGCCTCTTTACCAACCGAAACGGGTAACGCGGTGACAATACCGCTGTAATCGGAATATATCTTCACCTCGCGCATTCGGCTATTAAGCGCTGTCATCACGAGGTCGCCTTCATTAAGACGGTCACCTACCCTGACATTGAATTCCTTTGGATAGACGGTGTAGTCGTATGTCACCGCTTCGGTGCTTTTTGCCGTTACTGTGCCGGTTGTGACAACTGTGCGCTCAACTGATTTGGGATAAACGGAGATTGCCTTTACCTCAATTTCGGCGGACTTGAACAGCAAAAAGGCCGATATTGAAAGAATACCAACCGCTATTATCGCTATTGCTATAATTTTTTCTATCTTTTTCATTTTAGCCCAACTCCGCCGTTTTTTTATTTATTTTTGCTTGAAACCTTTTATTTATGCTATACATTATTTCGAATTTAAGGTGAAAAATAGAAAAAACGCCTTGTTTTTTTCACAAGACGTTTTTATCATTTAAAAAGATGTTTATACTGCTGTGAGCTTGCCAGCGAAACAAAGTCCTCGCCGCTGATAATAATATGGTCGAGCACACGAACGCCGATTATATTCAGCGCTTCAACTAGCGCCATGGTCGATTTAATGTCATCACCCGACGGAACTGCCAACCCGTTCGGATGATTATGCGCTAAAACTACGGCATTTGCAGACGTTTTCATCGCGGCTTCGATTACCTTTCGCGAATTAACCGCGGTAATATTTATGGTGCCGCTTGAAATAATTTCCCAGCTAATAAGTCGACAGCTTTGATCGAGGCAGATCATCGAAAACACCTCGTCCTGACGAAAACGATACTTTGCAATAAGATAGTTTCCGACCGCAGAGCAGCTATTCATCGGCGCCTTTTCGTCAACCTTGTCCTCTAAATATTTTCGCGACAATGCAGGAATCAAATTCAGGAGGGTTGCGGCATTTTCGCCAATTCCGTTAACGTTCATCAGCTCCTCGCGAGATGCTTCGAGAACGCCCGACAACGAGCCAAAACGATTGAGTAGCTCATGCGCCAAGTTATTAGTATCCTTGTACGGAATCCCGAAAAAAAGCAGAAGCTCGAGAATATTATGATCCTCGAAATTGTCAAGCCCTTCGCGATGATACCTTGCCTTTAACCGCTGTCTATGCTCCTTGTGATTATTTTCTGAATTCAATGAAATTCTCCTAAACTTATAATTAAATTCATTATACTACAAAATTTCTCTTTTGAAAAGTGAAAAATGTGTTATAATGATAAAAACATAGTATTTTTGGAGGACTCGCCTTGAAAGAATATATCATTAAGGATAACGATAGCGGTCAGCGACTGGATAAATATCTGACAAAGACCTTTGACAAGCTGCCAAAGTCGCTGATGTACAAATATATTCGAATTAAACGCATAAAGATTAACTCAAAACGCGCCGAAATCTCGACCATTCTCCAAAAAGGTGACGTTGTTTCGTTATACATAAATGACGAGTTTTTAGTCGAAACTGCGCCGAAATACGATTTCACCTCTGCGCCTGATTTGCTCGACATTGTTTACGAGGACGAAAACATTATGCTCGTTAACAAGCCGCAGGGACTCATTGTTCATCCCGATGATACCGAATATCGCGACACGCTTATTATGAGAATTCAGCATCATTTGTATAAAACGGGTGAGTTTCGCCCCGAGGATGAGGCATCCTTTAAACCGGCGTTAGTCAACCGGATCGACCGAAACACCGGCGGAATCGTTATCGCGGCAAAAACTGCCGCAGCATTGAGAATACTCAACAGAATGCTTAAAATCAGAGAGATTGATAAATTCTATCTTTGCGTCGTTCACGGAAAAATGCCGAAAAAACAGGACATTTTAGAGGGCTATCTGGAAAAGGACGAGGAAAAAAACATAGCAAAAATTAAAAGGTCCAAATCTGACAACAATCGCTCAATCAGAACAAAATATCGCGTTATTGCAGAAAAGGGTGACCTATCTCTCCTCGAGATTGAGTTGCTTACGGGACGAACACATCAGATTCGCGCACATCTTTCGTCGATTGGTCATCCGCTTCTCGGCGACGGAAAATACGGCAAAAACGCCGACGATCGCAAAAAAGGATTTAAGCATCAGGCGCTGTGGTCATACCGCTTGAAATTCGCCTTTAATGAAGATGCCGAGGAGCTGAACTACCTCAACGGAAAGGAATTTTCGGTAAAAAAAGTTTGGTTTTCCGAGGAAATATTCGGCATTTCGCCGCAGGATATTTTGCATAAATAGTATTGAATAAATCACACATTATGGTATAATAAATTTTGTCAAAGAAGGAAATGGGTGAAAATCCCGTACGAGCACGTCGCCGTGAGGCATAGCAAATACGTTTTTTATCCTATCCGATGCCGCAAAATCGGAGAAAAACCATTGAATTGAAAGATTTGAGAAGGCGGATAAAAAGTATGCCGAGTCGAAATATTTCTTTGGCATTAAATCTCGTTAATTTATAAGGTTGCGAGTGCCGACCGATACGAGAGAAAAATATAAATTTTAATAAAGGAGTTACAAAAACATGAATTTTAAACGAATTAAAAAATCGTTATTGTTATGTCTTTGTATAGTGATAGTTGCGGCAATGTCACTTTTTACAACAGGTTGTAGCGATAACAATGATGGCGGTGTCGACCATTCCGACCACAATCATTCGTCGGTAATCGAGGACATTTCGTCAACAGTTTCGGAGGCGGTTACACAACTCGGCGAAGGTCAAAAATGCTTTGCCGTATCGGTGGTTGACACAAACGGAACCGAAACAAAATATGAAATCCGCACCGACGCGGAAAACGTCGGTGAAGCATTGACGCAAATCGGTTTCATTGACGGCGAGGAAGGTCCCTACGGGCTATATGTAAAGACGGTTGACTGTCTCACTGTCGATTATGACAAGGACGGAAAATACTGGGCATTTTACATAAACGGCGAATACGCTACGCAAGGCGTTGATAAGACACCGATTGACGAGACGGCTGTTTACACCTTTAAGGTAGAGTAAAATGAAGCTAAAAATAAAGGAAATCGCCATTTTCGGTGTGCTTGGCGCGATAATATTTGTGTCAAAGCTCGTTATGGAGGCGTTTCCTAACATCCATATTATCGGGATGCTTATTGTTGCGATAACGGTCGTTTTTCGTGCAAAAGCACTCTACCCGATATACGTTTTTGTCTTTTTAAACGGGTTATTTTATGGATTTGCATTATGGTGGATTCCCTATCTCTATATCTGGACAGTTTTGTGGGGATTCGTAATGCTGATTCCGAAAAAAACGCCAAGAAAGGCACTGCCAATTATTTATATGTCGGTCGTTGCGTTACACGGATTTTTATTCGGCATATTGTATGCGCCGTCACAGGCAATTATTTTCGGGCTTAATTTTAAAAGCATGATTGCATGGATTGTTGCAGGGTTTCCCTTTGACCTCATCCACGGAATAAGCAATTTTATTTGCGGTGTCCTGATTTGTCCGGTTATTGTTGCTTTAAAGCGTGTTTATTTAGGCAAAAACGCTTAATATTGTATATAAAAAGGAGCAGATGAATAATCTGCTCCTTTTTTAATTAAAAATATAAGGATTGTCCGTAATAGCGGTCTAACTGAATATATTTCAGCCGCCGCATCAGACAATCCTTACTTTAATATTATTTTATACGATTTAAATGAGAGTGTCAATAAAAAAAGAGAATACATCCATGCTCATTAATGCAATACAGTATCGAGCAGAAGTGATGTACCCTCTTTATTATATTTATATCACAAATATTAAACAATGTCAATAAAAACAAGAAGCCGATTACCCACTTCGTGGCTCAAAGGCCGTGGCGCATGATAGCGGCACCGTGGGGTCAGCTTCTATAATAAAATATCACAAAATAATAATGTTGTCAATATCATAATTCATAGGAGAGCAAAATAATGCCTATATCAATTAGTAAAAACAAAACAGATACACCCATCATGACGGCACCGCAATTAAGCGTAGATACCGTGAGTGCATCTGTTCATGTCCACAATATAGCATAAACATTACCATTAGTCAATATAATAAAAAGAAACCTCACAGCTCATCAATGCAAACAGCCTTGATGCAACGCCCAAAGTCGGTTCTGTGGTGGTTTCTAAACACAATATATCATAAGCAGCGCAGAAAATCAAGAAAATATTAGCAAATAACAAAAGGCATCGACAATTTTAGTCAATGCCTTTAAATTTGCTATTCAGTTTGAACGCACCTTCAAAATTGAACAATACGGAGTGGATG
The DNA here is from genome assembly GCA_017399535.1 of Clostridia bacterium. GTDB lineage: Bacteria > Bacillota > Clostridia > Oscillospirales > Acutalibacteraceae > UMGS1976. The sequence continues at coordinate 244 of JAFQBX010000043.1, read as the reverse complement.
AGAAAGATTGAGTGGTTGTGGTAAACCACTGTAAGAAGGTCAAGCACTCGACCGATTAGTACTGCCAAGCTAAATACCTCACGGCACTTACACACGCAGCCTATCAACCCGGTAGTCTACCGGGGGTCTCACTGACTAAAAGTCACGGGAAATCTAATCTTGAGGCTGGCTTCACGCTTAGATGCTTTCAGCGTTTATCCAATCCGAACATAGCTGCCCAGCTATGCCACTGGCGTGACAACTG
>JAFQBX010000042.1 GCA_017399535.1 Clostridia bacterium | reverse complement strand
CTTCGTACTTTGTGAAGGAGTGAATGCCATTTGCACAGTCAGCCATTGTTTCTGCAACAGCCTTTACTCTTTCAAGAAGCTCAGCCGCATCAGCCATACTTGTGTTTTCATTTTCCTTAAGAGCTTCAAGCTGAGATTTGATGTCAGAGAGCTCGTTTGCCATTTCTTCGCTGATTGTTGCATTTTCAAGTGCCTCATCAACGGAAGCGATTGCTTCGTCAACTTCTGTGTAATCAGCCTTGACATATTCGCCGCTTGCGATTTTTTCTTCTGCATCAGCAACGATTTTTTCAAGCTCTGCGGTTACCGCATTAATAGCAGGCTGATCCTCTTCAACAAGGTCATTGCGGACAAAGCCAAATTCGTCGAAAATATTACCGTTATTCTTAAGAATGTCAAGATAGCTATTATGGATTTCGTTTGCTGCTTCCTGTGTAAGAGTATTATTACTGATGTAATCCATAACCTTCATGGAAGCATCGTTTAAGGCTGTGTCATCTGCTTTCTTAGTGGGTTCTGTGTATGAATGACCGCAAAGAGTACAGGTGTAGGTGTAATAGCCGGCTGTTTCAAAGGTGGGTCTTGTGAGTACGCCTTCGCCCCATTCGTGAGCACATTCCTTGATAGTTACATCAACAGTACCCTCAACGTCATAGTGGTTTTCATCAGCAAGAACTCTGTAATAAACTGTGTAGTTGCCTACATCCTTTGCCTGAGGAATACTTGTTGACCAGCTTACAGCGTCAAGGCTGTATTCGAAATCAGCACCCTCGACAGTACCTGCAGAGACAAGATACTGATCTTCTCCGTTATATGTAAGTGTATTGGGGGTGGGAGCAGTTAAGTCGTAATAAGCCTTTGTAATTGTGAACCACTTGCGGAATGTACCGTCGTAGTTGCCCTCAAAGTTGATGACTGCCGTTGCATAGTTTCCAACGTAAACATTGTCCTCGTAGCGTACGGTGTAGTCCGTACCTTCTGTCAATGTCACACCGTCAACAGTGATAGAGGTAACTTTGGGTTTCTTTTCGGTTCCGTCGTAAACGTAGCTGTACTGTTCCAGATTGATTTTCATTTCATCAATAATGTCGTTAATATCTATCTGTTCAACAGTCAGAGTACCGTCCACGAATGTGATCTCGTAGTTATCAGCGGTCAAGCCTTCGGGTGTGATCGAATAGTCGCCTACATTGCCGTTCTGCGTATAGGTGTAGGTGTAAGCCAGCTCACCGCCAAGAACTCCTTCATTCTCACCATTAACAAAGCCGCTGTAAGTAACACCGTTATTTGTGGGAGCTTCGCCGTAGGTGATGGTTGCATCGCTTGCTGTTACGGTCAAAGGTGCTTTTTTGATGGTAACAGGCACGGAATCCTTTGCGCTGTCATTGTGGTTTGCATCACCCTGAACGTAATACCAAACCGTATAATCGCCTGCATTTGTACCTTGGGGGATGGTTGTGGTATACTCGCCGTTCTCGGTCAAGCTGTAAACCATCGCTCCGCCGACTGCCTCACCTGCGCTGATGAGATACTGCGCTTCGCCGATGTAGGTCAGCGTATTGGGGGTGGGGGCCGCTGCGATGACCGGGTTCGCCTTTTCAATGATGAACTCTACGCTTGCCACAACGGCATTCTCGTTCTCGCCCATGCCAATGGAAGCGGTATAGGTGCCTGCATTCACAGGTTCACCGGTAAAGGCTTCGCCGTCCTTGGTAAGGGTAACGGGAATAATCGTATTTTCCAAAGAGCCGGTCTTAGAAACGACAACCTCTACAGCAGTTTCGTCATAGATCTTGCCGGTTGCGCTGATGGTAGCTGTGCCACTATAACCGCAGTTTGCGGAGCAGGCAGCGGTGATGACATTGTCCTTTGCGGTATAGGTCAGAGTGTGTTCCTCGGTAACGGTAGTTCCGCAGCAGGGATAGACTGCGCTGTGGGTGCCGTTGCCGTTGTCGGTATAGGTGGGTTTCTGTGTATGGTCAGGCTTTTCTGCGGAGATCGTTTCGTCATTGGTGTATTTCGCCACGGTGTCGCCGCAGGAGGTGTAGCCGTAGTAGACCTTGGCATCGGAGAAGACGGGGGCAGGGTCGGTGCCGATGGTCTGGCCCCAGATGGAGCCGTTTTCGCCCTGGCTCAGCAGGTAGGCCACCTCACCGCCGGCAAACTGCTCGGTGGACTTGCCCTCCACATCGGTGGCAGTGCCGTAATTGTTGCCAATGGCATCGCCGGTGTATACCGTGCTGTCAAAGTAGCAGTTTGTGACGGTGGCGTTGGTGAAGCCCACCACGCCGCCGACATCGGTCGTACCGCTGACGGTGCCGCTGCTGTAGCAGTTGGTAACGGTAGTCCAGTTATAGCCCGCCACGCCGCCGACACTGGTCGTGCCGCTGACGGTGCCGGTGTTATAACAGCCCGTGACGGTGTCTTGGTTGTCGCCCACCACGCCGCCGACACTGTTCGTGCCGCTGACGGTGCCGGTGTTGTAGCAGTTGGACATGCTGCCACCATTTCCCGCCACGCCGCCGACATCGTTGCTGCCGCTGATGGTGCCGGTATTATAGCAACCCGTGACGGTGCCGTGGTTGCTGCCCACCACTCCGCCGACAGAGCTCGTGCCGCTGACGGTGCCGGTGTTGTAGCAGTTCGTGGCGGTACCGTAGTTGTAGCCCACCACGCCGCCGACAGAGTTGCCGCTGCCGCTGATGATGCCGGTATTATAGCAGCCCGTGACGGTGCCGTAGTTGCTGCCCGCCACAGCGCCGATGTTTTGGCTGCCGCAAAGATAGGAATCTGCAATTCCCACATTCTGCACTTTGCCGCCTTCGCCAACAAGGGAGAACAGGCCCACAGAGAAATTAGCGGAGGTGTCATTAAAATACAGGCCGGAGACGGTCTTACCGTTGCCCTCAAAGGTGCCGGTATATGGTATATTCACGCCGAATCCATGTTTTCCGATGGGGGTCCAGACCCGGGCGCCGGTGCTGGCTTCCGTCATGGTGCCTTCGTTCACCCGGATGTCGCAGGTCAGGATGGCATCGGCGGAACCGTAGGCCGCATTTTCGTTCGTAACCTTGTCCGCGAACCAGTACAGGTTACCTGCGTTGGAAATCTCATAAACGCCGTTCACCAGCTTGGCAGGCTCAAAGGCATCGCAGTTGGGGCAGAAGCCGTTTACATAGGCAACGGTTTCATCGTGGTTGTTTTTATCCACTTCACCGTAGCTTGCGCCGCAATGTTCGCACTTTGCCTGTTCGGTGCAGGTGGCGGTGCCGCCACTATGTGCTTCATTATCCACTACCAAGTAACCACACCCGGTGCAGACCATATCGTGGGTGCCGTCGCCGTTATCGGTGTAGGTGTAGCTATGATTTGTCGTGCCGTCAGTGCAAGTAAACGTGATGGACTTGAAGGTATAGCTCAAGTCATCTCTTACCTGCCAGGTAGCTGTGCCGTCATCATTGAAGGTCACTTGTTCCTTCTTATCAATGTTCAGCACCAGGTCAACCTTACCGGAATAATTCTGCGATGCAATATTGAAATGATTACTGCCATTGAAGGTGATGTCGCCCTCAGCGGTCAGCTCAAGCGGGAAGGGCGTAGGATTATTTTCGGGCGCGAATCCAAATCCAATCAACAATCCGTTCTGTTCAATGGTCGTCACCTTCGGGAATTTGGCAGAGGACAAGGTCCAGGTACCGCCGAGCATAGTGCCGGGGATCGTCGTCAATTCGGGGAATTCTACTGATGTAAGTGCTGTATAGCCAAATGCATTCGCTCCAATTGTCTGCGCCTTGGGAGCTGAGACAGAAACCAGATTTTCACAAAAATAAAATGCCTGAGCACCAATTTCTGTCACATCGGGGAGATTGATGGATGCCAATTGGGTAACGAGTTCCTGATCTACAATTTCTCCTGCTTCATCATATATGTCACCGGGACCAAAAGCAACACCGTCCCAGTTGGTGGTACCGGGAATCGAAGTCACGCCCTTGAGGGTGAGGTGGATGCTGCCGTCGGCAACACCCTCGGTGTCGCAGATGGCACGGCGGATGGCGGTGATCATCTCGGCTTCTGTATCGGCAGGAAGCTCCACCGTAAAGGTTCTGCTGCCGGTTTCCAGAATTGCGGTTACTGCCTGATTCAGCGTTGCTGCATCGGCTGCATAGTAGGTGTTTGTGCTATCGGTGACGGTGGCAAACTTGATAGTTGTACCGCAGATTTCGCAGGTTTCGCCGTTTCCTGAATGGTTGCCTGCAAGACAATCTTCAATTGCGGCTTCAATTTCAGAGGCATAATATGCGGTTGCATCTATGTACTCCTGAACAGTTGCTTCTTCGCCTGCAATGAAGCAAAAGACTTCATCGGTATCATAGGTTGCAAGCCATTGGGAAATGTAACCCTTATTTTCATCGGTAAGCATATCGCTGTCGAGATATGCACGAAGGTCTTCAAGAGCCTTCTCATAATCCTCATAGTTTGCGGCTCTTAAGACAGGCTCAGTCTTTGTTTCGCCGCAAGCTGAACAGGTGTATGTATAATATCCGTCCTGAGTCTTGGTGGGTCTTGTGAGTACGCCTTCGCCCCAAGCGTGGTTGGAGTCGTTATCACTTGCCCTGATGTCGTTGGTATAAACCATAACCTCATCGACGCAGGAAATGCAGCCGTAGTAAACCTTTTCACCGCCGATTACGGGGAAACTATCTGTGCCGATATTCTGACCCCAGACATGCTCGGTCTGCTCGCCCTGCAGCTTGTATGCAATTTCGCCGGACTTGAGCTGTTCTTCTGTTACCTTTGTGATCTCTACGTTATCACTCCCGGGCTTCAGATTTGAATCGCTGTGCACGGCCTCAAGACCGTCATAACCGAGGTAATAGCAATTCTTGATTGCGTTAACGCTGCGAAGGGTGCCGAATGCGCCAAGAAAAGCCTCGTCGGTCAGGTTGGCACCGCGCTCAAACTTACCTGCAAACAGGCAGTTTTCAAGGGTAGTCTTTGCGTTCGTATTGGTAAAGCTTAAAAATCCGCCCATATAAATGGTTGCGGTGTTATTATAGTCACCTGCGTAATTTGTCTTTATTGTACCGAATGCTGCGCAGTTACGGATAGTAACTTCACTGGTATTCTCCTGAATGCGTCCTATGAAGCCGCCTGCACCGTTATCCACACGGTACTTGCCTGCATCAAAGGTGCCGTACCAGGAGCAATTTTCAATAAGGCTCTGGTGGTTTGCATAACCCACAAAGCCGCCTATCTTACCAATGCCGTGTGCTTTTGCGGTAAGATTTACAAAAGACCTAATATTCTGAATAATCGCACCGTTTCTTTCAAGGTCATTTTCACCGTTGACACCGCAGATAGAGCCGATAACACCGCCGACATAATCGACCTCGGTGTTCACAACTACCTCACCGAAAATGGTGAAGTTCTTGACTGTACCGGTTCTGACTTCACCGAAGAAGCCAAGCCCCGCTCTGTCGCCTTCAACATAAAGCCCCCTGATGTAGTAATTCTGTCCGTCAAAGATACCGCGGAAGTTGTTGCTGTTTTCACCTGTGGAGCCGATGGGTGTCCAAGGTCTGTTTTCAAGGTCAATATCTGCCACAAGAACTGCATTTGCTGTTCTGTCAACAGTATTTATGTAGTTTGCATACCAGAAGAGCTGACCTGCATTGGAGATCGCATAGTAGCCAACATAGTCGGCTTTCAGGTAGAAAGATTCGTAATTCTCATTGGTGACAAGCGTAGCAGGCTCGTAGGCATCGCACTCAGTGCAGAAGCCGTTGTTATAGTTGCTGCAGACATGAATATCTGCACCGCAGATTTCACAAGCTAAGCCTGTCTGATTTTCATGAGCACAGGTTGCACCACAACCGTTTGCACAGATGCCGTCAAGATTTGCCCAACTGTGTGCAGTAGCATCAATGTCACCTTTTGTTACACCGCAGATAGCGCAGGTCTTGGGAGCAACGCAGGTTGCATCTTTGAAGGTATGGCTGTCGCCGGCACTTCTTGTTACCTTTAAGTTGTAAAAAATATTGTAGCTGCTGTAGAATGACTTTTCAAACTCCTGCATAAATTCATCTTCACAGGAATCAATTTTGAAGGATATACTGCTTTCATTCCACGCTGTGTTGCCGTCGTTACGCTCAAGAGCAATTTGATAGCTGCAGGTGAATGTTCCGTCATCAGCTTGGGTCAATGACACATCGTAAAATGCATCACCATGCTCAACAGCGTTAAACTCGCCAATGAGCTTGCCTGATGTTTCATAAACAGCCCAATCAACAACCTCGAGCTTAATATTATAGTCGAGATTTTCAGCCGCACTTGCCGGCATAACCGCCATGGGAATCATTGTCACAACCATTAAGATTGCGAGAATGATTGATAAGAATTTTTTCATAGTTTATTCTCCTTTCGAAAATCATTTATTAGTTTTTATTTCAAGCTCATTGAATACACCTTCAACAGCTTTTTCGGCCACTGCTTCAAAGTCAATTTTTTCGATAAACTCAAGTGCTTCGGTGATTTTTTCGTCTTCTGCCTTATAAATACGCAGCAGCATTGTTACGAGCCTTTTTGCTTTTGCCTCAATAGTAAAATACATATCGCAGGGCACGGTCATATATGCCCTCATTATTCCCATTGAGGCGATTTCAATTTCGTAGAAGTCCTTCAATTCAAAGCTTTTAAATGTTTCGCTGAAGGCTTCAAACATTATGTTGGTTCTTCGTTTAAGGACTTCTTCGCTTGTTTTCGGCATTGAATAGCCTGCAAGATACAGGTTTCGCATATCCTCGTTCATTTCCGCCATATAAAGCTGCAAAACCTCATTGGCTATTAAAATAAGCACTGTATCGTCGGTGAGCCTTTTCGAGGCTGCATCTGACGCCGCCGTAACACCGTCGAGAAACCTGGTCACAAGGTGGCTGAGAATCTCCTCTTTGCTGCTGAATTCATAAAGAATTTTGCTTTTCTGCACACCCGACAGCTTTGCAATATCGGAAAAGGTGGTTCGCTCAAAGCCTTTCTGAATAAACATTGCAGTCGCTGCAGTAAGAATCTTTCTGTGCAATTCTCTGCTTTCTGCTTCACTTCTTACATTCGCCAAATCATCACATCCTTTCTGAAGCACACTTCAAAGTAAACCGTGGTTCAATTTCCGAAGTAATATTAACACAATGTTAAAATATTGTCAATATGTTTGATATAAAAAAATTTAATTTTTTACGGTTTTAAGGCAACATAAAAATGTTACTTTTATTTGTATGCAAAAAAAATAATCCTACGCTCATTGTATCAAAACAAGCGTAGAATTTTGGTGCCGGTGACCGGGCTCGACTCTCGCGTTGCGACGCTCGGTCAGGCGCGGCTCTGAACATTCACTGAATGTTCATTCACTACCGTGCCGTTTCGAGCCCGTTTTACGATAAAACAAAAAACCACAACCATCCGCAAGGGATACTTGTGGTTTTTTTTGGTGCCGGTGACCGGGCTCGACTCTCGCGTTGCGACGCTCGGTCAGGCACGGCTCTGAACATTCACTGAATGTTCATTCACTACCGTGCCGCTTCGAGCCCGTTTTACGATAAAACAAAAAACCACAACCATCCGCAAGGGATACTTGTGGTTTTTTTTG
>JAFQBX010000041.1 GCA_017399535.1 Clostridia bacterium | reverse complement strand
TTTTTCTTTGCAGATGATAATCTGGTTCTTATTTCCGCAACAGAAGACGAAAAAGGTTCAAACATAATTAAATCTATGTTAACACGTAAAGTGATTTACAATGCTAATCTCGTAAAAGAAATATTAGAACATTTTGAAATAGATTATAAAGGAAAAAATTGCTTTACATTTAATGAAATTGAAGCAGTAGAAGGCATAGAAAATGCCGTTGCAGTTAAAATCAAATAAACTGTAAATCGTATTTGTAGTAAGACGGTACACATATAGTATGCGTTTTATGGTACTGTAGAAAATAGGTGCGCTGAAACAGCGTTCTACGACTCCGAGCTTCTCGGAACTATACACCAATAAAGGTGTTGAGTTGTAATGCAACTCTTAAAAATTCAAATAACTAAGCAGAGAGGGAAAAGCCCTTATATTGACTATTGTAATGATGAAATAAAGTGCTTACAGCAAAGCAATATCGCTGATAATGATTGGCTCGAATTTTTAAAGCCAATGGCTGATTATATAGCACAAGAATTATTTATTAAATGATGACGAAAACTACGGGCTTGGTGGCATAAATGCACCAAGCCCTATTTTAAAAATATATTATTTTTTTGATATTACAGAAAGGAAATTTAAATTATGTATACTGATAAAATAAAAGCGGTTGGCTATTGTCGATTCAGTAGCGACCATCAAAAAGAATTAAGCATTGAGGCACAACAACGAGCAATAGAAAAATATGCCGAATCTAACGGTTATGATATAATAGATTGGTATATTGACAGAGCTTTTTCGGGACAAACAACTAATAGACCTGACTTCCAAAGAATGATGAATGTAATAGAAAACAAGAATTGTGAATTTAGAGCAGTTATAGTACATAAGCTTGACCGCTTCTCAAGAAATGTTGTTGATACATTTCAATATCAACAACGCTTTGCAGACAACAATATCGAACTTGTTTCTGTAGAGGAGAATTTTAATGGTGATGATTTCATATTGGGATTAAACGCTTTGCTTAATCAAAGATACGTCCAAGCGCTTTCTAAAGAAGTAATGAAAGGAATGAAAGAGAGAGCGTATAAATCTCTTTTCAATGGTGGTACTGCACCATTAGGTTATAAAATTGTTAATGGTAAATACGAAATTGAAGAAACAGAAGCCGTAATAGTAAGAGAAATATTCCAAATGGCTGCTGATGGTTATGGTTATAATGCTATTATACAAGAACTTAACCGCAAAGGATACCGCACAAGAAAAGGCAATACTTTTGGAAAAAATTCGTGCTATGACCTTTTAAAAAATGAGCGTTATATGGGTGTGTATATTTATAACAAAGCCGCAAAACGAAACAGTAAACGAAAGCGTAATATGCACAAATATAAGGATGAAAGCGAGATTATCCGTATTGAGAACGCTATTCCTGCAATAGTATCTCCTGAATTGTGGGAAAGGGCTAACGCTTCAAGAAGATTAACAGCCAAAACATCCACAAATGCAAAGTTTCCGTATCTATTATCAGGTCTTGTATATTGTGGTGAATGTGGATGTAAAATGCACGGAAATCATAGAAAATACGGTGAAAACGGATATAATACCTATAAATGTAATAAACAAGCTAATCAGTTGACTTGCGACAGTAGAGAGATTCGTGCTGATGTACTTGAAGAATTTGTAATAGATAATCTTATAAAGTTCTTTTTCGGTGAGGGTGTAGTAGAACATATAACCAAGCAAATAAACGAGAAAATTAGGGAAACATTTTCGACAGACAGCGAGAGTGCAACACTTGCTAAAAATGCTCTACAAGGACTAAAAATGGCAAGAGGAAACCTCATAGACTCAATGGCAAAAATCGGATACAATGAAGCACTTTCTGAAAGGCTGACAGCAATAGAAAAGCAGATAGCAGAAAACGAATCACTCATAGCCACAGAGGAGAGCAAAAAGACCGAACTAACAGTAACAGAAGCACAGGTCAAGGCTAAAATTGCAGAACTAAAGAAAACGCTTCAAAACCCACAGCACATAGACAAAACAAAACTACTACTCAGAGAATATATTGAGAGAATAACTGTTTATAACAATAAAATTGAGCTAACCGTCAAGGTTAGCTTTTTCTTTGCTTTGGATGATGGAAATTTGGCAGATTTCGATTATAACCATACGATTTTGGAAGATAGATTGCTTATAGAAAACAGCCGAAGCCGATTGTCGAACAACTCCCGAAAATCATCGGTTCATAGAAATTTGCTCGTTTTAGGGGGTGTTGGTGCCGATGCCGATAAAAGAAAAACCCCCGAAGCATATAGCTTAGGGGGTTTTTTGGTGCCGGTGGCCGGACTCGAACCGGCACGCCATCGCTGGCGGTGGATTTTGAGTCCACTACGTCTGCCAATTCCATCACACCGGCTTGTGACAAAATAGATAATAACACAAACCGGCATAAAAATCAAGTAAAATTACTCAGCTTTTGAAAAAAGCTTCGATGGCCTTATAAACCATATAAACGTCGAATTTTGAAACGACTTCAAAGGGGGCGTGCATCGAAAGAACGGGTACACCGATATCAATAACATCCATTCCCAAATTAGCAATATACATGGCAACTGTACCGCCGCCACCTAAGTCAACCTTTCCAAGTTCACCCATCTGCCACTTGACGTTGTTGGCGTCCATCAGACGTCTCATTTTGCCGACAAATTCAGCAGAAGCGTCGCTTGTACCGCTCTTTCCTCTCGAACCGGTGTATTTTGTGAAAGCGGCACCGTGATTTATCATAGCAGCATTTCTGCGGTCGAGGACGTCGGGGTAATTGGGGTCAAAAGCGGCATTTACATCAGCCGACAAGCATTCACTGTTCGCCAAAGCGGTAAAGCCGTCACCGCCCTGAATATTAGCCAAATCGCAAACAAAATATTTAAGGAATGCCGATTCAAGACCTGTGTTTCCCATCGAACCGATTTCTTCCTTATCAGCGAGAACGGTAATAACCGTATGCTCGGGAATTTCGCTTGCATTAAGAATCGCCATAAGCGACGGATATGCGCAAACGCGGTCATCGTGTCCGTACGAGCCAATAAGCGAACGGTCAAAGCCGATATCTCTCGCCTTAAATGCAGGTACGAGTTCAAGCTCGGCAGAAATGAAATCCGCCTCGACAATTCCGTACTTTTCGTAAATTATATTGAGAATATTGAGCTTTACTGCTTCGCTCACCTTGTCATCCTTAAAAGGATAGCTACCGATAAGCACGTTCATATCCTCACCGCGAATTGCCTCGCCCAAAGTGCGCTTATACTGCTCGGCGGCAAGATGAGGCAAAAGGTCGGTAATAACAAAGCAAGGGTCATTCTCGTCCTCGCCGATTACAATCGAAATCTTTGTTCCGTCGGCGCGGATAACAACGCCGTGAAGCGCAAGCGGGATTGCAGTCCACTGATATTTTTTAACTCCGCCATAGTAGTGAGTCTTGAACAGAGCCATTTCACAATCTTCATAAATCGGATTGGGCTTTAAATCAATACGCGGTGAATCAATGTGTGCTGCCGCTACACGAACGCCGCTTTCAACCGGCTGATTGCCAAAAACGGCAAATATAACCGACTTGCCTCTGTTATTGAGATAAACCTTATCTCCAGGATTATACTTTGTCTTTCTGTCAAAGGGCTTGAATCCCTTTTCAACAGCGGCGGCAATAGCAAAATCAGCCGCTTCACGTTCGGTCTTTCCTAAATCGAGGAAGCACTTATATCCTTCGCAAAAAAGCTCTGCTTCGGCTACAACCTTTTCATCCTTGCATCCGTTATCGCGCTTAAATGTTAATTTTTCCATCAGCATTTCGCCCTGAGTTTTTTCTGACATAATATCATTTCCTTTCTTTTTATTGATAAAGTAGATTATAAATTTTTGACGTTATCATAACGCGCTTTATATACGCGTTTGTGTCGCTGTAAGGTATGTCCTCCGATTTTATCCCCTCGTCAATCCAGCTCTGTGTTTTTGCTCGACCGGCATGATATGCCGCAAGGGCAAATTCGGTAGATTCAAAATCGGCTAAATTGAGCTTTAAAAGATAAATTCCTGCCCTGATATTCGTTTTAGGATCGTATAAATCAGACATTTCGTTATTTTTATCATCAATTTTTGTTAAAATCCATTCAAACGTTTCGGGGGTAATTTGCATCAACCCGATAGCTCCGATTTCCGACTTTGCATTCGGGTCAAATCCGCTTTCGCATTTTATCACTGCATAAGCGAGGTCAATCGGGACATCATATTCATCACAATACTGCTCGATAAATTCGCTATATTTTTGCGGATAAAGCTGATGTGCGCCGTAAAATGCACCTGCAAAAAGCACAATCAGCAATATAAGTATTATTATAAATCTAATAAAGAATTTCATGAAATATAATTCCTCAAAATATCATCATAAATGCGACTAATTTGTTCTCTTAACGATTCAATATCACCATTATTATATACTGTGTAGTCGCTGTTTTCAATGTAAAAATCAGGTTTAGGTTGGGCTGACATTCGTCTCTGTGCCGCGTCACAGTCAATATTATCCCTCTCCATTATGCGAGAAAGACGTATGTCCTCATCGGCGACGACCGTGATAATCGTATCACATATATCGGCTGCGCCGCTTTCGAGTAAGGTTGGTGCGTCAAGAACAATGTATTTTTTGCCCTTTTTATCCATTTCGGCAATAATTTCGTTGATTCTATCAATTATTGCAGGATGGGTAATTGAATTCAGCAATCGAACCGACTGCGGTGACGAAAAGGCGATTTTCGCAAGTTCGGGACGATTGAGAGAGCCATCAGCATTGAGTATGGAATCAGAAAATGCATCGCACAGTTTATCGAGAGTTTTACTTCCAACCTCTACAACATCGCGTGCAACCAAATCGCAATCAATGTATGCCATATTGTTTTCAGCCAAAATTTTGGCAGCTGTGCCCTTTCCTGCGCCGGTTTGACCGGTAATCCCAATTACGAAACTCAAAGCTTAATCACCTCGAATGCCGCCGCTCTAAGCAGGCGGTTATATACTGCAAGTCCAACTCCGCTCTTTTTCGGCGAATGAGCATAAACAACCTCGACATCAAGTGTATCGACCACTCGCAAAGCGTCAAAAAGCTCCCTCGCCTGTGACATGTCGTTACTCATTTGCCCATAAACTACTGCTTTTTTATTTATATGCTCAGCTTCTTCGCTGAAACACATTGCCGCACAATTTTCATCCAGTTGGTTTACATAATCACAAAAGAAATCGGTATCCGCCTCGACAATAATTACCTTTGTTTTTGGTGAATAGTGCTTGTATTTCATACCGGGAGACGAAACCTTTGCGCTAATTTCGCTCGATAATACCGATGCGTCAATTTCAACCGGTCCGATTACACTTTCGAGCTGTTCGTGTGTAATTCCGCCCGGACGTAAAAGGCGATTTTTACCATTGACAAGTGAAATTACAGTTGACTCGACTCCTACCGAGCAATCGTCCGATACAACAACCGCATCAATTTTTCCGCCGAGGTCGTCAATTACGTGCTGTGCAGTTGTAGGACTCGGGCGTCCGGAAATATTTGCCGACGGTGCGGCAAGAGGAAGTCCTGACGTCTCAATAATAGCTCTTGCTACCTCATTTGACGGCATTCTAACCGCTACTGTGTCAAGTCCTGCCGACACCGATGCAGGTATTTTTTCGGTCCTTTTGAGCACCATCGTGAGCGGTCCCGGCCAAAATGCTGCTGCAAGCTTTTTTGCCGATTCGGGAATTTCGGCAGCAATAACCTCAAGCTCACTCATATCTGCAATATGAACTATGAGTGGGTTATCCTGCGGTCGTCCCTTCGCCTCAAAAATCTTTGCCACAGCCGACTCGTCATAGGCGTTTGCGGCAAGTCCGTAAACCGTTTCGGTAGGGATTCCGACGATTCCGCCGTTTTTTAAAATTTCTGCAACCTCTTTTAACCCGAGCGGATTATCATAGGTTGACATAATCTTAATTTGTTTAGTGTTCATTGATTTAATTTGCCTCTGCTTTTAGCTTTTCTGCCTGGTCGGCAGTAATGAGTGCATCGATTATCTCGTCAAGGTCTCCGTTAAGCGTCTGTTCAAGATGGTATATGGTGAGTCCGATTCGATGCTCACTTACCCTGCCCTGCGGATAGTTATATGTGCGGATTCTTTCGCTTCGGTCACCCGTTCCGACCTGCGACTTTCTTTCTGATGCGATTTTATCGGTTTGTTCCTTTTGCGCCTGTTCATACAATCGAGAACGAAGCACCTTCATCGCCTTGTCCTTGTTTTTATGCTGACTTCTTTCGTCCTGACATTCGACAACCAGTCCGGTCGGCAAATGGGTAATTCGGATGGCCGATTCGGTCTTGTTAACATGCTGACCGCCTGCACCCGATGCACGATAGGTGTCAATCTGCAAATCCGCCATATTTATCTCGATTTCGACGTCGTCGACCTCGGGCAAAACTGCAACTGTTACTGTAGAAGTATGAATTCTGCCCTGAGATTCGGTATCGGGAACACGCTGAACACGATGAACACCCGACTCGAATTTAAGTCGCGAATATGCGCCGTCACCCTCAATCATGAAGCTAACCTCTTTATATCCGCCGAGTTCGGTTGCATTTTCGTTAATAATTTCGGTTTTCCAGCCCTTTGATTCGGCATACATTGAATACATACGCATGAGAGTTGCCGCAAAAAGAGCCGCTTCCTCACCGCCTGCGCCGCCGCGAATTTCGATAATAACGTTCTTATCATCATTCGGGTCACGAGGTAAAAGGAGAATCTTTATCTCCTCGGAGATTCGGTCGACCTCGCTCTTTGACGAAAGCATTTGTTCCTCGACCATTTCCTTAAAATCCTTGTCGAGTCCACCCTCGTCAAGCAATCCCTTTGCTTCGTCATAATCGGTCTTTGCCGCCTCGTATTCGTGCAACTTATCAACTATTGGTGTAAGCTGCTTATGCTCACGCATGAGCTTTTTATACATTTCCTGGTCGGTTACAACCGCAGGGTCGGTAAGCCGTTCTGATATTTCGTTATATTTTGCTTCGACATCCTTTAACTTGTCAAACACGGAATTTTCCCCTTTTTACTCTTCGTTTCTGATAACTTTTTTAATATTTTTTTCGCATTTTTGGCGAGTGACCATAACCTCGTGTCCACAACCGACACACTTGATTTTAAAATCGGCACCAATGCGCAAAACGTTAAACTGCTTTGCGCCGCAGGGATGGGTTTTCTTCATTTCGAGAATATCTCCAACACGTATATCCATAGTCACATCTCCTTAATATTTTATGATACCCTTTTTTAGCCAAAATTTCAAGGTTTTACCGCAAAAAAGGCGGAATATAATAATTATCAAAACACCGACTGAAATTAAGGTTTCGGTCGGTGTTTAAAATTTTATTATGCTATTGTTGATTTTTTCTTTTCGGGCAGAGTTAACCTTACCTGCTTACGATTCGGGTCGTATGAAATTTTCGGTTCGCCGCCGTCAACGGTTTCGGCAGTAATTATTACCTTTTCGACGGTGGAATCGCTCGGTAAATCATACATAATTTTGGTCAATATGCCCTCAAAAATTGAACGCAGGCCTCTCGCTCCCGTCTTTCTCTCAATCGTCTTATCCGCGATTTTTTCGAGCGCTTCCTTTTCGAATTCGAGCTGAGCTCCGTCCATTGCGAACAATGATTGATACTGCTTTACAACCGAATTCTTCGGTTCGGTCATAATTCTAAGCAGAGAATCCTTGTCAAGCTGTTCAAGTGCAGTTACGACCGGCAATCTACCTACCAATTCAGGTATAAGTCCGAATTTAACCAAGTCCTGATGAATTACGGATTTTATCAGCTCGGCAGGCTCCATCTTTGACTTTTCCTTGATTTCGGAGCCAAAGCCCATTCCCGAGCCGCCAATTCTTTTCTCAATCTGCTTTTCGATTCCGTCAAATGCGCCTGCGCAAATAAAGAGAATATTCTGCGTATTTATCTGAATAAACTCCTGCTGAGGATGCTTTCGTCCACCCTGTGGCGGTACGTTAGCAACGGTACCTTCGAGAATTTTTAACAGTGCCTGCTGAACGCCCTCGCCGCTTACATCGCGAGTGATTGACGGATTTTCAGATTTTCTGGCAATTTTGTCAATCTCATCAATATAGATGATTCCTCTTTCGGCACGTTCGATATCGTAATCAGCCGCCTGAATGAGTCTAAGCAAAATATTCTCGACGTCCTCGCCAACGTATCCTGCTTCAGTGAGCGTGGTTGCATCGGTGATTGCAAAGGGTACGTCAAGCGTCTTTGCCAAGGTTTGAGCAAGCAAGGTCTTTCCCACACCGGTAGGTCCGAGCATGAGAATATTACTCTTATTTATCTCGACCTCGGGGTCATGAGGAGCGAAGCAGGTGCGCTTATAGTGATTATAAACAGCAACCGAAAGTGCAACCTTTGCGTCGTTTTGACCAATTACATATTGGTCGAGTCGTTCCTTGATCTCCTTTGGCGTAGGAAGAACAAATTCGGCTGATTTTTTACCCTTTTTAACCTTCTTCGGTTCGACGCCGTTGACAATTTCGTAGCAGGTTTCGATACATTCGTCACAAATGTATATTCCGTCGCCTGCAACGAGCTGTCTTACCTCGTCGGCACTCTTTCGGCAAAAAGAACAACAAATTCTATTTTCGATATTATCCATAATTACCTCTTTGTAATTACCTTGTCAACCAATCCGTATGCGGCAGCCGCTTCTGCGGTCATGAAATTATCACGCTCGGTATCGCGTTCGATAATTTCGAGCGGCTGATTGGTGTTTTCGGCAAGAATTTTGTTAAGTCTTTCGCGAGTGAACTTGATATGGTCGGCGTGGATAATAATATCACTTGCCTGACCTCTCGCCTGACCAAGCGGCTGATGAATCATAATTTCAGCATTCGGCAAAGCAAATCTCTTACCCTTTGCGCCGCTTGAAAGCAGGAATGCGCCCATACTTGCCGCCATACCCATACAGATAGTCGAAACGTCGCATTTGATATACTGCATTGTATCGTAAATCGCTAGTCCTGCAGAAACCGAGCCGCCCGGACTATTGATATACAAGCTAATATCCTTTTCGGCGTCCTGTCCTTCTAAATAAAGCAACTGTGCGATAACAACGCTGGCGGTAGCATCGTTTACTTCGTCGGATAAAACGATTATGCGGTCATTGAGAAGTCGGGAAAAAATGTCATACGACCTTTCGCCACGACCAGTTTGTTCAACTACGTAAGGTACAAAACTCATTATAAATGCACTCCTTTTAAAATTGAAAAGAAAGTGCCGTCAATATATTAAGTTGACGGCACTCGTAAATTAAGCATATTAAAAATATAGGCAAATAAGTGACCGTTTATACAGACGGAAAGATAATTATTCCTCTGTCTTCTTTGCAGCGGGCTTTTTAGCAGCGGTCTTCTTTGCTGCCGGTTTCTTTTCGCCGTCAGCTTCGGTCTTTGCAGTGGTCTTCTTTGCCGCGGGCTTTTTAGCAGCGGTCTTCTTTGCTGCCGGCTTTGCTTCGCCTTCTGTTTCTGCCTTTGCAGTGGTCTTCTTTGCAGTTGACTTCTTAGCGGCGGGTTTCTTTGCTGCCGGCTTTGCTTCTGACGGAGCGTCAACCTCGGTGATTACTGCATTTTCGCGTACAAAGTCGATTGCCTTCTGAACAACGATGTCCTTGCTGATTTCGGTAGCAGGAACTGCCTTCTTAATCTGTTCAACGTCCATCTGATACTGTGCGGCGTAACGTGCATACTCAGCGTCGATGTCAGCTTCCTCGGCTTTAATTCCTTCGAGCTCAGCAATCTTTTCGAGTGCGAGGCGAACCTTTACCTGACGGAGTGACTGCTCCTTGAAGGTGTCGCGGAAGGCGGCAATATCGCCACCTGCATACTTGAGGTATGTTTCGAGGTTCATTCCCTGCATTTCAAGACGGTATGCGAAATCACGTACATTCTCGTCAACTCGGTGGTCAACCATTTCGTCGGGAATTTCTGCTTCGAAACCTTCGAGCATTTTGTCAATAAGCTGATTTTCAACATAGTCGTTAGCAGCGCGGTCCTTGTATTCGGTTGCCTTCTGCTTTAAATCGGCCTTGTACTCGTCGAGAGTGTCAAATTCGCTGATATCCTTTACGAATTCGTCATCAATTTCGGGAAGTTCGGTTGCCTTAATTTCGTGAAGCTTAATCTTAAACACAGCTTCCTTACCGGCGCATTCAGCGCTATGATACTCTTCGGGGAAGGTTACCTTAACGTCGAATTCTTCACCGGCGTTCTTTCCAACCATCTGCTCCTCGAAGCCGGGGATAAACTGACCTGAACCAAGTTTGAGTGAGAAGCCCTCTGCCTTTCCGCCGTCGAACGCCTTGTCATCGATGAATCCTTCAAAATCGAATACAACGGTATCGTCCATAGCAGATGCTCTGTCTTCAACGGTGGTCATTCTGGCGTTGCGCTCGGCAACTGCCTTAATCTGATTGTCAATTTCTTCGTCGGTAACGACTGCCTTTACCTTTTCGGCGGCAAGTCCCTTGTAATCCTTAATGGTTACTTCGGGCTTTACTGTGATGGTGATTTTAAATTCAACGCCGCTCTTGTCCATTGATACGAGGTCGAAATCAACCTTATCGCTGACCATTTCGAGTCCTGACTCGTCAAGAGCCGACTGAACAGCTTCGGGATAAAGAATTTCGAGCGCATCTTCATAAAATACTTCGGCGCCGTAATATTTTTCGATAATTGTGCGGGGTGCCTTACCCTTTCTGAATCCGGGTATTGCAATTTTCTTTCCAACCTTTTTATACGCCTTTGTGCAGGCATCGGCAAATGTCTGTTCATCGACAGAAATTGTCAATTCGTAGCGGTTGGTTTCAACTTTGTTTGTTCCCTTGAGCATTATAACATCCTCCTAATATATACATCGACTCATTATAACACAAATATTTTCCATTTTCTATATTTTTTTATCTAAATTTCATTGAAAATAGCTCGGCTAATTTGTTAATTTACGCTATCTTATGAGCAAAGGTGTAAATTCAAGAAAATCGCAGGACACCAGATAGAACGAAATTCCATCGTATTCGGTGCATCGGCTTAAATGCGATTTTTTTCCGTGAAGATGTCCGTAATAAACCTTTTTTATTCCGTGAGCTTTAAGCACATCGACTAGCTCGGTGCAAACATTATCCTCGAAAACAACAGGATAATGCAAAAACACCAGTATCTCCCCGCCGAGCTTTTCCGCCTCTTTTATGGTCGCCTCCAAACGTAGTGCTTCCCTCTTTATCAGCTTTGAGTCGGTGCCGCTTTCGTCAATCGCCCAGCCCCTTGTACCGCAAACTGCATATTCGCCTACACGGACTGCGCCGTTATTGACGATTGTAATGGAGTCAAAGCCGTTAGTTTCAAGATGCTCGTTCATCTTTTTAAGCGAATTCCACCACAGGTCGTGGTTGCCTTTGAAAATTATCTTTTTTCCCGGCAAGGAATGGATAAACGAAAAATCCTTTACGGTGTCTTCGATTTTCATTTCCCAGGAAATGTCCCCGGGAATAACAACGGTATCGTCGTCGCTTACGATAGCTCTCCAATTCTTTTCTAATCGGGAGACATAGTTTTCCCAGCCCTTGAAAATATCCATGGGCTTGTCGGAATTAAGAGATAAATGCAAATCGCTTATTGCAAATATCGCCAACTTGCTTGTCCCCCTTTTTTAGCATAATCAGATGCCGAGATTGGTGTAAACCGCCTTTATCATATCGTCAGCGTCACAAACGTCGGTAAAGCGAACCTCACGCTTGTCAAGGTCACGGAGCGGAGTAGGAATAACAGTATCGGTGGCTTTACTTAAAACGTCCATTGCCTCGACGCCCGTCGGATTGCTTTCATCCTGGCTTACGGCATCAAGCACGTCGGCGGCAAACTTATACGGTGATGCGGTAGAAACAATGACAGTTTCGGTAAGGTCGCCCGTTTCCCTAACGTAATCGTTATAAACCTTTATAGCAACGCCGGTATGTGTATCGGCGAGATAACCGAATTTATCAAAGGTAGCGCTGACGGTTGCTTTTGTTTCATCGTCGGTTGCATATCCGCCGACAAATTCGTCACTCAGCTTCGCTTTAATAGCGTCGCTAACCTCGTATTTTCCATCGGTTGCGAGCATCGACATATATGACGAAAGCTCGTCACTATTATTGCCGCTCATATCGTAGATAAGACGCTCCAAATTCGACGAAATGAGAATATCCATCGACGGAGAAATGGTTGTATAGAAGCTACGGTTGCGGTCATAAACACCTGTCGAGATAAAGTCGGTAAGAACCTTATTCGAGTTTGATGCGCAAATGAGCTTTTTAATCGGTGCACCCATCTTTTTAGCATAATATGCGGCGAGAATGTTACCAAAGTTTCCTGTCGGGACGACTACGTTGAAGCTGTCAATATCACCCTTTTCGGCGATGAGGTCGCAATATGCAGAAATGTAGTAAACAATCTGCGGCAAGAGACGTCCCCAGTTAATCGAGTTTGCGCTCGAAAATGCCATTCCGTTTTCGTTCAGCTTTTCGGCAACTGACGGGTCGGTAAATATCTTTTTAACACCCGTCTGAGCATCGTCAAAGTTACCCTTTATTGCGCAAACGTACACGTTATCGCCCTGCTGTGTCATCATTTGAAGCTTTTGCGCCTTTGATACGCCGTCAACGGGATAGAATACGATGATTTTTGTATTTGGTACGTCCTTGAATCCCTCTAACGCGGCCTTTCCTGTATCGCCCGAGGTTGCAACGAGTATAACTGTTGTTTGACCGTCAGCAACCTTCTTTGACGAGGTGGTGAGGAGATGGGGCAAAATTTGAAGCGCCATATCCTTGAATGCGCAGGTAGGTCCGTGCCATAATTCGAGCACAGATGTATTATCGTCCAGACGATGAAGCGGTGCAGGCACGTCATTATCAAATGTACCTGAATATGCTCCGTTTGCACAAGCGGCGATTTCCTCCTCGGTAAAGTCGGTGAGGAAAAGCGAAAGAACCTCTCTCGCGCGGTCGATATAGTTCATTTTTGACAGCTTTACAAAGAATTCTTTATCAAGCTTCGGAAGCTCGGTGGGGACAAAAAGTCCACCTTCCTTTGAAATTCCGTCGTTAATGGCTCTGGCAGCGTTTACTGATAAAGCGCTGTTTCGTGTACTGTTATACTTCATTTTTTCATTACTCCTAAAACCCTGAGGGCATTATTAAACATTATCTTTTTAATCACCGAATCGCTGAGTCCCATCGAACTCAAATACTCGGCTAAATTATAAACCTTTTCAACCGAATTGAGCTTTTCATCAAAATCGGCTCCGTCAAAGTCGCTTCCAATCGCAATATTATCCTCTCCTCCGAGTGACAACATTCGGTAAACGTGACTAAACGCGCTTTCAAACGGTCTTTCGCCCAAAAAATCGGTATAAAAATTTATTCCTGCGACACCGCCCGTTTCGACAATTTTTAAAAACTGTCCTTCGGTGAGGTTTCGCTTATTTTCGTTAATTGATCTCAAATTGGAATGAGTGGCTATAATGGGCGCAATTTCCATTTCGTAAACATCGTCAAATCCTCTGTCGCTTAAATGGGATACGTCGATTATAATACCGAGTCGGTTCATTTCGCAAACCGACTTTTTACCAAACTCGGTCAGACCCATTCCACTACCTCTTATTCCGCCCGCAAGCTCATTATCGCCATTCCAAGTGAGCGACATTATGCGAACTCCGTCGTTATAAAGGGTTTCGATATTCTCTATTTTTCCGCCGAGTGCAGTGGCATTTTCGACCGAAAACAGAGCCGCCAATTTGCCATCCGAAACGGTCTTTTCTATTTCATTACTGCTACGGCAAAGTGACATATAATCGCTGTATTTTTCGAGCTGATCATGCAGGCAATTTCGCAACTTTTTATAGTATTCAAATGCCGCTTCTCCGCGATATTGATCGGGAATAAAAGCCGCAAAGGTCTGGCATCTTTTATTGTATGTGCGTGTTTTCGCTATATTGAAATCGAACTCTCCGTCATAAAGTGAGCCATTCGATTCCAAGCATTTTGACAAGGTATCACAATGAAGGTCAAATAAATCCACGAAAGGCACTCCCATCAAATGCGTTTATGATATGCTCGACCGTAACCCTTTCGGTAATCATTATTTCGACTACGTCAAATCGCGGTTGAAGATTGGTAATCCCCTTAGCCGAAAGATAGATTAGAGCCGTTTTTATTATCCTTTTTTGCTTTCCAGGGGTGACGGCTTCCCTGCCCGAAACGAGTGCTTTTCTACCCCTCGTCTTTACCTCGACAAATACGATGAAATTGTCCTTTTTACAAACTATATCAATCTCGCCGAATCGGGACGAAAAGTTTCGCGTAATGATTTCGTAACCTTTATTTTGCAGATATTCGGCGGCATAGCTTTCGCCATTACTGCCGGTTGAGCCCAAGTTCATTATTTATCCCCCAAAAGCTTTCTTAAAAAGCTCATTCGGTGAATTTCGCACGGACCGTATTTGAGTATTGCGTCGGTATGTACCTTTGTGCCGTAGCCCTTGTGCTTTTTAAAATTGTATTCGGGATATTTATCGTCCAACTCGGTGATATAGCGGTCACGCGCAACCTTTGCCAACACCGATGCCGCGGCAACAGAGAGACTCTTTGCATCGCCCTTTATCAGCGGCGAACAAGCTATGTTGAGGTTGGGCAATCTGTTTCCGTCGATAATCGCGTAATCGGCCGCAACGGGCAACCCCTCGACCGCCCTTTTCATCGCTAAAAAAGTAGCATTGAGAATGTTATATTCCTCAATTTCCTCGACAGATGCACTTGCAATTTTATATGCGACGGCCTTTTCAATTATGATGTCAAAAAGGGCTTCGCGCTTCTTTTCGCTGAGCTTTTTTGAATCGTTGAGTCCTTCGATTTCGGGACATTCCTTTGGCAAAATAACAGCTGCGGCAAAAACGGGACCTGCAAGAGGACCGCGTCCTGCTTCATCGACGCCGCAAACGAGCGAAAAGCCGCTGTTAATTACCGCCGTTTCGTATGAATAATCGGGTGTAAAATTCTCTTTCATCACAGTAATTTAAACTCCGAAAATGGTGAAATTCGGCAAATCGCCTTGCCAAGTACATATCGAACATCAACGTCACCGATGCCTGATGAACGGCTATCGAGCGAATTTAGTCGGTTATCTCCCAAAACAAAGACGCAACCGTCCTTTACTACATGAGGAAACTGAACGTCTTTCTTAAATGTTTTTGCATAATCACGGACATAGGTATCGGCAATTTCGACTCCGTCAACAGAAACGAGTCCCGAATCGTTAATGTCCACCGTTTGTCCTTCGGTTGCAATGACACGCTTTATAATTCGCTCGTGTTCGCCACTTTCGTCCTCATAGATATTACTCGCATTTCGCGAAATAACCACGATGTCGCCAACCTCGGGCATATAGTTATAGCTGTAAACGAGCACCTTATCCCCTTCGATAAGGGTATTGGTCATCGACTCGCCGACAATACCGACAATTTTGAACATAAAGGTGAACAGAAGCACAACGGCAATAGCGGATACGACAATCGAGTCAACCCACTCTAATAATTCACCTGCAAAATTTTTCTTTTTCGTTTCAGTTGTCACGATAAAAAACCTCGCTTATTTTTCAGGAAGTTCTAATGAAATTCGACCAAACTTTGCCGCACGAAATTCATCAAGCAGCATTATTGCGGCTCTCTCTGTGTCAATTTCGCCTCGACCCATCAGCATACCGCGTTTACGCCCAATTTCGCCAAGTAAATCGTACGAATCAAGCCCTTCTACGTCGGTGAGCTTATATCTTTCGCAGATATTGTCCGAATAAAGCGGCATGAGCGTTTCTAAAAGGCGCATTGCCAACAGCTCTATATCTAATATATTATCTCTTATTGCTCCGGTAAATGCAAGTCTTTCTCCGACAATTTTATCATCAAATTTAGGCCAAAGTACACCGGGTGTATCAAGCAGGTCGATACCTCCCTGAACAGAGAACCACTGATTACCCCTCGTAACGCCGGGTCGATCCTCGACCTTCGCCTTTGTTCCGCCGACAATTTTGTTTATAAACGAGGATTTGCCAACGTTTGGGATACCGGCGACCATTACGCGAAGCGCCTTTCCACCCATTCCCTTTTCTTTCAATGCGGCAAGTCGGTCGCTGAGTAAATCCTTTACCGCGGGGACAAATTGTTTAAATCCCGTTCCGCTTTTGCAATCGACTGCGATGGCTTTTATGCCCTTTTTCTCGAAATATTCGAGCCATTTTTTTGTAGCATTCGGGTCGGCCATATCGCATTTATTGAGCAAAATCAGTCGCGGTTTGTTATTCGACATTTCGGAAAGGTCGGGATTACGACTGGACATGGGAACCCTGGCGTCAACTATTTCGGCTACGGCATCAATTAACTTAATGCTTTCCTTGATTTGACGCTTTGTTTTAGTCATGTGGCCGGGAAACCACTGAATATCCTGTATTTCAGCCATAAAATCATCTCCTTACCAAAAATAACAAAAAAGGGACAGACACTGTCCCTTTCTCATTTGTTCTTTTAGATTTTTTCCTTAACCTTTGCTGCTTTACCAACTCTGTCACGGAGGTAGTAGAGCTTGGAACGACGAACCTTACCTCTACGGATAACCTTGATTTCGGTAACGTTCGGTGAGTGGATCGGGAATACTCTTTCTACGCCGACACCGTAAGCGATACGACGAACGGTAAATGTCTCGGCGATTCCGCTATTGTTCTTTGCAATTACAGTACCCTCGAAGGCCTGGATTCTTTCCTTTTCGCCTTCGCGAATCTTAACACCGATACGGATAACGTCACCGATGTTAAACTGGGGCTTTTCCTCCTTAAGCATAGGAGCAACTAATTCTTTCAATGCGTCCATTTTAAAATCCTCCTTTTAATTTATCAGATATTCATGCACCCGAAATGGACACAGAGGACTATCCGCTTCAATGTCGTTTTAAATAATAAGACGGCAATGACCACCGCCGAAAAGGATCGGCGTTTATCACATGCCCGAATATAATACCACAACGAAACTCAAAATGCAAGTGTTTTTTTAATATTATGCAAATATGTTCATTTCACTGTCGTAAATGGTTCGTCTGACCACCCTTTTTATTGATAAATCATCACTAAATGCGGATAAAACGAGATTCGGATTGATATTTTCCTGCGTTCCTGCCGGAAGGGTTATGAGTAGTGCTGTATCGCCGTTTTCCTCCGACACGGAATATTTGACTATCTTTTCTTTAAGGTCAATTTGCTTTGTACCGCCCTTTTTGGTCGTTTTTTCAACTATGATTTGCGGCTGTGAAAGAAAATCATTCAGCGCATTTCCGCATTCACCATTTATTACAATATAAAAGTCGGCATAGGCAATTTCACTGAATTTCTTTATCGGGTCGCAAACCGCGGTGATTTCCATTCCGTCGGGCGCTACGGCAGAAAGCCGTTTCATAATCTCATCATTGGTCATATCGTCATTGATACGCATATCGACGGCTTCACTTTCGCTCTCGAATCCAAGTGAAAGCGGCAGTGCAAAATTAACGTAAGGGTGCTGATGGAACCCTTCTGTAAACCAAACGGCAATCTTTCCCCTGCGAATCATACGTAGCATAACGCGGTTAATGTCGAGATGGGAAATGTACTTTAACTTGCCGGTTTTATTATAATAAATTCTTACAGGCCTCACGGCATATTCCCTCCCCGAATTTAGTTGCACCGCAACCTGCACATTTCTGACGGCAGTTGGGTGTAGTAACACTTTCTTGTGCAAGCTTGTCCTGATTGATAAGGAACCTTTTGCTTACGCCTATATCGATAAAATCCCACGGCAAAATTTCGTCGTATTCGCGCTTTCTGTTAGCATAAAAGGCAGGGTCGAGTCCACATTCATCAAATGCTTCAAGCCACTTTTCGTAATTGAAATATTCATCCCAGCCGTCGAATTTACAGCCCTTTTCCCACGCCTTGTAAATCACGTCGCAAAGACGGCGGTCACCTCTCGCAAGTACCGCTTCAATGAGCGAGGTTCCGGAATTATGTAAACTAACCGAAATCTTTCTCGTTTTAATACAATCGCGCAGATGCTTCTGCTTTGCCTCGATGGTAGCAAAGTCGTCCTGCGGCTCAAACTGAAACGGCGTAAACGGCTTTGGAATGAACGTAGCGCAGGAAACCGAAACCGAAACTCCCTTTCCCTTCGGTCGATTTTCGAGCGAGTAATATAGGTCAACCACCTTTTGCGCGAGGGTTGCGATACCTTCGATGTCCTCCATTGTTTCGGTCGGCAGTCCCATCATAAAGTACAGCTTGACCGAGGTATATCCGCCCTCAAACGCCACTCGGCAGGTGTCCATAACGTCCTTTTCGGTGACGTTTTTATTTATCGCATCGCGAAGCCGCTGTGTACCCGCCTCGGGTGCAAAGGTAAGCCCTGATTTACGGACGGATGCTACCTTCTGAAGCAGCTCATCAGAAAAATTATCAATTCTGAGTGACGGTAATTGCAGCCCGATTTTTTCCTTTTCTGTCCAGGGAAGCATACAGCCGAGCAAGTCATTCAACTGTGAATAATCCGACGTAGAAAGGGATAATAGCGAAAGCTCGTCATATCCCGTATTTTCACAAAGCTGCTTTGCCTGAGCATTGGCAACCGACGCGGTTTTTTCGCGAATTGGACGGTAAATGTAACCCGCCTGACAGAAGCGGCAACCACGAATACATCCGCGGTAAATTTCGCATACAGCGCGGTCGTGAACAATATCGAGATACGGCACGACAAAATTGTCCGGATAATGACAATTATCCAAATCCTTTATAATCCGCTTTGTAATTTTTTCGGGTGCTCCATCCTTTGCGTGAAATGCCTTTATGGTTCCGTCATCGTTATATTCGGCATCGTAAAACGCAGGAACGTATACGCCGTCAAGCTTTGCCGCTTCGCGTAAAAAGGTCATTTTATCCGAGCCAAGCTTTTTATGTTTTCGGTACAGTTCCATTATTTCAAGGGTGAGCTCCTCACCCTCACCGAGCGAAAATATATCAATAAAATCGGCAAGTGGTTCGGGGTTACAGGTGCAGGGACCACCCGCAATAACAATCGGAGACAAATCCTTTCGCTCATTCGAACGTAAAGGGATTCCGCCGAGATCAAGACAATTAAGAATATTCGTATAGCACATTTCGTAAGGAATTGTGAAGCCGATAATGTCAAAATCAGAGAGTTTATCTCCGCTTTCAAGCGCAAATAACGGAATATTATTTTTGCGCATTTCGGTCTCCATATCTTCCCAAGGAGCAAATACCCTTTCGCACCAAGCCCAATCGGGAGTATTCGCAACCGAGTAAAGTATCTTCATTCCGAGATGGGACATTCCCACCTCGTAGCTGTCGGCAAAGCAAAAAGCAAATCGTACGTCAATATTACTCTTATCCTTTATGATTGCTCCCTGCTCACCGCCGATATATCGCGCAGGTTTCTGAACCTTTAAAAGTATATCTGAAAGCTCCATTTTTTTACCTTCCTAAAAAGTTAATGCTTCAATTATATCAAAGGAGTGCGACTTTTTCAACATTATCTATGCTTAATAATTGCATAAGCCGACAAATACACCGCAGTTATGAGCATGGTGGGGTTATGATTAGGCATAGAAAGAATATAAACTCCCGTAATAAGCAACATTAGAATAAAGACAATATCAATCGTGCAGGATATTATTTTGCATTTATTTTCGGGTAAAACTGCTGACATTAAGCAATATAAAATTTCACCGCCGTCAAGCTGTGACAGCGGTAATAGATTGAATACACCGATTACTATATTTGTTGCGCTCATAATTGCGACGAAGGACATATGTGAAAACGGCAAAAGAATTAAGCCGAGTAAAATATTTACCATCGGTCCCGAAGCTGCAACGGCAAGCTGAGCCGAATATCCGCAATAAAGCCGCGACTCGACAATTTCTATTCCGCAAAGACGGAAATTCACCCTTCGCGGCGGCAACTTTAAAAGATATAACGCAATAATGTGTCCCATTTCGTGCAAAAAAATAGATAAAAGCGATACTGACATCATTCCCGTACTGTCGCAACAAAGCAAAATCGCAACCATTAACGCAAACGGAAAGGATACATTAAATTCACCGCCAAAAACCTTGACCGTCATGCCGTATAAACGTCGGGTAAAACATTGAGCGGATTTATACGCTCGTTATTCACCCTGACCTCGAAATGTAAATGTGGACCTGTCGATGCACCCGTACTACCGACGAGAGCGATTACATCACCCTGCTTAACTGTATCGCCAACGCTCACAAGGCGCTCGGAACAATGGGCATAGAGGGTACAAAGTCCGTCTCCGTGGTCGACCATAACAAAGTGCCCGTAATCCGATGCGTAATCAGAACGAACAACCTTTCCGTCAAGAACAGAATAGATTTTTTCGCCGCTGTTTGCGCCCAAATCAACTCCACTATGCAATTTATAAAGTCCCGAAACAGGATTCACTCGATAGCCATATTCACTTGTGACACGGTATTTTGAAAGAGGCATAACCATATTAAGCTTGGCTATTTTTACACTCGAAAGGGTTTGAACCTCCTTGAAATCAATCACTGCATCTGCGCCGTCATCCTCACTCAAAACGGCATATTCGAGAGTATTATCGGATTTGGTTTCGGGAGGGGTTGGTTTCTCTTTTTCATCAGCCGAATTTGATGACGTGACGGCGGTGGAAAGTTGACTCAGCACCTCTTTTACCGAGGTTTTGTCCTCAAAATCGGATATATAAACGCCCTTTTCCCATTCGTACAGGTCGCCGCCAATCAGCTTTAATGCAAAAGAAAAAAGTATAATCAGCGCACATACCACCGATTGAGTGAAAATCAAGCTCATAAGGCGGTCCTTTACCCTTTTGTTTTCGTCCTTTGTCATTTCTTCAATCATTTTTTCGCCAGACATATTTACCACCGCCTTTATTTAATCAATTAAATATATGACGAGGATATTAAAAAA
Source organism: Clostridia bacterium (assembly GCA_017399535.1). Classification (GTDB taxonomy): domain Bacteria; phylum Bacillota; class Clostridia; order Oscillospirales; family Acutalibacteraceae; genus UMGS1976. Next base: position 63,400 of record JAFQBX010000041.1, on the reverse strand, counting down.
ATAACGACTGTGGAGAAATTTTTCCACAGTCGTTATTTGAATGAGAATTTATTTGTTTTGTAGATATTCGTGAATTGATTGCGCGGCCTTTTTTCCTGCACCCATAGCGAGAATTACGGTAGCGGCACCTGTTACTGCGTCGCCACCTGCATATACGCCGTCGAGGGTGGTTTTAAGCGTTTCCTCGTCAACGATGATGCAGCCCTTTCTATTCGTTTGGACGCCTTCACAAGTGGAAACAACCGTCTTATTAGGTAAGTTTCCGATAGCCATAATTACGGCATCAACATTCAGGTCATATTCACTGCCGACAATTTCAACAGGGGCTCTGCGACCGCTTTCGTCAGCTTCGGAAAGTGCCATTTTAACGCAGGTAATCGAGCTTGCGTTACCGCTGTCGTCGCCGTTAATCTTCTTTATATTATTGAGGAAAAGGAATTCAATCCCCTCCTCCTTTGCGTGAAGCACCTCTTCCTTTCGGGCAGGCATTTCCTGCTCGGAACGGCGGTACACGATATACACCCTTTCGGCGCCGAGTCGTCTCGCTGAACGGGCGGCATCCATGGCAACGTTTCCGCCGCCGATTACCGCAACCGACGAGAATTTATAAATCGGCGTATCGTAATTATCGTCAAACGCTCTCATTAAATTGATACGGGTCAAAAATTCATTGGCAGAAAATACGCTGTTTAAGTTTTCGCCCTCGATACCCATAAAGTTAGGTAAACCTGCGCCATTTCCAATAAACACCGCTTCAAAGCCCATATCAAAAATCTCGTCAATGGTAAGTACGTTTCCGATAACCATATTCGTCATTATCTTGACGCCCGATTTTTCGAGATTTTTTATTTCGTGACGTACAACACTCTTTGGCAAACGGAATTCGGGGATTCCGTAAGAAAGAACGCCACCTGCGGTATGAAACGCCTCAAAAATGGTAACGTCATAGCCGAGATTATTGAGGTCTCCTGCGCAGGTAAGCCCTGCCGGACCACCGCCGATTACCGCAACCTTTTTGCCGTTCTGCTCGGCTTTTTCGGCAATTTCCTTATCAAACATATAGTCGGCAACGTATCTTTCGAGTCGACCGATTGCAACGCTTTCGCCCTTTATTCCGCAAACGCAACGCGCTTCACATTGATTTTCCTGAGGGCAAACGCGACCGCAAACGGCAGGAAGCGAACTGGTCGATTTAATAATTTTATACGCACCCTCAATATTATTTTCGCGTATTTTTTTTATAAATTCAGGGATGCGAATGTTAACGGGACAGCCGCTGACACAGGGCATATTTTTACAATTAAGACAACGTGACGCCTCTTTAACCGCCATTTCGGCAGTATAGCCAAGCGCAACCTCGTCAAAATTCGTAACACGCTTATCAGCAGGTTGCTCGGGCATGGCAACCCTGTTTTTATTCAGTTCAGCCATTATCCGACACCTTTGCCTTCATTAAATTGCAGTGTTCATCACGAGCTTTTCTTTCCTGCTCGGCATAAATTCTGCTTCTCTTTATCGCTTCGTCAAAATCGACCAGATGGCCGTCAAAATCGGGTCCGTCAACACAAGCGAACTTCACCTTTCCGTCAACCGTCACTCGACAACAGCCGCACATTCCCGTTCCGTCAATCATATATGAATTCATACTGATAACGGTTTTTATCCCGTATTCTTTGGTTAGATTGCAAACCGCCTTCATCATTGGCAAGGGACCGATTGCTATAACGAAATCATAATTCTTACCTGCCGCAATCTCGTTTTTAAGCGCATCGGTGACAAAGCCCTTGTTTCCATTCGAGCCGTCGTCGGTCATTATGATAAGCTGATTGCTTTCGGCTGCCATTTCATCCTCTAAAATGACGAGGTCGCTATTTCTGAAACCGGCAATCATATCGACGTAAATTCCATTTTCCTTCATGGCTTTTGCCTGAGGATATGCAATTGCGCAACCTGCGCCGCCGCCGATTACTGCAGCACGTTTTACTCCCGTGTGGTCGGTCGGCTTTCCGAGAGGGCCGACAAGGTCAAGCACCGAGTCACCCTCGTCGAGACTATCAAGCAGCATTGTCGTTTTACCGACCTTCTGAAAAATAATGGTCACATATCCTTTTTCACGGTCGTAATCGGCAACCGTCAAGGGTATCCTTTCGCCCGTTTCATTTACACGAAGCATTATAAACTGACCGGCGAGTGCCTTTTTTGCGACAAAAGGCGCCTCAATTACCATCATGGTCATTTGGTCATTGAGCTTCGATTTACGAATAATTTTATACAAACCTTTTCACCTTAATATCTAATAATAGATTGAACCATAACATCGGTTGCTCTGCCCGATTTTATACCCGAAGCAATATACAGCGTACCTCTGCCCTCTGCCTTATTAAAATTGCCGATGTATGCAAGGGTATTTTCGCTGATTACCGCAAAATCGTGAACACCTTCGGTTATATTATCAACTTCGCCATTCTTATACACTTGAAGTCGTCCGACATTATCAACTACGTTGAAATTGTCGATGAACACAATGCTTTTTCCGTCCTCGGCTGTTTGATAACTATTAACATTCTGACCGATTTTTTCATTATTTAAAAACAGGTCGTCATTAAGCGCAATTGATACTGCGTTATTGCCCATCACTTCAAAATCCTCAATCGACTTGATAACAGTTTCACAACCCGAAAGGTCGCTGAGATTGAGCATTTTTAATACGCCAGATTCGCTTTTCTCCTTTTCGGTGTCCATAAAATACATCTTTTTACCGTCGGCTGTAATATCGGCTTTACGAACAAACGAAGCGTCGAGGTCAACCTTTTCATTTTCCTTTGTAATGCCAAACTCCTTTATCTTATACTTTGGCAGGAGAATGTCCTTGCAATAGCCGACCATAGCCGACTCCGACTGAATATAATTCTGCTCAACCTCGCTGAACAGAAGCTTGTTGATATTAAAGGGATAGTAGCTGTAAACGAGTGTTTTAGCATCGTTATCTGCAAAAGTAATATCGACAATATTCTTTGCTATTTCGGTATGCTTTTCCCCTTTTACGAACCAAAGGTCGTTGGCAACCTCGCTATACACTCCCATGTCGAGTATCGAGAAGGTTTGATCACCGAATTTAATATTTCTGCGATTGTGGCGGAGAACCTTTGCCCAATCCTCTGCGCTGGTCGTGTATGCTTCATCACTGTTTTTCTGATAATGCTTCTCTACATACTCGGCGTCACTTTCGGCGCAATCGTCCTCGATAAAGGAACCTACGCCAAGCGAAAAATACTGTGAGCGCATATAATATGCCGAACCGTCATCAAATACAGGCATTACGATTTGGGACGCATTGTCGCCGATTTTCTTATCCTTGCCCGATTTTACGTAATGGAGTTCACCTGCGTTGTAGTACATATTCTGGGTGATATATTCTAGCTTGACTGTGATATAAAAATAATCGTTTAAATCGGTATATCCGTAGTCATAAGCCGTTTTTACCTGATATACATATTCAGTAACGAGCTTTGTAGTAAAGTCGGTATGGCCTTTATAGGTTAAGCTATGCAGGTTTCCATCAGAAATGTAGAGAACTGTATTGTTATCCTGAATGCTGAATTCAGTTACGTCGGTGGCAATCTTTTTAGCCGTGCCGTCGGCAAAGGAATACACGCACAGCTCGGTAACGTCACCGCTCAATTTCAAATAAGCGATTGCTTTTTCATCATTAAAGAATTTATATTCACTGCAAACAGCCGTATCAACTATGGTTCCGTTATTCTGCGCCGTTACCCAATCAGAAGAATAGGTTTCTCTCTCGTGCAGAGTATAAGTTTGGTTGGTCGATTCGTACTTTTCTACAACAAGCATTCGGCTGTAATCGGAGGAAAAGTTTACTCGATTAACCCTTCCGTCGAGAATGGTATTCTTTATCGTGCCGATGCGGTCGCTGTAATACATATCGCTCTGAATTCCGCCCTTACTCGTCGTCAGATACAGCGAAGCATCCTTTACCGCGATAATCGGCACCTCGGGACCCGAAGTCAAAAGCCCGAAATTAAAAAAGTTGCTGACAACGATTACAGCGGCTGTAAGTACGGCAACAGCCGAAACAACAAGGGCAGTAATTTTTAAACTCTTGCGAGTTTTTTTAGATGCGGTATTTCGAAATTTCGGAAAATTGTAGCCCAAATTATCCTTTGTATCATTAAATGGAACGTCAAAAAGACTATTCTCCGAAACGTAAAACTGCTCGTCAACCTCTTCTTCCTCGACGCCTGCCATGGCATTGAAATATGCGGCACGCTGCTCGGCAGTACCGATTTGTGACCGGGCATATTTTACCTCGGGCTCGGTAGAGATTTCGACCTTTTCGAGTACATCTTCCTCGTCGGTTTCGGGCTGTTTGTTTGCTGCCGGCTTTTCCGAAGCTGAGCCCGGCTTTCCCCACATTGTGTATATATCACCGGCATCTGCATCAGTGCATTTTTTGCACACACCGTTTTCGTCAAGCAGATTTCCGCATTTGTTACATTCTGCCATAAACTTTACATTCCCTTACTTAAAAAATAAATTACCTTTAATTTTATCATTATATTATTTAATTGTCAATAAACCATAAAAAAGCGGTCACAAAAACATGACCGCTTTTTTTACTTATTTTTTCTTATTTTCCTTTGCGATAACGTGCTCCATCATATTCTTTGAAGGAATAAGCAGGTGTGGTGCATTATCTTCCATAAATGCACATGCTTTTTCGAAAAGGGCGTTGTCATTGCGGAAGGCACCGCCGATAATTGTATAGGTGATTGTACTCTGAACGTCGAAATTACCGTCAACGTAAAATTCGTCGAGCATCTGAAGCATTTTTATAATCGCCTTTTTGTCACCCGAGGTCATAAGCTCGTTGAGTTTAACAGCGGCAGTTTCGCTGAAAAATCTTTCGTAAAGGAAATCGCCATATCTTTCGACGTCGGCCTTATACTTATCCTTATACTGCGGATAGAGGGTCAAAAAGCGGTTACAAAAAGCATCTTCACCGGGAGTTGAACCGGGTGCTGCCTTTGACGGCAGGTCAATCGATGCCTTTCTGGTATGAACGACGCCAAAAGCATTATTAAGGGTATCGGCAAAGTCGCTACCAACCGATTTGGCATCCTTGTCATTACTTCCTTCGTCAAAAAGGTACATCGACTTATTCACAAAATCAACGCTGTCCTCGCCATTCAGCACAGCCAAATCAAGCATAAACAGCTTCTTTTCTTCGTTATACCAAATCTTTACCGCGTGGGTACTGTTAGTATATACAACGTCGTCACCCTGCTGACGAACAAGCTTCTGAGCCGCAAAAACAGGTTCGAGCTCGTTGAGAATTATTTTAAGAGCGTTATCATTCATAGTCGTAAAAACCTCCGTACTATTTAAAAACTTTAAGCATTATACCACACTTTTTTCAATTTGTCACCATTATTTACGAAATATTAAAATATATCATTTGCGTTTGAGGTAAAATATGATATAATTATGGTATCAAAACTAACGGAGATTATATATGGCTGACCTTTCAAATTACAGAACGCTATGTGCCATTTTAGAAAAAAACGGCTTTAATTTAAAAAAATCGCTGGGTCAAAACTTTCTCATTGACCCAACCGTTTGTCCGCAAATGGCCGACGATGCATGTGCCGATGCCGATGCGATAATCGAAATCGGTCCCGGTGCAGGTGTACTCACGGTTGAACTCGCAAAAAGAGCGAAAAAGGTTGTTTCAATCGAAATTGACGAAAAGCTGAGACCCGTTTTAAACGAAACGCTTGCCGAGTATAACAACGTCGAAGTAGTTTTCGGCGACGTTATGAAAATCGATTTAAACAAGCTCATTGACGAAAAATTGCAAGGAATGAAGATTGCAGTTTGCGCCAATCTCCCCTACTATATCACCTCTCCGATTATTATGATGCTGCTTGAATCAAATCTTTCAATCGAGAGCATTACCGTAATGGTTCAAAAGGAAGCTGCAGACCGACTTTGCGCCGAAATGGGAACGAGAGAATGCGGTGCCGTTACCGCGGCAGTCAGATTTTATTGCACTCCGTCGCTTTTGTTCAACGTTCCGCGTGACTCGTTTATGCCGCCACCAAAGGTCGACAGCGCGGTAATAAAGCTCGACATTTCGGGAAAGGAAAAGGAATACGACGTTGACTCTGCCGACTTTTTCAAGGTCATAAAGGCGGCATTTTCGATGAGAAGAAAGACGCTGGTCAACTGCCTTTCAAACGGGCTGAAAATGGATAAACAAGCGGTTTATGAAATTTTGGACGAATGCGGCATCGACCGAAATATCCGCGGCGAACAGCTTTCGATGGAGCAATTCACCGCTATTGCAAACACTGTTAAAAAGGACGTGAGATAATGAGATACAGTAAATACAATCCTTATGAGCCAAAGAGCGATAAAAAGCGCCGAATTTGGTCAAACATTTCTATTTGCGTTATTATTGCGCTTTTTATATTCGGCATATACCTCATTATGACCCCGACCGATTACGGAATGAAGTATTATTTCGAAACAACCACTACCGAAAAGGTCGATTTTTCACAAACACTTGCAAAAAATAACGAATTCTACGACGTTTATAACGCTATGCTCGACCCCGAGAATCACTTTGAAATGGATAATGGATTTTCTGACGAGTTTCCGACAATAGCAAAGCTTTTTAATATGGACCCGTCGGTTTACAAGGAAAATCAGCCGTATATCCACGAAAGCGAAAATCATATTGCGGTAGCACAAAGCTTTTATTCCACCAACGAAAATCGAAAGACGCTTGATATCGCCGTTTTCGGCTTTGATAAAGAATTCGATGATACCACTGCATCAATCGAGATGAACGAGTTTATCCGCTTTACCCTAATTTATAATACCAGCCAGGGCAACATTAACTATATGGGTTATGATAAATCAATGTTCCGTATGCAGTTAAACAACTTTACCCTTTCGCTCGGCTGCGGCACGATGAAAAATGTTGGGTACGAGCTCACTCTCAAATCGACAAAAGGATATGGCGAAGCTGTAAGACGGCATATCTTCAATACCGTTGTCGACGCTGTAAACAACTCCGTTCACAAGCCGAACGTTGACGAAACCGACGAAAAGACGGTAATTACACTCAACCAAGCCGCTACCGATTTCCCGAAAAACACAGCCGAATATCGATTCGACCTTACCGGTGAAATCCCGACAATATTTAAAAGCTTTGTAGTTTCGATGGAAATTGCCGGCGGCACAATGGAAAGCGATATTCAGTACAGCTTCAAGGTGACCTAATTCCCTGCCCCTTTTTTGCCGACTATTCGGTTGAAAAAGGGGTATTTTTTATGTCCCGACAAAGTTTGATATTTTTTTAACAAAAAGTTCTTGCAAGTTTACCTGTTTAAATGTATAATAAAGGTAACGGAAAACCGTTATAAAAATTATCTTAAAAGGTGGTTAATTGAAATGAAAAAGTTTGTACTTAACGAAACCTCTTATCACGGCGCAGGTGCCATAAACGCAGTACCTGATGAAATTAAAAGCAGAGGATTTAAAAAGGCCTTTGTTGCTACCGACCCCGACCTTGTAAAATTCGGCATTTCAAAAAAGGTGACCGACCTTCTCGAAAAGGCAGGCATCCCCTATACCCTCTTTACTGATATAAAGGCAAACCCGACAATCGAAAACGTTCAGAATGGCGTAAAGACATTCAAGGAATGTGGCGCTGATTGCATTATCGCTATCGGCGGCGGCTCGTCAATGGACACCGCAAAGGCAATCGGTATCATTATCACAAATCCTGAATTCGAGGACGTCCGTTCACTCGAAGGTGTTGCCCCGACAAAGAATCCTTGTGTTCCGATTATCGCAGTTGCTACCACAGCAGGAACCGCTGCCGAGGTTACAATCAACTACGTTATCACCGACGTTGAAAAGAAGCGCAAGTTCGTTTGCGTTGACGTTCACGACATTCCCGTTGTTGCCGTTGTTGACCCTGATATGATGAATACAATGCCTGCCGCTCTGACAGCCGCTACCGGCATGGACGCTCTCACACACGCTATCGAAGGATATATTACAAAGGGCGCTTGGGAGCTTTCGGATATGTTCCATATCAAAGCTATCGAAATTATTGCGAGAAGTCTCAGAGCCGCTGTTAAGAATGACGCTGACGGCAGAGAAGGCATGGCTCTCGGTCAGTATGTTGCAGGTATGGGCTTCTCAAACGTAGGACTCGGTGTTGACCACTCGATGGCACACACACTTTCGGCTTATTACGATACTCCTCACGGAAAGGCATGTGCAATTCTCCTGCCGACCGTTATGGCTTATAACGCTGAATACACCGGTACAAAGTACCGCGACATCGCTATCGCTATGGGCGTAGAAGGCGTTGACAAAATGACACAAGAGGAATACAGAGCAGCCGCCGTGAACGCTGTTAAGCAATTGGCCGAGGACGTTGGTATTCCGACGACTCTCAAAGGAATTGTAAAAGAGGAGGACATCGACGAGCTTGCTGAATCGGCTTATGCTGACGCTTGTCGCCCGGGCAATCCGAGAGAAACCTCTGTCGAAGAAATCAAGGCACTTTACAGAAGCTTGATGTAATAATGATAAATAAAAAAAGCACCTGCCGCGGCAGGTGCTTTTTTTATTATTGTTTTCGCGCTATGGCGTATTCGTCATCGAGTCGGAAATACGGACAACTGTAATTCGATGATGATAAAAACCGAGCATATTCATCCTCGTCGAAAGACATTTCACAACAGTAGCTTTCGGTTTCCTCGTCATACACATAATATACGCATTCTTCGCAATTTGTTTTCATCGGCTTATTCCCTTTCGATAAGAAGATATGCCCCTGCGGCTGTGTCACTCGTCGCATTATACTCGTTATAGGAACAGAAGCAATATATATAACTGTTTTCGACCAGATTAAGCGAAACCGCCTCATCCATTTGTATGGTGCAATCAGGGTTGTTCGACTCGTAAAGATAACGCAGTCCGTTTACGAAAGATTCGTCGAGTACGTATATAAACCATTTAAGCTTTTCGTCCGCTTTTGACGAGGTTTTTACAATCTCGAAATTATATGAAGCGGTTTCCTTTACCTTGAATTCATAGAATTTATTATATTCACATTCGGTAAGGTCACTGAGCCATTCGGCATCAGTAGTATCGGCCGAATTTTCGCTAAATGCACTTTGAGGATAGAGGTCGGAGTAGGTGTTTTCGGTATGAGGTGATGTTTCGCTTTCATGCGTGCAAGCAGTAAAATTAAGCAATGCAACGACCATCATTACGGCAATAAAGTATCTTTTCATAACGCACCTCCTTGTAGTTCCTACCCTTACTTTATACCAAAGATATTGCCGTGTCAAGTCGGTTTAAATCTCCTTTTTTAATGGTAGAAAAAAATTTAAAAAAATTGAAAATAAATGTTGACATGAAACGACTTCTGTGGTATATTATTGCTTGCGCGGTTGTGCTGGTGTAGCTCAGTTGGTAGAGCAGCTGATTTGTAATCAGCAGGTCGGGGGTTCGAGTCCGTCCACCAGCTCCATTTAGCCGAGCTTAACTGAATATGGGAGAGTTCCCGAGTGGCCAAAGGGGGCAGACTGTAAATCTGTTGCGCTTCGCTTCGGTGGTTCGAATCCACCCTCTCCCACCAAAAATCCTCGTATCGTTTGATACGGGGATTTTTACTTTTTTTCACTATTAACTTTTATTTTTATAATGCTTAGGCGGGACTCCATAATAAGCCTTGAAACAACGGGTAAAATAATTAGCGTCTAAAAAGCCGCATTCTAACGCAATTTCACTAATGCTATATTCATTAGATTTAATCATTTTAAGAGATTGCTCTAATCGGTAAATTTTAAGATAGGTCATGGGAGTAATGCCGGTGGATTCTTTGAATTTTCTGCAAAAATGTTCAGAACTATAACCAAATTTTTTACTTAGTGTTTTTGTGCTGATATCAAGCTTATAGTTTTCTTCAATATAATCAATTATAAGTTTGATTTTTGTATTTGAATCAGGGCTGAGCTTGTATAAATGCTTTTTAAATAACAAAGATATTAGTTTGTAAACAAGCGCAATAATTTCAAGTGAGCCATGGTCAGTGCTATTGCAAATTTTGTCGATACAAGATATGGTTTCGCTATTGCAAATGACCGTTTCAAATTTTGCGTCCCCATCATAAAAAGCCGAAAAAAAGTGGTTGCAAACATCAGTTTGATTGTAAAACATTTTCAAATCGAACATCAAAACATCATACTCTACCTCTTCATCGTCAGTATAACCTCCGTGCGCTGTTTTTGGGGTGAATAATATCATTTCTCCCTCTTTTAGTTTTACAGTATTATTGTAACATTGAAGCACCATTTGACCTTTTTTCACTCTGATAATCTCAACACGGTCATGCCAATGAAGTTGAAAGCATGTTGTATGAGGTTTAATTTTAAAATGCAGTATTTTTACTGCAGCGGTGCTGTATTCAACCGGTGTAATTTCTTTTGACGCTTTATTCATTTTATCACCAATATATCAAAATAATGCTAAAAAACGCTTGTTTTATGCTATCTTCATATTCGATTTTATGCTAACATAAGTATAACAAAATTTCAAGCGTGAGGAGCATTTTTATGAAACAATATTCTGCAATTTTAATCGGCGCAGGACAAAGAGGCACTACATACACTAATATAATGCTTGATTTAAAGGACAAATTTAAGGTAGTCGGTGTAGCAGAGCCTATTAAAAGCCGGAGAGAAAGCATTAAAAACAAACACAATGTATCAGATGATATGTGCTTTAATACTTGGAAAGAAATTCTTTCAAAGCCGAAAATGGCTGACTTAGCCATTATTGCTACCATGGACAATATGCACTACGAACCCGCCATGAAAGCGATTGAATTAGGTTACGATATTCTTCTTGAAAAACCTGTTGCCCCAACCGCAGAGGAATGTGCTAATTTAGCACTTGCCGCTGATAAAAAGGGCGTAAAGGTTCTCGTTTGTCATGTGTTAAGATATTCTCCTTTTTTCAAAAAAGTCAAGGAAATCGTAATGAATGGTACAATAGGCAAAATTATGTCTATTGTTCACGTTGAGGCCGTAGGAAACGTACACCAAAGCCACAGTTATGTGCGCGGAAATTGGCACAGTGAATCAGAAACTTCACCTATGCTTTTGGCAAAGTGCTGCCACGATTTAGACATTCTGCAGTGGATTTTAGATGAGCCTTGCGAAAAAATTCAGTCCTTCGGCAAACTTACATATTTTACACCTGAAAATGCCCCTGAAGGAGCTCCTAAAAGGTGTATTGACGGTGGATGTCCTATTGAAGATACTTGTCCTTACAACAGTAAAAAGCTTTATTATGAAAACAAGGATAACTCATGGTTTAGACCTGCGTGCACACGTGGTATTGCTAAGAATGAAATCCCAACCGATGAAGAAGTTATGACAGCGCTTAAGACAACAGATTTCGGTTTGTGCGTTTATCATGCCAATAACGATGTTGTTGATCATCAAACAGTCAATATGCAGTTTAAAAGCGGTGCTAATGCAACACTTAGCATGAATGCATTCAATGAGGGCGGAAGATATATTCGTATTTTCGGCACAAAAGGCGAGCTCTTTGCCCATATGGAAAGCGATAAAATAAACGTTTATACTTTTGAGGATAGGAAGCAAACAGGAATCCCGTTTAACGTGACAGAAGAAAGCATTTTAGGCGGCCATGGCGGCGGCGATGCAGGTTTGATATTCGAGCTTTATGATTATCTTGGCGGTAATTATAACGGTTACTGTGCGGCAGATATCAACATTTCGATTAAAAACCATCTTATTGGATTTGCAGCAGAAAAATCAAGACGCGAAGATACGGTTGAAAGTATTGATAATTTTTTCAATGATTATAATATAGACAACCACTAATAGAATAACATTTTTTAAAAAGACGAAATATAAGTGGCATATAAATAGTTCGTAACAGCCAAGAAAAAGACGATTGCGAAAGCGATCGTCTTTTTCAGTTATATTCGCCTTCGGCGAGTGATATTGCTTCGCAGTGATATTCGGCTTACGCCGAGTGATATTGCCCTACGGGCAGTTTTGGAGGCGAATATAATATCACTGAAACCGTAGGTTTCAATATCACTTTCGCATAGCGAAAATATCACTCCGACGAAGTCGGAATATCACTCAAATCTCCGTCAGTATGGATTCGAACGACCGAAACTATCATATCTTGTTTAATTCTTTCGTTTATGCTATAATAAAATAAAGGCGGTGATGTTATGGATAATGAGAAAAACAAAATAGGATTAAAAGAAATTGTGGCATACGAAAAAACTCAAATGTTGCCTTTGAATTTCACCGTATCGTACATATTAACCCCCATTTATGCGGTTGTTTGTTTTTTACTTATAGGTGCATTTGCTGTTTTAATGGAAATAGACGATGAAAAATATTTAGTTCACGGTTTATTGTGTTTGGGGGCAATGGTTTTTATTTCAATTATCTTTTTAGCATGTGTTCCTATTGTGCGAAAAAAAGCAATCAAAATTGAAATTGAAAGATATGATTTTGACACTTCAAAAGAAGAATCACTTGAAATTTATGATTTTTCTACTGAAGAATTTTCTCTGAAATTTGATAAGTACGGAATGTATGTAAATGACGAATTGTTTTATTACAACCATTTAAATAATAATGTTGTGACAGGAAATTACTTAAAACGAGTAGGTGTGTATTTACAATTCGCTTTGGACGAAGAACACAGAGTTACTCTTTCGGTTAATCCTACAACTCTAAAAATGTTGGAGAGTTTGGAAATTAAATTAGACAATAGGCATATTTTAGAATATATTCTTTCAAACAAAAAAGAAGCTTTTGAGCAAATATATAACAAAGGCTATGTTGTTGCCCGTTATAAATAAATCTCTGGACTTCTAAACTTTAATGTGTATAATTGCTGTTACCAAAAAGAAAGGTGGCAGTAGCTATGAAATTTGAAAGCAAACAACAAGAATTAAGGTTTATGTATGCCTTATGGGAACGGTTAAGTTATTTGCAAGAACATTTAAAGGAAAACGACGAACTTGAATTTATGCAAGTGGTCAGAGAGTGTAAATGAAGATGTTCCAACAAAATCGAGCGTTTAAAAGACGCTTAATATAAGAAGCATCTAAATAGTTCGTAACAGCCAAAAAATAGACTTGCTTTTGCAAGTCTATTTTTTTATCCATTGCTAAAGCAATGGTATATCATCGCCGTAAGGCGTATATCATCAAGGGCGGCAAGACCGCCCTCGTATCTCATCACACCTTTAGGTGTGTATCAAAAAAACTTTCGCAATGATGATATACAAAACTTCGTTTTGATGATATGCAATTCCTTACGGAATTGATGATATACAACGCTTCGCGTTGATTTATCAAAAAATATATGTTATAATCACATCTTAATGGAAGTGAAATTATGCCCAAAAATTATTTGCTGAAATTATAAGTAAATCACAACAAGGTTATAATCATATCGAAATCGGTCGCGCTGAATTGAAAATTGAAGATTTAATTAAGCTGTGTGATTTTTATAAGGTATCAGCCGATTATTTTATAGGTAGAAAAGATAAATAGCACCCGACTCCGTTTTGGAATCAGGTGCTGTTCTTATATTTGTCGGCAAAGCCGACACTGAACCTTTTCACAATTTACTATACTTATTTACTTGTAAAAAATCCTTGTATTTAAAAGAATGGTGATATGTCTTATTATTTCCACCCTTCCTCATTTGGCAGAGCGGTTTTTTACATTTTCTTATTATCTTCCGCCGCTTAAAACATAATATATCGGTTTGAAGAATCGCTTTAAAATATAAGATATCAGACAGGACAATACAGCACCAATAGCAGTTGCAATAATAAACAACACCAATTTCGGTACATAGGGCAAAATAGGCATATACGCATACGACATACACACGCAAACCATTGTGTGCACACCATAAACTATCATTGTAGACACCTGTTTTGGATAGGGTATTTTTTCATATATTAAGCCCACAAAAATAAATAAAAACACAGCAATTAAAGGAACAAATATTCTATCATAAATAATCGGTAATATTCTATCAAAGGTCAATGCACCTAAAAATGAAAACATAATCAAAAGCGCCGTGGAAATAATCATGCTCAATTTTTTATTTCTAAAAATAAACTCTTTTATTTTATTTATCTCACCAGCGAACTTAACTGATATGCAGCCGGCAAGATAGTAACCAAAAAAATTAAACTGAAAAACAGAGCGAGGAATATCATTAAATGCTTTAAAATCAATTCCATCGGTTACAAATACTGTGAATAAAAAACAAGCAACCAGCAACAAAACAGCCACCCAACGATTTTTTATAACAAAGAAAATAATCGGAGTAAGTAGTAAGTACATCATCAGCTGGTACATATACCATAGCGCAAATGAATAACGGTAAAATACAATATATTTAATAATACTCAGCGGATCTAAAAGAATCGGGTCGTTAAGCATACCACTAAACACTGTACTTCCTACAAGATAAAAGAGCAAGTATATGGTAGACCATGCTAAAAAGGGCATCAGTACGCTTTTTGCCCTTGTTCCCATCTTTTTAAACACATCGGTAATTGACTGTATGTTTCTAAAAAACAAATATCCTGACAAATAAAAAAAGATCGGCACCGCGGCAACAAACAAGCCGTGACAAAAAAATCCTTCTATATAAAACACGATATCATCGGGAGGTAAAGTTGCTGCATTATAGCAATGGATACCTACAACCATTATAGAACAAACAAAAAATATGACGCTTATAAAACGACTATCAAACAACAAAGCGTTTTGCTCGGAATTACTATTTTTCATTTTTACTCCCCTTTCATATCTTAATTATATTTAATTAGTACAAAAAGTCAAACCAATGTTTATATAAAACAACCTTAGCGACGTTGAAATTGGACATATATTATGATACAATAAATTTATAATGCGCATTCGAGGTTTTTGGTTATGAAAAAAGGGCTTGTTTTAGAAGGTGGCGCTATGCGCGGTATGTTTACCGCGGGTGTTATCGACGTTTTAATGGAAAACGGAATTGAATTTGACGGTGCTGTCGGCGTTTCGGCAGGTGCCGCCTTTGGCTGTAACTATAAGTCGGGGCAAATCGGTCGCGTTCTCCGCTATAATACCAAGTTCTGCAACGACAAGCGTTACGGCGGACTAGGCGTATTACTGAAAACAGGTAACTTTTACAGCAACGAATTCTGTTACAATGAAGTGCCGCTTAAACACGACATATTCGATTTCGAAAGCTATAAGAAAAATCCGATGGACTTTTATGTTGTATGTACCGATATTGAAAAGGGTGAAGCGGTTTATCATAATTTTACCGCCTGCGAAGGAAACGGCTTCGATTGGATAAGGGCGTCTGCTTCAATGCCGATGGTGTCGCAAATAGTCGAAATAGATGGACTGAAATTACTTGACGGCGGAATTTCCGATGCTATCCCACTTCGCTTTTTTGAAAATTTATGCTATAATAAAAACATTGTTATCCTCACCCGACCAAAGAATTACAGAAAGAAAAAGAGCGGCATTATACCGCTCGTTAAACTCAAATACAGAAGGTACCCAAAACTGATTGAAATTATGAAAAATCGGCACGAAACCTACAACGAAACACTCGAATATATTGATCAAAAAGAAAAGGACGGCTCAATATTGGTCATTCGACCCGAAGCCGCCTTGCCGATAAAAAGGACCGAAAAGGACCCAAAAGCATTGACTGCTGTATATGAAATCGGCAGAAAAATTGCAACCGAAAGGTTAGCCGAAATTAAAAGTTTTTTAGAAATATAACCGTGCTAATTCAGGTAAGTTATATCCTGCGCAGTATCATAATCAAATAATTTTATTTCCTCATTGACGCTATTCATATTTATTGCTGAAATCCGGCTGTTTTGATAGGTTCTGAAATAATATATTCCCTTATCGAGATTCATACACGAGGAATAAAGGGTGTACGACGCCCTATTCCCTTCTACGATTACGCTTCCCTTTGGCATCGCTACATTATCAAGTATGTGAAAAAAAGCTGAAAGTGCATCATTTTCGCAATCTATTTCGGGTAGGTTTGAGCGCAAAAAAGCCGCTCGAACAAAGCGCGAAACCGACTCAAAATCTCCCGGTAAACCCAGCGTGCCGTTCCCTACACCGAGCCCTTTCAGTTGGTGGTTGCTCCACACAGTCGGGTTGCAGTCAAACGGGCTGATTTTAATATATTCGTTGAGGTTTGTTAAATGCCAATCGAAGGTAGGGTCATTTGTCATTACTCCGACAGGGTTATCGTAATAAGTTAAGCCATTTTTAGTCCTTTCGACAACTATTGATGCTCCGGTTCTGTCGCATATCATCCAATGGAGTGTTGCAATCGGGGTATCTTTGTTTATCGGGACACTGACAAGCTCAATTGACGGCAGGTTTTCCTTCACCTCAGCGACGGACGAAAAATTCGACAGCACGTGCAAAATAAAATCGTATGGCGCTAAATTGATTTTACCGTCGAGTGCGTTTTTTTCATAGTACGCGTAACGGGAAAAATTGAGACCCGCACAACCAAGTCCGTCGCTGTTCATCCCTTCCGCAAAGGCCGGATGACTGTCAATAACTGTGCCCATACCGATTATCGACCTGTTAAGTGCAATCGTTTCATTTGTGACAGGGTTCAGGTAGCGAAAGCCCTTATTCAAATAAATCGGCGACTGATTAAAAGAGTATGATAAATCCATATTCCGTCCAAAAAAGCATCCAAAATCAGTTTTAAACCCTAATGCAGTACACATTTTACACCTCAAAAATGTAATTTTATATTTATTTTCTGAAAAAAAGATGAAAATATGCTCACATAAAATGAATATAAACCGCTTGAAAACCAAATAATCATATTGTATAATATAGTTAAATTCAATTAAGGAGCAATGAACAATGAACAAATACGCTGGAACAAAAACTGAAATGAATCTCAGAGCCGCATTTTCAGGCGAATCAGAAGCCAGAAATAAATACACATATTTCGCTTCTGTCGCAAAAAAAGAAGGATATGAGCAGATTGCCGCACTCTTTCTGAAAACCGCCGAAAACGAAAAAGAACACGCAAAATTATGGTTCAAGGAGCTCGAAGGTCTCGGCGATACTGCCGCTAACCTTGCCGCCGCAGCCGAAGGCGAAAACTACGAATGGACCGATATGTACGAGGGCTTTGCCAAAACAGCCGAAGAAGAAGGATTCAAGGAATTGGCTCATAAATTCCGTCTCGTAGCCGCTATCGAAAAGCATCACGAGGAGCGTTACAGAGCCCTTCTCAAAAATGTAGAGACCGCCGCCGTATTTGAAAAGAGCGAGGTCAAGGTTTGGGAATGCCGCAACTGTGGTCACATCATTGTTGGCACGAAGGCGCCCGAAATTTGCCCCACATGTGCACATCCAAAGAGTTTCTTTGAAATTCACGCAGAAAACTATTGATTATAAAATAAATAATCACAGCTCTCGGTTAAAGTTTGACCGAGAGCTGTTTTTTTCATCACATATACTGCAAAATATTCTTTACGTGGACAAATTTGATAACGTCCTTTTTATTCTTTAAAATCCTTGTTACAATCTTATCCACCTGAACAAACTCATATCCGGTAAAATTGGTTGCCGACAGGTCGATTAAAAAGTACATGGGTGCATTCGAAATCGGCTCAGCATTTGAAATCCAGTTTTCGAATCCTTCGACATCGACGAAACTCATTGACGCGGTAATATTGCTTTCGGTTTCGGGAGTAACGAGTCCGTCAAGCATATCGTTAAAGCTGCTCAGCGTATACACCTTTTGACCGTCGCTGACCACGTCTATTCCGCACATTTTGAGGAAATACTCGTTAATCTTTCTGAATTTGATTGCGGTGGTCGGGTCCATTACGCTTAAATTGGCAAGTCCGCATCCCAAGTCGGCAGAAACGAGCATATCGTTGGTAGTTCTATTCTGTCTAAACCATTTTGCAATCGGCGGTGCAATTTCGTAAAGAACGGGATAAAACTCGACCGATATTGCAGAATTAGTACTCTTATGGCTCCAAACGGTGTAGGCCGTACGCTGAACGTCGGACAGCGAATCAACGTTGTAATGAATGGACGCGTAAATCATATTCTTGTCAAGTTTTTTATTCTCGTACTTTGTATTATTACTCGAATACTCGATTGACGCCGAAGCCAAAAGGGTCGTATTGGTGAAATTACCCGCGTTAATTATTCCAAATCCGCTAGCGCTGAATGTATTGACAAGAGCTGTGCTCAAATTGCGGTCGGTAAAGACGTAGGAAACATCGTACCAGTCGGGGCGTCCGACTAAATGTGACAGCATTTCGGTTTCCCATTCCTCAGAAAAATCGAAATCCAAAACAAGCGCCTTTATCGCGTAAAGATAGTCGGCAAATGCCGTACCCTTACCTGCAAAACCGAGAAAGCGAATGGAAGATGAGGGCAAACAATTTTCAATAATATAATCATACGCTTCCCTCTTGTTTTCAAACTGCTTTCGAATGTCAATAAGCGGCTTATTTGAAAGAACGGAGTTGACAAGCGAAACCGAATTTTCAGTCACGACGAGATACTCCGACTGAATGGCAACGTTATTAGCAACAGTGTACTCATAGGGAGTATCATCCGAATAAATTATCGCTCCCTTTATATACTTCGAAAAGCGCTTTATTGCATCGGCAGGGGTTGTCCTCTTAAAATAAAAACCGTATTCGGTTGAACAGTATTCCAGCCAAAATTCGTCAGCGGCGCTTCCGCTATGCAGATATATTGCACCACCTAAATTTCGCGCTACCAATCCTTGAAGCGAACGGAGTGTTTCGACCGTATCGGCATCAAGCTCGGAAACGTCGATAAGGCATATATCGGTAACCTCGGCGGTAGAATAAAACACATTCTCGATGGTCATTTTATTTAGCGAAACATCAGTACGCGGAATCATTCCCTCATAACGTTCGTCAATTTCTGACGAGGTAGCTTCACTCGAAAGCTCGTCCGACGAAATAAGCTCGGATAAATTGGAATCGGTGTGAGGCGAATTTGACGGCTCGGTACACGAAACAAGCGACAACAAAAGCAAAATCGATACCAAAGCCGAAACAATTCTCTTCATAAAATCACACGCCTCCTTATCATAAACTGACAATATAATACCACATTATTTTAGATTTATCAACTTATGATATTTTTGTAACATAAAGTGACTTGTAAAATTCATAGAAAATGATATAATAAATAAAAATCAACAAGGAGAATTACTTATGACATATACATACACAACAAAGGGAGTTTGCGCCAGAAGCATAACAATCGAAGTTGAGAATAATATTGTAAAAGATGTGAAATTTCTCGGCGGTTGTAACGGAAATACCTCGGGAATTTCAAAGCTCGTTGTCGGAATGGAAATTGACGAGGTTATAAGCCGGCTCGAAAATATCCGTTGCGGATTCAAAACAACCTCATGTCCCGACCAGCTTGCAAAAGCGCTAAAAGAAATCAAGGAAAAATCATAATAAACAAAAAAATCCGATGCAAATGAATGCATCGGATTTTTTTACTACCAAAAGGGATTAGCAGCAGTCATTGTTGCAACCGCAGCCGCATCCGCAGCCGGAAGTAGTATTTGTGCCGAAGCCGTTTCCGCAGCAAGCGAAGATAAGGATAAGGATAATTATCCAAGTGCAGCAGCCGCCACCAAATAAACCGTTATTACACATAATCGTTCTATCCCCCTTTCGACCGTACAGCTTTTTGCTGTACCAACCTTCACCATCATTCTATGTAATTTTCGCTTTTTGGTTACAAGGGTCGAGTTCACTTTCGCATAAAATTTCTGTCGCCCGACTAAAATATAATTAACGACGCGACGAAAGGATTTTTTATGTTTAAATTCAACGGGTTTACGGCAAAGGCAAATATTGCGCTCAATCTCGCCATTGATTCGGCGCAAAATCTGGGACACACTTATATTGGTAGTGAACATCTGCTTATCGGAATTCTACGCGAAGGTGGAGGTATTGCCGCTAGTATTTTAAAGGAAAAAGGCATTACCGCCGAGCAGATTGAAAAATTATTGGAGCAAACGGTTGGCATCGGCGGAAGGACACTTTTGACCCCCGACCGATTTACACCACGGGCAAAAAAGATTATAGAGCTGTCCATTACCACCGCGAGACAGATGGGCAACTCGTTTGTCGGCACCGAGCACATTCTCATCAGCATACTGAGCGAAAATGAAAACTACGCGGTGAAATTCCTTGCATCGTCGGGAATCGACACCGAAAAGCTACTGAACGACCTTGTTAAAATTTCGCAATCGGCTTCGGGCGGTTTTTCACCGCAAGAAAAGGATAGCGCAAAGAGTAAAACTCCGCTGGTCGACCAATTCGGCACCGACCTGACAAAAAAGGCGAAGGCAGGGCTTCTCGACCCCGTATTTTCGCGAGAGGAAGAAATCGACCGACTGATACAAATTCTGCTCAGACGAAGCAAAAACAATCCCTGCCTAATCGGAGAAGCAGGAGTCGGAAAAACAGCTGTTGCAGAAGGACTTGCGCTGAAAATCGCCGAAAATGACGTACCCGAAATTCTAAAAGATAAGCGGATTATTTCCATTGACCTGACGTCTATGGTTGCAGGGACGAAATATCGCGGTGACTTTGAGGAACGGATAAAAAACACCGTAAACGAGGTCAAAAAGGACGGAAATATAATCCTCTTTATCGACGAAATTCATACCATTGTCGGAGCCGGTTCTGCTGAGGGCTCAACCGATGCCGCCAATATGCTAAAACCCGCCCTATCGCGTGGTGAAATTCAGGTTATAGGCGCAACAACCCTCAGCGAATACCGCAAATTCATCGAAAAGGACGCCGCGCTCGAAAGACGATTTCAGCCACTCAGCATAAACGAGCCGAGCAAAGAGGCAACGATAAAAATAATAAAGGGGCTACGCGACAAGTACGAAGCACATCACAAGGTAAGAATAGACGACGAGGCGATAACCGCCGCCGTCGAGCTGTCAAATAGATATATTTCCGACCGATTTTTGCCCGACAAGGCAATTGACCTCATTGACGAAACAGCGGCAAGAGTTCGACTTCGTTCGATAACTGCGCCCATTGATTTAAAACAAATTGAGGACGAAATCAAGTATATTTGTGACGAAAAAATGTCGGCAATAAAATTACAGAATTTCGAGGAGGCGGCAAGACTTCGCGACAAGGAAAACGAAAAGCAAAACGAGCTTGACTTACTCAAAAGCACCTGGCACGAAAATCGCGAACACAGCTCGGGTGCCGTACTATCAACCGATATTGCCGAAACGGTTGCCCAGTGGACAAAAATCCCGATTAGCAGATTAACCGAGGAGGAAGGACGGCGTCTCTTAAAACTCGAAAGCGAACTTCAAAAGCGGGTTGTCGGTCAGGAAAAAGCCGTATCATCTGTGGCACGGGCTGTAAGACGCGGCAGGTCGGGAATCAGCGACCCGAAAAGACCGATTGGGTCCTTCATTTTCCTCGGTCCGACGGGAGTTGGAAAGACCGAGCTTTGCCGCGCTCTCTCCGAGGTGGTTTTTGGCTCTGAAAACACCATTATTAAACTCGATATGTCGGAATATATGGAGAAGCAATCGGTATCGAAACTCATTGGCTCTCCGCCCGGATACGTCGGCTACGACGAGGCAGGACAGCTCACAGAAAAAATCCGCAGAAAGCCATATTCGGTTATACTTTTTGACGAAATTGAAAAGGCGCATCCCGACGTTTTTAATCTGCTTTTGCAAATTCTCGACGAGGGTATACTGACCGATTCGCAAGGTCGCAAGGTTTCGTTCAAAAATACAATTATTATAATGACCTCAAACATCGGGGCGAGAAGTATTACCGAAAAACGAGCTTTTGGTTTCGGTGAACAGGACCCGTCAGGATTCATAAAATCATCGGTAACAGACGAGCTGAAAAGGACATTCAGCCCCGAATTTTTGAACCGAGTGGATGATATAATTATATTCGAAACGCTAAAAAGCGAGGATATGACAAAAATTGCAGAAAAACTGCTCCTGTTACTCAAAAATCGACTTTTATCCATCGGTATAGATACAGAATTTGATAATAGTATCACAGCCCATCTTGTAAAAAACGGATTTGACAAGGCATACGGCGCGAGACCGCTTAATCGCCTTTTACAAAGAACGGTTGAGGACGAATTGAGCGAAATGATTTTGGCGGGCGAGATAAATAAAGGCGATACAATTACCTGCCGGATGGACGACGGAAAGCTAAAAATAGAAAAGCAGTCTGTGTAACAAGCACAGACTGCTTTTTTATTATTCATTGAGAAAATCCTCGACAACTTCAAAGAGATGGGTTGGTGAAAGTTCCAGCCGATTGCATTTATCAATAAAGTTCACCATTTCCGCCCTATCGGCTGATACATCATCAATCGAAACCGTACCACAGTATATACCAAAGGTGACGGCGGTTTTTCCCTCGATTTCGATAATTTTACTGGTTAGACTATACAAGGTTTATACCGCCTCCGAAAAAACTCACTGACAAATATTTTCGCACAAACGGGTTAACCTTTCAATACAACTTTGGTTGTATTTTTTATAATCCGATTACCGTTACTTTTTCGTCCTCGATGATTACCTTTATCTTTGTTATCTGTTCATCCTGACGCTCGACAAGCATTTCGGCTATTTTATCCTCGACATCCTTGCGGATAAGACGGCGTAAATCACGCGCTCCTCGTATCGAATTTTCGTGGGCTCTCTTTGCCAGATTTGCGCAAACGTCCGAATCAAATGTAAAGTCAATTCCCTTTTCGGCAAGGACGGGCGAAAGCTCGCCAAGCATAAGCGCCGCAATACTTTCGTAATCGGTGACAGAAAGCTGATTAAACACGATTATTTCGTCAATTCGACCGATAAATTCAGGGCGTAAAAACTCCTCAAGCGCCTTCATAACCTTTTCTTTATTAAGGTCCATGCTGGTCTTTCCAAAGCCGAGTGAGCCGCCCTTTTTCTCGCTCCCTGCATTCGAGGTCATAACGATTATCGTATTCTCAAAATTGACCGTTCTGCCCTGGGCGTCGGTGATTCGTCCCTCGTCAAGCACCTGCAAAAGTATATTCAGCACGTCGGGATGTGCCTTTTCAATTTCGTCAAAAAGTATAACCGAATATGGCTTTCTGCGAATTTTTTCGGTGAGCTGTCCTGCCTCGTCGTAGCCGACGTATCCGGGAGGTGCTCCGATGAGTCGCGATACAGAATGCTTTTCCATATATTCCGACATATCGAGGCGAATAAGTGACTCCGGTGTGTCAAAAAGTTCAGCCGCAAGCTGACGGACGAGCTCAGTCTTTCCCACTCCCGTCGGGCCAACGAAAATAAAGGACGCAGGTCGTCTTCTGGGGCTGATTTGCACTCGTGAACGGCGTACGGCTGCAGATATCTCCTTAATCGCGTCATCCTGACCGATAATCTTTGATTTAAGCGTTTCTTCGAGTGATGACAGTTTTCTCAGTCCTGATTCCTTTACCTTTGCGGCAGGAATTCCCGTCCAAAGCTCGATTACCGCCGCCAAATCATCGTCGGTCACGGCATTGTCAGCAGCATCCTTTTCGAATCCCTTGCTCTCGTCCTCGAGCTTTGCTATTTCGAATCGAACGTTTGCAACCGCTTCAAAGTCAATATTCTCGGCATCGGAAGTAAGTTCGCTCTCTTTTTCCTTCAATGCGGTGAGTTTCTTTTGCGCCTTTAACAAGCTGTCAGCCGCCTTATTACGAAGTGACGCGGCGGCACAGGCCTCATCGAGCAGGTCAATTGCCTTATCAGGTAAAAATCGCTCGTTTATATATCGCTCAGAAAGGATAACTGCGCTCGAAATCATAGCGTCCGAAAGGGTTACGCCGTGGAATCCCTCGTAGTAATCCTTTACACCCTTTAACATGGTGATTGTGTCCGAAATTGACGGCTCCTCGACGGTCACCGGCTGAAAGCGTCGCTCAAGCGCGGCATCCTTTTCGATATATTTTCGGTATTCCTTGAAGGTGGTGGCGCCGATAACCTGAATTTCACCACGCGACAAGGCAGGTTTGAGCATATTGGCGGCATTCATCGTACCCTCGCTGTCGCCGGTGCTAACCATATTATGAACCTCGTCGATGAAGAGGATGATGTTTCCATCCGCCTTCACCTCGTCGATGAGTCCCTTTACCCTCGCCTCAAACTGACCTCTGAACTGTGTTCCTGCAACGAGAGCGGTCAGGTCCAAAAGATGAATTTCCTTGTCAAGCAGACGAGCGGGAACATTACCCGAAACAATGCGAAGTGCAAGTCCTTCGGCAATTGCGGTCTTTCCTACGCCCGGCTCACCGATAAGGCAAGGATTATTCTTTGTCCTTCTGGACAGAATCTGGATAACCCTTTCGAGCTCGCGGTCACGTCCGATTATGCGGTCAATTTCGCCGAGAGCTGCGCGTGAATTAAGATTGGTACAGTATGCGCCAATCATTTTTTTCTTTTTCTTATCCTTTTTGGCTTTTTTGTCGGTGCTTTTATCCGCCTTTTCGGTCGGTTCGGCAGTTTCACCGCCCATAATATTATTCATAAAAGGAAATGGCATAGCTCCACCCGGCTCGAATGAGTCCTCTCCGTCCTCGATTTCATCGGGATTCATAAGCTCACTCATATTGCCCATAAGCTCATTTGTCATATTTTCAATATCCTCTTCTGAAAGGTTCATACCCTTCATCATTCCTTCGAGAGGATTAAAGCCCATTTCCTTGGCACATTGGAGACACAGCCACTCGTCGTGCTGTTTGTCCCCTTCTTTTTTTATTATTCTGACCACAGCGGGTCTCTGTTTACATTTTGAACAAACTTGGAACATTGAAATTTATCACCGTTTCTCCGTATGGAATTGATAACGCTTTGCTTCATACGGAAAGCAAGAAAGTTATTTATTATCCTTTTTAAAGAATATATTGAGGTAGCTTAAAAATGCAAAGAAAACAAATGCAATTGCGATAGATGACAGGAAAGTGATAACAATATCAGGTATAAATCCACCGAAATAGTCGCTGATAATTACAAGCACCATTAGAGCATAAAGCACCACCGTTGCAAGCTTTCCCCACCAGCGTGCATAAGGTGTCTCGGCATCTACGTCATTAAGTATTACAAGTGTGCCGATAAGCATAAACAATTCCTTAATTACGATTATGATAACGAGAGGGATAAGCACAGTATGCTTTGTGCAAAGGCAGAACACCACCGATGCCTGAGTCAGCTTGTCGGCTATCGGGTCGAGTATCTTTCCCACGTCGGAAATCATATTAAAGCGACGCGCAATAAATCCGTCAACAACGTCGGTTAATCCCGAAAACATAACCAAACCGGTTACAATCAAGAGATTGTATTCGATTGTCGTGTCAAAGTAATACCATACTATAAACGGAATTAAGCATATTCTTATCATTGACAAAATATTCGGAATGGTGAATATCGGTTTCATTTGCTTTTTATTCTCCTTTTATTTTATAAGCGGGTTAAATGAATTTAAAATCCTGAAAAGATATGTGCTTTCGGTCATTTCCTGGGTTATGGAAAATAATCCGCCATCGCTCGTCGATAGGTAAAATCCTATTACCCACGCAACCAGCACGGCAAAAATAATCCCTTTTGGTATGCCAATTATTCCACCTAAAAATCCATTCAGCGTACCGAGATACTTCCCGGAAAACATTTTATTAAAAAATCGGGCAAGCAACCTTACGACAATGATACCCAGAATGAATATAATTATCATCGAAAGGGTCTGAATTATTCCGGTTACAACCGGCTTTGCTATGGTATCGACGACTATTTCCGACGGGCTTCTCTTTGACATCGAGATTTCCTTTGCTATTTCGACGTTTTGCGTTTCGCCCCTCGAATCAGCCATTTTTACAATAAATTCCGGCATGGCCTCGGTCGCTTGGTCGAGCATTTCGGCAACCGAAACAAAGGTCTTTGAATCGAGGTACTCCTCGACGTTCGAAACTAAGCTCGGTCGAACAAAACTACCATAAATCAAATCCGAAACTACCCATGAAAGAACAATGCTTAAAACAAGGGCGGCAATGCATCCGACAAAGCTGATAAAGGTCTTTACAAAGCCCTGCTTTGACGATAAAACGATAAAAAACGCAATTATTGCCAAAATGAGAATATCAAGAATAATCGAAAGATTCATCACTCATCCGCTCCGTATTCGTAATAATCCAGCTTCATATCGGCCGAAACCGCCGTTCCGTCCCTATATGAAGCGATTTTTATTCCCTCATATCCTACGTTTTTGCTATTTATTTCTTTACCGTTTTTATCATACATAACGAGCGAATTGCCGAAAAGTGCCGAAATTCCGTCTCCGCAAAGACTGACGTTATCGCAATTTCCCGTTACTGTAACCATTTTCTTTTCTTCAAGTTCGTTGTTAAAAAGGGTTATTTGCGTCTTTTGCACGTTGTTTGACGGGCTGTTTGAAACGAGAATTTGACGGTCATTCTCGAATTTGACGTGTTTTAAATAGTTGATGGGTTTCTCAATCTTTCCGCTGCCGTCAAATTCAAAGCTGCTTATAAAATCGGTACCGACGGCAATTACTCGGTCGCCCACCGTTTGAAGTGTGACTATCGGCGTTGAATCGAATTCAATTCTATCAATTTCGGTAATTTTTTCGTCAGAAATGTCGAGCAGGTAAACGATTGATTTAAAATTGCCCGACGCCGAAGTTACCGCCGACACAGCGGCAGTGTCGCCAAATCGGCTGAGGGCAACGGCGGTCAAGCGCTCGGTCGATGCCCAAGCAGAAAATTCGGTAAAAGACTCGTCCGAAACGACAAATTGTGATACCGATTTTACCCCTTCGGTTATGATACCGACTCTACCGCTGTCAGAAAGTGTGGCGGTAGTTATTTTTTCAGAAAGGGATTTATTAGCAATGTTTGTATTGAGGGTGTCGACGCGGAGCTTTACGCCACCTCGGTCATAGACAAGTGAACGCGAATCGGAAACGTACAGTTCGGGATTCGAATAACCGTGCTGAATCGACTGAACCTGCTTTCCCGTCCGATTATAGACGTATGCTCGTGTATCGGTAAGGACAAAAATAGTATTGTCCCTCGTTTTTATATCCAAGGTTGCCGAACCGCCAACCTCGCAGGGCATTCCGCTTCCCTTTCCCCATAGCGTCAAGTTATTTTGCATCAGTTCAAACAAATTGGCTGGGGTTGCTATCGCCGCGATAAATATCGAAAGCACCATTACAAGCGCAACTGCCATTATTATAAGCGTTTTTTTGCGTTCCTTTAATCGTTGCAGTTTGCCGCCGATGATTACGCGTAAATCGACATTTTCAGTCGGTTCGGTATTGGCTTTTTTTACCTCGCGTCTGCCTATTTTGATATCGCGATGTGCGGGTTCGTTAGCAGCGTTTTCGGTTAAAATATCGCTGCTTTTTTTCGGTGACATTGGAATATCCTCAACGTCAAAGCCAACGTCTCTATTCTTTTTCGGTTCGGATCGAGGACGCATCGGTCGGCGTACTTTATTCGCCTTTAACTCGTCCTTTTCGCGCGGCTTTTGTGCCTTTATTTTATCAACCTTTTTGCGCTGATATTCCATCTATCTGTCACCCACCTTTCTATCATTCGTAATAAACTTCATTAAGATATAATCCGCTCGGTGATACGGTTTTTCCTGCTCGACTCCTGTCGCGCGATTCGATAATATTCGTAATATCGTCCACCTTTATTTTCCCTTCGTTAACATAGAGCAAGGTGCCAACCATTATGCGAACCATATTGTATAAAAATCCATCGGCAGTGACCGAAAATTCGACCATATCGCCGTTTTTTCTTACCTCGGCGTTTTTTACGTGACGGACGGTATCCTTTACCGATGAGCCCGACGAGCAAAAGGCAGAAAAGTCGTATTTACCGACAAATTTCTGCGCCGCAGCATTCATCAGTTCGACGTCAATACCATTCTTTACGTGCAAAGAGTAGCCCTCGTAAAAAGGATTTCTGTACGGGCTCGAATAAATTTTATAAACATAATTCTTTCCCACTGCGCTGTATCGGGCGTGGAAATCGTTATCCACCGTTTTGCATTCGAAAACGGCAATATCATTAGGCAAATGGGCGTTAAGCGCCGCAATCAAGCGGTCGTCAGAGATGCTTTTTTCTATATCCAGATGGCAACAGAACATATTAGCGTGGACACCTGCATCGGTGCGACTGCAACCGGTGATATTCGGGCGGTTGCCCAAAACCATTTCGGCCGCATTCTGCAACACGGTTTGAACCGACGTGGCATTATTCTGCACCTGCCAGCCGTGGTATGCACCGCCATCGTAGCGTAATTTTAACATTACACGTCGCAAAAAAAGCACCTCCCATCATATTTTTTTACACCCGATTAAATTACGGGCAGAGTATTCAAAACAATTACTGCCGCAAGCAATAAAGCGGCAAAAAACAGAATCAGCCAATCCCTAATACCGAGATGGAGCTGTTTTAACTTAGTGCGTCCCTTTCCGCCATTGTAGCAACGGCATTCCATCGCTTCGGCAAGGTCGGTTGCACGGCGTACAGACGAGCTGAGAAGCGGTACCATTATGGGAATAAGCGCCTTTGCCCTCTTTAAAAGGCCGCCCGATTCCATATCGGCTCCACGTGCCTTTTGCGCCGACATAATTTTATCCGTTTCCTCAATGAGCGTTGGAATAAATCGGAGCGCAATCGACATCATCATCGCAAAAATGTGCACTGCACCGCCGAGACCGATGAATTTAAGCGGTTTTAATAGTCGCTCAATCGCGTCGGTAAGCTCGCTCGGTGAGGTTGTATATGTGAGAGCCGAGCTGATTATCAAAAGTAAAAGTATTCGTATAGCGATAAAAACAGCCCTCTCGATTCCCTCGGAATAGATGGAAATAAACCTCCATTTAAACAGAGGGTCACCATCGCCTGTAGAATAAAATATATTCAGTATGGCGGTGAAAAATAAAATCATCCATATCGCTTTTAGAGTTTTTAGATACATTTTGAGCGGAATTTTAGTCAGCAAAACCGATAAAATCGTAAAGCCGCCGCAAAGTAAGAGTGCGGTGAAATTACCCGCCATAAACAGCGTGACGATTAGCAGTAAGGTGACCAGAATTTTTATTCTCGGGTCGGCTCGGTGAATGACCGATTTTGCCGGGAAATACTGACCGATTGTGATATTATTAAGCATTCGGCTCACCGCCTTTCAAAAGGTGCAAAAGCGCATCCTTTGCATCGGTGACGTTTAAAATTCCGTCGGGTAAATCTACCCCTTTTTCACGCAAGCCAGACACAATTTTCATAATGCTTGGAACGGCAAGTCCCATTTTTTCGAGCTCTTTTCCGCGTGAAAAGACCTCCTGCGTTTTGCCAAACATGGCAAGGCGACCGCCATTCATTACAAGCACGTTATCGGCTACTCTGGCGACGTCCTCCATCGAATGAGAAACAAGGAGAACAACGGCGTTTTCACTTCTCTGATATTCGACGATGCAGTCAAGCAGCATATCCCTGCCCTTTGGGTCGAGTCCCGCTGTCGGCTCGTCTAAAATAAGCACCCTCGGCTTCATCGCAAGTACTCCTGCGATTGCGGCTCGTCTCTTTTCCCCGCCCGAAAGTTCGAACGGAGATTTTTTAAGCAATTCGTCAGAAAGACCGACCTTTTTTGCCGCCCAGACGACACGCTGCTGAATTTCGTCCTCGTCGAGCCCGATATTTCGCGGTCCAAAGGCAATATCCTTTTCTACCGTTTCTTCAAAAAGCTGGTATTCGGGATACTGAAAAACGAGTCCCACCTTAAACCTTACGTCGCGAATTTCCTTTTCATTCGCCCAAATGTCAACATCGTCAACAAAAACGTGTCCCGGTTCGGTCTTTATCAGTCCGTTAAGGTGCTGAATAAGCGTTGATTTACCCGAACCTGTGTGACCGATTATGGCGGTCAGTCCGGGTGAATTTATTTCAAAATTTACGTCGGTGATTGCCGCTATGCGAAAGGGTGTCCCTTCGCCATAGATGTAGGTCAATCCCTCTACTTTGAGAATAGACAATTATTTTTCCTCCAAGTTGAGCGCCTTCATAAGCGCATTTACACATCCGTCGACATCGATTATATCGGTTTGGATGTCGATTCCCTCGTCCTTTAAAAGCTGGACGAGCTCGGTTGGTTGCGGTACGTCGAGTCCAACCGCTTTAAGTTCCTTTACGTGACCGAAAACCTCAACGGGAGTACCGTCAAGTATGAATTTACCGTCGTCCATAACTACCACGCGGTCGGCAATAGCCGCCTCGTCCATAAAATGAGTTATCAGAACGACCGTCATTCCCTTTTCTTTATTCAGTCGCATTACTGTTTCGATAACCTCGCGACGTCCCTTTGGGTCGAGCATAGCCGTCGGCTCATCGAGAACGATACATTCGGGCTGCATTGCAAGTATTCCCGCGATGGCGATTCGCTGCTTTTGTCCTCCCGAAAGCTTGAATGGTGCGTGGTCGCGGTATTCGTACATATCGACCGCCTTTAACGCTTCATCCACCCTTTTTCTAATCTCCTTGGGCTCAATGCCGAGATTTTCGGGACCAAAGGCGACGTCCTCCTCGACGATTGATGCAACAATCTGGTTATCGGGATTCTGAAAGACGATTCCGACCGTTTTTCTGATATCGAATTCATACTTTTGGTCGGCGGTGTCCATTCCGTTGACCGTCACTGTGCCGCTCGACGGATGTTCGAGCGCGTTAAACAGCTTTGCCATTGTGGACTTTCCCGAGCCGTTATGCCCGAGCACCGCCGTAAACGAGCCACGCTTGATACTGAGCGAGATTCCGTTCAGTACGGTTACGGGATTATCATTTTCGTCGGAATAATCAAAAACGACGTTATCCAGTTCGATTATATTATCCAAAATCGATTCTTCCTTTTAATCTTCATTAAGCCAAGCGGCAGTATTTCCGCAAGGGAGTACCAGTCCGCTATCGGTAACGGGGAGTCCAATTTCGTCACAGGTGACAGAGCCGCCTCTACCCTTTGCTATTACCGAAGCAAGCATATATTTCATTACGCTCGGTGACAGTCCGGTTGTATAGGAATTCAGCAGAAAAAAGAGGGGCTCGTCGGTGAGAATTTGACTGCAAACGGTAAGCAAATCCCACAACTGTTCCTCGATTTTCCATACCTCTCCGCCCGGTCCTCGTCCATAAGACGGAGGGTCCATTACTATTCCGTCATACTTGTTTCCGCGACGAATTTCGCGCAGTACAAACTTTTTACAATCGTCGACAAGCCAACGAATCGGCTTATCGGCAAGGCGACTTGCCACCGCGTTATCCTTTGCCCACAAAACCATTCCCTTTGACGCGTCAACGTGGGTTACGTTGGCTCCTGCCGCTGCACAGGCAAGTGTAGCCGCACCCGTGTAGCCAAAGAGGTTGAGTACCTTTACCTCCTTGCCCTTTCTGACGCGGCGGTCAATCATATCGCTCATTAAATCCCAGTTAACCGCCTGTTCGGGAAAGAGTCCGGTGTGCTTGAAGCCCATCGGCTTTAAATTAAACTGCAAATCGCGGTATTTGACCGTCCAGACATCAGGTACACTCTTATACCTTTCCCACGAGCCGCCGCCCGATGACGAGCGGTGATAACGCGCGTGAGCATTATGCCAAAGCGGATTTACCCTTTCGGTATTCCAGATGATTTGCGGGTCGGGACGAATGAGAATTATATCCTTCCAGCGTTCAAGCTTTTCTCCGCACGAGGTGTCGATAAGCTCGTAATCGTCAAATCCTTTGACTTCTCTCAAATTTTTTTCAATCCTTTATGCTTTAATTTTTCCGTTCAAGCGGTCGGCAATTACGTTAGAGATTGCCATTGCCTTTTCTTCAATAACGGAAATATCCTTTCCTTCGAGCATAACTCGTACAAGCGGCTCGGTACCCGAAGCGCGAACGAGAACGCGACCGTTATCTCCGAGCTCAACCTCGGTATCGAAAATAATCTTTTTAATATCCTCGTCCTCAAAAAGCATATCCTTTTTATCATTATCGATTACGATATTTTTAAGCACCTGAGGATATACAGTCATTACCTTTGCAAGCTCGCTAAACGGCTTTGCCGCGCGTTTTACTGCGGCGAGGAACTGGACGGCTGTAAGCTGTCCGTCGCCTGTCGTTGCGAGGTTGTAGAATATAACGTGACCCGACTGTTCTCCACCGATTGCGAGGTCATTTTCCTTCATACATTCGAGAACGTAGCGATCTCCTACCTTTGTCTTTTCAGCGATGATTCCGTTATCGTCGGCAAAGCGGAAAAATCCAAGATTAGACATTACTGTAACAACCGCTTTGTTATCCTTTAAAAGTCCCCTTGCCTTTAAATCGAGGGCACAAATTGCAATTATCTTATCTCCGTCAATCAATTCGCCGTTTTCGTCAACGGCAAGGCAACGGTCGGCATCTCCGTCAAAGGCGAAACCGCCGTCCATTCCATTTTCGCGAACGTATTTCTGCAAATTCTCCATGTGGGTTGAGCCGCAGCCGTCATTGATATTAACTCCGTCGGGAGTATCAGACATAACGTGAACTTCGGCACCAAGCATTGAGAAAAGCACCTTTGCCGTTACGGAAGATGAACCGTTAGCACAATCGAGTGCAATCTTCATCCCGTCAAAGCGCAAATCGGTAGTAGAAATTACATATTCAACGTAATCGGCAGCGGCATCCTCGGCGCGAGAAACACGACCTACTTCCCCGTGAGTGGGTGCAGGATGACCGATATCGGTACGGGTGACGATATTCTCGATTTTGTCCTCTATTTCGTCGGGAAGCTTGTATCCGTCGGCGCTGAAAAGCTTTATTCCGTTGTATTCACAAGGATTGTGCGATGCCGAAATCATTATTCCTGCATCACAGCCGTATTTTTGAACCAAATAAGCTACTGCGGGTGTAGGCACTACTCCTACCAGAACGGCATCTGCGCCTACCGAGCAAAGTCCTGCGGCAAGTGCCGATTCAAACATATTACCCGATGCACGTGTATCCATACCGATAAGCACCTTCGGTCTCTTTGCTTCTTCGGCTAAAACCATAGCAGTCGCTCTGCCGATCCCCATTGCGAGTTCGACGGTAAGCTCGGTATTAGCAACGCCTCTTACTCCATCTGTTCCAAACATTCTTGCCATAAAAATTCCTCCAAAATTATAAAGAATTGTGGGTATCTAACTAAAATTTAAAATAAAGATTGCTGCCCCTGCTGTTCTATTCCGAGATGGTCGTAAGCAAGTGCTGTTACGCAACGACCACGCGGAGTTCGTGACAGAAATCCAATTTGCATTAAATAGGGCTCGTAAACATCCTCAATTGTGACGGCTTCTTCGCCAAGGGCAGCCGCCAAGGTTTCGACACCGACAGGTCCGCCGCCATAAAAACTGATAATAGTTGATAACATTCGGCGGTCGAAATCGTCAAGTCCGAGCTCGTCGATTCGGAGCTGTTCGAGGGCATATCTCGCCACCTCTTCGTCAACTCTGCCATCACGCAAAACCTGGGCAAAGTCGCGTGTCCTCTTTAAAAGGCGGTTGGCTATTCGGGGTGTTCCGCGCGACCTTGACGCTATTTCGAGAGCGCCGTCACGGTCGATGGGTACTTGAAGCACTCCTGCCGAGCGCATAACGATATCGCCGAGTTGCTCGGGTGTATAAAGCTCAAGTCGAAGTTGAACGCCGAATCGGTCGCGAAGGGGTGCCGCAAGCTGACCCGACCTTGTCGTTGCGCCGACGAGGGTAAAATGAGGCAAATCGAGTCGAATCGAATGCTTCGCCTGGGCAGGACCGACCATAATATCGATGGCAAAGTCCTCCATCGCGGGATAAAGCACCTCTGCAACCATCTTTGGCAGTCGGTGAATCTCGTCGATAAAGAGGACGTCCCCTTCGTCAAGCGAGGTCATCAGCGCCGCAAGGTCACAAGGACGCTCGATTGCGGGTCCCGAGGTAATTTTAAGATTAACGCCCATTTCGTTGGCGATAATTCCTGCGAGAGTAGTTTTTCCCAGTCCGGGTGGTCCGTAAATTAGGCAATGGTCAAGCGTTTCGCCACGCATTTTTGCCGCGTTCATATAGACCGACAGATTCTCTTTTGCTATGTCCTGACCGATGTATTGGTCAAGCGTTTTTGGGCGGAGTGAAAGCTCGATTTCAGAATCGGCTTCGGCATATTCGGGTGCCGTCCACCTGTTATTTGTTTCGTGTTCCGACAAGCTTTTTTCCTCCTGTAATTAGAATTTTGACATTGCTTTGAGTGCCGATTTTATAAGTTCCTCGACCGAAAGCTGACTGTCAAGTCGACCTACCGCAAGGGACGCTTCGCTCTGGGAATAGCCGAGCGAAACGAGTGCGGCTACTGCATCGGCGGCATTCTGCGATGCCGAAACTGCTCCGACTGCCGCTACCTCGCCAATAACCTCATCGTCGCCGACTAATGAGCCGACCTTATCCTTTAATTCGAGGATGATTCGCTGTGCCAATTTTGTACCGACGCCCGATGCTCTTGTCAAGCTCTTTGCATCACCGCTGGCAATTATTACGCGTAATTTATTCGGCTCAAACTCGGACAAAATTGCCATCGCATTCTTTGGCCCAACGCCGCTGACCGACGTAATAAGCTTAAAAACGTCCAGCTCGTCGATACTATAAAAGCCGAAAAGGTCCAGCGCATCCTCTCGCACATTGAGATAGGTGTAAACTGTAACGGTATTGTCCCTCTGTGGCATGTGTTGTAAGGTATTCATTGACACAGCACAGCGGAA
Organism: Clostridia bacterium; assembly: GCA_017399535.1. Classification (GTDB taxonomy): domain Bacteria; phylum Bacillota; class Clostridia; order Oscillospirales; family Acutalibacteraceae; genus UMGS1976. The sequence continues at coordinate 28,364 of JAFQBX010000041.1, read as the reverse complement.
GGCAACTCCATTACACTCGACAGCTATTGACGATGAGTCGGCATAAACCAATCGGCCTGTAATTGAATATAGCATTTTATCATTCACCCTCGTACCTAAAAAATATCGGCAAAATCACCGAAAGCATTTTCTAACAAAGTATTATAGCACGATAGGTAAATAATATCAATATTTTATTATATATTTATAATTATATTATTAACAATTTTTAAAAATCATCTCTTACCCTTAATCAGCGGCGAAATTCGCTTGTAAATGAGGAAGGTAAGCGCAGAGTCGATTAAGCCCTTAACCAAGGTGAACGGCAAATTAAATATTAAGAGACACATTAACATTCCATCAACACTAGGCATTATCTTCTGATACATTCCGATAATGCTTTCAATCGGCATAAGATATTTCGAAAACAGGGGGAAAATTATAAAATAATTTGTCGCAACGCCGGTCAATGCCATTGTGACCGAACCGGTCATACTGGCAATTACTGCACCGGTTCGATTTTTCTTAAATTTATATACATATCCTGCAGGCACAACAAAAGCTACACCAAGTAAGAAATTGCTTAATTCTCCGATACAAGCTGTTTTAGAAAAAAATGCATTGATAACATTCTTAATGAAACAAACGGCAGCTCCACTTATCGGTCCCATACTGAATGAAGCTATAAGTGCAGGCACTTCGGAAAAATCCATTTTTATATAGCTTGGCATTATCGGAATCGGGAAACTAAAAGGTTCCATCATCATTACAGACGCTATTGCGCCAAGAACGGCGGTCAAAACCAGCTTTCTGGTATTCACTTTGAATGATAATTTACGATTGATTTTGGTTGACATAATACATTTCTCCTATTGATTTGTTTGTATAATAAAAAATACCCGCATCCTTTTAAATAAAAGGGTGCGAGTACTTGAATTTTTTTATAATAATCACACAATCAATTCATGTGACTTATCCTAAAAAAAACTATGTATCTTCTTTCATCCGGACTATACCGTCGGCTTTGGATTTTCACCAAATCGGCTGTGACGCATCACAGTTCGCGGGCTACGGCTTTATCCATCGTAAACAATGTAAAAACCTTACCGCCGGTGAGGAATTTCACCTCGCCCCGAAGACATATTAAATTTTTTGCTAATAAACTTGTGCTGTTTTCTGCTTATTTCGATAGTTCTCTTTCGAGCCAAATTGCGCCGATATCCATAGCGTTATATAGACCTGTTTTTTCGCTCTTTTTGATAATTCTTTCCTTTGGGCGCTTATCGGGATCGGTATCAATAAGCTGAATGGATACCTTGTCGGCAATCTCCATATCGCCCTCCTTTTTAGTTGACATAATCTGTAACATTACGACATATTTTTCGGCCATGTCGCCGTAATAGATTACGTTATCCTTACGCACGAGAGGACGGCCCTTGTATGTTAAAAATTCGCCTTTTTTAGCCATTTTTCAATTCTCCTTACACATATTCATCTATATGATACCACAATTTATTCCGCAAGTAAAGTAATTTTATTTTCCCAGCGGCAAAAATATTTCTGAAAATACATTATTATTGTTGACCGAAGGGTGTATTTACAATATAATATTATATGATTTGTTTATCATGGAGGTTAATGATGATAGATTATAAGGATCCAAAATATACTTCAACCGAGCGTGCAAACGCCCTGCTTTCCCTCATGACCAACGAGGAAAAGGTAGGTCAGATGATGCAGCTCGCGTATAAATTCATGACCCGCGAGGAAGCGCTCGAATGGGCAAAAAAAGGACTCGGCTCCTATCTGCACGTGCTTGGTGACAATGCCGACGAATTGCAGAGAACGGCTATTAATGAAACTCGTCTGGGTATTCCCATCATCTTTGGTATCGACTGTATTCACGGACACGCGCTTAACGAATACGCTACCGTTTTCCCAACGCAGCTAGCAATGGCTCAGTCATTCGACCGCGAAGCAATGCGTAAATGCGGTCGAGTTTCGGCTACCGAGGTACGTTGCGATTCGCTTCATTGGACCTTCTCCCCTGTTTTCTGTATCGGTCGCGACACCCGTTGGGGACGAATTAACGAAACCTTTGGCGAGGACCCCTATTTGATTGGTGAGCTTGGTGCCGCAATCGTTGACGGATATCAGAATAATTTCGTTGATAACACCTGCATCATGGCCTGTGCAAAGCACTACATAGCTTACGGCGAGTCGATCGGTGGACGTGACGCCTATGACAGTATGGTCAGCGAAAGAATGATTAGAGAAACCTTCCTTCCGCCATTTGAGAAGGCGGCAAAGGCAGGATGCAAGACATATATGACCGGCTATCAGTCGGTTGACGGCGTGCCGATGAACTCCAACCGACGCCTTTTACGCGAGGTGCTGAAAGAAGAGGTTGGCGTCGACGGATTTATCATCACCGACTGGGCAAACGTCCGCTCGCTGATTGATAATCAAAAGGTTTGTGATAATTTCGAGGATGCATCGCGAGTTTCAATTGATGCAGGTAACGATATGATTATGCAGACTGAGGAATTCTATGACGCAACCCTCAAGCTTATCGAAAACGGTCAGGTTGATATGAAGCATATTGACGACTCAGTTTTCCGTATTCTGAAAGCAAAATTTGATATGGGGCTTTTTGAGCATCCCTTTGAAAAACCCGACCGCAGTAAAATTTGCTGTGACGAGCACGTTGAGGTGGATTTAGAGGTCACGAGAGAGTCGATGACACTGCTCAAAAATGACGGAATTCTCCCGATTAACACCAAAAAGGTTCGCAAGATTGCCGTTATCGGTCCCAACGCAGACGACCTCGAAGCGCAGTACGGCGACTGGTCCTGCGGCGCCGCAAACGGACATAGAAAGCCCGCAACCTCCATGCTCAAAGGCATCAAAAAGCGCGCCAAAAAGGACGGCATCGAGGTTGTTTATAAGAAGGGTTGCGACATTGAAAAGCCGGGCAAACGCGGATTTAATGCCGCGATAAAAGCAGCAAAGGAAAGCGACCTCATTATTGCCGTTATGGGTGACTATATCGAGCTCAACGGCGAATACAAATCGCGAGCAACACTTGATCTTCCCGGTGAGCAGACGGCACTTCTAATTGAACTGAAAAAGACAAAGAAGCCGATTGTTCTCGTCATGGTTAACGGAAAGCCGCTTTGTATAAATTGGGAAGCCGAAAATATGAACGCTATTCTTGAAACCTTCAACAGCGGTATGGTTGGCGGAACGGTTGCCGCAGAAATTCTCTTTGGCGACGTTAATCCGAGTGGAAAGCTCCCCATTTCATTCCCGAGAACAGCCGGTCAGGTGCCTGTTTATTACAATTATCTCCCCGGTTGGCATGGCGATAATAAGTATAAGGATATCGAGGAAGGACCTCTTTATCCCTTCGGTTTCGGTTTAAGCTATACTACATTCGAGTACAGTAATCTTTCGGTTTCGAAAACTGAATTCACCGAAGCTGACGGCGAAATTATCGTAACGGCAAAGATTAAAAACACCGGCAAGGTAAAGGGTACCGAAATCGCACAGATGTATATTCACGACGTTGTGGGTACCGTAATGCGTCCGATTCTTGAGCTCAAAGGATTCGAAAGGGTTGAGCTTGACGCAGGTGAAGAAAAGACGGTTTCCTTCACCCTTCCCGTTGAGGAATTAAAGGTTGTTGAGCAGAACCTCGAAAGAGTGCTTGAAAAGGGCGACTTTGAAATTATGGTCGGCGGAAGCTCGGTTGACCTCCCCCTCATAACAACAATTAAAGCAGTATAACAAAAAGGGATTGCAGCGAATAAACTGCAATCCTTTTTTATGCGATTATTTATTTTTAATGAGGTCAAAAAGTTCGTTTATGCGGTCGCTTTTACCGCAGAGATGGAGCCAACCGAAAAGTGCTTCGAGTCCCGTTGCCATATTGTATTCCATGGGTGTTGCCCCTTTTGGAAAATGGTCAACGTGAGCGTTTTTCCCCCTCTTGTAAACCGCCTTTTCCTCGTCGGTGAGGTGGTCAAAAATGAATTCTGCCGCCTTTGCCTGTGCTGAGGCGTTAACCATTTTTATCGACTCGTTATGCAGTTTTTTCGACTGGCGGTTGGCGGCGGTTACGATGCTTTCTCTCACGAGAATTTCGTAAACGGCATCGCCCATAAACGCGAGTGTGAGAGGACTGAGCTGATTGGGATTGGTCATTTCGGGCATTTTTTTAGTATAGCTCCTTTTTTAGCTTTTATCAAAAATTAGGGAACGTAATCGAATTCGACGTCGTAAATGCTGACGGTGTCGCCCTCCTGGACACCTGCCTTTACCAAAGCGGCTAAAATTCCGCTCATTTTAAGCACACGCTCAAAATATTGAAGCGAATCGTATTCGTTGGGGTTGATGGTTTCCATAACCTTAAGCAGCCAAGGTGCTTCGACAATGAAAACTCCGTCCTCCTTACGAATAGAAAAATCGCGTTCGGTCTTTTTCGAATAGTCAGGTTCGGGCTCGGGTTCCGATTCGTAAACCTTTATCGGCGGCAACTTTGCAAGTTCTGCAGCTACGTAATTGATTAGCTCGCCTGTTCCCTCGGCAATCGGCGCCATAATCGGAAAGAAGGGTATTCCCTTTTTATCGAAGTATTCCTTTAATTCGGCAATTTTGTCCTCGTCGGTGAGGTCGCATTTATTAGCGGCAACAATCTGAGGACGGGTGGCAAGTCCCTCGTCAAAACGGCAAGCTCACGATTGATTTTTTCAAAATCGTCAATGGGATCGCGACCTTCGCTTCCTGATGCGTCGATAACGTGGACGAGCAATCGGCAACGGTCAACGTGACGCAAAAACTCGTGACCGAGTCCTATGCCCTCTCCTGCACCCTCGATAAGTCCGGGAATATCCGCCATTACAAACGAATTTTCTTCGTCCATTCGAACAACGCCCAGAACGGGTGTAAGTGTAGTAAAATGATAATTCGCAATCTTCGGCTTTGCCATCGATACTACCGAAATTAAGGTCGATTTACCTACGTTCGGGAAGCCGATTAAACCTACGTCGGCAAGTAATTTCAGTTCAAGGCGAATTTCGTATTCTTCACCGGGCGCTCCTGCCTTTGCAAATCGAGGTGTTTGACGGGTTGAGGTGGCAAAATGGATGTTGCCAAAGCCGCCCTTTCCGCCCTTTGCCAATACGAAGGTTTCCTTATCCGACATATCGACGATGAGTCGATTGGTCGCATTGTCGTAAACGACCGTACCGCGAGGCACCTTTATGGTCAGGTTTGGTGCCCATTTACCATAGCAACGACCACCGCTTCCCTTTTGTCCGTTTTCGGCAAAATATTTGCGCTTGTATCGGAAATCGGCGAGTGTCGAGAGATTGTCGTCAACCTCTAATATAATGTCGCCGCCCTTTCCGCCGTCGCCGCCATCAGGTCCACCCGATGCAACGTACTTTTCGCGATGAAAGGTGACGGCTCCGTCGCCGCCGTTTCCTGCCTTTACGAATATTGTCGCAATATCTGCAAACATATTGTTTCTCCTTTAAAAGAAAAGTCTCGGACATAGTATGCCCGAGACTTTTTAAGGTCATAAGATAAAATTACTGTTCTACTGCGTAAACGCTAACTCTCTTGCGTCCGCCGCTGTATGTCTCGAACTTAACCTTGCCATCAATTTTGGCAAAAAGGGTATCGTCGGAGCCGCGTCCAACATTATTACCCGGATGGAAATGGGTACCGCGCTGACGAACGAGAATGTTACCTGCGAGTACAGTCTGACCGTCGGCACGCTTTACGCCGAGGCGCTTTGACTCGGAGTCACGACCGTTCTTTGTTGAACCCATACCTTTTTTATGAGCGAATAACTGAATGTTGATCTTAAGCATTGTGTTGCACCTCCATGTTAACTGCAATGTAATCGTGGTATTGCTCGGCAAGTCCTTCTAAATGAAGCTTTAACCCTTGCAATACATTCTGTGATGACTGGTAAGGCCTTGCTAATTTTAAGCTCATTTTTCCGTCGCTGACATCTATTTTCGCCTTGTTTCCGATTATCTCGGTGACGGTATTTGCCGCCATATAGGTCGCACTCGAAATTGCGGAACAGATTATTCGTCCCTCTTCGGTGTCGTTGTCAGCAGTATGACCGACCAATAAAAAGCCGATTATACTTTCGTTTTCGAAATAAAAAGTTGCCTTCGTCATTTTTTCTTGTTTTCTTAGCTTATGCGTTGATAGCTTCGATCTGTACCTTTGTATACGGCTGTCTATGACCGAGCTTACGAGCGCTCTTCTTCGGCTTGTAGGTGAAGACTGTGATCTTCTTTCCCTTACCGTTCTTGAGCACCTTACCTGTTACGGTGCAACCCTCGATGTAGGGAGCTCCTGCCTTTAATCCGTTGTCATCATTAACTGCGACAACCTTATCAAAGGTAACAGTTTCATCTTCGTTGACATCCAGCTTTTCGATGTAGATAACATCTCCGTTTTCTACCTTGTACTGTTTGCCTCCGGTAACGATAATTGCGTACATTTCTTTGGCACCTGCCTTAATTATAGTCTCGCTATTTAGGGGCGGAGTAAACTCACTTTTTTATAAAAGCCCGTAATATGCGGCTTTAACAGAATAACACAACCGAAACTCAATGTCAAGCAAAAAATATTGAAGATTTCGCATAATAATGTATAATATAATCATATAAGGTGTATTTTTAACGAGATGTTCACAGTTTATTTATATTTTTTGCCATAAAAACGTAAAATAGCCGCAGTATAATAATACTCGTAAACAATGAAAAAAGGACGGTTTAAAAATATATGAGTAAAAAGATTATCGTTGCAGATGACGAACCGGCTTTGAGAGAGTTGGTTGCCGACTATTTTGAGGTCGAAGGATACGAGGTTTTACAAGCGGATGACGGCGACGTTGCTATCTCCCTTTTAGAAAAAAATTCGGACACCGATGCGATAATTATGGACGTTATGATGCCCGAGCTCGACGGTTGGTCGGCAACAAAGAAAATCCGCGAATTTTCATCGGTGCCGATTCTCATGCTGACTGCACGAAGCCAGGAATTCGATCAGCTTATGGGATTCGAATCGGGTGCCGATGACTACGTAACAAAGCCGTTTTCGCTTGCCGTACTCGAAAAGCGAATCGACGCTCTTATCAAGCGGTCAAAGGGCAACGTGCAGATTGATACGGGGCTGGTAATCAACTCGGAAGCATACACGGCTACCATTGATTCAAAGCCGCTTGACCTGACCGTAAAAGAATTCGAGCTGCTCAAAACATTGAAAGAAAATACAGGTCGCGTCTTTACCCGTGACCAGCTGCTTGACTTAATTTGGGGCTATGATTATGACGGCGACATCAGGACGGTTGACTCGCACATAGCGCGTCTCAGAGTCAAGCTCGGCGAATACGGAAATGAACACCTAAAAACCATTTACGGAGTTGGATACAAGCTTGATAACTAACAAAAAAATCAGAAAACATAAAATTTGGCGGCGCCTTTTTGCCAATATACTGATTGTACTTTCGGTTATAACACTGATAAACATATCAGCAAACACGTATTTTCTGCCCAAATACTTTGAGTGGCGTGAAAAGAACATATTAGTCAAATGCGCAAAAATAGTGGAAAACACACCTCTGGACGATAAAATGACCGCCGCAGAGATATTCCAAAATCTTGAAAGTGAACACAACGTTGTTATCGGAATTTATTACAACGAAAATCTCATTTATTCAACCATAAGGCAGAATATGTTTGGCGGCCGTCCAAACGTAACGGGATTCGATATGCTTATCGGAAACTTTCACTACGGTAAATATGTAACCGAAAAAAGCGAGTACAAAAGCGGGCAGTATTTTACCCTTTCTCTGCCCAATTCAGCCACCGATTATCTCGTTTATTCGAGAAATTTCGGAAACGGCTATGCCGTTAACGTAATCGTTCAGGAGAATTTAATCAAGCAATCGTCAAGCATTGCGAGTGAATTTATCATCATAGTTTCGTCACTCGGACTGATAGTAGCGCTTTTGTGGTCGATTGTGTTTTCAAGGAGATTTTCGCGACCGATTTCGGATATGAATAATATTGCCGTCAAAATGGCAGGACTTGATTTTAACCAAAAGCTGATTATCGAATCGGATGACGAAATCGGTCAGCTTGCCTGCTCGATAAACAATCTTTCGGTCGCGCTCGATAACGCGCTCGGTCAGCTTAACGAGCAAAATCGTAAGCTGCAAAATGAAATCGAGTTAGAAAGACGCATTGATAAGATGCGAAAGGGCTTTATCGCCAACGTTTCACACGAGCTGAAAACGCCCATTTCGATAATTCAGGGGTACGCCGAAGCGATTGACAGCAAGATGGCTGAAAACCCCGAAAAGCGTAAAAAATACTCGGCAGTCATTCGCAACGAAACCGAAAGAATGAATCACCTTGTAATAAAGCTGCTCGAACTGTCCAAGCTCGAAGGCGGCTTTATGCCCGAATACCGCATATACGACCTTGTTTCGTATTGCGAAACCTTACTTGACTCGTTCGGTCAAGCGGTCGAAAACAAGAGCGTTTCGATATCAATCGATGCGCCAAGTTCAGCTATGGTAAACGCCGACGAAATGCTAATAGGAAATGCTATTCAGAACTATGTTTCAAACGCTGTCAGCCACGTAAACGAGGGCGGTAAAATCAACATCCGCATAGCCGAATCGCCCAACGACAATCAAAAAATACGACTTTCGGTAATCAACACCGGCTCGTCGGTAAAACCCTCTCACATGGAAAAAATATGGACAAGCTTCTGGCGTGGCGACAAATCGCACAATCGCACAGAAAACCGATTCGGACTCGGTCTTTCAATAGTCAGGGCAATCATTCTCGCTCACAATAACAGCTTCGGCGTTTATAATATCGAGAACGGTGTTTGCTTCTGGTTCGAGGTTGACAGGGCGTATTTGACACCCATTCCACAGCTCCCCGAAAGGATTTCCGATAACGAAAACTAAATTAAGCCAATCTCCTTTGTCAACGTGCTTTTTTCTGCATATAATGTGGCGAAGGAGGTTGATTATTTTGGTCATCATATATCTCGCAAAGCCGGGAGACACTCTCTATTCAATTTCGCGACGCTACGGACTGCCCGTTGAGGTACTTGCCCGATTCAACCGAATAAAAGAGCCGGACAAACTGAGCATCGGTCAGCAAATCAGAATTCCCGTCGGACCGACTCCGAATTATTATACAGTCCGCTCGGGCGACACGCTTTTCATTCTCGCAAACCGCTTCGGCACAACGGTAGAAAAACTCGCTGAAATAAACGAAATCGCCGACCCGTCGATGATATATCCCGGTCAAAGACTGAAAATCAGATAAAATCAACTACAATGCGCATTTAACACACTCTCTATTGTAAACCCGATTGATTTATCAAGGTTGACAATAGAGAGCGTTTTTATTATACTAAATGGCAACTATGAGTAAAAGGCGGAAATAAAATTGACTACAAAAGAACGTGTTTTAGAACTTATAAAAAACGAGGGTGGAAAATCCCTTTCGGGCGAAAATATTGCAAAAGCGCTTGGTATCAGCCGCACTGCCGTTTGGAAGGCGATAAATGCGCTACGAAAGGACGGATACAGCATTTCTGCCACTACAAACAAAGGGTATTCGATGGACGGCGATTATATTTCAAAAAATGAGATAGAGGCGCATTTAGCCGACAAAAATCGATACATGATAACCGTTTTGAATGAAATCGACTCAACCAACACCTATCTCAAAAGCGCCGCAGAAAAGGGAGAAAAGGACGGCTCGGTGGTGATTGCCGAAACTCAAACGGCAGGCAGAGGTCGGCTCGGCAGACACTTTTACTCAGACAAGGGCGGATTATATATGAGCATCCTCATTCGCCCCGATATGCCTACCGAAAGGTCGCTTTTTATTACTACCGGTGCGGCGGTTGCCGTTTCGCGAGCGATAGAAAAGGTATGCGGTAAAAAGGTCGGCATAAAATGGGTGAATGATATTTTCATCGACGGCAAAAAGGTGTGCGGCATTCTCACCGAGGGAGCATCCGACTTTGAGACAGGGCGGCTTCAATACGCGGTGGTCGGTATCGGCATAAACGTCACCGAGCCAAAAGGCAAATTTAATGCTGAAATTGCGGATATTGCAACGGCGATTTATGAAAAGGACGTGCCGTGGGGAATAAAAAACCGACTTGCCGCAGAGGTGCTAAATCAGTTTAGCGAAATTATGAAGGCGCCCGACGACAAAACGGTAATTGATGAATACCGAGCCAGGTCAATTTTAATCAATAAAGAGGTTTACATAATTGAAAACGGCGAAATGAAAACAGTGACAGTTATCGATATTGACGACACCGCCGCAATCATACTCAAACCCGACAATGGCGAGATAATAAAAAAGACATCGGGTGAAATCAGCATTAAGGTTAAGTGAGATAATGAAAATCAAAGAAATTACTTTAACAGCAATATTTTCCGCCGTTATATGCCTACTTTCAATCATCACATTCCCTATCGGTTCAGTGCCTGTTTCTTTGGCAACCTTAGGCGTGATGATTGCAGCTTCATTTTTAAAGCTGAAATGTGCAATTGTCTCTGTTTTGGTTTACATAATTTCGGGTTGTGTAGGACTGCCGATTTTTTCATCCTTCGGGTCGGGACCGAGCGTAATTTTTGGTGCCACGGGCGGCTACATTATGTCGTATCCGATAATGGCGGCAATTATTTCTATTATTGCGCAAAAAAATAAGAAGCACCGTAAAACGGTACTTCTATTTTCATATATCATTTCGCTTTTTGTATGCTATCTTTTGGGCTCGGCATGGTACAGTGCCGTCACGCAAATTCCGTTTAATAAGGCGGTTTTGGTGACCGTTTTACCCTTTATCATTCCTGATTTTATAAAGATTTTTGCGGCAACTATTATTGTATCAGCCGCCGAAAAATCAGTGTTTAAAAGGTCAAATTCAGCCCATTATAAAAACAGCGGTGTAGATAAATAGCGGTCGCCCGTATCGGCAAGGAGAACTACAATTCGCTTACCGTCATTTTCGGGGCGAAGGGCAATTTCCTTTGCGGCATAGAGAGCTGCTCCCGACGAAATTCCCACCAACACGCCTTCCGATTTTGCAAGTGTTTTTGCCGCAGCGAATGCTTCTTCGGTAGAAACGGTGATTATTTCGTCATAGATATCGATATCGAGCGTTTCGGGAACGAAATTAGCTCCTATTCCCTGCAATCCGTGAGGACCGGAAATCCCCTTTGACAGAAGGGGTGAATCGGTTGGTTCGACGGCTACGACCTTTATGTTTGGGTTCATTGATTTGAGATACTTACCGGTACCGCTGATTGTACCGCCCGTGCCAACTCCTGCAACGAAAATGTCAACCTCGCCATCTGTATCCTCCCAAATTTCAGGTCCTGTCGAGGTAAAATGTGCTTCGGGATTGGCAGGATTTTCGAACTGACCCGCTATAATCGAATCGGGAATTTCTTTTAAGAGTTCCTCTGCCCTGTTTATAGCGCCGGTCATTCCGAGTTTTCCCTCGGTGAGTACAAGCTCGGCTCCATACGCTTTTATTAAGTTACGACGTTCCTCCGACATTGAATCGGGCATTACGATTATCACGCGGTATCCCTTTGACACGGCGATTGCGGCGAGACCTATTCCCGTATTGCCCGATGTTGGCTCGATAATGGTTGAACCCGGTTTTAATCTGCCCTGTTTTTCGGCGTCGTCGATAATATTCTTTGCTACCCTATCCTTTACCGAACCGGCAGGATTAAAAAACTCAAGCTTTGCGAGAATGGTCGCCCTTGCGCCGTTAAGCTCGGCAAATCTTTTTAATTCTAAAAGAGGAGTGTTGCCGACAAGCTCGGCAACCGAACCGTAAATTTTCATATCTATCCTCCAAACAACTAACTGAATTTATTACATTTTAACACAAGCCCATTTTCAAATCAAGCACATAAAAAAATACAGACCGCCAAAGATATTTTTCTTTGACGGCCCTGTTTTAATCATTGATAATTAGAAATTGTTCTGCTTGTTATCTTTCTTCTGCTGATTGTTCTGGTTGTTGTTCTGCTTGTTATCTTTCTTCTGCTGGTTGTTCTGATTGTTCTGCTTGTTATCCATTATATTCACCTCTTTCGTGGAATTGTTATTATTCTTAACGCTTTATTTTCTAATATACGGTCACAAAGAATATTGATTTTTTATAAAATTTTGGTAAAATGATGGATATAAATATTATGAAAAATGGTGAGGACAATGGTAAATAGAATAAAAGCGGTGACAAAAAACACAAAGTTTTTGTTCTGCGCTATTATGTTTATCGCAATATCACTGAGAATTTTTAAACTTTTTAGCAACAGCGCCTGGCTCAATCAGGACGAAGCATCGATTGGATACGATGCTTTTGCTCTGCTTAACTACGGCATCGACCGAAACGGCACTTCCTTTCCCGTTCATTTGATTGCTTGGGGCAGCGGTCAAAATGCCCTATACGCATATCTTTCAATGCCGTTTATCGCGATATTCGGGCTGTGTTCATTTTCGGTCAGAATAGTCAATTTTATTGCTGTTATCGGCTCGATTGCCGCCGTCTATCATATATGCAGAGACCTGTTTGATAAAAAAGTCGGACTAATCGCAATGGCTCTCACAGCAATTTCTCCCTGGAGCGTTATGATTTCCACCTGGGGACTCGAAAGCAACGTTTTCCCCTCTTTGTTTGTGTTTGCTCTTTTATTTTTGGTCAAAGCATTAAAAAAGCCGTATAAAATATGCTTTTCGGCCGCCATATTCTCACTGTGTCTGTATTCCTATGGATCGGCTTACGTCGCTGTGCCCGTTTTCCTTTTATTATCAGTGATTTTTATTATTAAAAATAAGCTTATTCCAATCAAATGGATTTCAATAGCATTCGCAATATTTGTAATAATGTCGATACCCATAGGTCTGTTTATAATCATAAACAAATTTGGGTTGAACAGCATTCACTTAGGACCTATAACCATTCCCTCAATGGCGCAAAACTCCAGAATAAACGCTCTGATGGATATTCCTAATCCGGCTAAACTAATTTTTAATTTAATATACATTTGTGTTTTGCAGGATGATAAGACATTTCTAAACAATGTAACGCCTTTCGGTTGGGTTTATATTATCTCGGTTCCCTTCTGTATCCTCGGCTTTTTCGAAACGGTAAAAAGTAAAGTCCGTACTCATAAACTTATTCTGTTTGCATTTATTTCAGCAGCAATTCTATTTTTGTTTTTAAACTACATTAACAGTAATCGGATAAATTGCATTTTCATACCGGTAATCATTTTCACCGCGATAGGCATAAATTCAGTCGCTACTAATAAAAAAACAGCCTTGGCAATTCTGTGCTCTTACGTTATTTTTTGCTCAGCATTTACCATCAAATTCTATTCAAACAGCTATACAAATTCGCAAAATTCCAATTTGTATGAGTCCCTCGGCACAGCTATTAAATATGCCGATTCGATAACAGAGGACCAAACCATTTACGTTACAAATGATGTTACAATGCCGTACATATACGTCCTCTTTTATACCAAAGAAAATCCTCACGAATATATAAACACTGTCAAATTTGAAGAAGGGCGTTCCGACTTTTTACAGGTCGAGTCTTTCGGAAAATGGGAGTTCAATACAGAGGGCTATAAGGAAAACAAACCGGGTATATATATTATCGAGAATGAAAAGATTGACGCCGAATCAAATAACAACATTGTCAAATTCAAAAATTACTCGGTTGTAACTATTGAATAGTTAAATAATTTGTGCTAAAATGTTCAGGTAGTTTTAAAAAAGGTGTGAAGATAAATGTCAGGACATTCAAAATGGAATAATATCAAAAGAAAAAAGGAAAAGACCGACGCCGCAAAAGCATCCGTTTTCACTCGAATCGGACGTGAGCTTGCCGTTGCCGTTAAAGAGGGCGGTCCCGACCCCGCCAGCAACTCAAAGCTCCGTGACGTTATCGCAAAGGCAAAGGCGAACAACGTGCCCAACGATAATATCGATCGCATGCTCAAAAAAGCGGCAGGTGAAACCGACAAGGAATACGAAGAAATCGTTTATGAGGGTTACGGACCGAATGGCGTTGCCGTGGTAGTAGAAACACTTACCGACAACCGCAACCGCACAGCAGGAAACGTTCGCCATTATTTTGATAAAAACGGCGGCAACCTCGGTCAGAACGGCTCGGTTATGTTCATGTTTGAGCGCAAGGGTATCATAATTATGAACGCAGAGGACCTCGACGAAGATACAGTTATGATGGACGCTCTCGATTCGGGTGCAGACGATTTTAACGCTGACGGCGATATTTTCGAAATCACTACCGACCCTAACGACGTTATCAACGTAGCAACCGCACTTCAGGAAAAGGGATACACCTTTGAATCGGCTGAAGCTGCTTACATTCCTGCCACCACAACCGCACTCACTGATGAGGAGCATTTATTTAAAATGAACCGTATGCTCGACATGATGGAAGAAGACGACGATATCCAGCACGTTTGGCATTCCTGGGCACAGAGCGAATAAGAGATAACGATATAAAACAATCGTATAGATTGTATTTTGGGTACAATAAAGAAACCACCGGCTTAAGCCGGTGGTTTCTTTATTATTCAAAATTATTCAATGAATGATGAAAGACCAACAATGTACATTTGGAGAGCAACAAGGTCGGCAGAATCAACAACATCATCATTGTTCAAATCGCAACGGTCAGCATCAATAACCTGATTGATATTGAGAATGTGCAACTGAAGTGAAAGAAGGTCTAAGCTATTGATAACGAAATCCTTTGTGATATCGCCGGTAATGTTGGATTCGTAAACATTTTCCTCATCTTCAATTGTAGCGCCGTTGAGAACCTTTTCACAGTTGATAAGGTAACGAACATTATGAACTTCGTCGAGGTCGAAAACGCTGATTGTATCAAGTGCTTCGTTAGCAGATTCTACGAGATAGCGATCGTCTTCGATAAGCTTGCTGTACTCTCTCGGAAGTGCTTCGATCATTGTACGAACATTCATCGAAACATCAAAGAGCTCGTTATATTCGTATGTCGGACGCTCGTAAACTTCGACCTGAGCGATGTGAATACCATTATTTGAGTGGTACAGATTCAAGGTACCGACAGAAACGTTACGGCAAGCACCATTTGAAAGGGGCTGCATATTGTTGCCCCACCAGTTGCTACCGCCTGTGGTGATATTGTAGCAGGTGCCTGTTCCTGTGTAGGAAGCAACAGAGCCATCTTCGTTATATGTAACGTTGTAAAGGAGATTTTCCCAATACACACCGGGCTTTACCGTGTCGCCGGCATAAACTGTAACTCCGTCGGGTACGTCTGTGTAGCGTCCGTTTTCAGCATTGGGAAGCCATCCCGCCGAAATCTTTTGTCCAATGAGTTCGAGACTGACAATCTTCGGTGAGATGAGAGTATTGTTCTCGGTCTCTAATTTAATAAGAAGGTCTGCTGCATCGATGGCAACCTGGATATTTTCAACGAGTCTCTTTTCGGCTGTGCTGAGCATTGAGTATGCACCGAGAGCATTGAATACCGCATCATTATCTGCCATTGTTACTGTTTCAGAAATTTCTGCTACCATATTTGTAACCATTCTGAAATTAACAGACTTTCTGAGATCGGCAACCGTATCCTCGGCAGCGGTGAGTACAGAATAATCAGCAACAAGTGTCTTTCCCTGAGCGGTGAGAGTTTCGTACGACTTTCTGGCATCGCTTACGTAGAGGTAATTTGCAAAGGTGATTTCGCCCATTGCGAGAATTTCGTCGTTAACAATATTTGCTGCGTCGGTATCATTCTTAAGAATAACAAGACGAAGAATCTCTGCCTCTGCGGCGGCAAGATTTTCAATATTGGTAACAAGTACTTTTTGTTCGTCGGTGTAGCTTTCGTATTCAGCGCGATAGCCCTCAATAGTGGACTTGTTAGCGAGCTTTAAGTCATCAACGACGATTGCTCCGATTATTTCATTAAAATTCTCAGCGACAAGAACGGGAACCTTTGCTTCAAGAGCTTCGAGGTCGGCATAGTTGGTAACATTCGCCTGTTCGGCCTCATCAAGAGAATCGTACCAATTTCTCAGCGCTGAAACAGCAATAATATTATCGTAAGTAAGTGCATCTATATCGAGAGCAGCGATAGACTGAGTAACCGATTCGCCATCGAGATTAGCCATTATCTTGTGACTGGAAAGATACAAACCATTATCCCAAACAGAAGATCTCTTATACACTCTGACAGCGGGTTTAACGTTTGAGAAATCGTATTCGGCAACTTGCTCGCTTAATTCATAAACAAGCGTATCATCATTATAAACTTCAAATTCAAATGTACCGTTATCAAAACCGATTACTGCCTTGTGAGTGGAAATTCCGATATCTTCGGTTTCGCCGATAAGATAATCGGATGCGTCCGTGTAAGAAATGCCGCTACCTCCGATTGAAGCAATATCAGTACCATAATAGAAGCGGAACATTCCGTGGTTATCATTTGTACCCGAACCGTATGAGAAGAATGCTACGGCTAAATCGCCAAGCTGATATACAATTCGGTTATTCGAGTTAGGGTTCTGGTTGTCAGAATTGGTTTTAAAGCTAACCTCAAACTTGTCACCAAGGTTATAAGCGATCTTTGAAACGAAATATCTGTCTCCGCCCTTAACATTGCTGCTTGTAACATTACCTTCAGCATCAACGCTGTAATTAGTGCTGTCACAGCAGAACAATTCGTTTCTAATGCTGGTACTTTCGCCGGTGTAATAATCAGACGAAGTAGGCATTGTAATATCAACAAGCCCGGTTGTGTCAATCGCAGCCGTTGCCGAAACAATGCTTCCGGCGAGAATCACGATTGTAAGCAATAAAGAAATTATACGTTTACTCATTTGTTGCATCTCCTTTGCATAGATAGATAAATTTTATCACATTATTCATAAAAAAGCAATAATTACATACATATATAAAAGCCGATTCTACAAAATAAACAAAATGGTGGCTTGAATTTTTACATCAAGCCACCATTGTCAAATCACTTTATATATTTTGTTTAAAAAACGCCCAATATTTTTGTTTGAAGCGTCAAAATATCGGTAGAATCAACCACTCCGTTTTTATCATTATCGGCTAAGGTAAATTCCATATCCGAAAGGACGTTTATTTCGAAGAAATGCTGCTGTAATTTAAGCAAATCTGCGCTTGTCCAGGAGTAATCCATATCAATATCGCCGTAATCAACTACGCTTAAATCGAGGGGACAAGTCTTGCCTCCATAGGACACGGTAAGAGACTTTGAGCCAACTGAACTTGAATCAAATGATGATACAGTATAGTCGGTGTCAAGAAGGTCGAATTTACTGCCGTCGCTGTATGATGCGGTTACAACCATTCCGCTGGTATCGAGAGCTTCATCCTTTATATAAACCGTCTTTGTCGGGTTGGTTGTCACGTTGATAGCTTTGAGAATTTTTGTAGTTTGTGAAAGAGGAATTATCTGATCCTCCGAATACATTCCATCTCTGACAGTAAAGCTTGGTACACCATTATTATATCCAAGTCCAAAAATCTGACGGTTGTCGACCGAATATGTGTATATGATGCTTTTTCCCGTTCCGTCAGGGCGAATGGTACAAATCGCCTTTGGCAAATTGTAATAAATATACCCGTTATAGTAAATAGGACGCATAAAGTAATACGGATACGAGCCATTCGTGTTTGGTGCCTTCCAACGATCGCTTGAAGTCAGGGATACCAATACCGTAGATTCTCCTGTGGCAAAATCGTAGGTGCAAAGCTTTCCGTTTCTTTGTGTGTAAACAAAAACGTCTCCTGCCATAAACACCGACGAAATACTGGATTGCCAAAAAGCACCGCTATCGTAGGTAATGTCGGTTGCTCCGTTGGTAGAATATCCTTCTCCATACCCTTTATCCAATGCAGCGGTATCTGAGAAAAGGAAATACTTATGTTCGACATTAGAAAACAGTCCCAAAGATGCTTTATCATCGCTTTTAACATCAACGTTATACCATTTGCCGTTAATTTTTACCTGATTCCATACGCACCTGTTGGTCGTAGAATACGGAATAATCTCATTCTCGATGCCAAGTAAATCGACACAATATTTAAACGCCTTTGCATAAGCTTCGCAGACACCTTTTTTATTCACAAAGGCGCCGTAAATGGTATAATCATTTTCTGTAAGTGTGTCGTATATATCAGCATCTTCCTCGTCGACATATTCAATGTCGAGAATCATTCTATCGTGTAAAAGTAACAGTTTCTGAATGTCGGTCATACTACTATCAAGGTCTCCGATAAGCGCATTAACAGAATTGTTGATGGTCGTTTTTGCCGATTCAACCTGCTCAGAGGTAAAAAGATATACCGGAGTAATTGTGGTCACATACCCGTCGGAAGCAATAGCGCAATTTATAGTCTTTGAAACGTAAAACACATCGGGGCGTTTATTAAACACATTTTCGATAGCTGTTGCAATATCATTATATGTAGCGGAATAAGAGTGAACATAAATGGTTTTTGCCATCTCTTTGTACCCTGAATATAAATGCTCTTCCAATTCGCTAAGCGTGGTTGAATATGACGCTGTTTCACCCGAAGCTACAATAGCAACCGGAAGCGCTGTAATAATCAACACAAACGATAAAATAGCACATAAACACTTTTTCAATCTGTTCATACAATCCTCCGAAACTGAATTTATTGATTTCATACATAAACATTTTAACATATCACATTACTTATTTCAACAATTGTTACAGTTTTTTCGAAATAGGGCTAAATCTATTGATTAAATTGCGAATATAATGTAAAATAGGAGTGAAATAAGGTTATAAGGGGGAGAATTTATGAAAAAAATTCAAATAATTTCCATTATTTTATTATGCTTAATTATATTCTCCTCATGTAATTCAGGCGGTAATTCGGACGGTAATGCTTCCGATAACAATTCCGTCACAAAAGAAAAAGTCGGGATTGCACTTCCCTTCTCTTCGACCGATTCGCTTAACCCTTACGTCGCAGTAACAAAGGTCAATCAGGAGCTGAGTATGCTTCTGTACGACCCGCTTATCAAGCTCGACGACACCTTCAGCCCTGTGTATTATCTCGCTGATGAGATTAACATTGATAAGCAACGGGTCACCGTCACCTTAAAGGACGTAAGATTCACCGACAACTCACAACTAACTGCCGAGGACGTCAAATATTCCTTTAATCAAGCGAAGAAAACCGATAACAAGTACAAGCCGCAATTTAACAACATTAAGGCATGTACGATTTTTGACCAAAAGACTGTTATATTCGACCTATACAAATACGACCCGTATTTTGTCAATCTGCTTGATTTCCCGATTTTTAAAAATGGAACGGCCGAAACAAAAGACTCAAACGACCGAACAATTCCGCCTGTCGGCTGCGGCAGATACGTAATCGACAGCGAAAACAGCTTTCGACTCATTCCGAATAAAAGCTATTATAACGGAAAAACAAAGTTTGATTATATCAATTTAATTGACACACCCGATAACGAATCGCTTTCTCACATGGTTGAGGTTAGCGCTATTGATATGATATACTCCGAATTTTCGGATAACACGATTCCGAAAATGAACGGAACGCAAAAAGACGTACCTCTTACAAACATCGTCTATCTCGGAGTCAACCCGAATAACCACCTTTTATTAAAGACCGAGATGCGTGTTGCAATAAGTTCAGCTCTTTCCCGAAGCGAAATTGTAAAGTCGGCTTATTTCGGTTTTGCAACGGCTGCAACCGGCATTTTCCCTGCCAATTGGAAGGAAGCAAACGAGCTTCAACACATTAGTTCCGAACAAAATATTAAACAAGTAGTTGCTTATCTTGAACAATTAGGTTATAATAGTAAAGATACCGACGGCTATTACGTGGCTCAAACGGGTGAAAGAATCACCTTTTCCTTGCTTTATAATAAAGAAAACGTTTCACGAAAATTAGCCGCCGAGCTTATCGCACAACAGCTTAAAAAGGTCGGAGTCGAAATCATTGTCACCGAAGCCGAAAGCTTCAAGGAATACAGCGAGATGATTCAAAACAATGATTACGATATATACATCGGCGAAGTCAAGTTGAATAAAAATATGGACCTTCGCGATATATTCTTAAAGAATGTTGTTTCGGGAATGAGCGAAACTTATACAAGCGAAATGATTAGTGCATTTTACGAAGGAAACGCCGATATTTCGACCGTTATCAGCTCATGTGTAAGTGAAATGCCGATTATTCCCATATGCAACCGAAAGGGCGTTTTTGTTTATTCAAATGCGATTGAGGATATTAAGGTCAGTATAAGCGACATTTACGCCGACCTATAATAATGAAAAAATTTGATTTGCATCAATCCGCATAGGTTGCAAATCATTTGCGATACAAATTACACATAATGCGGAGAAAAGGAGCTTATTATGATCTCTTACGAAAACAGAAACGGCACCATCACAATTTCAAACTCATATTTTGCAAAGCTTATTGGTAATGCGGCATCATCCTGCTATGGTGTAGCCGGAATGGTTCCTAACATTCCGCAGAAGGTTGTCGGCCTTTTCAGACGTACACCTGAAAAGGGTATCACCGTTAAGGGTAACTTTGACTCGATAACGGTCGATCTTCATATTATTGTAAGCTATGGAATAAATATTAACGCAATCGCAAACAGCATTGTGCACAAGGTTAAATATACCGTTGAATCCACAACAGGCATCAAGGTTAAAAAGGTTACCGTTCATATTGACGGAATCGATACCGAATAACGCCTTGCATTTTCAGCGATAAATTTTGGGAGTGTTTATAAAAGTGATAAACGGACAAATTCTTCGTGACGCATTCATTTCGGGTGCTAACAATATTACAAACAACCGCGAAAAAATCGACCAATTAAACGTATTCCCTGTTCCCGACGGCGATACAGGTACAAATATGTCAATGACTATATCCAGCTCTGTACGTGAGCTTAGCCGTCTCGGAAATCCTACTGCAACTGAGGTTGCCGACACAGCTGCCTCTTCATTCCTTCGCGGAGCAAGAGGTAACTCAGGTGTTATCCTTTCCCTTCTCTTCCGCGGAATTTCAAAGGGATTAAAGGGTCAAGCCGAGGTTGGCGGAAAGGTATTCGCAGAAGCTTTGTCTCTGGGCGTTGCCGCCGCTTACAAGGCGGTTATGAAACCGACCGAAGGCACCATTTTAACAGTAGCCAGAGTTGCCGCAGAAACAGCCAAAAAGGTTACATCTGACGACTTTGTCGAAACATTCGAGGCAGCACTTAGCGGAGCGAAGGAAGCACTCGCTCAGACGCCCGAGATGCTCCCTGTTCTCAAAAAAGCAGGTGTCGTTGACGCCGGCGGTCAGGGACTTGTCACCATTTTCGAAGGAATGCTCGAAGTATTTAAGGGCGGCAACATCATCGAAGGTAAAACTGCACCCACGGTTTCGGCTCCCGAAAAATCACTTTCCGCAGCCGCAAGCTCCGATGCAGAAATCACCTTCACCTACTGCACCGAATTCATTATCAACCGCGATAAAGCTGTTGCCACCGAGCCATTGGAGCTCAGAAAGTATCTTGAATCAATCGGTGACAGTTGCGTAGTAGTTGACGATGAGGACATTATAAAGGTTCACGTTCACACCAATCATCCCGGCGACGCTATCGAACACGCTCTTGAATTCGGTCCCCTCGTTAATCTCAAAATCGAGAATATGCGCGACCAAAACGAGCGTATGAAGCACGACGACCGCGAAAGCGAACCCGAAAAGATTTCGACACCGAGCGGGAACGACTATACGCCGGTTAAACCCGAAAAGAAATACGGATTTGTCAGCGTTTGTGTCGGCGACGGAATTGAACAGCTCTTTACCGACCTCGGCGTTGATACCCTCGTTAGCGGCGGACAAACAATGAACCCCAGCACAGAGGATATTCTCCGCGCAGTCGAGCTTACCCCAGCCGAAACTGTATTCGTTCTCCCGAACAATAAAAATATTATCATGGCTGCCGAGCTTACCGTACCGATTGCAACCAGAAAGGTTATCGTTCTCCATACCAGAACTATACCGATGGGTATTTCGGCTATGCTCGCATTCGACCCGAGCGCAGACGACGATGCAAATGCCGTCAACATGATGGAAGCTGCCGATAACGTTACGACAGGTCAGATTACCTATGCCGCTCGTAACAGCAACTTTGAGGGCTATGATATCAAAGAGGGCGACATTCTCGCCATGGTTAACGGAAAGCTTTCTTTCACCGAAACCGATTGTATTAAAGCGGCTGTTAAGCTCACAAATAAAATGTGCACAAAGGATTCGAGCTTTGTCACCGTTATTTACGGCGAAGATATCAGCGACGCTCAGGCAGAAGAGGTTGTATCCAAGCTCGAAGAAAAACTGCCTAACGGAATCGAGATTAGCGCAGTAAAAGGTAACCAGCCCGTTTACTACTTTATAATCTCTGTTGAATAAAAATTAAATAGGCCGGAGGGAAGAAAAAATGACCGGCGACAAAATATCTACAATTAAAGGTGTTGGCGATAAACGCGCCCAACTTTTTAAAAGGTTGGGCGTGGATACCGTCGACGCCCTTTTTCATTTTTACCCCCGAAATTATATCGACTATTCAAATATAAAGCCGATAAAAGACACCGAAATCGGCGAAGTCGCCTGTGTGAAAGCCACCGTAATTACTTCCCCTGCCGAAAACCGAATTCGCAAAGGTTTGACATTATACAAGTTTAAGGCCGAGGATAACGGAATGCGGCTGAACGTCACTATTTTTAACAACAAATATCAGGCGAATAAGGTTAAATGCGGCGAAACATATTTATTTTACGGTAAAATTGGTGGCAGTCTAATTTGGCGTGAAATGTCGTCACCGGAAATTCTTAATCCCGACGGCGCAAAAATAAGACCGATTTACCGCCAAACCGATTCGCTCAACACCTACGCTATCGAAAAAACGGTCAAAACTGCCATTTCAAGTGCAAGGTTTGACGAATATTTGCCGCAGGAAATCCTCGACAAATACAAGCTTTGCGGATATGACTATGCAATTAGAAATATTCATTTTCCCGACAGCTTTGCCGCTCTAAATAAGGCAAGGCGCAGGTTGGTTTTTGACGAGCTTTTTGGCTTACAGCTCGGAATGAGAATGATTAAACAGAGCAGCAAACTCGCAAACTCGTATAATATAGAAACCGATTACACGGCTGAATTCGAGCAGTTACTTCCCTTTTCGCTCACGAAGGCGCAGAAAAACGCGATTATCGACTGCGTAAACGATATGAACCACGGAATTATGATGAACCGACTCATTCAGGGCGACGTCGGCTCGGGTAAAACGGCAGTTGCCGCCGCCGTTTGCTATACCGCGATAAAGAACGGATTGCAGGCGACCATGATGACTCCCACCGAAATTCTCGCCGAACAGCACTTTGCATCATTTGTAAAAATGTTTTCCAAAACGGGAATGCAGGTTGCCCTTTTGACCGGCTCAACGACGGCGAAAAAGCGCGCAGAAATCCTTTCTCGATTAAAGGAAGGCGACATTGATCTCATTGTAGGTACCCACGCGATAATTCAGAATGACGTTGAATTCAACCGACTCGGTCTCGTTATCACCGACGAACAGCACCGATTCGGCGTAAATCAACGCGCCATGCTTTCATCAAAGGGACTCAATCCGCACGTTATGGTCATGTCGGCAACGCCAATTCCGCGTACACTTGCGCTAATGATTTACGGCGACCTCGATATCTCCATACTCGACGAGCTTCCGCCGGGACGTCAGCCAATTGAAACCTTTGTAATTAACAGTAAAATACGCGAAAGAGCATTCGGATACATTAAAAAGCACCTCGACGAAGGTAGGCAGGGCTATATCGTCTGTCCCCTCGTTTCTGACGAAAACGACGACGATAACAGTAACAAAATTGCCGCCGAAAACTATAAAAACGAGCTGTCCGAAAATCAGTTTAAGGGCTATTCGGTAGGGCTCCTTCACGGAAAAATGAAATCATCCGAAAAAGAGGACGTGATGAGAAAATTCGCATCGGGACAAATCCAATTACTTGTTTCGACGACGGTAATCGAAGTAGGTGTTGACGTACCGAATTCGGTTATTATGATGATTGAAAATGCTGATTTATTTGGGCTTTCACAGCTTCATCAGCTTCGTGGTCGAGTTGGCAGAGGTGAGCATAAATCGACCTGCATACTCGTTTCCGACGCCGAAACAGACATAGCAAAAGCACGACTAAACGTTATAAAAAGCACCAACGACGGCTTTGTAATCAGTGAGGAGGACCTCAAACTAAGAGGGCCGGGTGACTTTTTTGGCAACAGACAGCACGGACTACCTGCGCTCAAAATCACCAATCTGTTCGCTGACATTGACATTCTCCACGAAACGCAAAGTTGCGCACAATCAATTTTGGACAGCGACCCGACCCTTTCCGAACCGAAGAACGCAAAGATTAAGAAAGTTGCCGATAAATTAAAGCAAAAGATGGCGCAGGTCGAAATGAATTAATTTATTTAAAGAGGATAGCAAATGACAAAAAAGGAACTCAAAGAGCTGCTGGACAGCTTGACAATAAAGGAAAAAATCGGACAAATGTTTCAGGCGTTGCCGCAAATTTTCGGCGAGGATGGCGCTATAACCGGTATATTTGACGAAAATGTCGAGACCGACGATATTATCGCTACCGTTGGCTCAATTCTCAATATGTACGACACTGAGCGAATGAAAAAGCTTCAGGAGGAGCACCTGAAAAGCAGTAAAATTCCACTTTTATTCATGAATGATATTATTCATGGGTTTAATACTATATTCCCGATTTCCCCTGCCCTTGCGGCTACATTCAACCCCGAACTAATCAAGGAAACAGCACGAATTTCGGCAAAGGAATCAGCCGCTTTCGGCATCAACGTTACCTTTTCTCCGATGGTTGATATTTCGCGTGATGCAAGATGGGGTCGCGTTTGTGAAGGATATGGAGAGGATACCTATCTCTCCTCGATATGCTCAAAATCAATGGTCGAGGGCTATCAGGGAGAAAGCTTGGAAAACGACGATACCATCGCCGCGTGTGTAAAGCATTTTGCTCTTTATGGCGCCCCATATGACGGCAGAGATTATAACAACGTTGATATGTCGGAAAGATTGATGCGAAACGATTATCTACCGCCGTACAAAGCCGCCGTTGACGCAAATGTTGCTATGATTATGACGGCATTCAATAACATAAACGGAACACCTGCCACAATAAATCATCACACCAATGTTGATATTCTCCGTGACGAATGGGGATTTGACGGCGTTTCGATAACCGATTACGGCTCGGCGAAAATGTGCTATAACGCAGGAGTAGTTGAAAACCACACCGAAACCGCCGGACTGCTTGTTGAAAACAAGGTTGATATTGACATGATGGGCGGCATTTACGGAATGAAATATTTGGGCAAAGCTGTTGAGAATGGCGCCGTTTCTATTGCACAAATTGATGAATGTGTCATGAGAATACTTGAGCTCAAAAACAAGCTCGGTCTGTTCGAAAATCCGTATAAATATTTCAGAGGCAGCGATTCAATTTCCGAATCCGAGCGAGCAAATCACCGCTCGGTTGCAAGGCGGTCGGTAAGCGAATCCTCGACACTTGTAAAAAACGAAAACAATCTGTTGCCTATCGCAAAGGATAAAAAGGTCGCCTTCATCGGTCCGTTTGTCGCCAACAATGACCTTACAACCCACTGGGCTCAAATTCACGGAGAACGCGAAATCGGACTATACATAAATGAGGCGATTGAAAGCTTCGATGACCTTAAAGGTGAATACAGCTATTCCATTGGTTGCCCCTATTTAAGCGATGATGAAGAATTACTCGAAAAGCCCGAAAACCCTTGCGAAAACGATGCCGAAATGCACGAAAAAGAGGCAATCAAACAGGCAAAAAATGCCGACACAGTAATAATGCTGATGGGCGAACCATACCAGCTATTTGGCGAGTCGGGTAGCCGTACCGAAATCACAATACCCGATGTTCAGATGGAGTTGCTTAGAAAAATCAGCAAGGTAAACGAAAATATTGTCGTCGTGCTCTTTAACGGCAGACCGCTTGTATTGAGCGAATTAGACAAACTTGCAAAAAGTATCGTTGTTTCGTGGTATCCGGGCTCACAGGGTTACTTAGGAATATGCGATATGCTCTTTGGCTACACTTCGCCAAGTGGACGACTTCCCTTCTCCTTCCCGCGAAAAAGCGGTCAGGTCCCCTTGTTTTACAGCAATATTGCGACAGGTCACGACCACGAGGAAGGACAGTTTGATAAATACGTGCTCCGTTACATTGACACGCCGAATACTCCGCTTTATCCCTTTGGCTACGGACTGTCGTACACCGAGTTTAAGTATAGCAACCTTTCCGTTTCGTCAAGCACACTCAAACGAGGTGAAAACATTTCAGTCAGCGTTGATATTGAAAACATAGGTAAACATGACGGATACGAAACAGCGCAGCTTTATATTCGCGATGTCAAGGCGAAGCTGGTTGCGCGTCCTTTAAAGGAACTAAAAGGATTTGAAAAGGTATTCCTCAAATCAGGCGAAAAGAAAACTGTCACATTCGAAATTACCGAGGAAATGCTCAAATTCTATGACAAGGATTGCAACTTTGTTGCTGAAAATGGCGAATTTATTATTTATGTTGGTGCACACAGCATGGACAATAGAAACAGTGTGAAATTTGAGTTAATCTAACGCAATCTAATCCGCCAATTTTTATACAAATATAAATAACCGTCAAAACTTAAATTCAAGTTTTGACGGTTATTTTATTGATTTACACGCAATATAATTTAATAACGGAACCAACCCAGACCGGGTGTAAGAATTTCTATAACAAACAAAGCAACAAGCGCAACCGCACATATACACGTTGCTATTCTAAACCAACGCTTATCAAGCATAATTGTAGAAATATGCTCCTTTTGATCAGCCATACGATTAAAAAATTAAATCGTTTGTTAACCTATGCAACAAAAACACACTTTCAGTCGTTCATTTCCGTGACGTTATCGATGATATTTTGGAAGCTGTATAATAACAAAGTAAAAACCTCGACACGTAATCATCGTGTCGAGGTTTTTTCAATATGGTGCGGTTGTTCATAACCAACCTGAAACGCGAGATTGGAACCAAAAAAGAGAAGAACCTCAGCACGCGAATTGCGTGTCGAGGCTCTCGATATGGTCGAGGTGACAGGACTTGAACCTGCGGCCTCTGCGTCCCGAAGCCATCTGAAAACATCTTCTATAGCCGTTTTTGGCGGTTTATAAGGGTTTTCTCTCGGCTAAATATTGTCTTTGGGCATCTTCTCTCCACTGTTTCCGCCTACTCCATTTTGGTCTGTGGGAAGAAATGTGGTCGTAAAAACAAAAAGTTTTTTCAAAGATGCTATCGATTTATATATCAACAATATGTGGTCGAAACACCACTCAACCTTACGTGTACCGATATTATACCTTACTTCTGCCGTGAAATCAAGTGGGTAAAAATTACTACGCATTAACCAAAGAAAAAGTCAAAAGGTTGGATATTAGCCATCTTTTAATTCTTTTATCGTTCTTATTTTATCGACCGGAGTTTCAATATAACGAAGCAAATCATTAAGGTCGTCGGTAACATAATATAATTCCTTACAATTATCACGAATGAAGTTTTTCTTCATAGCCTGTTCCATTGCATAATTTATATCATCGTAATATCCCATTATATTATAAAGAGCAATCGGTTTATTGTGTCGGCATAATTGTTTCAGCGTTAGGATTTCAAAGAACTCCTCATATGTTCCAATGCCACCCGGAACTATAATAAATGCATCTGCATTATCCTCCATTAACTGCTTACGTTGACGCATTGTGTCTGGCTGTATAAGTTCGTCGCAAAAATCACATATGGCCTCAACTTTTTCTTCATCGAAGAATTTAGGAATAACACCTAAAATGTAACCTCCGCCGGATTTAACACCTCTTGCTGCGGCACCCATCAGACCGTTACCGCCGCCACCAAACACAAGTGAATGACCACGGTTTGCCATTTCTTGTCCCATTTTTTCAACCAAATCAATATATTCCTTATCGATAGTTGGTGATGCTGCTCCATATACACATATCCTCATTAGAGTACCTCTTTTTTAATCTTTATATTTTTCGCAAAGTTCTCGAATTTGAGAAGTC
>JAFQBX010000040.1 GCA_017399535.1 Clostridia bacterium | reverse complement strand
TTCGACCCACGGGACCCATTTATGGGTAGTAAGTAACAATTGCTCGGCTGGCAGGCCAATCAAAAGCGCACTTGTGCGCCGCCAGTAGTATTAGGGCTATGCCCGAAAATGAAATACCCCCCGTTATACGGGGGGATATTTTTTGTATAAAAAATCCTCAAAAAATATTGACATATCCAAGTGAAAGTATCAAAATAAGTGAATGTGTTTATTTTGTGCGAAAAAGAGGGAAAATACAGAATGATCAGCGGTACAAAAGTAGCGTCGATGCCCCACAGTTGCATTAGGTTTATAAAGAAAAATGCCGTTATGTGTATTGCGCTGATTGCGGCAATTATAACAAGCATAATTGTTCCGCCGAGTAGGGAATACGCGGGATACTTTGATTTCAGGACACTGACCTGCCTTTTTTGCGTGCTTGCGGTTGTCTGCGCGTTAAAGGAAATCAACTTTTTTTACATGCTCGCCAGAAAGGTTGTCCAGCTTTTTAAAACGGCCAGAATGAGTATACTTGCGCTGGTTTATATAACTTTTATCGGCTCGATGCTTATTGCAAATGATATGGCGCTGCTAACCTTTTTACCGCTAGGGTACTTTGTGCTGACCACTACGGGAAAGCAAAAGTATATGGCATTCACATTCATAATGCAGAATATTGCCGCCAATTTGGGCGGAATGCTCACTCCATTCGGCAATCCCCAGAATCTTTATTTATATTCAAGGTATGAAATTCCCAATCTCGAATTTATGCGAATTATGGCACCGCCGTTTATACTTTCGATCGTGTTAATTACCCTTTGCTGCTTTATTTTTACAAAGGCGGAACCGCTCAGACTTGCCGACGAAAAGGTTGTACTTAGTCCTAAAAGGACTGCTTTGTATTTGACCTTGTTCGCTCTGTCCATTCTAATCGTTTTTCGCGGAGTACCATATTGGATTGGGCTTATTATAATTCCCGGTGTGCTTATTTTCGCCGATATAAAGGCGCTGAAAACGGTTGATTACGGTCTGTTGTTCACCTTTGTGTTTTTCTTTGTTTTTGCAGGAAATATGGCGAGAATTGACGCGGTCAGGGAACTTTTTTCTTCGCTTCTTAATAAAAGCACGTCGCTTTTCAGCGTTGTTTCCTGCCAGTTTATCAGTAACGTTCCGTCGGCAATCCTTTTGTCGCAGTTTACGGGCAATTATGCCGATTTGCTGGTCGGCGTGAATATCGGCGGAGTGGGTACGCTTATTTCGTCGCTCGCGAGCTTGATTACCTTCCGCGAGTACGTAAAGCACAATCCGGGCAAAACCGGCTATTATATCAGTCTGTTTTCCTTGTTCAATTTCGGTTTTTTAATCATTCTCGCCGGATTTACCTTTTTAATGAAATCATTTTAGTAAAAAAGCACTGCTTTTTTATATAATATATAAATACGAAAAATCATTGAATTTTTGAGATAACCGTGTTAAAATAATTATGTATGTTTTTTTGCCATAAGTAAAGGGTTGGTAGATTTGAAAAAGGTTGACTCAACTATTATTAAAGAAACTATATTCGTGGCATCGGTAACGCTTGTTCTCAGCGCACTTATGCAGTCGGTTTTTCTCATTATAGGTAAATGGGATTATACCGTTCTGCTTGGAAATTTGCTCGGTGGTGTCGCCGCTGTGCTCAACTTTTTTTTAATGGGACTTACGGTGCAGTCGGCACTGGGCTTAGACGTAAAGGAAGCAAAGAGCAGAATGAAGCTTTCACAAATGCTGCGAAATCTACTTATGTTTATTGTCGCGGTTATCGGCTACGCTGTCCCCGTTTTCAACCTTATCGCAGTAATTATTCCTTACCTTTTTCCGCGTATCGCAGTCGGTATGCGAGCAATTTCAATCAAAAAGCAAAATTGAGGTGATATGAAATTGAATAAAACAAGCCGCAAATTTAAGATATTGGACGCTTTTTATATTGCAATGATGATTCTGCCGATTATTTTCGGCATAGTGCTTCAAGTACTCACAAAGCCGATATCCGAAGGAATCGCCATCACGGGAGCAAGGGTTTATTTCACGATCCCGATGCCGGTTCAGGATTTTCCCGTCACCGAATCGCAGGTTAATTCGGCGATAGTGCTTGTCGTAATATTCTTTTTCTGCCTGTTCATAACCCACGGAATGAGCAAAAAGATTGAACTCAAACGTCAGCATTTGGCCGAACTTATCGTCGAAAAGGTCGATTCACTTGTAAAAGAGAATATGGGCGAATATTTTATGGGCTTTGCGCCGTTTATTATTGCGATTATGGCACTTTCGGCGTTTTCGAGTTTGTTGACTCTTTTCGGTTTATATCCGCCGACGTCGGACATCAATATCGTCGGTGGCTGGGCAGCACTCGTATTTTTCCTTATCACCTATTATAAGATGAAGTGTGGTCCCATAAACTATTTAAAGGGCTTTGCCGAGCCGGTTGCGCTCCTCGCGCCGATAAACTTTATCAGCGAATTTGCAACCCCGATTTCGATGGCATTCCGTCATTACGGTAACGTGCTTTCGGGCTCGGTAATTTCGGTTTTGCTCGGCTCTGCGCTTGCGGGTCTTTCGTCAATGGTGCTCGGCAATTTGCCCGGCTTCCTCGCCGATATCCCGCTGTTTCAGATGGGTATTCCGGCGGTGTTATCAATCTATTTCGATGTGTTCAGCGGATGCTTGCAGGCGTTTATTTTCGCCATGCTGACAATGATGTACGTTGGCGGAGCATTCGACATCGAAACCTATAAACAGAAAAAAGCACGAAAAAGTGCAAAAAATAAACAGTAATTTTTTTAAACGGAGGAAATAAAAAATGGAACTCGCAATTGGTATTATTTTAGGTTGCTGCGCTCTCGGCGCAGGTATTGCAATGATTGCAGGTGTAGGCCCCGGTATCGGTGAAGGTAACGCAGTTGCAAGCGCTTGTGAAGCTATTGCCCGTCAGCCCGAAAGCAAAAGCTCGGTTACAACAACCATGCTCATGGGCTGTGCTATCGCCGAAACGACAGGTCTTTACGCGCTCGTTATCGCAATTCTCCTTATCTTTGTTGCACCGGGACTTCTCGTTGACATTCTCGTTAATACAATGAAATCGCTTTAATTTTTAGCGGAGTGATTTAGATGCAAACATTAGACGTAATTTCGGTCAATTTATGGCAGATGCTCGTTTCGCTCGTAAACCTTATTCTGCTGTTTTTGATTGTAAAAAAGTTTTTATACAAGCCGGCGAAAAGAATGCTCGACGCACGTCAGAATGATATTCAAAGTGATTATGACGCCGCCGCCGAAGCAAAGGAGCAGGCAAATTTGGATAAAATTAAATATGAAGAAAAGCTGCAATCGGCAAAGGTTGAGGCCGATGAGGTTATCAAATCGGCGGTAAACATCGCAAACGAACGCGAAAAGGAAATCATTGCCGAAGCAAAGTTAAAGGCCGACGGAATCATTCGCCAGGCCGAAAACGATGCTATCCTCGAACGCAAAAAGGCGGAGGATGCGGTTAAAAAGGAAATCGTCGAGGTTTCGTCTCTGCTCACCGAAAAGGTGCTTGAAAGAGAGGTTTCTGCCGAGGATCATCAGCGTTTCATCGATTCATTTATCGAAAGCATAGGTGATGAAAATGATACAGACTGAACGTGAATACGCAGAAGCTTTGTTCACCCTCGCGGTCGAAGAGAATGCAGTCGAGGATTATCTCGATTCGCTCGTCACGTTAAAGCAGCTTTTTGATGAAAATCCCGATTATATCGAGTTTCTCAATTCGCCTGCAATTTCGCTCGGCGAAAGAATCGCGTCGATTGATGAAGCATTCGACGGCAGAATACCGCAGTACGTGGTATCTTTTATAAAGGTGCTTTGCGAAAACCGAAAGATGCGTACTGTTATGCTTTGCATCGACGAATTCGAGATACTTGCAAGGGCGTTTTCAAATAGGGCGATTGCTACCGTTTACTCGGCGGTTGAGCTGAGCGACGAGCAGAAAAATGCAGTTTGTAAAAAGCTCGAAATCCTCACGAATAAAAGGATAGATCCCATTTATATTATTGACGAATCACTCATAGGCGGAATGAAAATCGAGGTCGACGGAAAGACCTTTGACGGAAGCATTAAGCACCGCCTCGGCGATATTAAGGATGTGATGAACTCATGAACAGACCTGAAGAAATCAGCAATATAATTAAAAATCAGATAAAGAACTATAATTCCAAAATCGATATGACCGAAACGGGAAAGGTTATTCTCGTCGGTGACGGAATTGCCCGAGTTTACGGACTTCGCAACTGTATGGCGAATGAATTGCTCGAATTTGAGGACGGTAGCTTCGGCATGGCACAGAACTTGGAGGAAGAAACCGTTTCTGTCGCCGTCCTTTCGGATAAGAATAATTTACGCGAGGGCTCGACCGTTACCCGCACGGGAAAGGTTCTCTCCGTCCCTGTTGGCGAAAAGTTGCTCGGCCGAGTTGTAAACGCTCTCGGTGAGCCCATCGACGGAAAGGGACCGATTGAATACAGCGGTACTCGACCCATCGAATCGGAAGCACCCGGCATTATCGAAAGAGAAAGTGTAAACGTTCCTCTCCAAACGGGTATCAAGGCAATCGACAGTATGATTCCTATCGGCAGAGGTCAGCGTGAGCTTATCATCGGCGACAGACAAACGGGTAAAACCGAAATCGTCATCGATACCATTATCAATCAGAAAAATTCCGACGTTATCTGTATCTACGTCGCAATAGGACAAAAGAGTACGTCGGTCGCCCAGCTTGCAAGCGAGCTGCTTCGCAACGGAGCTATGGAATACACCATCATCGTTTCGGCAAGCGCGTCCGAAAGTGCGCCATTGCAGTATATTGCTCCGTACAGCGGCTGTGCCATGGCGGAATATTTCCGCGAGCAAGGCAAGGACGTCCTCATCATTTACGACGA
Source organism: Clostridia bacterium (assembly GCA_017399535.1). Lineage (GTDB taxonomy): Bacteria > Bacillota > Clostridia > Oscillospirales > Acutalibacteraceae > UMGS1976. Next base: position 3,840 of record JAFQBX010000040.1, on the reverse strand, counting down.
TTTGAGTAAGCACGCGGTTGCATACCGTGCTCTGTCCTTGCTTATTCGACGTCCACCCGGTCGAGAGGCATATCCCGGTGACGTTTTCTATCTCCATTCACGACTTCTCGAACGTGCGGCTTGCGTGGCAAAGGAATACGGCGGCGGCTCAATCACCGCCCTGCCTATTATCGAAACGCAGGCAGGTGACGTTTCGGCATATATCCCGACCAACGTTATTTCAATCACCGACGGTCAGATATTCCTCGAAACCGAGCTTTTTCACTCGGGCATTATGCCGGCAATCAACCCCGGTATTTCGGTCAGCCGTGTAGGTGGCTCGGCTCAGTTAAAGGGAATGAAAAAGGTTGCGGGCGAGCTTAAATTGCTCTATTCACAGTACCGCGAATTGCAGTCGTTTGCTCAGTTTGGCAGCGACCTCGACGCCGATACAAAGGCGCGACTTGCTCTCGGTGAGCGAATCGTTGAGGTGCTCAAACAGGGACGAAACGCACCTGTACGAGTCGGTTGCCAGGTTGCCATCGTGTATGCGGTGACAAAGGGATATCTCAACGATACCGCCGTTTCAGACGTTCACGAGTACGAAAAGCGACTTTACGCAAAGCTCGAAAACGAATATGGCAAGTGGCTTGACAGAATCGAAGCAGGTTATTTCGAGGAGCAGGATGAAGAAACCTTGAAATCCGCTCTCGCCGAAATGCAGAGGTAATTTGCCATGTCACAGAACACAAAAGCGCTGAGAATACGCATCAAAAGCGTAAATTCGACCATGCAGCTGACCAATGCAATGGGACTCGTCGCTTCGTCCAAAATTCGCCGAGCTAACGAGGCGATGATGAAGGCGCGGGACTATATGACCGCCCTCGAAAATACAATTTCTGTGCTTTCTGCCGACCGCGAAAGTTTAAAAAGTCCCTATATGCGCAAGTGCGAAACCGCAAGGACAAAAATCATCGTTATCGCGGGCGATAGGGGACTTGCAGGCGGCTATAATGCGAATGTTTTTCGCCTTGCAGCCGAGTATCCCGACGCCGAATTTATCGGAATCGGTAAACGCGCTTGTGAAAAATACGGTGACGATTTCATTTCGTCCGAGCATTATTCATTTGACGAGGCAGAAAAACTCGCAGATAAGCTTTGCACCGAATTTGCCTATGGTGAATTCGACCGACTCGGCATCATTTCGACAAGGTATCACTCGGTCATGAGCCAGGAAGCGTATATAAAGTGGATTCTTCCTTTTGAAAAATCCGAGCGAAATGACGCGGCAGGAATGATTTTCGAGCCCGATTGCTTGACGGTGCTCAATAACGTTGCACGCGAATACGTTGCAGGGGTAATCACCGTCTGTGCGAGGGAAAGCTTCGCCAGTGAAGTGTCGGCTCGCAGAATGGCCATGGACTCGGCAAGTAAAAACGCGCAGCAAATGATAAACGATTTACAGCTTGAATATAACCGCGCCAGACAGGGTGCAATCACCCAGGAAATCACAGAAATCGTTGCAGGCAGCGGTAACTGATAAGAGGTGGTAAATTTTGAATAATTTACATGTAGGAAAGGTAACTCAGGTAATGGGACCTGTCGTTGACGTTCGTTTCAACGAAGGCGAATTACCCATGATTTATAACGCGCTAACTATTCCCGTCGGGGACAGAAAGCTGACGGTCGAGGTTGCCCAGCATATCGGCGACAACACCGCCAGATGTATTGCCATGGCCTCCACCGACGGACTCAAAAGAGGGGTTGACGTAACCGATACGGGAGCTCCAATCAGCGTACCCGTCGGTAGAGAAACCCTCGGCAGAATATTTAACGTTCTCGGCGACGCCGTCGATAATCAGCCCACACCCGAAACCGAGGAAAGATGGAATATTCACCGTAGCGCACCCGATTACGACGAATTAGCAACAAGCGCCGAAATTTTTGAAACAGGTATCAAGGTAATCGACCTCATCTGCCCATACTCAAAGGGTGGTAAAATCGGTCTTTTCGGCGGTGCAGGCGTTGGTAAAACGGTTCTGATTATGGAGCTTATCAATAATATCGCAAAGCAACACGGCGGTATTTCGGTATTCACCGGCGTTGGTGAGCGTACTCGCGAGGGTAACGACCTTTATAATGAAATGAAGCAGTCGGGCGTTTTGAGCAATACTGCCTTGGTTTATGGCCAGATGAACGAGCCGCCCGGTGCGAGAATGCGCGTAGGACTTTCGGGACTTACAATGGCGGAATATTTCCGCGATACCGAGGGTCAGGACGTTCTTTTGTTTATCGATAATATCTTCCGCTTTACTCAGGCGGGTTCAGAGGTTTCTGCCCTTCTCGGTCGTATGCCGTCGGCGGTTGGCTATCAGCCGACACTCGCTACCGAAATGGGCGCGTTACAGGAGCGAATCACCTCGACAAAGAAGGGCTCGATTACCTCCATTCAGGCGGTTTACGTTCCTGCGGACGACCTTACCGACCCTGCTCCTGCGACCACATTTGCCCATCTCGACGCTACCACCGTTTTGGCTCGAAATATTGCGTCGCAGGGTATTTATCCCGCTGTTGACCCGCTCGAATCGACCAGCCGTATCCTTTCGCCCGAAATTGTCGGCAAGGAGCATTACGAGGTGGCGAAAGAGGTTCAGCGCATTCTTCAGAGATACAACGAGCTTATGGACATCATCGCGATTATGGGTATGGACGAGCTTTCGGAAGAGGATAAGACACTCGTTCAGCGTGCGAGAAAGATTCAGCGTTTCCTCTCGCAGCCGTTTGACGTTTCCGAGAAATTTACCGGATTCAAGGGCAAGTATGTTCCCATCGCCGAGACGATCAGAGGATTTAAGGAGATTATCGAGGGTAAACACGACGATTTGCCCGAGTCTGCCTTCCTCTTTGTAGGATCGATTGACGAAGCCGTCGAAAAAGCAAAGAAGGCGTGATTGAATGAATACGTTTAAACTCACTATTGCGTCACCCGACGGAAACAAATTTTCGGGAAATGCGGTTAAGCTTGACGTGAGAGGTACCGAGGGCGAACTCGCTATTATGGCGGGGCATATTCCCTTTGTCACCTCTATTGTAAGGTGTCCTTGCACCATCTGGCTCGAGGACGGAAGCAAAATGACCGCGACCGCCGACGGCGGATTACTGACCGTTGGCTCGGAATCGGTAACTCTGCTTTCCGGCTCATTCAAATTCGACGAATAAAGAAAAAAGCGGAGTGAATTTCACTCCGCTTTGCCTTTGGGTAATATTACAATTGTGTAGTTTGTTTTTGTATAGTCATCGCCGGATAAATATGTAATATTGACGTTCCCTTTAGTATTGAAGTAACCGTCAACAACGAAATCAGCCGCAACCGGCGAAACGTTTTCTAATTTATATTCTTGATAATATTGCTCTTTATCGAATATATCTTGGACAACTATATAATGTTCACCGTCTCTATAATCAGCACGTACAACATAATCATCTTTAGCTGCTAAAACATAATAAAATGTCTCTGAAATTTTGCTGTTTTCTAAATCAAAATATGTAGCATAGTTAGTGGATAGCCCTGTTCCTGTTTGAACAGATATGCCAACAACATCTGTACTCACTTTTTGCCTCTTTGGTTCTCTTGTTAAATTATCTTCGTAATCTATAATTCGTCCTTTATAATCGGTGATTTCGTATGAGTATGTTTTATTTGCTTGCTGTGTAATCATTGAATGGGTTATTAAATAAGAATCCCACAAATCATACCGACTGATATTTTTGATTGAACCGCAGAACATATCCATATGACCACAATCGTCTTTATCAAAAACACCCTCTATGATTACATACTCGCCATTATATCGTTGTGCT
>JAFQBX010000039.1 GCA_017399535.1 Clostridia bacterium | reverse complement strand
TGTACGATATTAAAGAGTGCTATCATCAGCTCCAGACCGTAGGTGACAACGCCTTTTGCAATGGCAAAGCGGATAAAGAGTTTTAGAGCAACCTCCGGTTTTTTCACTTCGGCAAAGCTACCGCAGGTTTTCATTACGCCAACAACAAAGAACAGCACAAGCAGGCCAAGACCGATTGCTTGTACTGCACCGTGTATATCTTTGACTACGTTCCATATCGTTCCGCCCTTAAACTGTTCGGGCGATTGTGTGATAAGCGTCCATATTTCCGCTAATTTTTCGTTCCAAGTTTCGAGTGCATTTTCGAGGTTTTGTACGACCCAATTATCACTCATTTAGGTTCCTCCTTTCAGTAGTTAGAACGGGGCGGTGAGCGCCGCCCCGTCCGTTCTCTACGTCAAGCAATAATAAGATCAAGGATCTCCTTGGCAAAGGTGATGATAACGCCGCCAGCCAAGGTCAAAAAGCCGTTTGCTCTCTGCGAAGGGTCGTGGCTCTTGAGGGAGATACCGATCTGCACAATACCCCAACCGAGCAGGATAATACCCACGGCTCGGATAAGACCGAAAATAAAGGTTGAGAGATTGTCGATTACGGTCAGCGGGTCATTGGTGGCCGCAAATGCGGTCACGGACATGGTGCTAACCATAAACACCGTCAACACAAGGCAGACATAGGTGGTAAATGCTCTGCGGGTCTTTTTGCCCATAGGCAGAGGACGGGTTTCATTGGTTTTCTTAATAGACTTTTTCATAAGACTATTCCTCCTGATTTGATAAAAATATAGCTTCTAATTCCTCGTTGGAAAGAAGTTCATAATGGGTTACGGGGTCGGTCGCTTCATATTTTTGCGACACGATATTGTCCTTCTTTTTCACCACGATGTTTGTAATGCCGGCAACGGCGTGTTCGGTCGTGCCGTGAACGTACACCTTGCCGCCGCCATCGGGAGTAAGGTGTACGCCGGGATGCTTCAAAATATCGAATTTATCATCCATCACGGGGCGTTCCCCTCGGATAAACAACAAGGCTTTAGAGTTGTCGAGCATACGCACCTCGTCGGGGGTCAGCAGCTCTCGTCCCGTGTTTTGATAGTTAGTGCTGTAATTACCGCTATGACCCGTGGACTTGCCGTAGGTGTTGGTATCAATGGTGGACTTGCCGAGCAATTCCGACACGTACTTGTGGGTGCTCTGCTCGTTACCGCCGAGATACAAAAACTCGTCACAGTTGCCCAAGATGGACTCCCATTGTTTTTCAAACAGGGCTTTGAGCTGTGCGATATTCTGCAAAATGATAGATACAAACACGTTACGGGAACGCATCGTTGAAAGGATGTTTTCAAAGTCATCGGGGAGCGACACGTTGGCAAACTCATCCATCAAAAAATGCACGGGTACGGGGAGCGAACCGCCGTACTTGTTTTCCGCCGTATCAAACAGCATTTGAAAAAGCTGGGTGTAAAGAATGGATACAAGGAAGTTGTAGGATTTGTCACGGTCGGAGATAAGGGCGAATAACGCTACCTTTTTCTCTCCGAGGGATGCCAAGTCCAATTCGTCGGTGGAGGTAAGACCGATAAGCGACGTTAAGTTAAACTTTTCAAGTCTTGCCGCCAAGGTGATTTGAATGGATTTAATGGTTTTTGCTGCACCGTTGCGGTAGTCCTTGTAATACTTCACCGCAATGTGGTCGGGATTGTCCATTTCCAAACGCTGAAACAGAATATCCAGGGGGGACTCGTAGGACGGGTCATCCTCACGCACGTCACCGGCTCTCAGCATTTCCATTACCATCGGGAAGTTCTGTTCCTCCGGCGGTGCTTCGTGGAACAGATAAAACACCAATGCTTTCAGCAGAACCTCCGCCATCTGATCCCAAAAGGGGTCGTTGCTGTGTGTGCCTTTCGGCGTGGTACTCTTAAACAGGTTGGTTACAAGCTGCTGCACGTCGTCATCGTCCCGCAGATATACAAACGGGTTATA
>JAFQBX010000038.1 GCA_017399535.1 Clostridia bacterium | reverse complement strand
CTTCTAAAAGAATCTTCAAGGGTTTGTTCTTTCAATCGTTGTTTAATTTTCAAGGTGCGTTTCGTGCTGCCGTTTTCGCGACAACGTTTATGAAGTATATCACAAACTTATTCGCTTGTCAACACTTTTTTAAACTTTTTTCAAAAACTTTTTCAAGCTCTTGTCTGAAGTTTTGCTGCGCTCTTGCGAGTGCTTTGCTATAATAGCACTTATCGCCGTGGATGTCAACACTTTTTTTCAATTTTTTTACCAATTTTAACGGTTTGTTAAATATTGATATTAATTAAAAGATTATGGAAATACTCTTGTATATTTTGATAATATCTGTTATTATATACATTATTATTGTATTCTTTTATTCTGCTTATTCACGGAGGGATGATATGCCGATTAAGATAGACGGCAACCTGCCTGCACGCAGCAGCCTTGAAAGCGAAAACATATTCGTGATGACCAACGAGCGTGCAATGACGCAGGACATTCTACCGCTTAAAATATTAATACTTAATTTAATGCCCACAAAGATTGAAACGGAAACGCAGATATTGCGCCTGCTGAGTAACACGCCTATTCAGGTTGAGGTTGAGCTGTTACAGACCGCGACACATAAAGCCACTCACGTTTCAAGCGAGCACATGCTTGCCTTTTACAAGACCTTTGACGATATCAAGCACAAGAAGTACGACGGTATGATTGTAACAGGTGCGCCCGTTGAGAAGCTTGAGTTTGAAGAGGTTGACTACTGGGAAGAGCTTTGCACGATATTTGACTGGGCAGACAAAAACGTATACTCTACCTTCCACATCTGCTGGGGTGCACAGGCAGGACTTTACCACCGCTACGGGCTAAAGAAGCACAAGCTGGACAAAAAGATGTTCGGCGTATTCAAGCACAGAGCGCTTGACCTCTACCACCCGTTGCTGCGGGGCTTTGACGAGGAATTTTTCGTTCCGCACTCACGCCACACGGAGGTAAGGATAGACGAGATTGCACTTATCAAGGATTTGCAGATTCTTGCCTACTCCACCAAGGCCGGCGTTCACCTGCTGTCGGATATGCAGTGCCGTAACTTCTACGCCTGCGGACACGCAGAGTACGACCGCGACACGCTGGCAAGAGAGTATTTCCGAGACGTCAACGCGGGGCTTGAAATTGAAGTGCCCGAAAACTACTTTCCCGACGATGACCCCGAAAAGGTACCCGTTATCAGGTGGAGAGGTGCAGGCAGCCTGCTTTTCAGCAACTGGCTGAACTACTTCGTTTACCAGAGAACTCCGTACGACTTATCTACAATGTAATATATATAAAAACACTGATGTGCTCCGCTTGGAACACATCGGTGTTTTTAAGTGCTTCGTAGGGTTCGGCGATTTTCGACGAACCGCTGTTTGGGATTTATCGGAATGTCGCAAGCGCCATTCCCTACACCTGTTTGTAGTACATTGTAACAACTAAAACTTTATATCTATATCAACGCACGATAGAACCGTAGGGAACGCTCTTGAGCGTTCCGCAAGGTCTGATGTAGCTTAACGGAACGGTCAAGACCGTTCCCTACACTCCCTCTCAATGAATGAGATTCAAATTTTTACATTTTGTAAAGTTTAAGATGTTACTAGATACCACCGGGTTGCGGTGCTTTTGGTAAACCGTAATTTGTAGGGGCGGATATTATCCGCCCGTTGTAACGTTGGTTTGCGGGCACGTAATACGTGCCCCTACGGAGAAATGTTTTATTTATCAATCCTCAGTCACCTACGGTGACAGCTCCTTTCAAAAGGAGCCTTTGAAAATGCGATATAATTAATATGTTTTACGCAAGCAGACCTGCTACGAGGCCTTTGAGGAGAATTGAAAGGTCGAAGGCATCCGTCGGGACGGCGAAAACGCTGTCGTCAACCGTGAAGGAGATATTCTCAAAATAGGTGTACTGAATTGAGCCTGTCTGAGCATCGGTTACTTTGAGCATTTTAAGGTTATCGCCGACATAGTAGAACTTGCTTGTGACCTGTGCACGGTCGTCAAACTCCTCGACGTAGTACTCAACACCGTCAACGGTTTCGTTATAGCTTTTAAGATAGCGGAGAACGCCGAGAGTGATATCGCTCGCACCGCCGAGAAGACCCCAGAGGTCGGGCTCACCGATTACGGAAGCATCGAGCTTGACGTAGAAGAACGGAAGGAAAGGCAGGATGCCGTAGATATTGTCGCCGTCGTAAATAGCACGGGCAGAAAGGAAGCCTGCGTTATATTCGTAGGCAAGCTTGTCGCCCTTTATGTAGACGGTATCGGTTGCGCTTGTGCGAAGGAAGCCGAAGAGATTGACGTCGCCTGCTTTAAGTGTAACGGAAACCTCTTTGGCGTTGTTGATTTTATCGAACAGAGCCTCGGTTTTATTGGTTTCAGCAGCGGATGCGCCGAAGGCAAAGGTTGAAAGCGCAATTACAAGCGCAAGAATGATACTGAGCGTTTTTTTCATTTTATTGTACCTCCTTGGTTTTTTGTTATTATAACATATTTTCATTTATTAATTGTTACATAAAAGTAAATTAGAGTTTGTCGAGCTAATTCGCAATTTGTTTATTCATTTTGATTACTCACCGTTCTGATTTCAGCAAGGCGTAATAGCATGCATCGCAGATGCCCTGATTGTTCCAATCGGACTGACGCAGAGTGCCCTCGTATTTCATACCGCATTTTTTCATTACCTTGCCGGAATTGGGATTTCGGGGGTCGTGACGTGATTCGACACGGTTTACACCGACAACGTCAAACATAAAATCCATAACCGCTTTAAGAGCTTCGGACATAATCCCCTTATGCCACCACGCTCTGCCGAGGCAATAGCCGATATGCACCGAGGAAACCTCCTCGTCCATACGAACAACGGCAATATCGCCGATTGGCTCGTCACCGTTTTCCTTGAGAGTTATAGCCCAATGGTAACGCTTGTTGTCGGAATAGTGGGTTATCCATTCATCCGTTATTTTTTGAGTGTATTCGGGTGTCGGGTGGGTTTTCCACATCAGGTATTTTGTAACCTCGGGGTCAGACGTCCAGTTTTTGAATTTTGCCGGTGCATCCTCGGACACATACCGCCGTAAAATCAATCTGTCAGTTTCTAATTTTTGTGTTCCGGTGTGGGTCATAATATTCACGTATAATTAAACCATCTCGAAAGGGGTGGTTTAAATTATGTCTCCTTTCTTAAAAAATTTGATTATATTAGCAGGAGTAGCTACCTGCGATATAATTAAGACAAGCACTGTGGATTTGTATCTATATTTTTACAGCTCAGACTGGTTCGAGGTGACTCAAACCACAGTGGTTTGTCTGAAATGGTAATCAGTTAGTTAACGCTTTGACGTTTTTATTTGCGTGAATACAAGGACAAGCCGTCTGTGGAAAACAGCAGTGCAGAAAAGCAAAGGAGGAAACCATGTATTACATTGGAATCGACATTTCAAAATTCAAACACGATTGTGCCGTAATTGACGACGCAGGTGATGTTGTCACTCCCTCGTGGTCATTTGCAAATGACCACGAGGGCTTTTTGCAACTCAAGGCGTTATTGGACTCTCTTGGTTTAGAAACAAGAATAGGGCTTGAATCTACCGGTCATTACGGAACAAACCTCAAACTGTTCCTTGAAGCGTGTGGACGCACGTTCATGGAATTTAATCCTCTGCTGATTAATCGGTTCGTTAAAAGCAAATCGCTCAGGAAAACCAAAACTGATTCGATTGACTGTGAGATGATTGCCCGTTATCTGATGACGGTAGAGTACAAGCCCTATCCACCATCATTCTATCACACCGAAAAGTTAAAGTCACTAACAAGATTTCGAGATAATCTTGTCAGGCAACGAAGCCGTCAACTTGTAGAGCTGACAAATATATTGGACAAGGTTTTTCCCGAGTTTAAGCCTTTTTTAAGGGTAAGTTTTCTACCACCGCGCTATACATACTTGCAAACTATTCGTCACCTGAAAAGATTGCGAATATGAATTCTAAATCTTACGAGTCGCTCAGAAAACTTTCTCGTGGGCGTTTTTCAGTTACCGACTTT
>JAFQBX010000037.1 GCA_017399535.1 Clostridia bacterium | reverse complement strand
TCTTTGTGACAACGCTATCCGCTATAATAAGGACGGCGGCAAGGTTGCGATTGATCTCAAAAACGCAGGAGACAATATCATCCTTTCAGTCAGCGATACTGGTATTGGTATTCCTGCCGAGCATCAGAGCCGTATCTTTGAACGCTTCTACCGTGTGGATAAGAGCCATTCCAAAGAAACCGGAGGCACGGGTCTTGGACTTTCCATCGTAAAGCACGCCGTGCAATATCATAGCGGTAAGGTAGCTCTTGACAGTGAAGTTGGAAAAGGAACAACGGTAACGATTGTATTTTAATGTGTTGTGGCGGCAAGGAGTAGAAATCCTTGCCGCCATTTTTCTAAAACCTCTTGAATTTCTAAGCAAAATCGTTTATAATATATTCAATTCCAAGTCCAAATTATCCACGGTAAAATTATTCTTGTTATCAACGTCGATAACAAAATGATAACAAGGGCGGTTTAACACAGGATAATACAGATACATCGTGTATCAAAAAAATCAAGACTTACGAGAAGCAAAAATGCATAAACAGAATTGTTTAGTCTTGGTCGAGTGGGAATAAGAAAATAATACTAAACGGCTTGGAAGCGGTTGCTTTCAAGCCGTTTTTTTGTGTATGTTGTCTACCTACCGATTTGATTCCCATTCCTTTTTGAGTATGGCGTACTGATAGGTGTTTTCATAAATCGGGTTGCCGTCAGCATCCTTTACAAAGGAAACAAACTCCTTGAACAGCCCCTCACGGCGCATACCAAGCTTTTCACACACGCGCTGACTGGCGATATTGTAATCCTCGGTGAATGCGTAAATTCGTCTGGCTCCCTTTTCGGTAAAAAGATAATCGACGAATGCCTTTGCCGCCTCGTAGCCGTACCCCTTGCCGTGATAATCCTTATTCAGCATCCAGCAGGGGCTAAATGTGTCTTTATTTTCGGCGACTTCGTCTCCTTCGGGATGGGCAAAAATTTCGCCGATAACCTTTCCGCTTTCTCTCAGCACGACGGCAAGGTTAAATTCGCCATCCTTCATCTTTTTCGCTGTTTCGTCCTTTGCCTCGTCCAAGGTATTAAGCTTCATAGAGGCAAAACAGTTTACCATCGGCTCGTGCTGATATTCGAAAACGTCGGTATAATCCCCATCCTCAAACGGACGCAAAATAAGTCTTTCGGTCGTAAGCATAAAAGCACCTCGTTATCATTTCTATTAAATCATTATAACACACATCGGTCGGAAATTGAATCGCTTTTTTCACAAATTGCAAGTCAAAACGAATCAACTCTAACGCAGAGATAATTTGATGCATACCATACCACCCTTTAACAGCGCGTTAAAGGGTGGTTTTTGTATTTGTTCGCTCTATTTTTTATGTCGATTTTGAAAGTTTTAATGTAAAATGCCGAAAATATTTAGGAGTATTGAAATTTGACTTTTTATGATATAAAATGAGCATAATGGGTGAGTTTGGAGAATTTTTTGACACACCAAAAACAAGGGGCTGTAAACGCCCGTTTTAAGTATAGATTCTTATATATAAACGATCGTTAGTACATTAGTAAAATCGAAAAAATGAAGGTGATTGAATGAATATTTTCGACGTACTTGAAATGCTCGGCGGTCTTTGCCTTTTCCTCTTTGGTATGAATATAATGGGCGACGGCCTCGAAAGACGCGCAGGAAACAGTCTCCGTGCCCTGCTGAGTAAAATCACTACAAACAAATTTGCCGGATTCTTTACCGGCCTCGGTGTAACCTGTATTATTCAGAGCTCATCGGCTACTACCGTTATGGTGGTCGGCTTCGTAAACTCGGGACTGATGACTCTTAAACAGGCAATCAACGTTATTATCGGAGCAAACATCGGTACAACCATTACCGGCTGGATTCTGTCATTAAGCGGTATTTCGGGTGAGAGCTTCATTATTAAAATGCTGCAACCGACCTCTTTCACTCCGATTTTAGCAATTATCGGTATCATCTATTACATGTTCTGCAAAAAGCAGAAGAAAAAGGATACCGGCGCTATTCTCCTCGGCTTTGCAACCCTCATGTTCGGTATGGAAATCATGAGCGGTGCATTCGATGGATTAAAGGATAGCGAAGCATTCCAGCAGCTCTTTATTATGTTTAAAAATCCGCTGCTCGGTCTTCTTGTCGGTGCAGTTCTCACCGCAATTATCCAGTCAAGCTCGGCATCAGTAGGTATCTTGCAGGCGGTTGTTCTCGGCGGAAGCTTGGTTCCCATCGGCGCGGCAATTCCTATCATTATGGGTACAGCAATCGGTACCTGTGTTACCGCTATGCTTTCCTGCCTCGGCACAAAAAAGGATGCAAAGCGTGCAGCCCTTGCACACCTTTTCTTTAACGTTATCGGTTCGGGCTTCTGGCTGATTATATACTGGGTAGCCGATATTGTCTTCTCACCCGCAATTCTCGACCAGCACGCAACCGTAGTTGACATCGCTATCATCAACACGATTATCAAGGTGCTCAGCACGGTTATCCTCTTCCCCTTCTCAGCCCAGCTCGAGAAGCTCGTTTGCAAGTGCATCCCCGATTCCGATTCGGACGACAAAAAGATTCAGCTCGACGAGCTTCTGCTTGTTACTCCTCCGCTCGCTCTCGAACAGTGTCATTCGGTTGCCTGCGACATGGCCCAATACTCATTCAGAGCGCTTAAAAACAGTCTTTCCTCCCTCTCGACCTATTCGCCCGAAACGGCAAAGAGCATTCTCGACGACGAGGATAAATCCGACCGATACGAAGAGGCGCTTAACTCCTATCTTATCAAATTGAGCGCACAAAAAATGAACGAAAGAGACGGTGAAGAAGCAACCAAATTGCTCAGAACCGTCGGCGACCTCGAAAGAATTTCCGACCACGCTGTCAACATTCTCGAAGCGGTTGAGGAGCTTCGTGAAAAGAATCTTTCGCTCACCGATGAGGCACTCAGCGACTTTGCCACACTTTCGGCAGCAATAAACGAAATTCTCGACCTTTCATACACCGCATTTGCCGAAAACAGCACCGACGCCGCCCTTTCAATCGAGCCGCTTGAAGAGGTTATCGACAACCTCAAAGAGCAGATGCGTACACGTCACATTCTCCGTATGCAGCAGGGCAACTGTAACGTTGAGGCCGGCTTCGCTTGGTCCGACCTGCTCACCGACATCGAAAGAACCTCCGACCACTGCTCAAATATGGGCAAGTCGATCATAAACACAAAGCACAATCGCCTTCATGCGCAGAATATCATAAGAGCCGCCGAAAAGAACAGCGACGAATTTATGGTCAAGTTCAAGGCGTACGACAAAAAATACGCACTCGCCGACTAATAAAAAGGTCAGCAACAATCCATAATTTTGGTTGTTGCTGACTTAATTTTTTTCAAAATGACGGATTTTTATGTTTTTTTGTATCGCATTTTTTATAAATATGCGGTAAAAATATAATTAAAAAATATTGAAATGACCTTTCTTGTATGATATAATGACACAGTTAAAAATCCAATTATAAAGGAACTGAAACGAAATGGAAAACAGCAATAGACGAGTTGGTACCGTTTCACGCGGTATCCGCTGCCCCATTATCCGCGAGGGTGACAACCTCGCAAAAATCGTCGCAGACAGCGTTATCGAAGCTGCCAAATACGAAGGATTTGAACTCCGCGACCGCGACGTTATTTCGGTCACCGAATCAATCGTTGCACGCTCTCAGGGCAACTATGCCTCGGTAAACGATATTGCAACCGACGTTAAAAATAAGCTTGGCGGCGAAACTATCGGCGTTATTTTCCCCATTCTTTCGCGTAACCGCTTTGCAATCTGCCTGCGCGGTATCGCCATGGCAGCGAAAAAGATTGTACTCATGCTTTCATATCCCTCCGACGAAGTTGGAAACGAGCTCGTCAGCTTGGACAAGCTCGACGAAGCAGGAGTAAATCCCTATTCCGACGTGCTGACACTTGAACGCTATCGCGAGCTTTTTGGTAAAAACGCTCACGAATTCACCGGCGTTGATTACGTTGAATATTACGGCAATCTCGTCCGTGAATGCGGTGCCGAGGTCGAAATTATCTTTGCAAATCAGCCGAAAGCTATCCTCGAATACACCGACACCGTCCTCACCTGCGACATTCACACCAGAGCCCGTACAAAGCGCATTTTAAAGGCCGCCGGAGCAAAGGTTGTTTGCGGTCTCGACGATATTCTCAACGCTTCGGTTAACGGAAGCGGATTTAACGAAAATTACGGACTCCTCGGCTCGAACAAATCAACCGAAGAAAGCATCAAGCTCTTTCCGCATAACTGTCAGCCCTTTGTTCTCGACGTGCAAAAACGCGTTTTAGAAGCAACCGGCAAACACGTTGAGGTTATGGTTTACGGCGACGGCGCCTTCAAGGACCCGAAGGGTAAGATTTGGGAGCTTGCCGACCCGGTTGTTTCCCCTGCGTATACCGACGGTCTCGTAGGTACACCCAACGAGCTTAAACTGAAATACCTCGCAGATAATGATTACAAGGATTTGTCGGGCGAGGAGCTGAAAAAGGCCATTTCCGAAAGCATCAAGGCAAAGGATGACAACCTTGTTGGAAATATGGCTTCACAGGGAACTACACCCCGTCAGCTTACCGACCTCATCGGCTCACTTTGCGACCTTACCAGCGGCTCGGGAGACAAGGGTACACCCGTCGTTCTCGTTCAGGGCTATTTTGACAACTATACCACCTGATAAGGTAAATAGAACAATAATAAAAAAATCCACCTGGGCGGTGGATTTTTTTATTTTCAGTAAACTAATCAAATACAATAAAAGCTCTCTGCTGAAATTCTGCAGAGAGTTTTTTGTTACTTGCGAGTTGGTTTTACGTTTGATGCAGGGGTGATATTCCCGTCTATAATACCATTTGCATCTTCAAAAGCTTTAATATTCTCTCTTATTAAAACAAGTACCTGACTATTAACACTTCTACCTTCATAATCAGCAATGTGTGCGATTTTACTCAACATTTCTTCTTCGATTCTAATTGAAACACTTTTAATAGCCACAATTTCACCTCATTCTTTTTTACTCGTCGTCGCCATAGAGGGTGTCGAGATATGATCTTTCGGTGTCGACGAATAAAATTCCGTGGTCGGTTGTGCGTTCACTGTCATCGGGCGGTGTCATGTAATCGCCGAAAACGGCGGTCAAATACTTTTTATACCCCACAGGAGCAGGTAAAGTCATTCCCTCAAACTCAATCGGCACAGATGACGTAAACCATTCCTTTGGATACTCGTTGCCCATATATTTGAGCCCCGAACAAAGCTCGGTCAAATAATCGCAATTGGTCAAGTTATACCTCATCATTTTTCTTTCGTGGCGCTTTCTCAAACGATTTTTGAGCCATTTTGGCTTCATTAGCAAGAGTCGGGCGGCAAAGCGGCTGAGTCCTCCGTGATTTTCGGGTAGCATATCGAGGCAATAGACCGAGTATAAAACGGCATGTCGCTTTTGATTCATGCGGGAAAGTCGCGAATAAGGCGCTCCGTCAAGCGGAATAATATCCATCGTGATTCCCTGCGGAATGGGCAAATCCTTTGTCAAGCGGCGGACACAGGTGGTTTCGCTGTCGCAAAGGGTCATAAACTGACTCCTTATATTCAGACGGTCGGTAGTACGAAGGAGCTTGAATCGACCGCGCGAATTCCACATTCGCCACAGGCGCTCGTAATCGGGTCGGGGCATAAAAACGTCGATATCGTCATCCCAAGCCAAAAATCCGCCCTCGCGTACGGCTCCGATTAAGCAGCCGCCGATGATGTAATAACGTAAAAAGTTATCGTCACAGAATTTTGCGAATTCCTGTAAGGTTTCGAGCGATTTAAGCTGCAGTTTTCTGATTTCTTCCACGTTCATCCTTGCACTCCCTCCCCTTTCGAATGATAAATTTTTGCATATATATTTTTATTCTACCATAAATTCCATAAGAAATCAATAGCCATCGATTTCTTGTATAAATTTACAGCATTCGGGCGCAATATACAAGAACTTGAATATTTGTGAATACTGTGCTATTATATTCATAGTATACTTATTTATAATGGGTAATTATAAGGCAAAAAAACCGAGAGATTGCCGACCGAAATTCTTTTCAAAGCAAAGAAGGTGCATGACTGTGAAAAAAATATGTATGATTACCACCGTTTCGTTAACGATGAAGGCATTTGTCGTCGAAATGGCAAAGCACCTGCACAATCACTCGGGGTACGACGTGACGCTCATTTGCGACAACGATGACGAATTTGCCGCATCATTGCCCGAATATCTGCACTATATCCCGGTGAGCATGTCACGCGGAATGAGTCTTTCCGGCTTTATATCAACCTTTAAGCTGTACCGCGTATTACGAAAAGAAAAATTCGACCTGGTACAGTATTCTACCCCCAACGCCTCCTGCTACGCTTCCATTGCGGCATTCTTTGCCCATGTGCCAATTCGACTTTACGCGCAGTGGGGCATTCGGTATATCCAGCTTTCCGGAATGAGCAAAAGAATATTTAAAATGATTGAAAAGATGGTATGCCGTCTTTCTACCCTGGTACGCTCCCAAAGTCCGAAAAATATGCAGCTTGCCATCGATGAAGGGCTGTGCTCAAAGGATAAAATCGCCGTAATCGGAATAGGCGGCACAATCGGCGTCGACCTGAATGAATGTGACAAAATTGACAAGAAAAAAACAAAAAAAGAGCTTCGTGAAAGGTACGCTATCCCAAATGACGCCGTTGTTTACGGCTTTGTCGGCAGGATAAACAGGGACAAAGGTATCGGTGAATACATCTTTGCATTCGAAAAGCTGCGAGAGAAATACGACAACATCTGTCTGGCTCTCGTGGGAGATATCGACCAAAACAATCCCATTGACCAAGCGGCGATGCAAATAGCGCAAGAGGACGAAAGAATCTTTTTAACCGGCGGAGTCCCTGCACACGAAGTGTATGCCCACATGGCAATGATGGACATACTTGTTCACCCCACCTATCGCGAAGGATTCGGCAAGGTAATTCAAGAGGCGATGGGAATGGAGCTTCCCATAATAACCACCAACATTCCCGGTCCGTCCGAGGTAATTGAAAATAATATTTCAGGCATCCTCGTCAATGTTAAGGACAGCGATGACCTAGCTCAAAAAATGGAACTGTTGCTGACCGATGAAGCGTTGCGCGATTCATTTGCCAAGGGTGGACGAGCGAGAGCAGAAAAATATTTCGACCGACCGATTATGTTGGACAACCTCGCTCGCGAAATGAAAATGATATTAAAGGAGTAGAACTATGTTTTTTTCCGTAGTTGTTCCTGTTTATAACGTTCAGTCGTATTTAAAGGAATGCGTAGAAAGTATCCTTGCGCAAACCTTTACGGATTTTGAGCTGATATTGGTTAACGACGGCTCGACCGACAACAGTCCAAAAATTTGTGACGATTTTGCCGCGCAGGATGAACGCGTGAAGGTCATTCACAACCAAAATGGCGGTGCCTCGGTAGCCAGAAACACGGGTATGAAGGCGGCCGAAGGAAAATACATCATCAACATTGACAGCGACGATTATTTCGTCTCAAACGACGTTTTTCAAAAGATTTATGACCTGTGCGCCGCAAAAGACAGCGACATACTGATATATAAGTATCAAAAATTCTTAGACAGCGTATCAAAATTCGAAAAATGCCCCTTCAGCTATGCAGATATTGATCAAAACGATTCATTTTCTGTCAGCGTTAACAAGCTGGTGAAGGCAGACGCATTTTTTGGAATGGCATGGATGAAGGCGGTCAAACGCGATTTGGTCGCCGAAAACGACATTTATTTCGAGGAAGGAATTGTCGCCGAGGACATCGATTGGAACTACAAGCTATACTGCTGCGCAAATTCACTTTCCGCCATAGACGAGTCGTTTGTCGCATACAGACAAAGGGACAATTCGGTTACAAGCGCGCCGAAATTAAAAAGTCTGACCAGCTTATTGTATGTCATTGAAAAATGGGCAAAGCAGATTAACACCATTACCGACCAAACGCTTAAAACCGCCCTTTTCGGCTCGCTGGCAAAGCATTACAGCAATATGCTGATTGCCTATATACGCATCGAGGACAAGGAAAAGGTAGGATACAAAAAGGACGTTAAAAATCTCGCTTGGATACTAAAATACGGTATGAGCTCCCGACCGAAAAAAATGGGTCAGATATATCGACTGTTTGGCTTCAATCTCACCATATTGTTCGTTCAGATTTTAGACAAAATTAAGTGATTGGATAGATTCTATATGGAAAACAAGCAATTACCAAAGATACTTTCTGTTTCGCTGAGTACATGGCGTTCTGACAGCGGTATCCATACCCAAACCGACCTGTTTAAATTTTGGCAGCCCGATAAGGTTGCACAAATCTATACCAAATCCGACCTGCCAAACACGCCTGTTTGCAACCGCTTTTTTCAAATTTCCGAAAACGCGGTTATCAAAAGCGTGTTTAACAGAAAGCCGGTAGGACGCCCTGTCGAAAACGGCGAAATGGCAAATTCCGACGCACAAAAAGCCATTGATTCCGAAAAAAAGCTATATGCAAAAGCGCACAAGCGTAAATCGTGGCTTATGACACTGGCAAGAGAATTTGTATGGATGTTCGGCAGATGGAAGTCAAAGGAATTGGACGCCTTTATTAAGGATTTTGATCCCGACGTTTATTTTATGCCCATCTATCCCGTGGCATATATGGGCTGGTTGCAGCTGCATATTTTAAAAAAGAATCCAAAGCCGTACGTTTGCTATCTTTCGGACGATAACTATACCTACAAGCCGTGCGGAAAAAATATTTTTGCTTACATACACCGCTTTATGCTCAGAAGGGTTGTCAAAAAGCTGGCTATAAACTGTTCGCAAATGTTCACCATCACGCAAACCGAGGCGGAAGAAACCGACCGCACCTTTGGCACACAGAGCATTGTGCTGACCAAGGGAATCGATTACAGCAACCTCGAATACAAGCAAAAAGAGATTTCCTCCCCCATTCGTATGGTATATACGGGAAAAATGATTATCGGCAGGTCAAATTCGCTGGTCGAAATATCAAAGGCGATGCAACGCATAAACCAAAACGAGCAAAAAATCACTCTCGATATCTATTCGCCCGACGTAATGGACGATGCGACAATGGAATATCTTAATTCAAACGGTTGCTGTTACCGCGGCGTTGTACCAAAGGAAGAGGTTGCCGCCATTCAGGAAAATGCCGATATAGTCGTTTTTGTCGAATCGCTCGAAAAGGAGCATCGCTTCGCGGCGCGTCTTTCCTTCTCGACCAAGCTTACCGACTATTTTAAGAGTGGAAAGTGCATATTCGCCATCGGTGATAAATCGATTGCACCCATCATTTATCTTCGCGATGAGGATGCGGCGATTATCGCTACCGAATACAGCGAAATCCAAAAAAATCTTGAAATGCTAATCGAACAACCCGAGCTTATTGGGAAATACAGCAAAAAGGCGTTTGACTGCGGCAAAAGAAATCACGACGAACCCATTATCAGAGAAAAATTTGTGTCCACCTTTATAAAAGCTGCGCAGGAGAAATAAAGAATGGCAGAAAAATTTTGTTTTACCGAAACGAAAAATAGAATTACCGATAAGCTTACTTTTTGCGGCGTTCCCCAAAATCAGGCGGAAATTTTCGCCGATTGTCTGGCAACCGCCGATTTATACGGCGTCAGCTCTCACGGCAGCAGAATACTATCCGCTCATATTGAAAAGATAAAACGCGGCGACTATAATATGTCACCGAGCTTCACTATCCTTCGAGAAACGGCTGCCTTTGCCGTAATTGACGGGGATAATTCCATTGGGGCTGTCAGCGCGGATTATTGTATGAACTACGCTGTGGAAAAATGTGAAAAGTCGGGTATGTTTACTGTTTTCAGCAACAATAATAATACCTTCGGACCTGCATTTTACTACCCTATGAAAGCGGCTCAAAAGGGATATATTGCCCTTATCGCCTCCAACAGTCCTGCTCAAATGGCTCCCGTAGGTGGTAAGGAAAAGCTCCTCGGCACCAATCCCTTTGCGGCGGTTATTCCCGTCCCCAATGGACAGCCGATTATACTCGATATGGCTACCAGCGTTGTCGCAAAGTCAAAGTTCAAGGAGTATAAGGAGAGCGGAAAACAGCTTCCTGACGGATGGGCATTGGACGTCAACGGAAATCCTACCAACGACCCCGACGAAGGAATAAAAGGACTCGTTCTGCCTATGGCCGGGTTCAAGGGATATGGTATCGCTATGCTTATTGACATTCTCTCGGGAGTGTTATCAGGTGCGGCATATCTCAATAACGTAGGGCGCTTTTATTCGCCCGACGGCGACTGTATGAACGTGGGATATTACATTACCGTAATCGATCCCGTGCAGGTTCTGGGCGAGAATTATGGAGAAATCATCAGCGACTTTGTCAACACTCTGCGACACTCTCCGACCGCAGAAGGACAGACGATTGCTTTGCCCGGAGACGACAGATTAAAAGCAAAGGAAGCAAACGCTGACACTGACGAAATCAACCCGACTTAACATCGGTGTATAAAAATCGCCCTTGCGTATGGGCTTAACATCAAAAAACGGATATGCGTTTATTTTAGTCATACACGCGTAAAAAAATTGACATTTATTAAGCGAAAAATACCGACCGCCTCGAGCAGAAACGCCCGATATGGTCGGTATTTTTTTATCAAAACAAATTTTTGGTATGTCTTGGGTGCCATTTTGGTGCATAATCTTACATACAAATTAGGACAAATTTTACACTTTCTTGAAAACTGATGTTAACATAATAATTGTTGAAAACTCTGTTGAAAATGTGTAAAAACCCACTCAATACGCACTTTTTTAACCGCCGATATCAAATTTTAGTAGTAAATAACCGATATTATGTCAACTGATTACATTTTTTGACAGTGAATTTTTATTCCCAATTTTTCGGTCAAAAGGGTATATAAATGCGTGTTTTGAAAATTACGAAATTATCACCGATTTTCTTTTGGATTTCTTGCGGTTTTCTATTGTAATCTGAGCAAAATAATTATATAATTATAATGTATATGCCTTTAAAAACCAGATAGGAGCCGAAAAAAGTATGAAAACCGTTCTAGTCACAGGCGGAAGCAAAGGAATAGGTAGAGCCATTTGCGAAATTTTCTTGAACAAGGGATATAAGGTCGCCTTTTGCTACTCGAAGGACGACGAGGCGGCAAAGGATTTCCTCGCGGCAAAATCGGCAACGAGCGACCGTCTCCGCTGCTACAAGGTCGACGTTTCGGTAAAAAACGAGGTCGAGCAGATGGTCGCCGACATAGCCGACAATTTCGGTCCGGTGGATATCCTCGTCAACAATGCGGCAATTGGCTGTATAAAGCTTTTTACCGACATGAGCGAAATCGAGTGGCAACGCATTCTCTCGGTCAATCTGACGGGTGCTTTTAACTGCACGTCTGCCGTTTTGCCCGACATGATTAGAAAAAAGAGCGGTCACATTATCAATATCAGCTCCATGTGGGGTGTGACGGGTGCTTCGTGCGAGGTTGCCTACTCGACGACAAAGGCAGGGCTTATCGGCATGACAAAGGCACTGGCAAAAGAGGTCGGTCCCTCGAATATTCGGGTCAACTGCATAGCGCCGGGGGTTATCGATACCGAAATGAACGCCAATCTTTCGCGCGAGGACATGTCCTTACTCACCGACGAAACTCCCCTCGGCATAATCGGCACTCCCCTCGACATCGCAAAATGCGCACTTTTCCTTTCCGAAAGCGAGTTTATCACCGGTCAGGTCATCGGGGTAAACGGCGGAATGGTGATATAACCTTTTTTGATAAGATAAAATAAAATTAACAGAGGCGGTATGAGATGGACTTTTTCAAACGCTGCTGGGTCGAAATCGACCTCGATAAAATTGAACACAATTACAAAATTATACGCGAATTTATCGGCGATAAGAAGATGATTTCGGTCGTAAAGGCCGACGCCTACGGTCACGGGGTGGAATTCGTCGCACAAAAGCTCGATTCGCTCGGTACCGATATGTTTGCCGTGTCGAATTTAGAGGAAGCGCAACAGCTTTGGCGTGCCGACACCGACAAGCCGATACTCATTCTCGGCTACACGCCACCCGAATACACCGACAAATTAGCCGAGCTTGGCGTTTTTCAGACGGTCTTTTCCGCCGAATATGCAAAGCGGCTGAGCGATGCCGCCGTCGCCTGCTCAAAGGAAATCCGCGTACATATTAAGCTCGATACGGGAATGCACCGAATCGGCTTTGACGCATACACCGACGAGGGCATAAATGAGGCCATTGCGGCATGTAAGCTACCTGGGCTGATTGTCGACGGAGTGTTTACCCACTTTGCCTCGGCTGACCTCGACGGAGATAACGACCAAAGCTATACGAGAGAGCAGTTTGACCGCTTTATGTCGGCGGTAAAGAAAATTGAAGATAGCGGAGTCAAATTTAACCTTAAACATTGTTGCAACTCGGCAGGAATCTTTTCACACAAGGAAATGCACCTCGACGGAGCTCGACCGGGTGTCATTTTATACGGGCTGATGCCCTCCGACCTGCTCGATAACCCGAATATTCAGCCGGCAATGTCCTTCAAGAGCGTAATTTCGATGATAAAGCCGCTGGGAGCCGGAATGGACATTTCCTACGGACGTACCTTCACCGCCGAAAAGGATATGATGGTGGCAACGGTCGCCGTCGGATATGCCGACGGATACCAGCGCCGACTGGCAAAGGACGGATACGTGCTTGTAAACGGCAAAAGGGCAAAGATTATCGGTCGAATTTGTATGGACCAGATGATGATTGACGTGACCGACATCCCCGAGGCAAAGGTCGGCGACACCGTCACCCTCTTTGGTCGCGACGGAAATGACGAAATCACCGTCGACAGTCTTTCAAAGCGGCTCGACACCATCAACTACGAGCTGGTTTGCATTATCGGAAAGCGGGTTACCCGCGTATTCAAGAGCGGCGGCGAAACTGTTGCGGTGAGAAGTCTCATCGGAAGCAACTAAAAAAGTGAGCAATCGGCAGCAACTAAAACGGCGAAGAGCGTCGGTAACCGCACCAAGAGTAATAAAGTGAAAACAACCCCAAAAGGAGTTTTTTAATATGAAAGTTGAAAGATATTTCGAAAATCTGAAAACATTACACGTCGGCACAGAAAAAACTCGTGCCTACTACATTCCCTTCTCGGACGCTAACGGCATTTTTGACAAAACGCGTGAGGAAAGTGACCGCTTCGGTCTGTTAAACGGAGATTGGGATTTTCATTACTACGAGAATATCGACCTCGTACCCGACGACATAGTTTCGCCCGACAGAGCGATTGATAAGTCAAAGATAGTAAAGGTGCCTTCAATGTGGCAATTTAACGGCTATGACAAGGTACAGTACGTAAACGTGCAGTATCCTTATCCTTGCGACCCGCCCTACATTCCTAAGGACAACCCTGTCGGCGTATATTCGCGCGATTTTTCCTGCCCTGCTGAATGGGATGGAATGGAGAAATACATCAACTTTGAGGGTGTTGACAGCTGCTTCTATCTTTACATAAACGGACGCTTTGTCGGCTATTCCCAGGTTTCGCATTCGACAAGCGAATTTAACATTACATCATTCTTAAAGCCGGGTCACAACCGCATCACAGTAATCAATCTCAAATGGTGCGAAGGAAGCTACTTTGAGGACCAGGACAAGTTCAGATATTCGGGTATTTTCCGCGACGTTTACCTCCTTGCAAGGCCGAGAGGTCACATTCGCGATTACGAAATTCGCACCGAAATTGCCGCTGACCATTCGTCAGCACTGCTCTCAATCGACTTTGAAGCGGTAAACCCCGACGACATAGTTGTAACCCTCGCCGACCCCGACGGAAAGGATGCAGGCGAGGCAAAAACAGATAAAAACGGACATTGTGAAATCGTGGTTAAAAATCCGATTTTATGGAATGCTGAAAGCCCCGAGCTTTACACCCTCCTCATCGACGGAATGGGTGAATATATTGCCGAAACCGTCGCTTTCTGTAAGAGCGAGATTATCGACGGCACATTCAAATTCAATGACCGAATGATAAAAATCAAGGGCGTAAACCGCCACGACTCGAATCCTCTTACGGGATACGTTTGCTCGGTTGAGGATATGATGCTCGACCTCAAAATGATGAAGGAGCATAACATAAATACCATTCGTACCTCGCACTATCCCAACGACCCGCGTTTCCTCCAAATGTGCGAAAAATACGGATTTTACGTCATTGACGAGGCGGATATTGAGTCGCACGGAATGAGCGAAACCGACCTCCACGCACTTGCCAACGACCCCGATTGGTACGATACCATTCACGACCGCGTTGACCGACTCATCGAAAGGGATAAAAACCGCCACTGTATCATTTCGTGGTCGATGGGTAACGAATCGGGCTTTGGCGCCAATTTCTCGAAGGTTATCGCTTATGCAAAAGAAAGAGATGCTTCACGCTGGATTCATTACGAGCCGATGCTTGACGTCGATTCGCCAACACGTCTGGTTACTCCCGATGCCGACGTTTATTCGCGTATGTATACCTCACCCGGCTGGTGCAAGGAATACTGCGAGGATTCAAAGGATCCGCGTCCCTTCTTCCTATGCGAATACTGTCACGCTATGGGTAACGGCCCGGGCGACCTCCAGGATTACTGGGACGTAATCTATACCCACGACCGATTCATCGGCGCTTGCGTATGGGAATGGTGCGACCACTCATTCTGTAAAGGTATCGACCCCGAAAGCAACAAGCCGATTTATACCTACGGCGGAGATAACGGCGACTTTGTCAACGACGGCTGCTTCTGTGTCGATGGACTCGTTTTCCCCGACAGACGTCCTCACACGGGACTAAAAGAGCTTAAAGCGGTCATTCAGCCGGTAAGAATCGAAGCAATAAACCTCAAAACAGGCGATTTCAAGGTAGAAAACCTGTACGATTTCGCATTCCTTTCACGCCTCGAAGCACATTATCAGATTACACGCGACGGTAAGGTCGTCGAGGACAAGTCACTCGGTGTTTTTGCCATCGGCGCACATAAGAGCGAGAATATTCACATCGACTATACCCTCCCCGCCGACGGACGCTGCTTTATTAAAATTTATTTTACCGCGCTCGATATGCTTCCGCTGGTTAAGGAAGGTACCGAAATGGCCTTTGCCCAGTTTGAGCTGCCGGTCGAGAGGGTACAGATAAAGACAAATCTGCCCCGACTTTCGCCCGAAATCACCGAAAAGGGCAATCTCGTAAAGATAAAGGGCGACGGCTTCTGCCACGTTTATGATAAGAATACGGGCGCCTTCAACGCTATTTCGTACGGTGGCGGCAACCTGCTTAAAACACCCATGCACTTTACCATCTGGCGTGCTCCGACCGACAACGATATGTTTATCAAACGCGCCTGGTACCCCAACCGCTACGACCTTATGGAAGCGTACACCTATTCCAACGAGATTAAGGAAGAAAACGGCGAAATCAAGATTGCCGTTTCATTCGGAATGGTCGCCCCGTCAAAAGCACCCCGAGTAAAAGCAAACGCCGTTTGGACAATCAACCGCGCAGGTGAAATTGCCCTCAGCTGCGACGTGAAGTATAATCATTGGCCCTTTATTCCCCGCTTTGGTATCGAAACGGCGATGGATAAGTCCTTTGACGACGTGGTTTACTTTGGCTACGGTCCGACCGAAAGCTATATCGACAAGCATCGCGCTTGCACAATCGGCAGATATCATTCAAAGGTTTACGACCTTTATAATGACTATATCCGCCCGCAGGAAAACGGAAACCATCACAAAACCGAATGGGCAGCCGTCAGAAATGCTAACGGCGAAGGTATGGTTATCATGAACGAGGACGGATTCGAATTCCAGGCGCTTCCCTTTACCCGCGAGGAAATAGAAAAGGCAGGTCACAGCCACAAGCTGTATAAGCAGAACGTGACTGCCCTTCGTTTTGACGGACGTGTTAGCGGCGTCGGCTCCAATTCCTGCGGTCCCGAGGTAGACGAAAAATACAGAGTGCCCCACGAATTCACCATGAAAATTAAGATTCGCGGCATTCACCAGGGACAAAAGCCCGTAAACGTAGCAAACACCGTATACTACGGCACGAATGACGAAGATTTCGGTCAGATTAAGCTATGATTTCGGCACTTGCCCTTCGCGTAATTGCCCTTGTGACAATGCTGATTGACCATATCGGCGGTGTTTTCGGCATAATGGAGTTTCGCTGTATCGGCAGGATTTCGTTCCCGATATTCGCATTTTTAATTGTCAACGGCTACCGTCACACACATAATCTCAAAAAATATTTACTTCGGTTGGCGGCATTTGCCGTCATTTCCGAAATTCCGTACAATCTGATAGCCCGCGGAGAAGTGTTTAATTCAGGCGTTCAAAATATTTTCTTTACCCTTTTTCTCGGGCTGTGCTGTATTGCGCTGATAGATTGGCTGAAAGATAAGCACCTGCTTTTATGCGCTTTGCCGCTGATATTATGCTGCTACGCGGCGTTTAAGCTGAAATGCGACTACGACTTTATCGGCGTGCTTACGATATGCGCCTTCTACTTCTTTGATAAAAAGGATGCGAAGAATAGAATTTTACTTGTGGTCGCGATGCTGCTTTTGGCAGGGTTTGACGCAATCGGCTTTTACGCAGGTCGGCTTATTTATGACCTTAGCGGATTCGACCTCAGAAGCGTGGTTTATTTTCGCCCCTTTATTTCGCAAAGTCCGAATTTTATTCAGATTTTGCGTGTTTTTGCCCTGCTGCCGATTTTCCTCTATTCAGGCGAAAAGGGGTGGCAACCCAAATCAAAATGGGGCAAAATCGCATTTCAGTACGGATTTTACCTCTTTTACCCTGCGCATCTACTTGCACTGTACGGGATAAGGTTCATTTGAAAGGAAATTACTAATTATGGCTAAGAAAAAGGTTATGCTCATCGGCGATTCAATTCGTATGCTCTATCAGGACAAGGTTGTCGAGCTTCTCGGCGACGATTACGAGGTGGTTTGGCCGTACGAAAACGGACGCTTTTGCAAATATATGCTCAACGAGCTGGGTCGCTGGTTTAACGCCTGCGGTGAGCCGGATATAATCCACTGGAACGTCGGACTTTGGGACACCTCGGTAGTTTGTAAAGAGGATGGTGCCTTCACGCCCATTCCCGAATTCCTGAAATATATCGATTTTACCCTTCGCGAACTGAGAAAAAAGACCGACAAGGTTATTTTCGCCACCATCACTCCCGTAAAGGAGGGCTCTCCCAACCAAAAGGTCGAGTATATCGAGGAGTACAACCGTCAACTTATCCGCTTTATGAAGGAAAACAACTGCCTGGTGAATGACCTTTTTGCCCTGCTTAACCCCGATAAAGAGAATACCATCGGTCCCGACTGCATTCACGTTTCGCCACTTGGTGCAGAAATGTGCGCAAAGGCGGTTGCCGATGCAATTCGCGAAATTGACAGGTGAGAAAAATGGACAAATATAATGTAAATGAATTAAACACGGTAAACGGCACACCGGACGAGGTAGTTACCGAATTGCCAGCCGACGAGGTCGCCGTCAACACCGATGATACTGCCAATGAGGTTCCTGCCGACGACGTGAACCTTGCCGATTTAGTCGAGCAGGGCGGCGATGACGATCAAGCAATCGACGGCAGAAGGTCGCCGCTTTTTGATAACCTCACCCTCTTTTTAATAATGATGGTGATTGGATTTGTCACCTGTCTGAGTGTCTGCCACCTTTTCGGAAACTGGTATCTCGGATTTATGCTCGGCGGCTACCTGGGCGCT
Source organism: Clostridia bacterium (assembly GCA_017399535.1). Lineage (GTDB taxonomy): Bacteria > Bacillota > Clostridia > Oscillospirales > Acutalibacteraceae > UMGS1976. The sequence continues at coordinate 48,371 of JAFQBX010000037.1, read as the reverse complement.
GCCCTCGGTCTCGTTGCCCTTTTTGTACGCAAATTTAGTTCAAAAAATAAATAAAAAGTTAAAAATATCCCGTATTTTTCGCAACATTCCTTATATATAATGTATACAGCATTCAGGAGGCGAAAAGATGGGATATTTTCTTTTAATTTTAGGCGCTGTTTTAATTTTAGGCGGTGTATTTACTGCTCTCGCCGTTTACAAGTGGCTGCCACCCGATTGGGTTACTCAGAAATTTATGAAGGAAAAATTCTCGGCAATAGGCAACAAAAAGCAACGGCAAAAAACCATTAAGGAAACCCGCTTCGTATTTGTTTTTATGTGCCTGACGGTGCTCCTTTTTATAGGATTGCTGCTCATTATAATAGGAAGTGTTCTTACTATATAATATATATAATGTATTGTGCGTTGAAGCTGATACTTCGACGCGCTTTTTTTGTTGGTCCTTTTATGTGCCATGCTTAATTGGCAGGATGGCAAAATTCCGCTTCATTTAACCGATTCTATTATAAAAGCCCATAGATTTTCCTGAAATTTTGACCGATTTTAGATAAAAAAGGCGGTAAAACCAATATTTTTTTGAAAAAAATCGGATTTTTTCGGTAATTTATTTTTCTAATATCGAATAATAAGCGTTTATTTATTTTTTTCACGCGAAATGCCGCTCTGATGAAAGCCGAATTTTGACGAAAATTTTGAAAAATCGGCGCTGGTGATCTCTCGAAAAGCCGATGAAATCAAGCTTTTTTGGCATTCGACAATTTTCGTTAATTATTTTTGGGAGGTTGCACAAACAAAAAGCAGAAAAGCATTTATTACGAGCGGTTACAAAGGTTACAAAGGTGTAACAATTTACTTTATTTTTCTAAAATAGAAATTTATTTGTTAAATATGCACAAAAGGAATATAGTTTTTTACCTTGACATTGGTATTTCGTTTGAATATAATTGCCAACAGGTCGATAAAATAGGACTGTGGGATAAATATTCCGCTTTAACCTTTTTATTACAGAGAGATTACAAATCAGCCGTGAAGCAAACGCAAATCACGGGGAAATGAGGATCAATCACAATGAATCAGCTTTTAAAGAAAACCCCTTCGGTTTTCCGTCAAGGCATCGCAATCATGCTGGCAATGGTAATCGTTCTTTCAACCCTTACCTTTGGTCTGAACGCTATGATAAATAAGATTAAGATCATCGACACCAGCTTCTTTAAGGTAATTTACACATTAAGCTCGAGCCCGTCATCAATTCTCGCTAACGCAGGAATAAAGCTCGACAGCGATGATACCTATTCAATGAACTGGCTTAACGGCCGCGAGGGTGAGCTCATCCTCAGACGCGCTGTTGAAGTTACCGTCAGCTACAACGGAGAGGACGTCAAGGTTACCCTCCCCCAAGCCACTGTAAAAGAGGCAATCGACCAGGCAGGTTTTACCCTGACCGATGATATGGTGCTTAACTGCTCGGTTAACTCGTCCGTTACCGAGGGTATGAAAATCGAAATTTACGACGTTATTACCGAAACAGTTTACGAAGATGAACCAATCCCCTTTGAAACTGTTAAGGAAAAGTCATCAAAGCTCACAAAAGGCACCGAAAAGGTTGCCGTAGAAGGTAAAAACGGCACAAAGAGATATACCTACACCCGTACCGTTATCAATGGTGAAACGGTTTCGAAGGAGCTTGTAGGCGAGGAGATCGTTGAAAAGCCGACCAATCGCAAGATTTTAGTCGGAACAAAGACGACCACCATTTCGGCAACCAAGCCGTCAACCACCAAGCCGTCGACCACCACAAAGCCGTCTACTACCACAAAGCCGTCGACTACCACTCCGTCGACCTCGACCGACAAGGTAGAGAATAACGGCACAACCGAAACCGATAAGGATACCTCAACCGAATCGAAACCCGAAAGCTCGGAAACCGAAACAAAGACGGTTTATTACACAAAGGCGGGTTACAAGTACGTTTCTTCGCTTAAACCGAGCAAGGACTTCCTTCTCGACGAAAACGGAATCCCCGTTAACTATTCAAAGAAGATTACCGGTAAGGCAACCGCATACTCATACGATGCAGGCAGCTTGACCGCTACCGGCAAAAAGGTTCGTACCGGTTACGTTGCCGTTAACCCCAAGCAAATCCCATACGGCACAAAGCTCTTTATCCGCTCAACCGACGGAAAGTACGTTTACGGCTATGCATCAGCCGAGGACACAGGCGGCTTTGTTAAAAAGGGAAAGATTACTGTTGACCTTTTCTTCCCCTCAACAAGCGCTTGCTACAAATTCGGTGTTCGTAACGTAGAAATCTACGTTCTCAACTAGTTTTTTATCGGTGCTGCTGAAAATGCGGCACCGAATTTTTTATGCCACGGGTAAATAGGGGGTATACCACTTCCCTTTTTTGCCCGAAAAGCCGCACAAAACCGCTATATATTGCGGGTCAAAAATAGTTTGGTACAAGCCGAAAAAATTGCTTGACCTTACGTGACTTTTGTGGTAAAATGTTCAATACCTCTAAGAGGGTTTATTTTTTTGCGCATAAATCCACTTATCGAGGAAGGCTAAATTTTTCCGTAAAACGGGAGGTGCCGTCAATGAGAGTAAAAATTACATTAGCTTGTACAGAGTGCAAGCAGCGCAACTACAATACTATGAAAAACAAGAAGAATGACCCTGACAGACTTGAAATGAATAAGTATTGCCGGTTTTGCAAAAAGCACACTCTCCATAAGGAAACAAAGTAATTAGGAGGGCCCAAAATGAAAGTTGCTAAAATAATCAGTCGCATCCTTGCGATAGGTTGTGGTATAGCAGCCCTCGTAATGTTCTTCTGCCCGATTTTCAAAATCGTCGGCACAGAAGGTACATTCGAGATTTCAGGTTTTCAGCTTGCCTTTGGCATGAATGCTACCTCTTGGGGTGGTAACACTGTTAACCTTAACGTTTCTGCCTACTACACCTTTGCTTTACTGACAGTTGCTTTTTCTGCAATAATGGCTTGCTTCTCTTTTAAGAAAGAGAAATCAATGGCTTCGGCTTTTTGGTCGAGCATCGTTTCAGCCATTCTTGTGCTTCTGTTCAGGTTCAATACTCCGGCTTCTTATGTTGACTACCGTCCTATCACCGGTTCAACAGCAGCTACCCGCGAGTATTTGATTTTCTTCGACCTCTTATTCGCATTGGTATTGGCGTCGGTTGTTCTCTTTGCCGTAGCAGTTCTTGTCGCCGACTATGTCGCCGTACTCGAATCAAATGGTGAAAAGAAGACAATTTTCAAGCGCATCATTACCTTCTTCCGCGAGTATAAGAGCGAAATCAGCAAAATCACCTGGCCCGGTATGAGCACAGTTTCAAAGAACACAATCGTTGTTCTCGTAATGTGCGTTATCGTAGGAATTCTTATTTTCTTACTTGATACCGGTCTCGTATGGATTCTTGATTCGATTTTAAAGCTCAAGTCCTGATTTTCCTAGTAACAACTTAATTTATTAGGAGGTATTATCATGGCAGAAGCAAAATGGTATGTAGTCCATACCTATTCGGGCTATGAGAACAAGGTAGCGCAAAACCTTGCAACCCTCGTAGAAAACCGAAACATGCAGGACGTCATCTTTGACATAAAGGTACCGACAGAGCTGGTTACCGAAATCAAAGAGGACAAAACGCACGAATATGAACGCAAGGTATTCCCCGGATACGTTCTGATAAAGATGATCGTCACCGACGATTCATGGTTTGTAGTACGTAATATCCGCGGCGTAACCGGCTTTGTCGGTCCTTCGTCCAGCCCCGTGCCCCTTAACGACGACGAGGTCGCCGCTCTCGGAATCGAGAAGCGTGTTATCGAGGTAGGATATGCCGTTGGTGACAATGTCAGCATTGTCGACGGTCCGCTCGAAGGCTTCGAAGGTATCGTTGAGGAACTTGACCCGAGCAAAAATTACGTTAGGGTTAAGATTTCTATGTTCGGCCGCGAAACACCGGTTGAACTCGAGCTCGATCAAGTCGAGCCGTTAGACTGATTAAATTCAGTTTAATTACCTTACTGTTATGCGGATATTTCCGCCTGACAAGTGGGAGGGCAGCAACGCACTTTATTGCGAAAAACAGAGCTGTACCGCCATACCACACTATTTCGGAGGTGTACAACAATGGCTCAAAAGGTTGTTGGTTTTATCAAACTTCAAATTCCGGCAGGAAAGGCCACTCCGGCTCCCCCTGTTGGTCCCGCGCTTGGACAGCACGGTGTTAACATCATGGCGTTCACAAAGGAATTTAACGAACGCACAAAGAACGATGTAGGACTCATCATCCCTGTCGTTATTACGGTTTATGCTGACCGTTCGTTCTCGTTCATTACAAAGACTCCGCCTGCAGCAGTCCTCATCAAGAAGGCATGCGGCATTGAAAGCGGCTCCGGCGTACCGAACAAGACAAAGGTAGCAAAAATCACCAGCGAGCAGGTAAGAAAAATTGCAGAGACAAAGATGCCCGACCTCAATGCCGCTACCATCGAGACTGCTATGAGCATGATCGCCGGTACTGCAAGAAGCATGGGTATCGAAGTCGTAGACTGATAATTATCTGCTCCCGGGCTTAGTTTCCCGGGTGGGAGGAAAATTCCGATTTAACCACTCTATTGGGAGGTCACATTTAAAATGAAACATGGAAAAAAATATACCGACAGCGTAAAGCTCGTTGAAAAGACAAAGCTTTACGACGTTAGCGAGGCAATGGATCTCGCAATCAAAACAAAAACTGCAAAATTCGACGAAACAGTCGAAGTGCACGTACGTTTGGGCGTTGACTCACGTCACGCTGACCAGCAGGTTCGCGGCGCTGTAGTTCTCCCCAACGGTACAGGTAAGGACGTTCGCGTTCTCGTTATCGCTAAGGGCGACAACGTTGACAAGGCACTTGCCGCAGGCGCTGATTATGCAGGCGCTGACGACTACGCAGCAAAGATTCAGAACGAAGGATGGCTCGACTTTGACGTTGTAATCGCAACACCCGACATGATGGGCGTTGTAGGTCGTCTCGGTAAGGTGCTCGGTCCCCGTGGACTTATGCCTACACCGAAGGCCGGTACAGTTACACCCGACGTTGCCAAGGCAGTAGAAGAAGCTAAGGCAGGTAAGATCGAGTACCGTCTGGACAAGACTAACATCATCCACTGCCCCATCGGCAAGGTTTCCTTCGGCGCAGACAAGCTCAAAGAGAACTTTGACACACTTCTCAGCGCAATTATCAAGGCAAAGCCGGCTGCTGCAAAGGGTCAGTACGTTAAATCTTGCGTTGTTGCTAACACAATGGGCCCCGGAATTAAGATCAATCCGGCAAAGCTCGAGGCATAATTTAGCCGCCTGGTCGCTTAAATTAGCCAAATTAGCAAAAAAATATTGACATACCGCATGGTATGTGATATTATAACCTATGCTGTTCTTGACCTGAGACAGCAGGTGCCGTGCAATACGGTTTAATGGATCGATTGATCCGCCTGCCGAGGAAAAAGGATTATTTCAAATTTAAAATTACGGTTACTTGCCGCTTAATTTGATTTGTAAATGCCTGTCCTCGTCGGGACAGGCATTTTTTATCAAACACAAAACGGCAAGTTTCTTTTTTATGAAGAATAACTTGACCATTAGTGATCCACGGAGGTGAAACCAAAGTGCCAAGTGAAAAGATTTTAGAAGCAAAAAAACAGCAGGTTGCCGAGCTTAAAGAGCGTCTTGACGGTTCGGTTGCAGGTGTTCTCGTTAATTACAGCGGTATCAGCGTTGCTGACGATACAAAGCTCCGTAAGGAACTTCGCGAAAACGGCGTTAAGTACACAGTAGTTAAGAATACACTTCTTTCAATCGCTGTTGACGGTACTCCGCTCAGCGGACTGACCGAAACCCTTAGCGGAACTACCGCTATCGCTACCAGCGCTGACGATTACACATCAGCTGCTCGTATCCTCAGCAAGTACGCTGAAACAAGCGACACATTTAGCGTAAAGGGCGGCTTCCTTGACGGCGAAGTAATCGGCCTCGACAAAATCGAAGCTCTTGCTAAGCTCCCGTCCAGAGAGGTTCTCCTCGCTACTGTTTGCAACGTATTCAACGCTCCTATCGCATCCTTTGCCCGTGTTGTTCAGGCAATCGTTGATAAGAACGGCGAAGCAGCTCCCGCAGCTGAATAATCGCGGAACCAATTATTATTGTTAAAAAAATTAAAAAATTTTATTAAATTTATTTTGGAGGTAAGTTAAAATGGCATCTGAAAAGATTACTGCTATTGTTGAAGAACTTAAAGTTCTTTCTGTTCTTGAGCTTTCTGAGCTCGTAAAAGCTGTTGAAGAGGAATTTGGCGTTTCTGCCGCTGCTGCTGTTGCAGTTGCTGCTCCTGTTGCAGGTGGCGCTGCTGCCGCTGAGGAAAAGACTGATTTCGACGTAGTTCTCGCTGAGGTTGGTCCTAACAAGATGCAGGTTATCAAGGCAGTTAAGGACCTCGCCGGTCTCGGCCTTGCTGAAGCAAAGGCATTCGTTGACGCTGCTCCGAAGACACTCAAGGAAGCTGTTGCTAAGGACGAAGCTGAGTCAATGAAGGCAAAGCTTGAAGAAGTTGGCGCTAAGGTTGAACTTAAGTAATTTTACTTAAAATTTCAATAACTTAAATCAACAAAAATGAATCCCGACGTGTAAATCGCACGTCGGGATTTTTTTGGCTTTTTTGTGTATTTTGCCGCGTTGCTTGTATATTATTACAAAAAAGCTTTAAACTTTTTTGTAAGCGCTTCAAATCTTTTAACCACCACTTAACTAAATGTTCACAAATTATATGCTAAAATCAATGTGTTGTTAAAATTTAACTATCTTGGGGTAAATATGATTAAGAGAAGTTTGGGCTTTATTCTTTGCGTTATAATGACGCTTGCGCTTACCTTTACGGCTATGCCGATGGCTTTTGCCGAGCCGATGGTGGAGCCGACAGATGCTCCAAGCGGCTGGAATGCGCTTTTTAGCGTAGATTCACCGTCAAAGACGCTGACAGTAAACCTTTATATGAACAAAAGCGGCGAGATTAAGTACACCGTTGACAGCGCGAATGACCGCGTGGTCGAGCTTTCGAGCTTGGGTATTACCACCGCCGACTGCGATATGACAAGCGGTCTAAAATTCAGCGACGACCTCAAAATTGAAAAGATTACCGACGAATACACCCTCTTTTCCGATAAAAAGGATAAGGTTTCCGACACCTGCAACGAGGCGATTTTCAGCTTCACAAAAGGGCGACTGTGCGAGGGCAAAACGCTTTTTTTTCAACAAAAGAGTTTGACGAAATGAAAAGATAGTATTATAATACTGATAACTTAACTTTTATCGCATTTATGGTAATGGAGGGTAAAAAATGAAAAAAATTATAGCTTTATTGCTTGCCTTAATGATGGTTTTATCCATCTGCACGTCATGTGGTAATGATGCAAAAACCACCGACACGTCATCGGCAGCAGCCGACCTGTTTGTGCCACCCGTTTCGTCACAGATAGAGGCAGACAAAGACCTTTATAAAGACGCCGTTAAAGCTCTGAGCCAGACCGAGCTTAAGCTCGACGGCACACCCGAGATTTCGGAGGATTTGGTTATCGCAATTCAAAACGCCGAATACACCGAGCCGAAGAACTTTATTTACATGATTGGCGACGGAATGGGCTTCAACATCGTTGAGGTTACGAGAGCCAAGTATGAAGACAGCTTGTATCAAAAGAAGCTTGCCATCAATCAGCTCCCCGTTCAGAGCTCGCAGACCACCTATTCAGCCGACGCTCAGGTAACCGACTCGGCCGCAGGCGGCACCGCCCTCTCAACAGGATTTAAGACATCCAACCAAACCGTTGCGATGACTCACGACGATACAGAAAGCTACAAAACACTCCTCGAGCTTGCCGCCGAAAAGGGCAAAAGCACAGGTATCGTTGCCACATCAAACGTAGTCGATGCAACCCCTGCTTCCTTCACCGCACACGTAGCCGACCGCTATATGTCGGAAGGTATTGCCAAACAGCAACTTGAAAAGGTTATCGACGGCACCCTCGACGTTGTGCTCGGTGGCGGTCAAAACAACTATAACTCTGTTGGAAACAAGGCCACACTCCAAGCCGCAAAGGATGCTTCGGCTACATACATCGAGGATTGGAGTGAAGCCGAAAATGCAAAGCTTCCTCTTATCGGTCTTTTTGCTCAGGACCACCTCGACACCCACGACGAAAACACTCCCTCGATTGCTCAAATGACCGACCTTGCAATCAAGCTTCTCTCCGAGGATGAAAACGGATTCTTCCTCATGGTCGAGGGCTCACATATTGACAAAAAAGCCCACAACAACGAATTCGACAACGAAGTAAAAGAAATGATTGACTTTGACTGCGCCATTACTGTTGCAATGCGCTTTGTTGCGCTCAATCCCGACACGGTTCTCATCGTCACCGCCGACCACGAAACAGGCGGTCTCGAAATTCCTGCCGACGCTACATCGAGCAACTATGGCTCACACTACACCACCGGCAACCACACCTACAAGCCGGTTCCTGTTGCCGCCGTCGGAAAGGGTACAGAAGTTCTCCTCGGCATTAACGAAAATATCGACCTGCCGAGATTTGTTGCCAAGCTCCTTGGCGAAGAAAACTTTGGTGAGCCGAGCCAGATTAACACAATCAGAAGCGAATTCACCGACAAAGACGTAAAGGCGCTTGCTAATAACAACTCAACCTTAAACAATCACACCCTCGTCGAAAAGACAAAGGACGGCGCACTCGCAATACACTTCAACAATGCGCACAATCAGGTCTCCTTCCCCGCCGAAGTGCTTAAAACCGACGAATTGCCCAACGGCATGCGTGCAATTCACATGCTCGTAAAGAATACCGGTGACAAGACCGTTTTGCTTCCCCAATTGGTTACAAAGGTTGCCTACGTGACCGAAACACTCGTTCCTCAGGTCGCTTACATTAGCGGCAACACGACCATGAGGATCACATATATCCTTCCCGACTGGGCTTGGACCGAAACGTCAACCGAGGCAATCAAGGAATTCACCCTCAAATACAGCGAGGGAATGAAAGTCAACCTCGAAATCAAGAATCTGGCCGTCGTGACCAGAGCCGATAACAAATAATCGGTAACAATAATAAACAAAAAATCTCGCAGAGAATTTACTCTGCGAGATTTTTTCATTATTCGTATAAATTAGTTTTCGCTGAAAATGACGGTCACGTTGGGATGAAGCTGCAATATTGATGCAGGTACCATCGGTGTAATCGGTCCGAAAAATGCCTTTTCGACGATTTCGCGCTTTTTCTCGCCGTTGGCGATAAGAAGCACTGCCTTTGCCTGCATGATTGCGCCCATTCCGAGGGTGATTGCCTTCTTCGGTACTTCGTCGGCGCTGTCAAAGAAGCGTGCATTTGCCTCGATTGTCGATTCGTCAAGCTCGACAACGTTAGTTCCCTTTACAAACTCGTCGCAGGGCTCGTTAAAGCCAATATGTCCGTCGAGTCCGATTCCGAGAAGCTGCAAATCGATTCCGCCAAATGCCTCTACGCGAGCATCGTACGCCTTGCACTCGGCGTCGAGGTCGGTAGCAATTCCGCTGGGAACGTAGGTATTTGCCTTGTCGATATTGACGTGGTTAAAGAGATTGTCGTTCATAAAATAACGATAACTCTGTTCATGAGTGCCGTCGAGACCGATGTACTCGTCGAGATTTATAGAGCGAACATTCGAAAAATCGAGGTCGCCATCGGCACACCATTTAATAAGATTCTGATAGGTTCCGACGGGTGACGAGCCGGTGGCAAGACCGAGAACGCAATTCGGTTTTAAAATAACCTGAGATGCGATAATTGATGCCGCCTTTTTACTAAGCTCTTCGTAAGTTTTTACCGTAATGAATTTCATCATTCAAACCTTCTTTACAAAAATATATTTTAAAAATAGCACTTTCGCTTTTTCTTGTCAATAAAAAATTTTTACATAAAAAGAAGATTTTGTCTCACTGCTTTTAATTGTGCCATATATTAGTATATTCGGCTCGGTGGCGATTATTCGATTTTTACTGCAAAAATCAAGCGTCTGCCCTCGCCTTTAAATACACAATCAAGCCCAAAAACGCGCTCAAAATAAGCAGCAGCGGAAAGCCGCCAAAAAACTCGTTTGCGATACTGAACGGGGCGTTTAGAAAAACAAGCGCGGTGTTTTCGCTCGGTGAGCCGCTGACCGCCCATATTATCACTCCTGCGACGCAAAGCCCAAATATGCCGAGCAAAATACCTGCCCTTTTCTTATCCCCGAAATTATATGTAACCGCCGAAATTCCCGCCGCAGCGGCAATAGCAACACCGATGGTTGCGAGATTTATCGCATACTTTTTTGACGAAAAAATCGTTTCGCGCGTGAGCGGAATAATGCTGGTGTACTCGGTCAAAAGCATGACAACGAGGCAAAAGGCAAGATACCCTGCCGCCATTATAATCGCATCAATGACAGTGCGTTTTGCCCTTTTCATTATTTCATCAGGTCGAGACCGGTCGCCTTAAAGAAAATGTTAACAAGCTTCGCCTGAACCATTGCCGACGGATGAATTCTATCCCATGAATAGTAATATGGATGATGCGACTTTAAAAGCTCCTCGATAGCCGACATGGTGTTGATAAAGATTACGCCCTTTTCCTTTGCGAGCTTTTCGCAAACCTCGGTGTAAGCGTAAATCTGCTGTAACATTGCATCTTCCTTACATGACTCAATCATAAAGGGCGACATAATGATAACTCGATCGGTTACCTCCAAGCTCATGTCGATAAGCTTTTTCATATTTTCGGTGTATTCGTCGATAAATACGTGCTCGGCAGGATTATCCGACTCGTCAAACTGACGCCAAATATCATTTGCGCCAATCATAATCGAGATTACGTCGGGCTTTTCTGCACGGACGTCGGTGTCAAAGCGTCTGACCAAATGACGTGTCTGTTCCCCGCTGGTACCCTTGTTTATAAAATGGATATTGAGCTCGGGATAAATTCCACCCATGAATGCGGCAATTTTACTTACGTAGCCGTATCCCCACGGGTTGAAAACGGCGATACCCTGACCGGTCGGCTTTGAACGGTCGGCATCTGTTACCGAGTCACCATAGAATAAAACTCGGTCATTTTTTCGAAACAACATTTGCAATACACTCCTTATGTGCTATAATTGTCTTAATTATTACACATTCGCTTTACATTTTCAATAGCGTGGGGTGATTTTTTGGTTAAAAAAAATGATATTATTCTAACCGACATCGACGGAATGACCGCCGAGGGCTCGGGCGTTGCCCATCCCGACGGATTTGCCGTTTTCATTAAAGGGGCCGCCATATCCGACAGGATAAACGCCCGAATTATAAAGGTTAATAAAAAATATGCCATCGCAAAAATTGACGAGGTGGTCACCCCTTCACCAGACCGAATCGAAAATGATTGTCCGTCATTCCCCTCGTGTGGCGGCTGTGCCTTTCGCCACATAAGCTACGACGCCGAATGCGAAATAAAGCAGCAGCGTGTTGCCGATGCCATGCGGCGAATCGGCTCGGTCGATACCCCAACCGACAAAATTGTTGCCGCCGATAACATTCACGGATACAGAAACAAGGCGCAATATGCCGTTTCACGCGATAATGGTGGGCTTAAAATCGGCTTTTATGCCGAGCGTAGCCACCGCGTCATCGATTGCAGAAGCTGTCGGCTTCAACCCGAAATTTTTAAGGAGATAATCGACATTTTTGCCGACTATATTGAGCAAAACGGCATTTCGGTATATGACGAGTCGAGCGGAAAGGGACTATTGCGCAACATATACATTCGCCAGGCGGAAATGACCGATGAAATAATGGTTTGCGCCGTTATAAACGGCAGCTCGTTACCGAAAAGTGATGCGCTCATCGAGGGGCTGAAAGCCGCCCTCGGCAATCGGCTCAAAACCGTAATTCTTAACATAAACAAGGAGCGCACAAACGTCATTCTCGGCAAGGAATGCAAAGCCATTTACGGCGACGGATACATTACCGACATTCTCTGTGGAGTAAAAATACGGCTGAATGCCCTTTCCTTCTATCAGGTCAATCGCAAAATGGCAGAACGTCTGTACGAAATTGCCGCTGACCTCGCCGAATGCGACCAAAAAATCGTATTCGACCTATACTGCGGAGCGGGTACAATCGGTCTTTCGATGGCAAAAAGGGCAAAGCGAATCATCGGCGCCGAAATTATACCCGAGGCGGTTGTCGATGCCGAATTCAACGCCGCCGCTAACGGAATAGAAAACGCGGAATTTATATGCGCCGATGCCGCCGACGCGGCAAAAAAACTCGCCAAAAAGGGCATAAAGCCCGAAGTCGTAATAGTTGACCCGCCAAGAAAGGGACTCGAAGACGGACTGCCCGAATTCATCGCGACCGAATTTATGCCCGAGAGGATTGTTTACGTTTCGTGCGACCCGGCTACCCTTGCCCGTGACGCCGCAAAATTCGAAGCATCCGGCTACAAGGTGAAAAAAATTATCCCCGTCGACCTCTTTCCCCGTACGCATCATGTTGAAACGGTCTGTCTGATGGTGAGAAATTAGTCAACAAAAAGGAGATAATGCGAAATGAAAAGATTAGCGGCTCTGATAATTGCGATTGTTTGCATGACCATTTTCAGCGGATGCAAAGAAGCCGAAAAAAGCGGAAAGCCCGATATCAAGGATTTGAGCATTGTAGAAACATATAATAGCGACATAGCAACCTATTACAAAATGAGCGACGGAAGCTGGCAGGTGAACGGACAAAGCTATGAGTACCGTCTCGAAATCAGCGGCAGAATGCCCAAGGCAGCCGTCGATTCGACCTTTGTTTACCTGTCTAATATCGAAAACATCACCTTTGAGCAGGCGTGGAAGGCGGCAGGTTTCAGCAGCAACACCGCCGACTACTTTTCTGCCGATGAGGCCGTGCTGGTAGAAATGCAAAACGAGTAAAACTCATATATTTTCACGCAAAGACGGGGTTACGACCTCCGTCTTTTGTCAAAAATAAAGGTAATGACAACCGCACGGCTCGACTTTTTGTAAGATTGTTAAATTTTTCACCTGAACGATGCTTTTCTCTTGCAAAAATCGGATTTTTAGGTTAAAATATATAATGTGCCAAAAGGCGACTATTTTTTGGTTATAAAATTTCTTTAATATAAAAAGAAGGAAGGATAAATCAATGACAGCTATCAACAAAAAAACCGTAGACGATCTCAAAGTTCAGGGTAAGAGAGTGCTTGTTCGTTGCGACTTTAACGTACCGCTCAAAGCAGGCGTTATCACCGACGAAAATCGTATCGTAGCCGCTCTCCCCACCATCAAAAAGCTCATTAACGAAGGAGCAAAGGTTATCCTCTGCTCACACCTCGGAAAGCCGAAGGGCGAACCCAAGCCGGAGCTTTCACTCGCTCCCGTTGCAAAACGCCTCGAAGAGCTCCTCGAGCAGAAGGTTGTTTTTGCCGCTGACGACACAGTTGTAGGCGAAAATGCAAAGGCCGCTGTTGCCGCTATGAATGACGGCGACGTAGTTCTCCTTCAGAATACACGCTACCGCGCAGAAGAAACAAAGAACGTTGCTACATTCAGCGAAGAGCTCGGTTCGCTCGCTGACGTATTCGTAAACGATGCTTTCGGTGCTGCTCACCGCGCTCACTGCTCAACAGTTGGCGTTGTTGACTATGTTGACGAAGCTGCCGTTGGCTACCTCATCGGCAAGGAACTCAAATTCCTCGGTAACGCTGTTGATAATCCCGAGCGTCCCTTTGTCTGCATTCTCGGCGGTGCAAAGGTTGCTGACAAGCTCCTCGTTATCGAAAATCTCCTTAACAAAGCTGATACACTCATCATCGGCGGCGGTATGTCATACACCTTCTTAAAGGCACAGGGCTACCGCGTTGGTCAGTCACTCGTTGATAACGAAAAGATTGACTACTGCGCCGAAATGCTCAAAAAGGCCGACGAAAAGGGCGTAAAGATTCTTCTCCCGGTTGATAACGTTGCTACAAAGAGTTTCCCCGATCCGATTGACGCTCCTATTGAAACAAAGGTATTCCCCTCCGACAGCATCGACGACGATTGGATGGGACTCGACATCGGACCCAAGACAGCCGAAATCTTTGCCGACGCTGTAAAATCGGCTAAGACTGTCGTATGGAACGGACCGATGGGCGTTAGCGAAAACCCCTGCCTCGCAAACGGCACAAAGTCGGTTGCAAGCGCACTCGCAGAAACCGACGCAGTTACCATCATCGGTGGCGGCGACTCGGCTGCAGCAGTAAACAACCTCGGCTACGGCGCAAAGATGTCTCACATCTCGACCGGTGGCGGTGCTTCACTCGAATTCCTCGAAGGAAAAGAGCTCCCCGGTATTGCCGCAATGGACGACAAAAACTAATTTAAAAAAATACAATCATCGAAAGCATACCTTTTTTTCGGGTATGCTTTCGCAATGTGAAGGAGTTAAATAAAAATGAATAAAGCAGTACGTAAAGCAGTTATCGCAGGTAACTGGAAAATGAACAAAACACCCGCTGAAACCACCGAAATCATCAACGCCATGAAGCCGCTCGTAAAGGACGCCGATTGCTCGGTAGTTCTCTGCGTTCCCTACGTTGACATTCATGCCGCACTCACCGCAGCCGAGGGCTCAAACATCGAAATCGGCGCAGAAAACTGCCATTGGGAAAAGTCGGGCGCTTACACCGGCGAAATCAGCGCAGATATGCTCACAGCTATGGGCGTTAAGTACGTTATCACCGGTCACAGCGAACGCCGTCAATACTTTGGCGAAACCGACATCACCGTTAACAAGCGCACAGTCGCCGCAGTTAACGCAGGACTCACCGCAATCGTTTGCGTAGGCGAAACCCTCGAACAGCGCGAACAGGGCATCACAGCCGAACTCGTTGCAATGCAGACAAAGATTGCACTCGGCGGCATTTCGAAGGAACAGCTTGACAAAATTATCATCGCTTACGAACCGGTTTGGGCAATCGGTACCGGTAAAACCGCTACCGCCGACCAGGCAGAAGAGGTTTGTGCCGTTATCCGCGAAACCATCGCAAAGGTATATGACAACGAAGCTGCAGAAGCTCTCACCATCCAGTACGGCGGCTCAATGAACGCTGCTAACGCTGACGAGCTTGTTTCGAAGGTAAACGTTGACGGCGGTCTCATCGGCGGCGCATCACTCAAAGCCGAGGACTTCTCAATCATCGTAAAGGCCGCAAGCAAGTAATTTTTTGAGTTATAAAAAAGGACTGAATAGAATGAAAAAACCGCTGGTTTTAACCATAATGGACGGCTTTGGCTTCAATCCCGAAACTAACGGAAACGCCATCAAATCGGCCGCCACACCTTGCCTTGATAAAATTTTTGCCGAAAATCCGACCACCGAAATCGGTGCTTCGGGAATGGACGTAGGTCTCCCCGACGGTCAGATGGGCAATAGCGAGGTCGGTCACACTAATATCGGCGCAGGTCGCGTTGTATATCAGGAGCTTACCCGCATCACAAAGGCAAGCAACGAAGGCGAATTTGACAAAAACGACGCCTTTGTCGGCGCAATCGAAAACTGCAAAAAGAAGGGCAGCGCAATTCACCTGATGGGACTACTCTCTGACGGTGGCGTTCATAGCCACATCGAGCATCTCTACGGACTCGTAAAAATGGCAAAGAATGCAGGACTGACCGAAATTTATATCCACGCTCTGCTCGACGGACGCGATGTTCCCCCTGCTTCTGCCGCTGACTTTATCGACGCTTGTAATGCCGAGCTCGAAAAAATCGGCGCAGGAAAAATTGCAACCGTTATGGGACGCTTCTACGGAATGGACCGCGACAATCGCTGGGACCGCGTGTCAAAGGCGTATGCTGCACTCGTTTACGGTGAAGGAAATCACACCACCGATGCCGCCGCAGCCGTCAGAGAATCCTACACTGTCAAGGACGAGGACGGAAAATTTCTCACCGACGAATTCGTTTTACCCACCGTTGTCGACGGAACAAAGCGAATTGCTTCGGGTGACAGCGTAATCTTCTTTAACTTCCGCCCTGACAGAGCCCGCGAAATCACCCGTACCCTCGTTGACCCGAACTTTGACGGTTTCGAGAGAATCGGCGGTATGCTCGACCTCTACTACGTCTGCATGACGCAGTACGATGCCACCATGCCGAATGTCGAAATCGCATTTAAGCCGCAGTCACTCACAAATACGCTCGGCGAATACCTCGCAAAGATGGGCAAAACCCAGCTTCGTATCGCCGAAACCGAAAAATATGCTCACGTAACCTTCTTCTTTAACGGCGGAAAGGAAACTCAGTTTGACGGCGAGGACAGAATTCTCGTAAATTCGCCGAAGGTTGCAACCTACGACCTGCAACCCGAAATGAGTGCAGTCCCCGTTTGTGACAAGGTTTGCGAAGCAATCGAAAGCGGCAAATATGACGTTGTTATCCTCAACTTTGCCAACTGCGACATGGTTGGTCACACCGGAATTTTCGACGCCGCTGTAAAGGCGGTCGAAACGGTTGACACCTGCGTTGGTCGAGTTGCAGAATCGACCGTAAAAATGGGCGGCGTAATGCTTCTTACTGCCGACCACGGAAACGCCGACCGTATGCTCGACACCGACGGCACCGCTTTCACCGCCCACACGACTAATCCGGTACCCTTCTCTGTAATCGGTATGGATTGCAATCTCCGTGAGGGTGGCCGTCTGTGCGACATCGCGCCGACAATGCTCAAAATTATGGGACTCGAACAGCCGACAGAAATGGACGGCAGCTCAATCGTTATTGACTAACGGCAAAAAATCTGTTATCATAAGTAATAAGGTCAACACACGACAATCACTAAAAATAGGATGTGGTTATTTTGAATAAGGATGTAATTTTTGTAACACCGGCTACTTCACTTAAATTGCCATACGAAACCTATGGTACGCTCGTTTTAGCAAGTCTTTTAAAATACGCTGACGTTTCGGTAAAAATAAAGCGTTTCTTTCAGTTTGGCGACGTCAACAAATTCGACACCTTTATAGACAACGCGGAAAAGGAAATATTGGCTCACAGCCCGAAAATTGTTTCCTTCTATACCAGCTGTAACATTTATCACATATGTCTTAAAATCGCCGAAAGAATTAAAAAGGTATCACCCGAAACATACATTGTTTTCGGTGGCCCGCAAGCTGATGCTTGCGCCAAAGAAACCATACTTGCGTTTGACTATGTTGATTTCGTCTGCTGTGGCGAAGGTGAAAACACGGTTGTTCCTTTCTTCAAATCACTTATAAACGGAACGCCTGACCTTTCAGTACCCGGCCTCGTGTATAAAAAGGATGACGAATTGGTTGTTAATCCCCGTCCTGAGCTTATCTCTAATTTTGACGAGTTGCCCTTTGTTGATTTTTCGCTTTGGACCGACGTAGAAAGAACAGAAAATGACATTAAAGTTTTACCAATTGACGTGGGCAGAGGATGTCCTTTTAATTGCATATTCTGTAGCACAAAATCATTCTGGGAAAGAAATTATCGCCTCAAAAGCGCCAAAAGAATCGTAGATGAAATCAATCTTGTTCACGAAACCTTTAATATAACTCGTTTCAAGTTCATGCACGATATGTTCACAATGAACAAGCAAGCTGTTACCGAACTTTGCGAAGAAATTAAAAAGCTCGATTACAAAATCGAATGGGCATGCAGCGCCAGAGCAGACTGTTTAAGCGAAGAGCTTATCGATACGATGGTTGATGCCGGTCTCGACCGAATATTCATCGGCATAGAAAGTGGTTCTCCGCGAATGCAAAAGATAATAAACAAAAATCTGAAGCTTGACAAGGTTTACGATATCATCGATTACATTGCAAAAAAAGGAATTTCAATTTCCGCTTCGTACATTTACGGATTCCCCGACGAAACACTCGAAGACGTATCACAGACGCTTCACAGCTATTTCACCCTGTCGAAATACAACCGCATGTATAGATGGTGTCACAGATGCGCATTTTTCCCCGGCACCGAAATCGAAAGAGTTCATCGCGACGAGCTGACCGAAGCCGTGATATATACCGACCTGGCAGGAGATTTAGGAGTTTCCGCCTGCACCGACCTCATAAACGGACACCCCGCAATTTTCCCACAGTACCGCGAATATAATTCACCCCTTCGCGTATCGTTGAGATACTTTGACTTCTTCCTCTGGGTAACAAGAAAAATTCCGTCCATCTACCTGTATTTGTCAAAGTATTATACACCGACGACATTGGTGAATATGTACTTCGACTGGGAAAAGGCAAATATGGACCTGCTCGAAAAGATTGACGCACACGTTTCGGAAGAAAAAACCATCGACTACTTAATCGAAAACGACCGTTTTATCGCCACCTTTGAAAAGGACGAAAATTATAATATTTTAAAGGACGTTATTCGCTTTTACGTCGATTACGTGTTGAATGAAAAGACAGGTTTCCTCGGAATTTACGAATTTATTATCGACGACTACTTTGACAATAAGCAAATCGTCGATTATCAAAAGGGTATTTCTCGCGTAACCGTAAATCCCGACAAAACGATTAAATGCAACAAAATGATGCTGTAATAAAATAACAGCTACTTATGTATTAAAAAAAGCGTGTGTCTCTCGACACACGCTTTTTTCTGTTACACTATTTCTTTCGGCATGAAATGGAAATCTTATCGATTTTCACCTTTCCCTTTCCGCTGAATTCGGCAAAAAAGGAATTACCCCTTTCACCGTTGACCAGCGTAATATCGTTCGGCTCTTTCGACGGCTTAACCTTTTTCTCGCCGCCAATTCCACGCTCGTTCAAAATTGCCGCTGTCACCTCGTTTTCGGCAGTAACCGAAGCGGCAAGCTTAGCAGACAGCTTTTGCTCGTCGGAATTACCGAAGCTGAGTGTGCCCGTTTTTGCCGACCATTCAATCGGTTCTACCGTCTTTCGTCCGGTAGCGTCGTCGCTCGACGAACCGGTGAGGGTGCAGGAAATGATGTTTTCCTCGCCCTTATGCCCGTACAAGTACAGCTTTTTGTCACCGCGTATTGCGAGCCATTTTATTCCCTCATGAGAGACGTCCCAGCTTAACCAACACAGCTTTTTCTGCGCAACCAGGTCGTCGTCATACATTGTGTAGTTATACATCGCATTGGACATACAGTCGAGAACAAGCAGGTCGTTGCCGATGAGCAGATAATACTTTCCGTCACAAAACGCGGCATAAGCCGACCTTAATTCCTCAACCGAATGGCGTTTTATAATCGGCTCAACCGAATATGACAGCGCACGAACATCGTCTCGACGCGGATTTATTACCGCCGTCATCATGCGCACAACGCCGTCTGAATTAAGCCACACCAATCTGCCGTTACAGTCGATGGCTGTGTCGGGACAGTCACAGCCAATATCGGCAATCTTTCGCGATGAAAGGGAAACTGTGTCACCGACGTCGCCCTTTGTTTCGCCGCTCAGAAGCTCACTTCGACTATATTTTTTGCCTACCTCGATTTCGCCCAGCCAAAGCGACCCTTTTTTCAGAATGGCAATATCGTCATCAACCTGAACGACAGCCGTAATGGGATCGGTAGCGGCACCAACGTCGGCAGCCCCCGATTCGGGGAAATAGTATATGTCCGAATTGCCGGTCAGCCACAATCTCGACGGATACACACCCGACCCGTAGGCAATCCATGTGGTCACGCCGTCCTTTGCGCGAAAAACAGTCGACCGATTACACATACAAATCGAGTCGGCAGGATTGCTTTCGGTTATTTCAATATAAAAGCCGTTGCATTCCGCGTTTCCATGTGGCGAAAAATCCTTTGAATAGGTGCCTGTATCCCAGTTTATAAAGGCGAGTGTTCTTCTGTCATCTTTAAAAAATTGCAGCGATGTGCCGTCATCATACGCTTCGGGATAGCCAAATCCGCCCTCGTCATTGGTGAGTATTTCGAATTCGTAGGTTCTGCCGGTATTGTCGTTATACACCGCCTTTACATGCGCATCAAACCCAACCGAATAGGGCAAAACGTATATGTTCTTTCCATGATTGGTGGTTTGGGTAACGGCGTATTTGGTAGCGATTAAGTTCTTTGACTCGTAGCTTTTTCCGTTATAATCGAAGCTCTGTATTCCGTCCTCGTTTTCGTAGGTGTAGCCCGTTCCGCTTACAGAAACGGTCGGGGTGTAGGCGACCTCCTCAATAGGAATATTACCATCGATCTCGATGTCATCGCCCATATAATATCTTACCCTCGCGGCAACAGGCAACCCATTCTTGCCCATATAATAAATCACCGCTTCGTCTTGGTCAACGAGAACAACCGCGTTATTAGTATTAGCAGAAATGTTTACGATGTTTTTCAGCACACCCTTTTCGTTAAAGCAGGCGAGATTTACGTCGCCATTTGCGCTTATACCAAAGGAACGCCCGTCAATGATAAAAAATTTGTAATCGCCCCAATAAATTCTTTCGGAACAAAATTCAAGAGACGGACGGAGCGAAAGCTCACCCTCGTTCACACGCAAATTCTTCATTTCGGCGAGCTGACCTTGACCTGCTTTGCCGTCCATTCGCACACCGCGGCTGAAATCAAACTGCTCAATTTTCGGTTTCGAAACCTTTAATTTCGGAAACTTCAATTTTATCCCCCTTTCACAAAATTAAAAATGGGTGGACAGCGAAAATTATTCCCTGCCCACCCGATTTCACCGCCCTAATTAGTAAATATAGGCGTAGATTGAATTTTCGTTTGACTTCTTTACGAGGAGGTCGTAATAGAGGCGGTAGTCAAACTTGTACGCATCCATCTGCTGATTGCGGTCGGGAGTGAAAACACGTACCTTATCGGTCTTTTTAATGAGCATGCCTGCCTTTTTCGGCATTGCGAGAATACCGATTTCGTCGGCATCGGCACCGGGGAGGAAGCCGCCGTCGGTTTCGCCCTCGGTCACGCCGTCATTGAAGGTATATGCGGTTTTCATTCGAGGAGCCGCAACCGGAATGATATAGGCGTTGTTGATTTTATGGAGAGTGGTCGAAATTTCGCCCTTCTTAAATTCGCCCATTTCGAGAGTGCGGTTAAGCTCGGCGGTGTTCATCAGCGCCGAGTAAACGGCAGGGTTTACGAATACAACGATTTCCTCGTCGTAGCCGACCTCACCTGCAACCTTTTCGATTGCGCTGTTTACGAGCTTAAAGCAGTTGTCAGCGAGTGTTTCGCCCGAGCCAAGCTCAACCGTCTGATTCTTTTCGGTAGCGATATTTGCGAGCTTCGAAAGTGCATAAGCGTCGATTTCGGGGGCTACCTTTGTGCGAACGAATTCGCCCATAATCTGACCGGCAAGCCCTGCGATACCTGTTTCGTCCATATCCTCGCGGTCGATAGAGAAGGAACGCGCTCTGTCCTGAGTCAAGCGGTAGCTTTCCTGATTGACAGTAACCGAGCCGTTGGCAAAGCCGCCGTCGCGGTCATAGTTTCCGAGTCCGCTGAAATCAACGTCGGGAATAAGTACTGTACGTGCACCGACAAAATGCTGACGGAATGAATTGTCAGCCATAAATGCGGTTACCGATTTCTGAACTACGGCCTTGTCGAGTTCGTCTGTAAGTTTGCTTTCAAAATCAAGTGTGTTAATTGTTGACATTTTAAATTTTCTCCTTTTTTATGTTAGATTTGGTTTATGCCCAAATTCCTTTGAGCATTGCGGCAATTTCCGGAGAAGAAAGGCGGTCAGGCGAATCTTTCAGTCCTCCCGTAGCCGCCGCGGATGCCTTTTCCTGCGCGACCGACGAGCGTTCTGCCTTCAACCTTTCACCGTGAAGATAGCCGAGATAGGCGTAATAAAGCGGAATTTCTCCTTTGAGCGATTGCTCAATGACCGATTTCGGTATCTCGCGAATGTTTATCTCCGGAAACTTTGATTTAAGCTCGATAAATTGAGCTGTCAGTCGGTTCTGCCGACCTTCGTTTTGTTCGTTTTGCTCGTTACTTGCTCTTTCTTCCCTTTCTTTAAACAAGTGGTCTACAAGCTGAGCTATGCTCATCGAGCTGTCGGGCGACAGCTCTTTGAGCCGGTTCAAAACGGGTATAAGCGAGTCGTATTTCATTCCCTTTTCGGCAAAATCCCTCGCCTCGCTTTCGGACAAATGTCGCAGCTGCTTATTGAATTTGACCTCAATGCCCCTTTCTTGCTCGCTGCTTGGTGTGGCGGCCTCGCATTGAGCAGACGTTTCGGCTAGTTCAGTTTCAGCCGCGATTTCCGCCTCTGGCTGAGCGGTAATGATTTCATCTGTCATACTTTTTCTCCTTTTGTAAATAAAAATTTTTTAAAAAAGGCGGTGAAAGGAGCATTTTATCAGCAAAAAAATTTACTGACCTCCCCTTTCATCGCCTTTTATTAACTAATGTTTTCTGCGCACCTTTTCAAAGCACGATTTCGTCCTGTTCGGTGCCGTCATAGCTTAAAAAGTTGCGGTATTCGGCGGCAACCCTTGCCACCTCCAAGCTTTCCTCGGTCGTCTGACCGCTTCTGACGGTCGGCTTTTCGTAAGGAAGATATCGCCCTGCCACGAATCCGGCCAAGAAGTTAACCATCACCGCCGAAATTGTTAAAAACAATATTTCCATTTCTCTCACCTCACTTTATGTCGTCAATAATCTTTACCGACAGTCCGGTGTCCGAGCCTTGCTGGGAGCAAACCCTCATAATTTCTTTGAGACAGTTCATTTCCCCCGACTGCGCCTTGCTGACGATTACCGCCGCAATCAGAGCCGCGTTATCCTTTCTTCCGGTATAACCAAGCCCGTCGAGTAGCCCCGTCCTGTCGTTGCAAGGAAGCTTCATCAAATCCTTGATATATCCCTCGATTGTCTTTTTTCTCTGAGCCAAGCGGCTACCTCCTAACCTTGTCAATTTTTTCATTTTAGATGTTATCACATCATCAACCTGACATTCTATGACAACCTCAAAAATTATATTTACCCATCAAAAAACGGGCTTAAAAAGAGCCGTCGTCCTGCCCTTTTTAAACCCGTTTCCTTATTTAATTTTACGCTGTTTTTTTGCCAATCAAGCGTCCTGCCTCCTCCAACGCCTTTGAATGAATACGATAGACACTGCGTGGGTCAAAGTGCATATTTTCGGCAATATCCTCCCACTTTTTATTGCACAGGTAGCGAAGTGTCAGCACCTGACGGTAGCTCTCGTTATCTATTTTCACTATTACGCCGCTTATTTCATTATAAAGTCGTTTGAGCCGCTCGATATCCCTTTCAATCGTTTTCTCAATATCCACCATTTCCTCTACTGCATTTGCCATTTTAGACCGCTTATATGTACCCGAAACGCGACACGCCTCGATAACCGATGTCGCCCTCGTCGCAATTTCCTTCAAATGCAAAATTTGCTCCTGCTTAATCTTAATACGCGTATCAATTTCACGAATCTGCTCAAAATAATCTCTGACTGTCATTTATTTCTCCTTCTCGAATTTCGCCATTGCGCAGCCGATACAATAGGGTTGTCCCGAGTAATAGTCGATAAAGTCTGTCGCTCCACATTCGATACATCGGCTTTTTTCGCTACATTCACCGCACCCGTCGCATTCTCTTGCGCTGTTTTTTAAACAATACATTATGCTTTTTCCCTTTAACAAATGGATTTATCGTTTTGCCTTGATTTTTGGCATAAAGTATTTTTCGGAAAATCGACCTTTTTCGACGTCTGATTTCCGCTTTTTTGCTTATAATTTATAATAAGCACAGGTTTTTTTATTTCACGTCACTATTCAATTTTTTCGGGGCTTTTTTATTATATATCTACTTAAAGTAGAATGTCAAGGGTAATTTTGTCACTTTTAGTCACAAAATATTGCAAAATTTCTACTTTTAATTTATAATAATCATACAAAACAAAGAAAGAGGTGAATTTATGTCCATCGGAGAGAATATAAAAAAGCACCGTTTAGCCCTCGGCTTTACCCAGGATAAGCTCGGCGAATTGCTTGGCGTCACGGGAAAGGCCGTCTCTACCTGGGAAAAGGGAATAAAAATTCCCCGTATGCCGATTATTACCCGACTAGCCACTCTTTTCGAAATACCAAAGAGTCAGCTCATCGACGACGACAACGATAAAAAGCACAATACCATCGTCCACATTCCTCTCGTCGGTCGAGTTGCCGCCGGTCAAGGTTGCCTTGCCGAAGACGACTATGACGGCTACGAGCCGGTACCCGCCGATATTCTCACCCCTGACGAAAAATATATTTTCCTTAACGTAAAGGGCGACTCAATGTCACCAAAAATCGAGGAAGGCGACCGCCTGCTCGTTCAGCTTCAGCCCTCGGTCGACAGCGGCTCGTTCGCAGTCGTGGTAATCGACGACGAGGACGGCGTAGTAAAAAAGGTATGCTACACCGCCGACCGAATCGAGCTAATCAGCGAAAATCCATATTATCCACCCCGTATTTTCGAGGGTCCCGACGTCACGCGAGTTCGCGTGGTCGGTCTGGTAAAATACGTTTTCAGAAAGCTTTAATTTATCAAAGAGGTGTCTATTTTTATGAAAAAAGCAATTTCAATAATGGCCAGAGCCGTTATCAGCTTGGCGCTCATGTTCATCGTGTTCTGGTTTTCACTACCTGCACTCAATCCCAAAAGCGGCGATTTTTGGAGCTTCCTTATCTTCTGCGCCATAATCGTTCTGGTGGTCAATTTCGGTCACGCGATACTGAATTTTTTTAAAGGGTTAAAGGATAACAGCCAGCCCATCAGCGTAAAGGATGGTCTGCGCGAATTCAAATCTCTGTCAAAGCCGATTATCGGCATTGTTATCGGTATCGGCGTTGTTATCGTGATGACACTTGTCTTTAACGTCATCGGTTCACAGTTTTTTAATTCCGCGAAATACCGCGACCTTATCACCATAACCGACAGCGATTTTTCGACCGACGTTGCCGAAATCAACATGACCCAAATCCCCGTCGTCGACTACGATACCGCCGAAGCCCTCGGAAAGAGAAAGCTCGGCGAAATGAGCGACCTGGTTTCGCAGTTTGAAATCGCCGACGACTATACCCAAATCAATTACAAAAACCGCCCAACCCGAGTCACGCCAATGCTTTACGGCGACCCGATAAAGTGGTTTAACAATCAGTCGGAGGGTATTCCCGGCTACATTATGGTCGATATGACCAACCAGGAAGCCACCCTTGTCCGTCTTGAAAATGGCATAAAATACTCACGCAGTGAATACTTTATGCGCAATCTCAACCGTTATCTCCGCTTTAAGTACCCGACGGCGATATTCGACAACATCACCTTTGAAATCGACGACAACGGCACACCCTACTGGGTAGCGTCGGTGGTCGATTACAAAATCGGCTTCTGGAGCGGAAAGGATATCGGCGGCGCTGTACTTCTTAACGCAGTGACCGGCGAATGTGAATACTACGATATCGGCGAGGTGCCGACCTGGGTTGACCAGGTGTACGATGCCTCACTCGTCATAGACCAGCTCACATTCAACGGAAAGTACCGTTCGGGCTTCTGGAACTCGGTATTCGGTCAAAAGGGCGTTTTACAGCCGACCGACGGCTACAACTATCTCGCAATCGACGATGACGTTTGGCTTTATACGGGTATGACCTCGGTGGTCAGTGACGAGTCGAACGTCGGCTTTGTGCTGGTCAACCTGCGTACAAAGGAAACTCGCTACTATGCCGTGCCGGGTGCCGAGGAATATTCGGCAATGTCGTCGGCAGAGGAGCAGGTGCAGCATCTCGGCTACTACTCGACCTTCCCCATTCTGCTCAATATCGGCGACCGACCAACCTACTTTATGTCGCTAAAAGGTGACGCAGGACTGGTCAAAATGTACGCATTTGTCGACGTTCAGCAGTATCAGGTGGTCGGCACCGGCAGCACGGTAAAAGAAGCGAGAAAGAATTATTTAGCCAAGCTGTCGGCAGAAGGTGAATCAATCACCGACACAAATGCCGACGCTAAACAGTTTACCGCGACCATTGAGGACATTTCATCAGCGGTCGTCGACGGAAACACGGTTTACTACATTATCCTCGACGACAACCGCATCTACACCGCGCAAATCGGCGTTTCGGATATTCTGCCCTTCCTCGTGGTAGGCGACCGCGTAGGCGTTGCAGTAAGCGGTGACCAAATCACCGAAATCGGCTATTTCATCGATGATGAAGAGATGGGACCGGGAGCCATTGTCTCCGACGAAACCACCTCCGAAACCGAAAGTCCGAGCGGCGATTCTTCCACAACCGACCAAACGAGCGATGGCGAATCCGCCTCCTCCATCGCCGAATAATCGATAAAAAATCAAGAAAATCCGCATAAATTTCGTGACCGCTATTGCCCCGTCGCAACAGCGGTCACTTTTTTTGTTTTATCAGAAGTTTTGCTTATCGGTCGGATTATTGAGAATACCGAAGCCGACGAGGATTGAGCCGATGGCGGTGATAATATTCTGCCATCCGTCAGAGGTAATTCCCCACGCTTCAAACAATCCGAACGAATTAAGTATCACGCCAACTGCGCCGAGCACCGATAGCCAAACCGCCCACGATTTGAGTCGAATCTTAATATTCATATCACATTCCTCCTAAAAGCTTTGTCCAAGTATTCTTACCGACAACGCCGTCGACCGCCAGCCCTGCACCCTTCTGAAACACGCGAACCGCCCTGTCGGTATCTGCGCCAAAGTCACCGTCAGCGCCATGCTTTCCGCAATCGTAGCCGTAGCCGATGAGCAGGATTTGAAGCGCCTTTACGTTGTCGCCCTCGCATCCCTTTTTGAGTGTTTCAAGCTTCACTTCACAGCTCTCCTTTTCGTTTTTGTCATATTTCGGTCGAGCGGCACAAAGAATATTTTTGCCACTCCTTGTTCGGCGCATAACCCGACCGCCGTTTGTGTCGTTTCCCACCGAAGTATTGCCCTCGATGGTATAAACCTTGTTACCGCTAACCCGCTCGACGATACCAACGTGGTCGGGTTGCCCATTTCCGTTAAAGTCAAAGAAAATGATATCCCCCGGCTCAAAATTCTTTTTTACAATCTGCCCCTTGCTTTTATAATACTGCATCAGGGTTGGGCAATATGCCGTCTTTTTTCCGCCGTAAAAGAGAGCCGCTGCACCTGCGTGTTTAAAAACCCACCAAACAAACTGACAGCACCAAGCCGTACCGTTCACGCCGTATTCCTTGCCGTATTTTTGGCGGTTTGAGTTGGCAGGAGATTCCTTTACGCCTATTTCCGCTAGGGCGGTTTCGATGATTTTTTCAGCAAGTATCATGGTTATCACTCCCTTACGTAACAATTTCCCACTTTTTCACCTCGGCATAGATTTTATCTATAAAGGAGTTGCCGCCGAGTGCCTTATACGCTTCATAGAGATATACAAAATTCTCATACTCGTACTGACGAATAACCCCTTTTTCCCGATGATGATAATATATCCGAAGCATCTCACTCCGAAGCTGACATTTTGTGCCGTTTGAAATGCGGTTCATCTTTGCAAAAATTGGGGCTACCACCCCGATAAGCACCGCAATTTCACCCACAAGCGACACAATCGCCGCTATGCTCGACATGGGTTATCCCTCTCTTTCCTCGCGCTTAATCCCCTCGACAAAGTCGTTATAAGCGGCGAATTCGTCGGGCTTTGTGTCGCGCTGACGGAGAATTGCCAGCTCGTCATCGACCGAATATTTCTCACGAATGCGAAGCACTATTCTTTGCTCATAGACAAATGATAAAGCCGGCTCGTTTATTTCTGCAATTTCTTTTTCGGTCATTTCAACCATTTCGCCATTTAACCATTTTTTCATTTCCTAACCCCCCAGATTTCGATGGTGTTTCCTGCCGCAAGAGTGCCGTTGCCCGACAGCGTAACTGTGTTTATAATCGGGTACTGCACTCCGTCATAAGTAAACATATTCGACGGGATATATGATTCCGGGCTCAACTTACCTGCGAGATTCGGCACCGCCTCACAGAATTTTGTAAACCATATACCTCTATCGTTGTTTACGGTAGAAGCAGCAACCAAATTTTCGGTTGTGCTTATTATATTCAGTAACGGCACCATTACTGTGAGCAGGTCGCTTCCGTTTTCGACATACATTCCTCGAAGTGTTAGATGTGCGCTTACAGGTGTTTCGCTAACGGGATTTTTTGCAACAATCTTTACTCCAAGCGAGGTTAAGGCCAAGGCATCGCCATCTGCAAAGGTGGAAATTTCCCATTTTTTCGTCGCACCATCGGTCGTGATTTCATAAAGCTTTTCCCAGTCGCCCGTTTTCTTTGCGGCGTCGATATTGTCTCTTGCCGTCTGCTTTTCCTCGTCGGAAAGCGACTGCTCCTCAAAATAAGAAACGGCATTTACTCGGGTTGCGATTTCGCTCTTGTCGTCGTCGGTGAGAACATAATCAGCGCCATCCTTACCGTCCATTCCGTCGTCGCCCTTGTCGCCCTTTTCCCCGCGAGGTCCGGTGCTTCCTGTCGCACCCGTGTCGCCCTTGTCACCCTTTTCTCCTTTGAGGTCGGCCGACGATGTACCGCTTGCGGAAGTGACCGTCAGCACCGTACCGTTCCACGAGTGCGTGGCAGGAGTCCCATCCTCGCCGTCAAATTCGCCGCTTTTCTTCAAATCGTCCAGCGTGTCAAAAATAATTTCATTAATCTCATCGACAGATTGTCCCGCTAAATATGACGCATTTTGAGCCAAAACAGCCGACCTTTCGGCGCGTTCAGCGCAATCACTCGCCTTTTGAACTATTCCCGAAAGGTCCTCCACCGCCTTTATTTCCGCCTCGTCGCCGTGGAAACTCGACTCAAAGTAAAGTCGCATTCCAAAGGTATACATCAGCTTGGAGGTTTCGCTGTCAACCACTTCGGAAAAGACCAGTCGCACCTCGCCGTTTCCGCCCTGCGCGGTTGCCGCCTGAGGAAGCTTATAAGTCAAGCTTGTTTCGCCGATGTATTGTATCGGCTCGCCGATGTAATGAGCACCTGCGCCGTCAACCAAATCAATGCGGTAATAAACCGTATTCATCGGCCCAATCAGCTCCGCAACAAGCTCGTCTGTGAGTGTAATTTCGATTTCGGTGGCGTTATGCTCACCCTGAATACCGCCAAATTGCGCAGTATCGGGACTTATCGAGTCGATGCCAACCGTAAATTCAAGTTTTCTCATTTCATTTCTCCTTTTTTATTATAATTTATGTCCAGCCACCCTTAAAATCGGACGAAGATAACAGTCCTTCGCCTCTTACCCTTTTCTTTGGCTCGGTCGGTTTAAAGCCGCGAATGTCCTGGGCGGCGTATCTGAGCGCATCCATCAGATGATTGTCACTGTCAACGGGATACCTGTCCATCGAGCCGTCTTTAAGCTCGCGAAAGCGGTAGCTACCGAGCTCTTTTAGCGTGTTTTTGCAAATAGGATGAACGATAATTTCGTACTCCTGAATACCCACAATCCCGTTGATAATGCTGTCACGACCCTTTTCGGACGGGACTATTCGCGTTATGCCGAGCCGTCGCAGGTCGTCGTTTGATTTCGGTTCAGCCGAATCGGCTCGGATACGCTCCTTGTGGTAGCCCTTTCGCCGTATCATCGCCGCTATATCGGAATTGAGCATTCGCCTTTCGTAATGCTCATCGAAAATGTATAGCCGCTTTTCGACCTGGTTTACCGCCGCGGCGATGAATGCCGTCGGGTCGTTCGTGTAGCCGTAATCGAGCCCGAAAATATGCCGAAACTGCCATTCCTTATCCCTCTCGATTTCGTCGAGACAAAAATCCTCGCTACGCCAATTTTCAAACACAAGTCCCTCGCTGACGCCCCATTCGCCGAGCCCCGCGACAGCGTACCGCCGCGGATTATTCACTCGCATGCTGTCAAAAACTGCTATGTCGGTCGCGTCGAGAAACTCGTTGTCCTTATAGGTCGTCGAATAGGTGGTCACCGCATCGTTCGTTTTATCAAAAAAGCGACCTTTGAGCCAATGCTGCTCACTCCACGGGTTAAATGTGACCGTCGTTTGCTTAAAAAGGGGTGGCGGCACGCTTCCTCTCGGCACCGAAAGGTCAAGCTGGTCGAACGCCGACTCCTGCTCAATTTCGTACGCCTCCTCCACCCAAACCCAGCAAAGATGACCATTCGCAACGGTGGTCGAAGCGAGTTTCAGCGGGTCATCAAATCCGCGAAAGAGTATCTTTTGTCCCGTCGGCAGATAGGTCAGCTCCATGGGTGATACGGTCGATTTCCACAGCTCGCTCACACCCAGCCGCTCGATTGCCCAATTAAGCTGGGCAAAGGTCGACGAGCGGTGGGTGTCCATAACCTGACGAACGCAAAGCAGATTTGAGCCGCTGTATTTCATCAGCCGCACAATAAAATTAAGGGCGCAGGTGGTCGATTTTTTCGACCCCTTACCCCCTTTTAACACCCTGTACCGGCTTTTGTCGGTCCAGAATTTGTCGTATCCGCCGCCGACGATTTCGCTTACCCTTTTATCCACGCGGCATCACGTCTATTATGCGATCGCTTGTCGCAAGTGAGCCCCTCTTTCGATTATAAAGGTCACAGAAAAAGGCGCTGATTTCGTCGTCACCCTCACTCTGCGCGATGAACATGGAGAGTCCGTACACCATCACGTCGAGGGCAAGCTCCTCGTCAAGCACAAGCTCATCGGACAGCGCCTTTATGGGCGTAAATTCCATATTTTTTGCCCTGCACACGTCGATATATGCCGCGTTGATGAGGGGAATCGCCCTCTGCTTCATGCTCTCGATATGGCTGTCACCCGTGTATCCGATGAGCGAAATCGCTCTCAAAAAAATGTTTCCTGCCGTCATATTTTAACCCCCTCTGAAAGCTCCTTTATCGCCATAATTTCGCTGTCGGTGAGGTCGCCTACGCTGCTCTCTACCCCGTCGATAAGCGTCTCCGCCTCACTCTTTTTACGCTCAATTTCAAGCGGTGTGCCATCAAGCTCCTTAATCAGCCCGCCGACGTCGGTGATAATTCCGTCGGGCAGGCGCTTCAAATACTGCTTCAAGGTGATTGCACCGCGCGAAAGGAGGTTATCGAGCGTCTTTATCGACTGGCTCTCGCTCCAAATGGTACCTGCGCCGACATCGACCCTTGTGCTGATTATGAGTTTGCGATAGCGGTCGCTGTCAAAGGGCATGTACCAGGTTCCGTTTTCGTCGACGATTTTGAGGGCTCGCGGTCCATACATCGAAACCCAGAATTCCGCCCAAATTCTCGCCACGTCCTCGCAGAACATATAAAAGCGATTTCTGACCATATCGAGAGGCATCAACGCCGCCTCACGAACAGCAATGATAGCCGAGGTGTTATTCGGGCTGATGTCACCGAGAGCGGCATCATTCGCCCCTGCCTGAGTGAGCGTATTGGAAATAAGCGACGAAATATTGCTTTCGAAGCTGGGCGAGAAGGTCGGCGGCGAAACGTAGCTGATTGCCGAACGGGCCTCCTCGGGCGAGCCAAATACCTTTATAATCTGACCCGGGTCGTTGGTAACGGGGCCGTTTACAATGTCGCCGTTGACGGTCATAATCGGCATACCCATCATCATAACCGCCCAAACGTTTGCCGTCAGCATTCGGTTAATGGCAATCTGGTTGGGAATGAGATAGGTAATTTCGCTGTCACCGTATGCGGAATTTTTGCGGTCCTGCCAATTAAACTTTGCTATCGGGTATAAACGGATTTTCGTATCAAAAACGGGACGAATGGTAGCTCCACCCACCACCTGCACCGCCTTTACCGTCATTTCTCCCTGCTCGTTTGGCTCCTTCCATATTTTTGTAAGCACGGTTGTCTTTTCGCCGTCCGAGTCCGAGTCACCAATTGCCTCGATTTCGCTCTGGGGACGTCCGTATCTTTTGGCAAGCGCTTTAAGCTCCTCGGTTCTCTTGCGCTGCGAAATGATGATATACGGCTGATTTTGTACCTCCTCAATCGAGGGGTCACCGAAATAAACGTTTTCTACGTCAAGCACCTCACAGGCGATGTCACCCTTGATGGCGCATTTACGTTCGAGGTCGGCATACAGCCCTGTGTCGCAGTCGCTGTCCCAATAGGTGTAAATGAGTCCCGTGCCCGAAACATAAGCGTTTCTGAGCGCATCAAAGCGCAGCTTAGCATAGCGCAAACGCTCCTCGGTCACTCGGTAATAGTCACCGAGCGCCGACATAACGAGGGCGGTTTCCTCCTCATGCGACAGATTGTTGAGCGGCTCACCCATCGCCATTTTTCTGCGAAGGGCATCAGTGGTTTTTGTCAGCTCGATTGTATTCGGGACGCCGTCGGCGGAAAAGGCAACCGTCACAACGTTGGCGGTGATTGCCGCCATTTTATAGTCACCGATTCGCTTGATTACATTGTGACGGACGAGCGGTCGGTCGGTACCGCAACGGGCTCCGTACCACTGGTCGCCGACAAAAAATCGCTCATTCACCCTCGTCTGCTCGTAAATTCCCTTTTCGCCGATAAGCTCCTTGTGCTCCCTTGCCGCCTTAAACTCGGCAAAGACGGTTTCGGGCGCAACCCGACTTGATTTTTGCATTTTATCACTCCTTTTAAGTATAAAAAAAGAGCTAAAAGTGTCACAAACCTCATCTGCCACTTTCGGCAAAGAAGGTAAACCGGCCGGTCTTTCACTTTTGCTCCGAATACAACATATCATCTTTTGACCCTGACATTCCATGACAGGATTATAATTTTTTTGTGTCAATGCCCGATTTTGCTCATATACTGTCATCAAGGGGGAAGTTTCTGACGGGCCCGTTTTGTGTGGTGACGGTGTCGGCATCGTCCTTTTGACCTGCCGCGCAATCTTTTCAGTTTGCCCCCATGATATAAAAAAAGTGACCGCCCTTTTACCTCAAAAGGAGTGGTCACTTTTATTTTTTTGTTCAGTTTTTTTACGCGAGTTTCTTTCCCCGCCAGTTGCCAAATCGGTAGAAGCAGTATGACATTATGGCGGCAACCGTCCAGCCGATTATCCACGACAAAGCAATCCCCGTAATATCATAAAATGGTGCAAGTGCATACGACAGCGCAACCCTCAAAAGCAGGTCGGCAAAGGTCGCGATTGCAAAAAGCTTCATGGCTCCTGCACCGCTTGTAACGGCGTCGCTGACCAGCTTTATCGATACAACGACATAGAAGGAACCGATAATTCTTATACATTCGGTGCCGATTTTGAGCGCCTCGCCGCTGCTGTCCGTTTCGAGAAACATCGAGATAAAAAATTCGCCAAAAATCATATATGCCGCTGTAAAAAGTCCCGCAACAGCCGCGCTGATAAGCACCGCCGAGCGATACCCCTTTTTCACTCGGTCATAGTTTCCTGCACCGACGTTCTGCGCTGTAAATGCCGACATAGCTCTCGACATGGTGTAAATACTCGTCACAGCAAAGGTGTTCAGCTTCATAACGGCGGAAAATCCCGCAATAATAGCCGAGCCGTAGCCGTTTATCAGCCACTGGACAAGCATATTGCCGACCGAAACGAAGCTCTGTTGCGTAATTGTCTGGCTCGAAACACGGGCGAGATTTCGCAGCATTGTAAATGAAAAAATCTCGTGTTTCTCCGACCTCATTTTTCTCAGTCGGGCAATCAGCGTCGCCACGGCAAAAGCACAGGCAAAACCCTGCGTGATAAAGGTTGCCCACGCGGCACCTGCAACGCCCCAATCATACTCGGCGACAAAAATGTAGTCGAGCGCAACGTTTGCCACCGACGAGGCGATGAGAAACCAAAGCGGCGTCTTTGAATCGCCGAGGGCGGTAAATGCACCGTTAGCGATATTGTAAAGGGCTAAAAACAGGAATCCGCCGATATAAATTCTGAAATATTCGGTCGCCTCGGCGGAAATGTTGGTCGGCGTATTCATCGCCGTCATAATCTGGGGCGCAAAAATAAGCGCACCTACCGAAAGCACCGACGACAACATAGCCAGAGTAATCATAGCGGTACTGACCGCCGTTTTCATCTCGCGTACTCGACCGGCGCCAAAAAGCTGTGAAATGATAATCGAGCATCCGGCATTCGAGCCAAAGGCAACCGCCATAAAAATCATGGTCACGGGATATGAAGCGCCAATGGCGGCAAGCGCACTTTCACCCGCGAATTTACCCGCGATAACGCTGTCGGCAATTGTATAAAGCTGCTGAAAAACCGTACTCAGTAAAATCGGCATCGCGAAAAGGAAAAGCACCTTTGACGGTCTGCCCTCGGTCAGTTTTCGTGCCATCTGCACCTCACCCCTTTTTCGACAAAAAAATTTCTCTACCCACGTATTATAAACCCCTCCACCCCTTTATACAAGTGGCAAAAAAGCACAAAAAACCGACCTGCGAAAACAGGTCGGTTATGAATTTATTATCTGATTCCGTATTTTTCGATGATAAAGTCCATGTCCTTGTCGCCTCTACCCGAGAGGTTGATGAGAATGGAGCCGCGACCCATCTTTTGCGCCAGTTTAATTGCGTAAGCAACCGCGTGCGAGCTTTCGATTGCGGGGATGATTCCCTCGGTCTTTGACAAGGCAAAGAATGCGTCGATGGTATCCTCGTCGTCAATTACGTCATAGGTTACGCGACCAAGGTCATGCAGGAACGCGTGTTCGGGGCCCGACGAGGGATAGTCGAGACCACTTGCAACCGAGTAAACGGGTGCGGGTTCGCCGTTTTCGTCCTTGAGCATCAAGCTGTTAAAGCCGTGCATGATTCCTTCCTCGCCGTATTTTAAGCTTGCGGCGTGGTCACCGAGGGTAGCACCGCGACCGAGCGGCTCAACGCCGTAAATGTCAACCGGGTCATTGAGGAAGCCCGAGAAGAAGCCCATCGCATTCGAGCCACCGCCAACGCAGGCAACGATAGCGTCGGGAAGCTCGCCCGTCATTTCGATAAACTGTTCCCTTGCCTCAATACCGACAACGCTCTGGAAATCGCGAACCATCATCGGGAAGGGATGAGGTCCAAGCACCGAGCCAATACAGTAAATGCTGTCCTTATACTCTCTCGCGTATGCGGCGAATGCAGCATCAACCGCTTCCTTTAAGGTGGCGAGTCCGTGTGTTACCTCTACAACATTTGCGCCGAGAATCTTCATTCTGGCAACGTTGGGCGCCTGCTTCTTAATATCCACCGAGCCCATGTAAATATCGCATTCGAGTCCGAAATAAGCCGCCGCGGTAGCAAGCGCAACGCCGTGCTGACCTGCGCCTGTTTCTGCGATAACCTTTTTCTTGCCCATGTATTTAGCGAGGAGTGCCTCACCCATACAGTGATTGAGCTTGTGTGCGCCGGTGTGGTTGAGGTCCTCACGCTTTACGTAAAGCTGAACGTTACCGAGCTTACCCGAAAGGCGTTCAAGATGCGAAATCGGTGTCGGTCTGCCCTGAAATTCCTTGCGGATTCGACGAAGCTCGCTGATAAACTTTGCCGATTTGCAGATTGTGAAGTACGCCTCGGTGATTTCGTCCATGGCGGCCTTCAGCTCCTCGGTGATATATGCACCACCGTATTTGCCGAAAAAGCCGTCCTTGTCGGGATAATTTTTAAAATAGGTATCAAATTCCATTCCGTTATGTATCATAGGTCAATTCCTCCAAAAAAATTCGTGTTAATATATATTGTATGATGATTAAAACGTCTTGTTTCGTGGTTAAAGTGGTTAGCTGCGCCATCGCTTTGTCAGTTTTTTCATTTTTTCTCCGCCTTTTTTATAAAAAAATAAACAGTCCCATCCCAAAATAAAATGGGACAAAACTGATGTTCTGCGGTACCACCCAAATTGACGCTTTACTTGAAAAAAGCTGTCCACTCATTAGCCGTACTATCATACGGTCCGCCGTTATAACGGGTGCGTCTCCCGTCGACTGCTACTTGCGAAAAAAGAGGGATTTTTCGTGTTTTTCGCCCTTTTCGCTTTCGGTCGCCCTCATAAGCCCATTCATTTTCACCGTCACTACTGCCCTTTCACCGTCGGCAGCTCGCTAATAGATTAGGTTCGAAAACTACTATTCTTAATCAAAGGTTTAAATATCTAATTACTGTTACTCTATCACATTAAAATTTCCTTGTCAACCCATTTTTGCGGTTTTTATTAAATATGGGGTGAATTAAGCGGTTATAAAGAAAAAGAGTCATAACGATTCTATAAAGAATCATCATGACTCAAGAAGATTGCAAAATATTGAAATTGTAAATGATTTGTGGTATACTGTTGTAAAGCCAATCTACTATAAAAAGGTGTAATAATGAGTCATATAATTCGTATTTTACCATTTTTGCTGACACCAATTATTGTACGCGGTGTTATTGCATATTTGAGGCAACCAAAACAAGCAGAATACGGCAAGGTGTATATGCCTAAATTTTTAGGCATATTAGGATTGGTTGCTTGTGCATTACTCTTTATCCCTGCCGTTATTACTGCTTTTTCTGACGAGCCATTATGGGTGCCTATTTTATCTCTCTTACTATCTTTGCTCAGTGCAACCTTAATAATCGCTTTTGTGAATTGCAGAATTTCTTATGACCAAGACGGGTTTATTCATAAGAACTTTTTCGGCATTAAAAGAAAATTCACTTATGATCAAGTCACTGCAATCAAAGAAGATGCTCACCAAAAATTTATTTATATTGGCAAGAAAAAACTAATGGTTGACGAATTCTCAATAGGTGGAGATGACTTTATCAAATTTGTTAAGAAAAAGTATCGCACCATGCACGACGGAAAAAGTCTTCCTAAAATATACAAAACAAAGCATGACATTTTTAACGGAAATGTTCAGGATGCGGGTGGCTTTTTGTTTGCTTATGCTTTGATAGGTGTTATTTGTATCGGTTTGTTGATATTTGCAATTTATTTAACCTATGCGCCAAACACACCGAATAACACGGTTCAACAATCAATCAGCTTTGTATCCTATGAGAATAAAGGAGAAAAAATTGTATTAACCTCTGCGGATAATAAAATATATATAATTGATTTTATAGACAAACAGTTTAATACAAAGAATATACAGATGCTTTGCAACGAAAAAACCGTTGTAACCACATATTCTATAAAAGTTACACCAAAACACGAAGAAAGTTATTATTCATTAAAAGCCGTTGAATATAATGATAATTACATTTTAAGCTTTGAAGAAACAACCAGATTGCATAGACAAGAATATACAAGGTTTATCATTCTTGCGGTTGTTATGTGTATTGCATGGGGGATATTTGTTGTGTTCTCCATTATAGTAGGAAGAAATCCAAAAAAATTCAGCAAACGAGTTGTTCGACTCTTTTTTAAAAATGGATATGTAAAATATTAAGTTTGCACCAAGATAGATTTTAAGGCAAAAATAACCCCCCGAAGCCGCGATGGTTTCGGGGGTTTTTGAATACATTGAAATAATACAGATTATCTCTTTGAGAACTGGGGAGCACGACGTGCGCCTTTGAGTCCGTACTTCTTTCTTTCCTTCATACGCGGATCGCGAGTGAGGAAGCCGGCCTTTTTAAGTTCGCCGCGAAGCTCTGCATCGTACTGGAGAAGAGCACGTGCTACACCGTGACGGATAGCACCTGCCTGACCTGTAACGCCGCCACCTGCAACTGTGCAGATGATGTCGAGCTTACCGGAGGTACCGGTCAGCTCCATCGGCTGACGAACGATGAGTTTAAGTGTTTCGAGACCAAAGTAATCGTCGATATCACGATTATTGATGGTGATTTTGCCTGTGCCGTTAGCGTAAACGCGTACACGAGCAACCGAGCTCTTTCTTCTACCTGTGCCGTAGAAATAAGGGATTGAATCGTACATTATCAGTTACCTCCTTATCTTAAAATTCGAAATTTTCGGGCTTCTGTGCAGCATGCTCATGCTCAGCATTAGCATATACACGAAGACGAGTGAATGCCTTGCGTCCGATGGTTGTATCGGGAATCATACCCTTTACAGCGAGTTCCATAGCAAGCTCCGGCTTTGTAGCCATGAGTGTACGGTACTGAGTAGCTTTGAGTCCGCCGATGTAGCCCGAATGACGATAGTAGTACTTCTTGTCAAGCTTGCTTCCGGTGAGGACAGCTTCTGCAGCATTGATGATGATTACATGATCACCGCAATCAACGTGGGGTACGAATACCGGCTTGTGCTTTCCACGGAGAAGAACAGCGGCCTGAGCAGCAACGCGGCCAAGCGGCTTTCCTGCGGCGTCAATAACATACCACTTGCGGTCGATAGCCGCAGCGTTTGGCATATAAGTTGACATTGTGATTACCTCCAAATAAATTTATCTTTTTTCAATGACGCTGATTATGATAACACACCTTTTACCCCTTGTCAACACAAAATATGCGATTTTTTAATTTGTCAAAACATATCTCGTTTTTTCTCTTGTTTTCTCCGTTTTTCTCCGATTTGCTCATTCGCGATTTTTGATTTTTTCATTCCGTCGTACAAAAAAGCCGCCCAACCACCGAAAATGTCCGTTTAAAACAGACCATTCGCCTACCGCAAACTCACCTACTCCAAACCAAGCCACAAAAAAAGAGAGCCCCTTTTCGCAAAAAGAAGCTCTCATTAGGAACGCTCACACAGGGATAATTTGGTTTTTCGCATAAATTCGACATGACTCTTAGCAACAAATCCTTGTAATACACAAAGTATTACTGCGGCTTAGTAGCTTCGAGACCGAGCCGAATTTATTGCTACAAAACTGCAAAGCACCTTAAACAGATGAATTTTTGATAGTATAAAAGGCACAACACCGCAGTAACGCTGTCGCGTACTGCGGTGTTGTAACGTATTAGACTGCAAAAAGGCACTGTTTTAGGCGAATTATCCCTATGTGAGCGCTCCTTAATGTATGCTATTTTATTCCTATCGTATTTTCATAAACGAATCGGTAGTAATCGTTATTCAGAATTACCGTTGCAACCGACATTTTATTCGTAATAACCTGCAACATGGCGTCGATATAGCCCTCGGGCACCTTATCCTCGTCGACAAGATAGGTTGTCTTTCCCTTCACCGCGTCGTACATTACCTTGTCGGTGATGAAGCTCTTATTCGACAAAATGGCGATGTGATTTCCGTTAGAGAAAACGTCGGTACCTGTAATCAGACGCGAATCGTATTCGAGACCGAAAAGGTTGAGCATTGTCGGCAGAATGTCGATATTACAGCAGGGAGTTTCGACCTCGACCGGCTCCATAGCCGAATTGTAGCAAATGAAGCTTGACCTAAACTTGCCAAAGGTGGTGTCAATCTCCTCCCCTGCAAGCTCGTTATATTCCTTGCTTGTCAGTCCATAAGGATAATGGTCGGAGGCGAGGACGATAACGGTGTCGTCGAGCTTTCCTGCCTCCTCCAAGCGTTCAAAGAGGTATGACAGCGCATATTCAAGTTCGAGGTTACACGAAATATATGCCTTTACCGCGGTTGAATAATTGAGATTCTTTACCTTACTCTTATTTCTTGCACACATGGGATTCGAGTCAAAGGAGTAGCGGTAATGTCCGCTGAATGTCATATAATACGCGTGGAAACGGTCCTCGTTAATATAATCGTCAACCGACTGCTCCATCATTTCGAGGTCGGATGAGGGCCATGCGGTAGTGAATTTCATTCCGTTGCCCATGGTCTTAAACACGTCGTAGCCCATATTGGGATGCGACTCTTTTCGCGTGTAATACGAACCCTTGTAATTATGATAAGCGTAGGTGTTTACGCCGATATTCTTAAACTGATTGCCGAAGCAGTAGGGCAAATAATTATCCGCCGAATGCTTAAAGCTGCCGTCCGACTTGTGTCGGCTCATATCGGGGAACATTCCCATACAGAGCGAATATTCGCCGTTTGTGGTGGTATTCGGCCAGGAATTATAATAGTTCTTAAACACAAAGCCGCCCGTCACCATTTTATACAGTGTCGGTGTAAGCTCCTTGTCAATGAAATAGGGCGAAAACGACTCGGCACACAGGACAATCAAATTCTTATCCTTAAAATAGCCGGTGTACTCGTTTTTATTAGTCCCCGACTGTGCGGCAAAGTAATTATTAAGCTGGATAATATCCTCGTCATCCGTCTTGTCATTCAGGGAAGCAAAATCGATTCCCTTTATCACGTTGGGCGAGGTATCGACAAAAGGTGTATCCGGCTCGGTCTCGGACGAGGTGAACTGATTAAGATCAATGTGACCGAGGTCAACGCCCGACGACTTTTCACCAAAAATCATATTTTTCAGTTCAAGTCGCGAGGTGGTGATGAGTCCAAGGTTACGCGCACTGATATCGGTGTCGGCATCGCTGCTATGATAAACCTCGAATGCCGACGCAGGACCGACTCCGCCGACAAAAAGCGTACCAACCGTAATGAAATGCACCAGAACGTAGGCAATCACCGACGAAAGTTTAAATCTGCGCGAGGTGGAACGTACCGAAAGAATCTTTTTCTTTGTCAATATACCAAAGCAAACCAACGGGACAAGGAAGATGGCGAACATAAACCATCTAACCTTTATCGCGTGAAAAATCTCAGCATAGAAATTGGTCACAGCATCGCCGCCCATTCCTACGGCAGTAATCGAAAGAAGTGACTTGAACACAAAGCTGTAAACAACCTGGGTGGAATAAAAGAGAAACAGGAATGCCAAAAACGCCCACGAAATAATCATATTCACCCTTTTGCCGAAAAGGTTGGTGATGAATATGACAAACAGAGCAAAGGGTATCGAAAAGATAATGGGGAAAATAAACTTCCACGTGATTTCGCTAAAAGCGTAAATCTGCATTACCAGCTCGTAAAAAATAATTGTCAAGGCATAAAAAGCAAAGGACAGCTTTCTTCTCGACACTTCGACAGAAGAAAGGAAAACCTGCTTTTTTAATTTACTGAAAAATTCAGCCACCTAAAATTCACTCTCTTTCGATAAAATACGCCAATATTCCTCATTTTAAACTTAACTCTTATTATATATTATAATTATGTCGAAAAAAAGGCAGAAAAATTAACAATTTATTTATTGAAATTCCTACCAAAACTCATTATAATTAACAATGTTCAATATCTAACTGTTTAGTTTCTAACATATTTCGGCTTTCAGGAGGTCAAAAGATGGATAAGAAAAACGCCCTCGGATACCACATAAAGTCACTCGAAAGAATGATTTATCACCGATACACCCTTTCGGCTACCCGAAGCTACGTCGATAGCTTGACGGGTACTCACGGCTGGGTTATCCGCTATCTGTACGAAAACAGGGATAACGATATTTTCCAAAGGGATATTGAAAAAACCTTTGGTGTCCGCCGCTCTACCGTCACCTCGATGCTGCAAATTATGGAAAAAAACGGGCTTATCACCCGCGGTTCCGTCCCCTACGACAGCCGACTTAAAAAAATTACCCCAACCGAAAAGGCACTCGAACTTCACCGTCAAATTTCGTCCGAAATCGATACCATCGAAGCCGAGCTTTCGGCAGGACTGAGCGAGGAGGAAATCGCCTCCTTCATCGCAACTATCGAAAAAATAAAGAAAAATTTGCAAAAATAATCCTTAAATTTATATCTCAAAAACATTCTATTGCGAAAGGTCGATAATTATTATGAAACGCTGGTTTAAATATGCCGCCCCGTATAAAAAATTCTTTATCCTCGGGCCGCTTTGTATGATAGTCGAGGTCATTGGAGAAGCACTGATGCCGCGACTGATGTCAACCGTTATCAATAGCTACGACGTGGGCTCACTGACCGTCGAGCGAAGCATTATCACCGCGATACTTATGATTTTACTTGCGGTAATGATGCTGCTTGGCGGAGTTGGCGGCGCCTATTTCGGAGCAAAGGCGTCGGTCAATTTCGCCGCCGATATCCGCAAGGACACCTATAAAAAAATTCAACGCTTTTCCTTTGCGAATATCGACCGCTTTTCGACGGGGTCGCTCGTCACCCGACTGACAAACGACGTCACCCAGCTCCAGAATTTTGTCAATATGCTGCTGAGAATGGCCCTGCGAGCTCCTGGAATGATGATTGGCGCGCTGATAATGTCGATTACGATAAATCCGTCACTTGCCACCGTTTTTTATGTTTCGATTCCGCTGATGCTCTGCGCAATCGGACTGATTATCGGCATCTCATTCCCCCGATTCAAGCGTATGCAGACAAAGATTGACCGACTCAACTCCACCGTTCAGGAGAGTGTCACAAACATCCGCGTCGTAAAATCCTTTGTCCGCGAAGAAACCGAGACAAAGCGATTCAAAACCGCCAATTCCGAGCTTAAAAAGTCGGGACTTGCCGCTGTGGGCATTTCGATTTTAATGAATCCCGTGACCACATTTTTTATGAATTTCACGGTTATCGCGGTGCTCGGCTTTGGGTATAAAATTGTACTCGGCGGAGATATGCTTATCGGCGACCTTTCGGCATTCATTACATACGTCAGCCAGATTCTCTTTTCGATTATGATGGTCACGGTACTGCTGATGACCTCCTCGCGAGCAATCGCTTCTGCCAACCGAATCGCCGAGGTGCTTGACGAGCAAATCGACCTTTCGGACGAAAATGCCGCACACAAGGATATGGCTGTCGAAAGGGGTCACATCGAATTCAAAAACGTATCCTTCCGCTACTTTAAAAACAGTGAGGAATGCGTACTTGATAACATAAATCTGACCATTCCGTCGGGCGCAACAGTCGGAATTATCGGCTCGACCGGATGCGGAAAAACTACACTCGTTTCAATGATTCCGCGACTCTACGACGTCGATGACGGCGAGGTGCTTATCGACGGCATAAACGTACGCGACTATTCCCTCTATCAGCTTCGTGAAAGCGTCGGAATGGTGCTTCAAAAGAATATTCTTTTCTCCGGCTCGGTGGAGGATAATCTCCGCTGGGGCGACCAAACCGCCGACAAGGAGGCGCTCGTTTCGGCAGCCAAAAGTGCCGAAGCCGACCGATTTATTACCTCCTTTGCCGAGGGGTACGAAAAGAATATCGAGCAGGGCGGCATGAACCTTTCGGGCGGCCAGAGACAGCGTCTTTGCATAGCCCGAGCACTGCTTAAAAAGCCAAAAATCCTCATTCTCGACGACTCGACCAGCGCCGTCGATACCGCCACCGAGCGAAATATCCGTCACGCACTCGAAACCGACCTTTCGGCAACGACAAAGATTATTATTGCCCAGCGCATTTCGTCGGTCAAAAACGCCGATATAATCGTTGTAATGGACGACGGCAAAATCACAGGTGTCGGCACTCACGACCAGCTTCTCGCCGACAACGAGGAATACAAGGAAATTTACTATTCACAGATGGAAAAGGAGGACGCGTAAGCCATGGCAAGAAGTTTAGAAAAGCTCAAAAAACAATATACAAGCGTCGCTCCTGATAAAAAGGGCGGTATGATGGGCGGTCACGGACCGGGTGGTCCCGGTCGCCGAATGGGTCCCCGTCCCCAAGGAAAGCCAAAAAGCACCAAGCCGACCGTCTCACGACTGCTCAAATACGTCGGTCGGTATAAATGGCGGCTGATTATGGTCATTTTCTGTATGCTTTTCGGCTCGGTGACGGCTCTGTGCGGCTCGTATTTTCTGGCGCCGATTATCGACCGCATCACCCTCACCGTCAACCCCGATGCAAATATCAAAATGACCTATCTCGAAAGGGCGGCCGACGGCGTTATCGAATGGATAACCGAAACCGAGCTTTTTTCCTCGCTGATGGGGTCAAAGGCGGCGGCAATTACCGTATATATCACGGCGGCTCTGATTATCCTTTC
This sequence comes from Clostridia bacterium, assembly GCA_017399535.1. GTDB lineage: Bacteria > Bacillota > Clostridia > Oscillospirales > Acutalibacteraceae > UMGS1976. Next base: position 4,412 of record JAFQBX010000037.1, on the reverse strand, counting down.
GGCAATCTATCTCATCGAAATCCTCTCAAACTATCTGCAAAACAGGATTATGGTCTCGGTGTCGCAGAATTCGATTGAGCGTATACGAAACGACCTTTTTGAAAGTATGGAAGCACTTCCCCTCGGCTACTTTGACCGCACGCCGACCGGCGAAACCATGAGCCGCTTTACCAACGATATCGACAATATCGACGTGATGCTGTCCAATTCGCTTACAGGCATAATTTCGGGTATAATAACCCTCGTCGGCACCTTCTTTTTCATGGTATCGACAAGCTGGCAGCTTACCCTCGTCACCGTCTTTTTCATCCCCGTTTTCATAAAGGGCGGCGCAATTATCGCAAAGCGCAGTTCAAAGCATTATTCGGCTCAGCAGGCGGCACTCGGCGCAGTAAACGGCTATATTGAGGAAACCGTTTCAGGTCAAAAGGTGATAAAGGTCTTCAACCACGAGGACGAATGTGTCGAGGAATTCGGTCTGCTCAACGACGAGCTTCGCGACAAGCAGTTTAACGCGCAGTTTTACGGCGGAATCATGGGTCCCGTGATGGGTAATCTCAGCCAGGTCAGCTACGCGGTTACAATCGGGCTTGGCGGCGTGATGATGTGCATTGGCGGATTCACTCCCGGCGCCCTCACCGTCTTTGCCAAGTATTCGCGCCAATTCTCTATGCCGATTAACCAAATTTCGATGCAAATGTCCACCATTTTTGCCGCTCTGGCGGGTGCGGAAAGGGTATTTTCGGTAATGGATACCCAACCCGAAGCCGCCGATTCCCCTGACGCAATCCCGATGGGCGAAATCAAGGGCGAGGTCGAGATAAAAAACGTCACCTTCGGCTACCTTCCCGACAAGGACGTGCTTAAAAACATTTCACTCTATGCAAAGGCAGGACAAAAAATCGCCTTTGTCGGCTCGACGGGTGCGGGTAAAACCACCGTCACCAATCTGCTCAACCGCTTTTACGATATAAAGAGCGGGGAAATCACCATCGACGGCATCGATATTCGCAAATATCGTCGCCGTGACCTGCGCGAAAATATCGCCGTCGTGTTGCAGGACACCCATCTTTTCACAGGTACTGTAATGGAAAATATCCGCTACGGACGCCCCGACGCCACCGACGACGAGGTTATCGAAGCGGCAAAAACCGCCTCGGCGCATTCCTTTATAATGCGTCTGAGCGACGGCTACAATACGGTTATCGAGGGTGACGGCGCATCGCTGTCCCAGGGTCAGCGTCAGCTGCTCAATATCGCCCGTGCCGCCGTTTCAAAGGCACCCATTCTCGTACTTGACGAAGCGACAAGCTCGGTCGATACACGTACCGAACGACACATCGAGCACGGACTCGCACGACTGATGAAAAACCGCACAACCTTTGTAATTGCACATCGCCTCTCGACAGTTCGCAATTCAGATGCTATAATGGTACTCGAACAGGGCGAAATCATCGAGCGAGGAAGCCACGACGAGCTGCTCGAAAAAAAGGGACGCTACTATCAGCTTTATACGGGAGCCGTCGAGCTTGACTGATATATTTTCGCACTATTTGAGGAGGAAAGGGTAAAAAAATGAACGTTAAATGGATGCTAAAAAGAATTAAGAATTTGAACTTTTCGCGAATCCCCACCTTTGTCGAAAGGGTCCATAAAAATTCGGGAAAATGTAAGCTGTCGATTTATTTCGATATGGCGACCTGCGCGCTCAAATATGGCGCAGGATACGTCGACTACACCATTTTTGGTATGTACGATATGTCCGCCGCCGAAAGACGTCAGCTCATCACCCGCGAAAAAAATAATAACTACGTAAAATATCTCAACCCAGCCGAGCATCGCAAGGAATTTTCCGAAAAACACCTGTTTCTCAGGAAATACAGCGCCCAGATAGGACGCGATTGGCTCTATCTCCCCGATGCCGACGAGGGGCAAATTACCGCCTTTTTTGAAAAAAATCCCGTCTTTATGGCAAAGACACTCGACGGAATGTGCGGCAAGGGAGTCGAAAAGCTGAAGGTGTCCGACTTTGGCTCGGTCGAGGAGCTGAAAGCTAAGCTCGAAGCCGATAATCAGCCGCTCGTCGAGGAGCTTATCACCCAGCACCCCGAAATAAGCCGCATTCATCCCCACGCGATAAATACAGTGCGCATCTGCACCTTAAAGGATGCCGACGGCAACGCTCACATCGTCTTTGCTTGTATGCGATTCGGTCGCGGCGAAAGCACTGTCGACAACTTTAACGCAGGCGGAATGAGCGCAGTGGTCGACTTTGAAAAGGGCGTACTTATGGGCAGGGCGATCGATAAGAGTGGTGACCTTTTTGCCGCGCATCCCGACTCTAACGTGACCTTTGACGGCGTCGAAATCCCCTTCTGGAAAGAGGCGGCCGATACCGTACTGACGGCGGCAAAAATGAGCGAGCATATCCGCTATGTCGGCTGGGACGTTGCCATTACTCCGACCGGACCCGTGCTCGTCGAAGGAAACGAATTCCCCGGTCACGACCTCTTCCAGCTCCACGGACAGCTCGACGAAAACAAGGGAATTTTGCCCGTGTTTGACGCCATCGTCCCCTACTCCGAGGTGCTCAAAGGCATAAATAAATAATGTAACCACACGCGCATATATTGTAATTATAAAGCACCTTGCATCAGCGAGGTGCTTTTTTGTCCCCATCCCACACCTTGCCAACAGAAATTTTCTCCCACCCTATTGACAAAAGCCGCCCGAATATGCTACAATACATTTAACAATTAGGTTAAATGTTAAATGAAAAGGAGGAATCACCTTGGCTTTGCAACAAACCCTTCGCGCACTCGCCGACCCGATTCGGCGCGAAATCCTCAATATGTTAAAGGGTGGACGCCTCTCTGCCGGCGAAATAACCGACAAATTTTCCGTAACGGGAGCGTCGATTTCGCGGCATCTGTCGGTGCTGAAAGATGCCGACCTGATTCGCGACACCCGAGAGGGAAAATTCATTTTTTACGAAATCAACACCTCCGTTTTGGAGGAGGCAATGCTGTGGCTCATCGACCTGAAAGGAGACAGTAACAATGATTAAAAAGAACAAACTAACCCTCATCATCACCTCGATTATTACCCTTTTACCCTGCGTTTTCGGTCTGATTATGTGGGATAAGCTGCCGAACACCATGGCTACCCATTGGGGCGTTGACGGAAATGCCGACGGCTTTGGCTCAAAGCTTTTTGCGATATTCGGATTGCCGCTGATTATACTGGCGATAATGTGGCTATGCATACTGATTTCGGCAAAGGATAACCAAAAGGTTGACCAAAATAACAAGCCGTTTCGCCTGATAATGTGGATAATGCCGACCATTTCATGCATATCAAGTGCGATTATTTACTCATTCGCTCTCGGCAAGGAGATAAACGTCAATTTGATTTTGCCCCTGCTGCTCGGCGTTATGTTCACCGCGATTGGCAACTATACGCCAAAGATGAAGCAAAATCGCACAATGGGCATCAAAATCAAATGGACCCTCGAAAATGAAGAAAATTGGAACGCAACCCACCGATTTGGCGGAAAGGTATGGTTTTACGGCGGATTTGCCATGATACTGACGGCGCTTTTGCCCACCAAAATAATGATTTGGGCTGTGTTTGCGATTATGCTGCCGCTCGTTTTCGCCCCGATGATCTACTCCTACCTCTATTATAAAAATCAGTCAAAAAACGGCACCTACGAGATATCGAATAAAATCAAGCCCCTTTCCAAAAAGGGCAAAATCGCCACCATAATTGCCGCTTCGCTGATACTTTGCGGCGTTGCCGTGCTGATGTTTACCGGCGACGTTGAGGTGGATTACAACGACGATTCCTTCACGGTAGAGGCGACCTATTGGAACGACCTGACCGTCAAATACGCCGACATTGACAGCATCGAGCTGTGCGAAAATGCCGATTTCGGTATGCGTGTTGGCGGCTTTGGCTCGGCGCGACTCCTTCTCGGCAATTTTAAAAGCGATTCGCTCGGCAAAATCACCCTCTACGCCTATACGAGCAGCGAGGATGCAGTGGTAATTTCGGTCGACGGGAGCAAGCTGGTAATCGGCGACACCGAAAACCAGACGGCAGCCGAAATCTACGCCAAGCTATCCCCTCTATGCAACTAAGTCAAAACAAACAAAAAACACGCGAGCAACTTGGCGTGATACTCTTAACGGAGTATCACGCCAGTTCTATTCGCCTGCGGCGAGTTCTATTGCTACGCAGTGTTATTCGGCTTACGCCGAGTGATATTGGCTTCGCAAGTTTATGGGCGAATAGAATATCACTGAAGCCGCAAGGCTTCAATATCACTTTCGCAAAGCGAAAATATCACGCTGACTTTAGTCAGCATATCACTTAACAGACAAAAAGAAAGAGAAGACTCGTTAATATAC
>JAFQBX010000036.1 GCA_017399535.1 Clostridia bacterium | reverse complement strand
TAGCCGTCGCCAATCGGAATGGTAAAGGCAACTCGGTCGAGATTTAACTTTAAGCCGAAAATTTTAATCCAATCCTGATTTTCGGCAACTGTGTTTACTGCGGCAGTAAGCATTTTTTTACTTCCTTTCGGGTTTATTCGGTCGGCAAAATTACCGACAATGCGGAATATTCCTCGTTAAGCTGGGTGTTTAAGCACTCGGTCACGTCGTCAAGCGTAATGGCGGCGAAAACATCCATTTCGTCAAACAGACCGTCACCCGACATGGCCGTTGCGACCAGATCGGAAACTATTCGGTCGATTACATTATACTGCATAACCATTTGTCCGTAAAGACTGTTTTTTGCGCAGGTAAATGCGTCGGGGTCGATTCCCTCGCGGCGAAGTCGCTTTATCTCCGCCTTTATTTCGTCGGCAACCCTCTGCGGCTCGGACGATTCGCCGTCAAAAATTTCGGCGGCGTAGCCGAATCCGTTGAAATACTCGCTGTCGAAGGACTCGTTAATCAGTCCCTCGTTAATCAGCCGCTCGTAAAGTGACGAGGATTTACCCGAAATGATTTCGAGCAGAATTGCGGTGACGATTCGCTCCTTTAAGGTTTTTTCGGGTACATCACACGCTTCCTTAAAGCCGAGGTTGAAAAGCGGCTTTGCTACGGCAAGGCGCTGCTCGACGTAAGGTGTATTTATCTCGCGCGGCTCGTCGTGAAGTCCGCGGATAACCTCGCAGCCCTTTTGGTCGTCAATCTGACGGTCGATTTGGTCAAGGACGGCGTCGACATCGACGTTTCCCGCGACACAAATAAACATATTCGACATATTGTAAAAATTACGGTGACATTCAAAGAGCATATCGGCGGTGATTTCGGCAATCGATTCGGTCGTTCCGGCGATATCGATTCGCACGGGATGACGGCTGTAAAGCGCCGAAAGCAGATTAAAGCAGACACGCCAATTCGGCTCGTCGTCGTACATTCTGATTTCCTGACCGATTATGCCCTGCTCCTTTTCGACCGTTTCGGCGGTAAAGAAGGGGTGGCGAACAAAATCGAGCAGAATATCGAAATTTTCCTCAAACTGCGAGGTGCAGGAAAAAAGATAGCAGGTGCGGTCGAAGGATGTGTATGCGTTTGCATACGCTCCCGTTTTGGCATATCTTTCGAATGCGTTGCCGTCCTCACTCTCGAACAGTTTATGTTCGAGGAAGTGAGCCGTTCCCTCGGGAATTAAGGTGAATTCGTCGGTGTCGGCGAGACGGAACTTTGTATCAATCGAGCCGTACTTTGTGCCGAAAATAGCGTGGGCTGATGAATAGTCGGGCTTTGACATTATATAAATTTTCAGTCCCGATGAATGAGTCGCTTGGATATAGCTTTCGCCGAGGGTTTCGCATTTTATGAGCTTTTTTTCAATCATTTTTTCATCTCCTCGGTGGCTTTAAGTCGGTAAACTGTGTCAAGCTTGAGTGAATTTGCGACGTGGATAATATCATCCCTCGTCACCGAGCGGACAAGCTCGCCCATCTCGTCGGGAGTCGGCGGATTATCCGAATGAACTCGGTCGGCATAGTAGCGGTCGATGACCGACTGGGAATCGCCGAGCGCACGGAAGGATTCGCAAAGCGACTTTTTTGACGCGTCGAGAAGTGAATCGTCAAAGTCGCCGTTTTTGAGGCGGTTTAGCTGATTCAGAATTTCGTCATAGGTCTTATCCATGTTGGCGAATTCGACGCCGCTGTCAACCGTGAGAAAGCCCTTTCGACGATTGGTACGTGACGCGCAGTAGTAGCATAAGCTCATTTTTTCGCGCACGTTATCAAAGAGAAGCGAGTAGGGACCGCCGCCAAAAAGGTCGGAAAGCACCATCAGTCGATAGGTGTCGCGGTCGTCGCCATAGCTGCTTGAACGGAAGCCGAGTACCAGCTTTCCCTGATTGACCGCCATTCTGTCCTCGATTTCAGAAACAATGGCTTTCGCAGGGCTGACAACGGGGGGAACAATCGGCTCGGGCTGACGCTCGATGGTCGCAAAGGCGGATTTAAAGCGGTCAAACACGCTCTCATCCGGCTCAGCGGCAAGATAGCCAACGCGGATAAAGGCGGTTGACAGCACCCTTTTCCACGCGGTGAAAATATCGGCAGAAGTGAGGGCGAGCTGTCCCTCGCGGCTACCGTAACGGGCTATGCTTGCGGGTTCGCCCTTTAAAAGCTCCGACTCGCAACGATAGAGAGCATAGTTGCGCTTGTTATTGATTTCGCCATCAATTTTTTCCACCATTAAGCGACGCTCTTTTTGAAAGCTCTTTTCATCAAAGCGGTCATTTTCGACAAGAGGATTGAAAATGAGGGAAATGAGCATATCGGCACATTCCCCGACGATGTCGCGGTCGTCGAGGGAATATTTGTTTTCGATTGAGGTTATCGACATTTTCAGCACCTGGGAATCACCGCGCTTTTCGCACGAGCATTCGAGATTGGCGCCGTAAAGATTGTCGAGCCGGCGGCTGATTATCAGCGAGGTTGGATACTCCTTTGAGCAGCCGGTCAGCAAAAAGGGTAAAAGCGCATTCGCCGATGCCGTTTCTTCCGCCAAGGGAAGCTCGAACTCGACCGAAAGACGCGCCGTTTTGAACCTGGTGGTCGGGATGTAAACGCCGACTACACCGAGGGCAATTTCATTTTTTACAATTTTTTCTGTCATTAGTATATCTCCGTTTCGTCATATACCATTAGTTTTATCAAATATTATAGCATATATAATGCCGCTACGCTACAAAATCGTGAATTTTTTTGTGAAAAGAAAAAAGGCGATTGTTGGGGGATTGAGTCAGGCGGTAGCGGAAGGGTTGCTTTTGTGGCGAAATGTGGGTGTGCGGTTGGGGAAAATGGGTGTGCAGGTTGGGGAAATAGGTATGCGAGGGCAGATTCGGTGCGAGTGCCGATTAGATAAAATAAAAATTGGTGTCCCAGGCGGGAAGTCCGGCAAAATGCCGCATATAAAGTCGGTAATCGTCGCGGATTTCAGCTACTTTCAGCGGCAGGGCAAAATAGTCCTCGGTGCGATGATAGCAAGCAATTTGCAGCTTTGGCTTGTGGGCTGAAATGGTATTTCTTGCGCCGACGATTGCCGCCATTTCTCCGCCCTCGAGATCCATTTTGACGAGGGTTGCCTCTTTGCCGCCAAGTATATTGTCAAGCGAGCTTGCGGCAATCCTTTCGCCCGAGGTGGCTTCGGCATGATTTCGACCGCCGTGGGTGTTAAAAACAAGCTCGTTTTCGCCCGACGATACGGCGAGATTGAATAGCGAGATATTTTCCATTCCCTCGGTCGCCCGTTGAAGCCGCAAAAAGCTCTTTTTGGTCGGCTCGACGGCGTAAATGTGGGTGTATCCTCCGACGTGAGAAAGAAACTCCTCCACAGTATCGCCGACGAACGCTCCGAGGTCAACGAATACCTCGCTGTCGGTCGGCCGGATTATATTTTGCCACGCTTCGTCGAGGTGACTTTCGCAATTCGCAAGATGCTTTATATCGCCGCTGAGCCGATAACGGATACATTCCTCAAAGGTTTTTCGCGAAAGGTCATCGGCTAGCATTGAATAAACTCTTTCGAGCTCGTCTCGATGCTCCCTCGCATATTCGAGGTCGAAAATTCCGTCTCCGATTACGGCAACGTCGGGGGCATAAAACTCCCTTTCACCCGCGATACGATAAATGTTTTGAAGCACGTCGGGTCGCGAACTGCCGAAGCAAAGCAGGACGATTATATCCCCGTCGCGCTCGACCGCTTCCTTATAGCTCGAAACGGTAAATCCGCGAAACTGCTGATACCGCACAAAGCCGTCACTTGCAAAAACGCCGCTGACCGAAATCCCCCGTCGTGTCAGCTCGTCGAGAATTTTATCAGCACCGTTTCCCATGCCGTAGAGCCAAATCGGCTTTTTGGTCGCCGACAGCTTTTTCCACATATCCATTACCGTTTCACCGCCTTTTTTTACTAATGGGGACATTATACCATATTTTCGGCGGCAATATCAACAAAGTAGTGTTGAAAAAATTAAATATAGTGGTATAATTAAATGGCAAAAAAGATGGGAGAATATATGATGAATTGGTTACAATCGACTGATTTTGCAATTCTCGACTGGATAGCCGAAAATTTGCGATGCGCATTTCTGGACGTCTTTTTCCCCTGCTTTACCTTTTTAGGAAACGGCGGCTGGTTTTTTATTCTGACGGCGGTAGTTTTGCTCTGGTTCAAAAGGACGCGAAAGGTCGGTCTGGCAATAGGACTTGCGCTGATTTTCGGGCTGATTTTCGGCAACCTGACGCTAAAACCGCTTGTCGCGCGAATTCGCCCCTTTGACGCGAGACCGTACATCGAGCTGATTATCAGCAAACCGAGCGAATTTTCCTTCCCGTCGGGTCACACGCTCGCCGCTTTCGAAACGGCGACGGCAATTTTCATGTTTAATAAAAAATGGGGAACTTACGCGCTGATTTTTGCGGCGGTAATGGGCTTTTCACGGCTGTATTTATACGTTCATTATCCGAGCGACGTTATCGCAGGAGCCGTTCTCGGCTCGGTCTTCGGCGTTGTCGCGGCGGTTATCATTCGCCGAATTTTTAAAAAGACGGAGTAAATTTTACGCTAAACGAACCTTGGTTAAAAAAGGAGCTTTTATGAATAAAATGAAACGATTGATTGCAATTATTTTGGCGGCGGCAACGCTGCTTTGCCTCGCTTCCTGCGGCGAAAATGAAAAGGGCGGCACCGATACGGCTTCGACAAGCTCAAAGGTTTCGTCGGAGGAAACGCCATCCGAATACACCCCGTCGGAAACTTCGTCCGAGGAAGAAGTAAAGGTGCAAAACGCCGTTATCCGCTACTTTAAGTACGCTCCCGGCGGAAAGCTCAAAACCACCTACGACGTTGACTATTCGGTCGAGGGTACCATCACCGTAAACGCCTTTGACAAGAGTAATTATAAGACCGGCTCGACCGTTTACGATTATGATGAAAACGGACTTGTCGTTTACTGCTCCGAAAGGGACAAGGACGGCAACGAGCTTCACTACACGACATACGAGTTCAACAACCTCGGCAAAATAGACACCGAATACTACTACGAGGAGGAAGCCCTCCGCAGAACCTCAAAGTACGAATACGACAATAACGGCAACCTCGTCGGCAAAAGAGTCGAAACGGTAGGCGATAACACCGTTTATACCTGGAACTATATCCGCGACGGCGGCTATCTGCATACAATATATATTTCGACCGACTTTATGCAAAACGTCGAGGGATACACCTTTACAAACAATGCCGACGGCAAGCTGTATCAAAAAGCGCACGCCAAAAACGGCTACACCGCCGAATATTTCCTTTACGATTATGACAAAAGCGGCAAAATGAACTACCGCGGTCAATTCGACCCGAACAACAACCTCATCGAATACTATGAATTCACATACGGCTCTGCCGACGACCTTGCCGCCGAGGCATTCTTTAACACCGGAATAATGGACTGATGCCGACGTTTTTCAACAATTTGGCTCCGATATTTTGTAAAAGCTGCTTAAATCCGCAATAATTTTTTTGCCAAATATTTCAAAGCTCTTCTCTAATTTTGGGAGGAGCTTTTTTGTGCCAAGCGTTTATATTTAGAAGATATTGGGGTTTTGATAATAGCAGACATACTGTATATAGATAGCGGAATATTTTTGGTAAATTTATTACAAATGTGAACAAATTGTAAATTGTAATATTTCTGTAACTTGTTTTGTGGTTTTTTTGCATTTTGACTTGAAAAATGCGTTTGATTTGTGTAAAATGAATATGTAAATTTACATAATCGGTTAACTTTGCGGAGAATTTTGTATATTATGACAAGTGTCTGCCGAAAAAATATGTGTAAAAAAAGAGAGAGGGATTTTTAGCATGTCCAACAGATTATTTCAGAGTATTGTTTATCAGATGCACAATGCGATCGACCGCGTTATCGGTGTAATCGACGAAACAGGAACGGTAATCGCTTGCAGCGACCTCGTACGTATCGGTGAAGCTCACAGCTCAATCGCCATGAACATCACCAACTCAAACGAAAGCTTTGTTAAGGGCGCATATACATACAAGGCGTTTGGCAACACCGGCTCAAACGAATATATCCTCTTTGTCGAGGGTATCGATCCGCAGGCAGAAAAATATGCTTCGGTTGTCGCTGTTTCACTCTCGAACATCAAGCAGTTCTATGACGAAAAGTATGACCGCGCTAACTTTATAAAGAATCTGATTCTCGACAATATTCTCGCCGGAGATGTTTATTTAAAGGCAAGAGAGCTTCACTTTAATAATGACGTCAGCCGCGCCGTTCTCCTCATCCGAGTTGCCAGCCGCAACGACGTTTCTATCTTTGACATTATTCAAAAGCTCTTTCCGGACAAGGCAAAGGATTTCGTTATCAACATCAACGATACCGACATCGCTCTGGTAAAGGAAATTAAGTCAAACGTCGAAGCTGCCGACCTCGAAAAACTCGCACGTTCAATTTCGGACACCCTCTCGACCGAATTCTACGTTCACGCAGTTATCGGTATCGGCTCCATCGTCGAGGGTATAAAGGACCTTGCCCGTTCATTTAAGGAAGCGCAGGTTGCCCTCGAAGTAGGAAAGGTATTCGACACCGAAAGAACTATATGCAACTATGATAATCTCGGTATCGCCCGTCTTATCTATCAGCTGCCCATCACCCTTTGCGAAACCTTCCTTCGCGAAGTGTTTAAGCGTGGCTCAATCGAGTCACTCGACCAGGAAACCCTCTTTACCATTCAGCGCTTTTTCGAAAACAACCTCAACGTTTCCGAAACTTCGAGACGCCTCTTTGTTCATAGAAACACCCTTGTTTACCGTCTTGAAAAGATTAAGAAGCTTACAGGGCTCGACCTGCGCGAATTTGACCATGCGATTGTATTCAAGATTGCCCTCATGGTCAAGAAATATCTTACAGCCAATCCTGTAAAATACTAATCAGTTTTAATTTAATGGAGTTGTTAACCTTATGAGTGAGGATTTTGTCCTTCAAACCGCCCGTCCTCTTATCGAGTTTCAGGGCGTATATAAAACATACTTAAACGGTACTCACGCTATACGTGACTTTAACCTTAAAATACACGAAGGTGAATTTGTATTCGTCGTTGGCCCTTCCGGTGCAGGAAAGAGTACATTTATGAAGCTCATCATGCACGAGGAAACGCCAAACGCAGGCGAAATTATCGTAGGCGACTACAAATTCTCAAAAATGAAACGCAGACACATCCCAAAGCTTCGACGCACAATGGGAATTGTCTTTCAGGACTTCCGTCTTATCCCCAACATGACCGTTTACGATAACGTTGCCTTTGCGATGCATATCGTCGGCGCATCAAAAATGGAAATCAGGCGCAGGGTTTCGTATGCACTCAATCTTGTGGGACTCAGCGGAAAGGCAAGAAGCAAGCCCGACGAGCTTTCGGGCGGCGAACAGCAGCGCGTGGGACTTGCCCGTGCGCTGGTGAATAATCCTTCGATTATCATCGCCGACGAGCCGACGGGAAACGTTGACCCCAATATGTCATACGAAATTGTCGAGCTTCTTTCCGAAATTAACCGCAGAGGCACCACGGTTATCATGGTAACCCACGCACATCAACTGGTACGCGATTTCGGTAAGCGAGTTATCATGATCGAAAACGGTACCGTCGTAGCCGATAATTCCGAGGATTACGACGCCGAATTCTACGATGATTACGACGATTACGGCGAAGGAGAATACGGCGACGACACCGCTTACGAAGAGGTTGCGGTAGGCGACGATTTTACCCTCGCGAATAATGCAAATTATGACGACAGCTACGCAACCTGCGGCGAAACCGACGTACCAAATGACCTTGACGGCGACGGCGAATACGACTACGTCGTTGACGGCGCTGTGGTCGATGGCGAAGGCGAATTTGCCGCTGACGGCGAGGATTTTGCCTGTGGTGAAGGCGAATTTGCCGCTGACGGCGACGAAAACGTGACCGACGGTGACAATGCCGACGGCGATACTAACGAGATGGGCGGTGACGAGATATGAAATTAAGAAGCTTCCGTTATCTCGTCGGTGAAGGGTTCAAAAATATTTGGCTCAACCGATTGATGTCGCTCGCATCGGTGGGCGTTTTGGTCGCTTGTATGCTCATTATGGGCGTTGCACTCGTCCTTTCCGAAAACGTGAACAAGGCGATGGGCGACCTCAAAAATCAGAGCGTTGTAATGGTCTATTTTGATAAAGAACTGACCGACGAAGAATGTAAAAGCGCCTTTGAAAAGGTGAAAACGGTGGATAACGTAAATGCCGAAGCCGCCGAATACATCACCTCCGACGAGGGACTGAACGGCATAATTATCGACACCTTTGGCGAGGATTATACCGAGGAGCAGGCGGCCGTTTTTGAGCGTCTGCGCGAAAAGGGAAATCCCCTCCCCAACGGAGCCAGAATTCAGCTCAACGACCTCGGCAAATTCGACCAAACGGTCGAGGAAATCCTGTCGGTTTCGGGCGTTAGCGAAATTAACAGTCAGCGCGACCTTGCTAAAAAGATTAACAATATCAGCATCGTAGTACGTAACGGATGCTTATGGATAATCGGACTGTTGCTCATCATCGCGTTTGTAATCGTTTCGAACACAATCCGAATCACAATGTTCAGCAGAAAGCTCGAAATCAGCATTATGAAGGCGGTCGGTGCGACCAACCGATTTATACGTTTTCCCTTTATGGTCGAGGGTGTGCTCCTCGGAGTCATCGCGTCCCTCTTTACCACGGGACTGCTCTATGTTGTATATCATTTTGCGGGTGGTACAATTCAGTCAACCCTCGAAATGTCACCCATCCCGTTCAGAGAATTGGTGCTCAAACTACTCGGCATTTTTGCCGTTATCGGCGTTGTTTTAGGTCTTATTTGCAGCGCCTTTACAATCACAAAATATTTACGAAAGGAAGGAAGCGAATTCCGTGCGATTTAAACGACTTATTTCAGCAGTTATATGTGTAGTGATGCTCATTCTGGCGGTGGGCTATACCCCTGTCGTCGAAATTGAAGCCAGTGCGAAAAAAACGGCAACTCAGCTTAAACAAGAGCTCGAAGATGCACAAAAGGAAAGCAACAAGCTCAAACAGCAGATTAACGAGCTTAAAAAAGAAAACGCTCCCTACGAAAAGCAAAAGGAAGCTCTCCAAAAGCAGATAAAGGCAACCCAGAACGAAATTGACCTTTATCAAGAACAAATTGACATCTATGACGAGGAAATTCAGATTTTTCAGGACGAAATCGACCGTCTGAACGGCGAAATTGATAAGAATCTCGACATTTTTGCCGAGCGACTTGTCGTTCTCTACACCGCCGGCTCCTTCTCGGAGCTCGAGGTACTGCTTTCGGCAGAGGATTTTGGCGACTATTTGGAAAAAAATCAGTTCAGAAAATCCATGAGCGAGTACGATAACGCGCTTTTAAAATCGCTGACCGACGACATCGCAAAGGTTGACGAGAAAAAATCGGAAGTCGACGCAAACAAGCAGGGCGTTGTCGATGCGCAGAAAATTATTCAGGAAAAGCAGGAAGAGCTTGACAAACAATACACCGAGGTTAACACAATTATCAAAAATAACGAAAGTGATATTGCCGACCTTCAAGACAGCTTGGAGGACCTCCAAGACGAGCAGAAGGAAATTCAGGACGCCCTCAATGAAATCACCGGCAACGTAATCGGTACGGGTCAGTTTACCTGGCCGGTTCCCGGCTACTACAAGCTGTCGTCAAAGTACGGCAACCGCTGGCACCCGGTATATAAAAAGTGGCGTCTGCACACCGGAATTGACATTTCGTCAAGAGGTATCTACGGAGCAAGAATTGTCGCCTCGGACGACGGCACCGTTTCGCTCAGTAAGTACAACGGCGGCTACGGCTACTGCGTTGTTATCAACCACGGCAACGGATACTCCACCCTCTATGCTCATATGAAAGCGGCTAGTACCCTTAAAGTAGGTCAAAAGGTTTCAAAGGGCTCGACCGTCGGTTACGTCGGCTCAACAGGTACCTCGACAGGTCCGCATTTGCATTACGAAATACGTAAAAACGGCTCGCCGACCAACCCAATGAATTTCTTTAACCTCTAATATGCTATCGCAATCCGGCGGCAAAGGATGAAACAAAACCCTTTTCCGTCGGATTTTTTTACACAAATGGGAACAAAATAGATGAAAACACCCTCTTTTTTAATCAAAAGGAAATGATAAAATGAAGGATAAAAAGATTTCGCTATCGGTCGTAATTACGGCGGTTATAATTTCGATGGTGCTGACGGCAGGGCTGGTGCTTTGCCTGGTGCCTAACGCGATAAAGGGATATCTGACCGAAGCCGACAGTTTAAGCAAATATCTCGAACTCGAAAGCAGGATAAAGCACAGCTTTGTCGACGAGGTGAGCGAGGAAACACTCGCCGATGGGGTTGCTTTGGGGCTGATTTATGCCCTCGATGACCCCTACTCCGCCTATTTCGACGCCGAGGAATATAACCAAAAGCTCGACGACAACGAGGGGCTTAACGCAGGAATAGGTGTTACCGTCGTCAGCCACCCCGATAACAACTACATTTACGTTGTAAACGTGTCTGTCGGCTCACCCGCCGACCTCGCAGGGATAAAGGCGAATGACCTCATCACCGCGGTCGACGGAAAGGACGTTGTCGAACTTGGCTTTTCGGAGGCGGTAGAGAATATCATTGGCGAAGCGGACACCGACTGCGTACTGACGGTAAAGCGGGGCGACCAAACCCTGACGCTTACGGCTACGAGGGGCAGATACGTCACCACAAGCGTATTTTCGCACATGATTGATACCCTCTGCTACATTCAAATCACCGAATTTAACGCGGCAACCGTACCGCAGTTTGAAGCGGCTATTGCCGACGCTGTCGATAAGGGTGCAACAGGTCTCATTTTTGACCTGCGCGGAAACGGCGGCGGCACTCTTGACTCGGTGGATAAAATTCTTGATATTTTGCTTCCCGAAGGCGAGGTTGTTTCGGCAACCTACAAGAATGGCAAGAAAAAGGTTCTTTTTTCGTCAGACAAGAATGAAATTGACCTGCCGATGACGGTGCTTTGCGACCAAAATACAGCAAGTGCCGCCGAGCTTTTTGCCGCGTCAATCCGCGACTTTGAAAAGGGAGAGCTTATCGGCACGAAAACCTACGGAAAGGGAATTATGCAGGAGACCTTTGCCCTTTCGGACGGATCGGCTGTGCGACTGACGGTGGCATATTTTAACCCGCCCAGCGGCATCAATTTCCACAAGGTTGGGCTGTCTCCCGACCACGACGTGCAACTTACCGAGGACGAACAGAAATATTTTTATTTACTCACCGACCAGACCGACCCGGTTATTAAAAAAGCAATAGAAATTTTGACAACTAAATGATGTTTTTGATATTGCTATTTTTTTACTGCGGTGTTATTATAATAAGGTATAGACTCAATTTTTTTGGGGAGGAAAAGCATGAAACTTAATGTAAAACGACTGATTTCCCTTACTCTTGCCACAGCGGTTACCGTTTGCTCCTTGGCTATCAACGGCAGCGCTGCTTCTACTTATGAAATTACCTCCGTCAATTTCACAAACGACGGTACATATCTGACCTCGGTCTATGCCGGCTGCACGACCGTACACGTTGACGCCGGAATTGACCAGAAGGGTAGCGTTAAATTCTTCCGAGACGGTACCGAAATGGAAGCCGGTACAAAGGTTGTCACCGGCGACACAATTAAGCTTTATCGAAACAACTCGGTTAAGCAGACGCTTTCAATCGTTGTAAGCGGCGACGTTACCTGCGACGGAGCAGTTACTGCCGCCGACCTCCTCTATGCTCAGATGGCAATTCTCGGTGTAAATTCGCTCGAAGGCGCTCCCTTAATGGCGGCAAAAATGTCGGGCGGCTCGTCCCTTTCGGCAGCCGATCTGGTGGCTATGCGCCAGTACGTACTCGGATTTACTGCACCGACCGTAATGGACGGCTTCTATAACTCCGACGGATATATCAATGCGGTACCTGTTTACGTTGGCACTCCCGCCTTTGAGCGCTATAACAATTCGGCAGCCGACATCATCTTTGCCCGTAACCCCTGGGATATGCAGACATATAATGGTAAGGTTTATATCGGTAGCGGCGACTTTAACTCTAACAAGGCACCTTCTCTCATCGCCTGCTACGACCCCGAAACTGATAAGGCAACCGTTTTCCAGGACCGCCTCGATGATGAGCAGGTTTCTAACTTTGCAATAATCGACGGACGCCTGATTGCCGCAGGTATCGACCCCTCGAACAATGCGATTCTACACTACTTTGAACTCAATGCCGACGGAACCGCATTCATCAACTACGCTATGCCGTATGACTGGCGTGTACACAACTTTGATATGATCGGCTTTGGCGATAAGATATTCATCGGCGCAGGTACCGATAGCCAAAAGAACCGCACGGCTGCCCTTGTTTCCACCGACGGAGGAAAAACATTTAGCAGCGTTAACGT
Source organism: Clostridia bacterium (assembly GCA_017399535.1). GTDB lineage: Bacteria > Bacillota > Clostridia > Oscillospirales > Acutalibacteraceae > UMGS1976. The sequence goes on along the minus strand of JAFQBX010000036.1, from coordinate 19,174 downwards.
TGTAAAGGACGGAATGAACGTTACCGGCGCTAACATCGGAAGCGGATGGGACCGCGTTTATCAGTACCTTACCCTTAACGGCGACCTCTATTGCTACGAGGTGCACGTTGGCGACAGCTCATACGATGGCTTCTATAAATACGACGCTGATGCAAATCAGTTCAACTTCCATTCAGCCGGCTCAGGATTCGTAAGCACCGGAGGTAAATTCTTTAACATTTTTAAAGAAAGCATGGAATTTGCAGGAAAATCGGTTATATGTACGGGATATTTCCTCACTACGTCAGATATGAAATCATTCTCAAAGAAAACCTTTGCAGGCAGCAGCGCTTCCTATCTCGATATGGTTGTAATCGGCGACGAGCTCTATGTCCTCGCCGCAACCGAGAACAGCGGCTCGTACACCAACACAGTGTATAAGACAAAGGATCTTTCCACCTTTACAAAGGTGCTCGAATTCGATGCAGAAACATATATGATTTCGATGGAATACGTTGACGGAACCTTCGTCTTTGGCGCAGGCGCTCCGTCAAACACCACCTCACCAAGCACAATGTGCGGCGACATTTTCCGAGTACGCGTCGATTTCTGATAATGCGAGTTTGAATTGCGAAATATAATATAATGTATAACGAGTCGGTTTTTTAATAGCCGACTCGTTTTTTTGTTGCGAATGGGGACCCGGTGGAGCGTGGAAAAGCGAAACTGACCTCGCGACGAGGGGAATCACCGAGCGTGGAGAGGGCAAATGCCGAGCGCGGAAAGGAACAATCGCCGAGCGCGAAGAGAAAAGTTTTTTTGGGGGAAGGTTGCTTTTTTGCCACATATACTATGTAAAACACGTCAATTTAGCGTGATAAAGCACTAAATTATATGCAAAATATACAAAGTTTGTGAAAATGGCGAAATTGTGCTTGATTTTTGATAGATGCGTGTTATAATTTTAGCATAGTAAAGCGGTAACACGCTACAACGCAAAAGCAAGTAGCGGCAGTTACCAAACCAAACAAATCAAACAATCGAAAGAGGTAATTTTATCATGAAAAAGATTATTGCGCTTTTACTTATGCTCGTAATGCTCGTAGGTTGCTTTGCTTCCTGCGGCGACAACAACACCGACGCCGACGATGGTTCAAGCAACGCAGCTGCTTCCGACCTCGCTTATATCCAGGGCAAGGGCAAAATCGTTATCGGTATCACCGACTATGCTCCCATGAACTATAAGGAAGAGGGCAGCACCGAATGGACCGGCTTTGACACCGAATTCGCTCAGAAATTTGCAGAAGAACTTGGCGTTGAGGTTGAATTCATCGAAATCGACTGGGACAGCAAGCAGATGGAGCTTAAATCAAAGAGCATCGACGCCGTTTGGAATGGTATGACCATCACCGACGAGGTTAAAAAGTCGATGGACGTTTCTAACGCATACGTTAAGAACGCTCAGGTCGTTGTTATGAGCAAGGATAAGGTTGCCGACTACACCACAGCCGACAGCATGAAGTCACTCAAATTCGCCGCAGAAAGCGGTTCAGCCGGCGAAGCAGCCATCAAGGACGCTGGATTCGAAAACCTCACAGTAGTAAAGACTCAGGCACTCGCCCTCCTCGAAGTAAAAAGCGGCTCGGCTGATGCCTGCGTAATCGATATCACAATGGCAAACGCCATGACAGGCGAAGGCACAAGCTATGCCGACCTCGCAAAAGGCATCGAGCTCACCACCGAAGAATACGGCGTTGCTTTCAGACAGGGCTCAGATATGGTTGCTACCTTCAACAACTTTATGACAAAGGTTTACGAAAGCGGCTGGCTCAAGACCCTCGCTGAAAAGTACGAATTAACCCTCGCATTAGAGGACTAATTTAAATCGCGCACTAGCACGGGACATATTTCCCACGCGACCGAGGTGACTCGCTCACGTTTGCGGCGACTGGCTCACGTTTGCGGCGACTGGCTCACCGCCTTTGCGACCAACCTCCCGATTTTTGCAAAATCAGTTAGTTTTAATAGCACAAGGCAGTCGGCTGAATGAATTTTCCGCCGATTGCCTTTCGGCTGTTTATTGAAAGGAAAAAACTATGTTTTGGACGGTAACCCTCAGCTTATTAGAGGGCTTTGTGAACACACTCAAAATATTCGGAATGACACTTTTGGTCGCTCTGCCGCTCGGACTCGTCCTCAGTTTCGGGTCGATGAGCCGCTTTGCGCCCATCCGCTTTGTTGTCAAAATATTCGTGTGGATAATCCGCGGCACTCCGCTGATGTTACAGCTTTTTGTAATCTACTACGTTCCGGGGCTGGTCGGAATATGGGCGCAAACCGCTCAAATCGACATTCCGGTAATAAATCTCGTCGTCGAGTGGCTTGCTTCCTGGACAATTATGGACCGCCTGGTTGCCGCCTTCATCGCCTTTATCATCAATTACTCCTGCTACTTTTCCGAAATTTATCGCGGCGGCATCGAAAGTATTCCCCGCGGTCAGTACGAAGCCGGTCAGGTGCTCGGCATGACAAAATCGCAAATTTTCTTTAAGGTCGTGCTGTTGCAGGTTGTCAAGCGCATTGTTCCGCCGATGAGCAACGAAATTATCACGCTTGTAAAGGACACCGCCCTCGTAAACACCATATCGGTTTACGAAATTATCTGGAACGCCCAGAGATTTACAAAGACGGACGGTCTGCTCTGGCCGCTTTTCTACACGGGTGTTTTCTATCTCGCGTTTAATGGACTGCTCACCCTCCTCTTTGGCTACTTAGAGAAAAAAATGAACTATTTCAGGAGTTAAATTATGGCCTTTCTTGAAGTAAAAAACATAAAAAAATCCTTTGGCAAAACCGAGGTTATCCGCGACATCTCCTTTTCGCTCGAAAAGGGCGAGGTTCTCGCCATCATCGGCTCGTCGGGAAGCGGTAAGACAACACTTCTGCGCTGTCTCAACTTTCTCGAAACGGCGAATGGCGGCGAAATTATCGTCGACGGCGAAACCATTTTCGACGCCGAAAGAGCAAAAAAATATACCGACGCCGAAAAGCGCAAGGCACGGCTTCGCTTTGGACTGATTTTTCAGCAGTTTAATCTCTTTCCGCAATATACCGCGCTCAAAAACGTTATGCTTGCGCAGGAGCTGCTCAAAACGGGGACAAAGCAGGAAATTGAGGCAAGGTCGCGCGAATTGCTCGACATGGTTGGGCTTTCCGACCGACTGAATAACTATCCCTGTCAGCTTTCGGGCGGTCAGCAGCAGCGCGTCGCTATCGCAAGGGCACTCGCCCTTTCTCCCGACATCCTCTGCTTTGACGAGCCGACAAGCGCACTCGACCCCGAGCTCACGGGCGAGGTTCTGAAAGCGATAAAGGCGCTCAAAAACAGCGACCGCACCATGATTATCGTCACCCACGAAATGAACTTCGCAAAGCACGTCGCCGACAAAATTATTTATATGGCCGACGGAATTATCGAGGAAATGGGTACGCCCGAGGATATTTTTGAGAATCCGAAAAGCGAAAAAACCGCCGCATTCCTGCAAAGCAGTAAGGAAAACGATGGCGTTTGATAAACTGTTTTATGTATAAATATAAGGAAATATGCCGTTTTTATGCAAAAAACGGCATATTTTTTATTGTTTTTTGCATAAAAATAAACAAAATTTAATATTTATGCAAAAATTATTCTAAAAACACTTGCATATACATAAAATATGTGTATAATTATACTCAAATCCAAAAAATACAATTTAAAGGAGTACATATTATGAAAAAGATTATCGCACTTTTACTTATGCTCGCAATGCTCGTTTGCTGCTTCGCTTCATGTGGCAGCGACGCTGAAACCACCAGCTCAGAAGAAACATCATCTGTTGCTACAAAAACCGTTTTAAAGATGGGCACCAACGCATACTTCCAGCCGTATGAATACTACGATGGCGAAAAAATTATTGGTATCGATGCCGAAATCGCAGAAGCAATTGCAGAAAAGCTCGGCATGGAGCTCGAAATCGTTGATATGCAGTTTGATTCAATCATTACAGCCGTTAACGAGGGCTCGGTTGATTTCGGTATGGCAGGAATGACAGTTAACGAGAAACGACTCAAAGAGGTTGATTTCTCTACCAGCTATGCTAACGGCGTTCAGGTAATCATTGTTAAAGAAGGTTCCGCAATAAAGACTGTTGACGACCTTTATGCTGACGGCGCAAGCCAAAAGGTTGGCGTTCAGCTCGGAACAACAGGCGATTCTTATGCTACCGGTGATTTCGGCGATAGAGTAACTCAGTACAGCAACGGCAACGAAGCTGTTTTGGCTCTCAACGGCGGCGAAGTTGACTGTGTTATTATCGACAACGAGCCGGCAAAAGCACTCGTTAACGCTAACGAAGGACTTAAAATTCTCGAAACCTCTTATGCAGACGAGGATTATGCTATCTGTGTAAAGAAGGGAAACACCGACCTTCTCGACAAAATTAACAAGGCGATTGATGAACTTGTTGCAGACGGCACAATCGACGCCATCGTTGCTAAATATATAAAGTAATAAGCAAATCGTAGAATTACACAGGCCGGACACGTTAACGAATCAGTTTCGTTGACGCTCCGGCTTGTCGTGCGTAAAAAATTGTTAACAACCTACTGAAAAAAGGAACAAACAATGAATAAAAACAACAAGAAAAAGGTGCTGCTTATCGAAGCAGCAGTTATTGCATTGGTTGTGCTTATTTTAACCGTAGCCGTTGTAGTTGATACGATAAATAACAAGGCATCGGTAACTCTAAACAACCAACAGGCGCAGGAAATAATAGATCAAAGCTTTGAAAAGCTTCCCGAGCCCTTGGCCAAAACCGCAAACAAGATCGTTTCAGGCACAAAAATCAATGTCAAATCGGTAACCGAAGGAGCCGAAAAGGAGATTATCGTTAGCGTTTCGTACGAAACGAGAGATATTCTCGACGTTTATAAGAAAAACAAAAACGAGCTGTTCTCATCCGCGTATGATTATTACAACGAGCTAAAAAGCGCGGGACAAATGACAAGTTCTCTTAAAATGCGTCAACAGTTTGATGCCGAAACTGCAACCTATTGGGATAATGCGAAAACAAAAAGCGGCAAAACAGAAATCAGCATCTATGAAATCAACGCAGAAACCGCAAAGGACGACTATTTTGCCATTCCGTACGAAGACACTTATTTGCGTGTGTATTTGAGTGACGACATAATAAACACCCTATTTGGCGATATCTTGTCGGTCAACAAGGATATTGAACAGACAAAGGAAATTGAATACAATGGCGAAACTGTTTCTGTTTCGTCACAAAACACTTTAAGAAACGGTCTTTCATCATGTTTTGCGTTACGTAATTTCAGCTCAAACAAACCGGACACCTCCGCGTTTTTTGCGAGCAGATGGAATAGCTTTTGCGACGAATTTTATCGCAACTTTATTAAGGACGCACAATGGAAATACCTCACAAACGGTCTGGTTACTACCCTTGAAATCACCTTTTTTGCCGCTATTCTCGGCGTAATTTTAGGTTTCATTTGTGCCATCGTCCGAGTTACTAATGAAAAAACCGGAAAACTGATAATCCCCGACCAAATCGTACGTCTCTATCTTTCTGTCGTACGCGGAACACCGGTAATGGTGCAGTTAATTATTATTTTCTTTGTCTTCCTGCTTCCCATGGGGGTAAAAAAATTTACTGCCGCAGTAATCTGTTTTGCAATAAATTCGGGTGCATACGTTGCCGAAATTGTTCGCGGCGGTATTGCTTCGGTTGACGAAGGGCAAACAGAAGCGGGACGGTCGCTCGGCTTCAATTATATGCAAACAATGTATCACATCGTTATTCCGCAAGCATTCAAGGCATCTCTCCCATCGTTAGCAAACGAGTTTATCACCCTGCTCAAAGAATCGTCGGTTGCCTTCTATATCGGTGTTGCCGACTTGACTCAGGGCGGACTTAAAATCAGGTCGATAACATACAGCAACTTTATGCCACTTATTGCGGTTGCGGTGATTTACCTTGTGGTTGTTCTGGTGCTGACATGGCTGGTAGGAAAGCTCGAAAGGAGGCTGCGTCGAAGTGAACGATAACCTGCTGATAAGAGTCGAAAATCTCAAAAAATATTATAACGGCGAGGACGTAAAGGCCCTCGACGGAGTCACCTGCGACATCAAAAAGGGTGAAGTGGTCGTTGTAATCGGGCCTTCGGGAAGCGGAAAATCGACCCTCCTGCGCTCACTCAACCTCCTCGAAATGCCAACCGACGGTAAAATTTACTTTGAGGACGTCGACATCACCGATAAAAAGACCGACATTAACGTCCACCGTCAGAAAATGGGCATGGTTTTTCAGCATTTCAACCTTTTTCCGCACATGACGGTGCTGAAAAATATGACGTTGGCTCCCATGAAGCTGCTCAAAAAGGAAAAAGCAGCCGCCACCGAAAAGGCGATGGAGCTGCTCAAAATCGTTGGGCTCGACGACCGCGCCGACGCCTATCCGAATCAGCTTTCGGGCGGACAAAAGCAGCGCGTCGCCATTGTTCGTGCGCTGTGCATGGAGCCGGACGTGATGCTCTTTGACGAGCCGACAAGCGCTCTCGACCCCGAAATGGTCGGCGAGGTACTCGACGTTATGAAAAAGCTCGCAAACGAGGGTATGACAATGGTTTGCGTCACTCACGAAATGGGCTTTGCTCGCGAGGTCGCAAGTCGCGTGATTTTTATGGACGAGGGCAAAATCATCGAGGAGGGCACTCCAGAGGAGATTTTTGATAACCCGAAAAGCGAAAGATTGCAGTCCTTCCTCGCAAAAGTGCTGTAAATCCTCGCAAGGCACTGTAAATCCTCGCAAGGTTCTGTAAATCCTCGCAAGGCACTGTAAATCCTCGCAAGGTACTGTAAAGTAAATGTATAACCCCCCTGCCCGAGAGTTCGGGTAGGGGGTTTTTGTATTTGTGTATGAGTTTGGTTGGGGCAAAAGGTCACTTACTCGTCGAGTTTGAGTACCGCCATAAACGCTTCCTGCGGTACCTCGACCGAGCCGAGCTGGCGCATACGCTTTTTGCCTTCCTTCTGCTTTTCGAGGAGCTTTTTCTTTCGCGTAATATCACCGCCGTAGCACTTTGCAAGCACGTCCTTGCGCATTGCCTTTACCGTTTCGCGAGCGATAACCTTTCCGCCGATGGCAACCTGAACGGGCACCTCAAAGAGCTGACGCGGAATATGCTCCTTTAACTTTTCGGCGATTCGACGGGCTCGTGTGTACGAATTGTCGGCGTGGACGATAAACGAAAGAGCATCGACCACCTCTCCGTTCAGCAGAACGTCGAGCTTGACCAAATTCGACTTTTGGTACCCGATTTGGAGATAGTCGTAAGAAGCGTAGCCCCTTGTACGCGATTTCAGCGCGTCAAAAAAGTCGTAAACGATTTCGTTCAGCGGCAAGACATAGTGAATATCAACGCGTTCGGTGCCGATATACTGCATATCCTTGTACTCACCGCGTCGCTGCTGACAAAGCTCCATTATCTGACCGACAAATTCGCTCGGCGAATAGATATGAACGGCGCACATCGGCTCCTCGGAGCTGACGATTGTTGCAGGGTCGGGATAGTTCGTCGGGTTGTCGATTTCGACCGTTTCTCCGGTAGCGAGAGTGAGCCGATAGATAACACTCGGCGCAGTTGTAATAAGGTCGAGGTTATACTCGCGTTCGAGTCGCTCCTGGATAATCTCCATGTGCAAAAGTCCGAGAAATCCGCAACGGAAGCCGAATCCAAGGGCAACCGACGTTTCGGGCTCGAATTCGAGCGAAGCGTCGTTTAGCTGCAGCTTTTCGAGGGCTTCGCGAAGGTCGGTATAGTGCGCTCCGTCGGCGGGATAAACGCCGCAGAAAACGACGGGATTTATCTTTCGATACCCTGCCAAAGCGGCAGGTGCAGGACGCTCGGAAAGGGTGATTGTATCGCCGACTCGGGCATCGCCGACGTTCTTTATCGCGGCGGCAAGATAGCCAACCTCACCTGCGTAAAGGGCATCGCACGGTTCCATTCGGGTCGCCTTCTTTCGACCGACCTCGACCACGTCAAATTCGGCGCCGGTTGCCATCATTTTAATAGTGTCGCCGGTATGTATGACGCCGCTCTTTACTCGGAAATATACGATAACCCCTTTATACGCGTCGTAGTAGGAGTCGAAAATGAGCGCCTGCAAGGGTGCTTCGCGGTCGCAGACGGGTGCCGGAATGTCGCGGACGATATTTTCCATTACGTCGCCGACGTTTAGTCCCGTTTTTGCCGAAATTCGTGCCGCGTTTTCGGCAGGGATGCCGATAATGTCCTCGATGTCCTTAATAACACGCTCGGGCTCGGCGCTCGGCAGGTCAATTTTGTTAATTACGGGGATGATTTCGAGGTCGTGGTCGACGGCAAGATAGGTGTTTGCCAGCGTTTGCGCCTCGATTCCCTGTGACGCGTCAACGACAAGCACCGCTCCTTCACAAGCGGCAAGTGAACGCGAAACCTCGTAGTTAAAGTCGACGTGTCCGGGGGTGTCGATAAGGTTGAGCTCGTATTTTTCGCCATCGGAGGCGGTATAGTCGATGGTTACGGCATGCGCCTTGATGGTGATGCCGCGCTCTCTTTCGAGGTCCATATTGTCGAGAATCTGGTCCTCCATCTCGCGCTTTGCGACCGAATCGGTGAGTTCAAGCATTCGGTCGGCGAGTGTCGACTTTCCGTGGTCGATATGGGCAATTATACAAAAATTACGAATGTGGTCGGGGGAAATGGGCAAATTTATCACTCCAAAATTTATTTAAAAAACAAAATTATTTCATCAAAATTGCTCGGCAGGGTGCCGCTTCTGTGCCCTCAATCTTTATCGGCAGGGCAAAAAGCGAATATCTGCCCGACTGAACATGGCTGAGGGTCAGCCCCTCCAAAACGCACACTCCGGCAAGGGCTAATTCGCGGTGAACTGCGGCAGTTTGGTCGTCGGCGGCAATCGAAACATCATCGATGCCGACCAGCTTAACCCCTGCTGAAATAAGGGCAAACGCGCCCGAAAGGGTGAGTCGGCAACGGCCAACCGTCTTAAAAAGGACGCGCTTTGCGCCCGGATGGACAAGCCGCTCGATATCCTCGCCGACAATGTCGTCGTCAAAGCCGTTGCAGGCGATGACGTCGCACTCACCCATAAACACCGAAAGGTCAATTTCGTCAATCGAGGCGCCGTTATCGACAAAGTGGAGGGGTGCGTCGATATGGGTTGCGGTATGCAGGCAGGCGGAAAGCATGGAAAGATTATATCCGTCGCCCCTATCCATGCTCTGAATAAGGGAAAGGTTCGGGGCAGGGTCGCCGTCAAAAATCGGTGCCGATAAAAGCTCACGCGATATGTCGTAAATCTGCATAACTGAATCTCCCTTTTTTTATTTTTATCGGGGCAAATGAACCCCGATTTTTTTATCTCTATGGGATTGCATGGGAATGGATTTGTGCGAAAATCAACCCTTTTCGGTGCCGTCGGCTTCGGCGTCGGTGCTGTCGGTATCGCTGCCGTCGTTTTCGCTGCCGTCGGTGTCGGTGCCGTCGAGTTGGGTTTCGTCGGGCTGGGTTTCGGTGTCAGTTTCGGGCTCAGTTTCGGGCTGAGCGGACTCGGTATCAACTTCGTCAAGCTCAACTTCGGCAAGGTCAACGTCGGTTGAAAGAGAAATTTTATCCTCGCAGGTTCCCTCTATCACCGAGCAGCCGCTGAGAGCCGCCTCGCGAACGAGAATCCTTTTAGCAACGCGGCAATCCTCCTTTGAGCAAAGGGGCTTTTTCGGCGCAGGACCGTTCATCAGCTCGTCCACAAGCTCGTAAAGCGTCATGGCCAAAACCACTATCAGCATTAACGCCAGTATCGTATAGGGAACAAACTTTGGTCCGCTGTATAAAAAGCGCGAGTACGGAATATACGAGCTGAGCAGTACCACAAGCGGCACGTACCACCGCTTTTTATTATAAAAGAAATAGACCAGCGACATCATGTCGGCTGCAAAAAAGTATCGGTCGTGCATTCGCGGAAGCAAAAACGGAATTATAAGCACACTGATAAAGGTAATGTTAATAATTCGGCGCAAATCCAGCTTGTGACGATACTTGTACGCGATATAGACCAGCGAAACTGCCGCCGCTCCGGCAAGCATAATTCCTATTTTATTGAAATTGTCAAAGGGAATTTCTCCTTCCCCTGTTACCAACACCCAAACGCTCGGCAAATTCAGCGACAGATGGCGATACTCCTGTACCTGAATGAGATAGGGCGACAGCGCCGCAATCGGACTCGCTCCCGCAAGAACAGCCGGCGTAATTGAAATAAGCACTACCGCCGGAAACCACAAAAGGTCACGCCACCTAATTTTACCAATAAAGAAAAGTATCAGGAAAACAGGGGCGAAAAAGACGGTCTGAAGCTTGAAGCAGAAGCCGATGGCCGCCATTATTACCGCGGCTCGTCCCTTGCCTTTAAGCGCGTAATAAATTCCGCCGAGGCAAAACGCAACGTATATCATGTCGCATTGTCCCCACATCGCCGAATTCAAAAACGCCGTAGGTGCCAAAAGCGGCAAAATGAATGCAAAAATTCTAAATGCGGTTGATTTGCTTTTCAGCTCAACGATTTTCATAATATAATATGCGCCGAGAAGGTCAAAGCAAAGCGAAAACATCTTTATCTGGGTTACGTGATTGCCGCCTATCTTTGACAAAATGAGCAGAAAATAGCGGTAGGGCATGGTATAGTCGCCAATAGTTACCTTTAATCCTTCGAGCCCCTTATACCCCGTCAGCTGTGCAATCCATTCCCTTAAAAACGTATTGTAATCGGCCGACGCGTAATACATCAGCGCCGAACGAATATAAAGCACCGCCGCCAAAAGCGCCGCAAAGACAAATATCGTTTCAACCTTTTCGGTGCTCTTTCCGTAAAAGAAGATTGCCATTCCGGCAAAATAAAGCAGCGCAAAGAAGACAGCAACAACAAAAAGGTTGGTGTCGTAAAGTCGAAGCGAGCTGCCCGTAAGGAGAATAAACGCCAGCATTACCGCCGCAAAAAAGGATGATAACACAAGCTTTGACATATACGAAAATTTTAGCCGTTCGGCATAGTATGAAAAGTATTTCATATTCCTACTCCTATGTGCATTATATTTCATATTATTATAACACTAATAATATCGTCATGTCAAAACAATTATAATCACCTGCCGCCATTTAAACTTCCTTTGCTGCAAAAAATCAAATTATTGTCAAAACCAAAAATTTAGCAGGTTTTGTAATATTGCGTAATTTTGTTAATTCTTTTGTCATTTTTTATATAATTTTACAGAAAAATTATAACATTTCAACGAAATTTTAACATATTTGCATACAACCGCTTGACAATGATTAAAAAAAGGTGTATGCTAAACAGGTATAATTGTGTAGTGAGGTAAGTTTCCCCTTATGACCGAAATTTGTGATGAAGTGCTGGTTTCTCTGGCGGCAAAGGGAGACAAAGCCGCCTTTGACAAATTGGCGGCACGGTACATTCCCGTTGTTGCCGGTCGAGCTTCCGCCTTTTACGAAGGGGACGCCGAGCTTTCAAACGAGGACCTCGGTCAAGAAGGGTTTATCGGGCTTATCGACGCGGTAAACCGATATGACAAGGGATTCGGCGCTTCCTTCCGCACCTTTGCGGTGCTGTGCATCGACCGACGAATGAAATCGGTCATAAAAGCAAAGTTCAGAAAGAAAAAAATCCCAAAGGATTCGCTAATCTTTCTCGACGACGAGGACGCTCCCGAAATAGCCGCTAACGAAACAGAAAATCCCGAAAACAAGATAATTGCCCTCGACGAACACCGCCACTTGCGCGAAAGAATACGCGAATGCTCGTCCGAATTCGAATGGACGGTGCTAAACTGCTTTCTCAACGGAATGAGCTATCAGACGATTGCCGACCGACTGAAAACCAACGAAAAATCGGTAGCAAACGCGCTCGGTCGAATTCGGCGAAAGCTGACACAACAACTTTGATATTTGTCCCCAGTAGCTTAACAAAAGCATTGTCCTGGCAAAGATGGCCGTCACTTCGGCCCGGGGATAACAATATAATTTTATATTTAAGTGAGGTAACAAAATGTTTGAAGACAAGACCTTAGTCTGCAAAGACTGTGGCGAGGAATTCGTATTCACCGCCGGCGAACAAGAATTTTATGAATCAAAGGGATTCGTTAACGAGCCCCAGAGATGCAAAAACTGCCGTATGGCTCGCAAAAACAGTGAAAGAGCTAACAGAGAGATGTTCACAGCTACCTGTGCATCCTGCGGCACCGAAGCAAAGGTTCCTTTCAAGCCCCGCGAGGATCGTCCTGTATATTGCAGCGAATGCTTCGCAAAGATGAAAGAGTCTGCTGAATAATTTTCCTTTTAGCAGTTAGCTTTGTAGGAGGGTTTCAGTAAAACTGAACTCATTTGGATTACGGTTTTAGTTTTGTTTACCTTCGATATACAAAGTAAACCTTTTCTGCTCGGCGCAGCCCTGAGCACGCTATTGTTAATAGTGATCACATAACCTGCCCGATACGGATGAGGTTTATGATGAAAGAAAACCATTTAACAGAAAATGAAAGCGGTTATCCCAACCAGGAAGGGATAACCGCTTAATTTTTTTGTGTTTTTTGGAGATCGGATGGTCGGAGTGCGTGGTCGGAGTGCGTGGTCGGAGTGCGTGGTCGGAGTGCGTGGTCGGAGTGCGTGGTCGGAGTGCGTGGTCGGGGTGCGTGGTCGGGGTGCGTGGTCGGGGTGCGTGGTCGGGGTGCGTGGTCGGAGTGCGTGGTCGGAGCGCGTGTTCGGAGTGCGTGTTCGGAGTGCGTGTTCGGAGTGCGTGTTCGGGGTGCGTGGCGTAAATAGGCAACCCGTTTCGGCGCAACTTAAAACAACCCTGATTTGCGCCGACTTGATAAGTGAGCAGGAGCGGGTTTGTGGGTGGCGGGTTTGTGGGTGGCGGCTTTGTGGACGGCGGGTTTGTGGGTGGTGGCTTTGTGGGTGGCAGTTTTGCGTGTGGCGTGTTTGTGATTCGTTCGAGAAATAAGCTCGCGAAAGCCGCCGGTGTAGTACATTATCGCGGCATAAGAGCCGACCGCCACCACACCGCCGATAACAAGGCGCAGAACAGAGCCGTTTAAGCCGACATTTTCAGTGAAAACGAAGGCGGCAGTTGACGAAAGAGCGGCACAAATTATCGGTCGCACCGCCCAATTTATGAGGTCGAAGCCCATTTCCGTGCGCATGAGCAGCCGCCCGATACAAAGCGAAGCCGTCAGCGCGTTTGACACCACCATCACCGTCAAAAAACCGACCATTCCAAACCTTTCGACCACCAAATAAATGAGAACAAGCCGCACGGCTGAGTCGGCCAGGTTGTATTTAAACAGCTCCTTTTCCTGACCGAGCCCCTTTAAAATACCGTCGGTGATGCTTTCAAGATACATCAGCGGCACAAGCGGAGCAAGGCACCGAATCAGCACCCCGACCTCCACCGAACCGTAGGCAACGACGCCGATTTCATTCGAAAAAACGAGAAAAATCCCTGCAATTATCGCCGACAGCTCGCAGGTGACGCCGATTGTCCGCCGCGACGCAGAACGAATCAGCTCGCGGTCACCCGATGCCGCCGCGCTCGACATTTCGGGCACAAGCAGGGTCGACAGCGCCGTCAAAAACGAGCCGGGAAAGAATAAAATCGGCAGTGCCATTCCCTTTAACCGACCGAAAGCGGCGAGCGAATCGGAATACGAGCCGCTGTGCAGAGCAAGTTTCGACGGCACAAGCAAGCTTTCGGCTGTGCGTAACGTAGTGGTGAGATAGCGTCCTGCCGTAATCGGTAGCGCAATCGAGGTTAGCCGAGCGACCACCGAGTATGGCGGCGCTTTTCTGCCACCGCTGACGTCGGCTAGCTTTCGCGAGTGCGACCGATACCCGATATACAGAAAAAGACAGGAGGCGGCTTCGGCAACCGTGTCGCCAATCAGCACCGCCGCCGAAGCGTAACCGATTCCAAACGGCGCAAAAATGCCGATGATGCTCATTATCAGACCGATTCGCACAATCTGCTCAAAGATTTGCGCCGACGACTGAACGACAACTCGGCGGCAGGCGATGAAATAGCCGCGAATACACGACGACACGCCCATAAAGGGCAGCGAAAAGGACAGTATTTTCAGCGAAAGGGCGGCACGAGGGTCCTTTATCCACAGCGCCGCTATGGTATCGGAGAGAAAGAAAACCAACGCAGTAGAGAAAGCCGCAACGCACAAGGTAAGCAGTACCGACCGCGCGAAAATTCGTTTCACCGACCGAGCAGTGCCGCAGGTCAGCTCCTCGGCGATAAGTCGGGTTACCGCCGTAGAAATGCCGCTGGTGGCAAAGGTGGATGCCAACATATACACCGACAAAATGAGGGTGTAGAGTCCCATTCCCTCGGCGCCGATTGCCGACGAAAGCCATATTCGAAAAAACATTCCAATCGAGCGCAAAACGAGGGCGGTAACCGTCAAAACGGCGGCGTTTTTTATAAATTTTCCTGTCTGCAATTTATTTACACACCTGTTCGAAATATTTGTTATAAAGGGCGGCGATGGCATCCCACGTTTGCTTGTCGGTGTCGCCGGTCATGCCTAGTCCTGCCGCACGCTGATATTCCCTCACCGCCGCGGCAGTTTTTTGGTCATAAATTCCGTTTTTGTCCACGCCGCCGATGTTGTAAAATCGATTTTCGCCGATGAAATTGAGCATGGTTTGGAGCAGATATACATCGTCCCCCGTTTCACCCATTCGCAGACGGAGATTGCAGGCAAGGGCGGCTACCCTTTCGGGCGGCTTTTGGGCGTAAAGGGTAGCGAGGTAACGGTCGTTGAGCCGTTTCCACGTTTCGCTGTCGACGTTTCCCGTCACTGACAATCCCTCCTCCTGCTGAAATGCCGACACGGCAAGTGACGTGAGGGGTCCATAGACGCCGTCGACGGCTATTTCGGGGAGCCGTCCCTCGCTGAGCGATAATGCTCGCAGTTTTTCCTGAATTTCGCGTGTTTCAGATGCTGACATTGTATCATTTTCCTTTCGTTATGCCGTCTTTACTCGGTTTGGGTGAGGGTTTCGCCGCCAAACTGTCCCTGCTGCCGCTGACGACCAAAGTAAAGGGTATCATATTCATTGGCGATTGCCGACCAGGTGACCGCTCCGACTATGCCGTTAGGTGTGAGTCCGAGCTGATTTTGAGCCGCACGAACCGCCGTATCGGTCGCCTGACCGAATCTGCCGTCCACCGTAACGCTCGGTATCGACGGATAAACCCGCGCAAGCTCGTTAAGATATTCTTGAAGCAAGGAAACGTACTCTCCCGACGAGCCGAGCTGCAAAATAAAGCCGGGATAGAGGGCGGCTCCGCCCGAAAGAAGTCCCTGGTCGGTGACAATTCCGCGGTAGGCACGATATATGTCGTTCCATGTGTTTCGCCCGACAATGCCGTCGGGGTCGAGCCCGAAGGTGCGCTGAAACGCCTTTACGGCGTTTTCGGTCTGGGCATCGAAAACGCCCGTCTGCGAAACGCTCGGCACCGAATCGTAAAACCGCGAAATCACCGCCAGATAGTATTGCAGCACCGAAACGTATTCCCCCGACGAGCCGACGCTGAGCTGTGACGGGTACTGGGTGGCGATTTCGCTATACTGAACACCCTCGGAATTAAGCTCGCTGAGCCGCTTGACCGAGGTGTAAATATAGGCGATGCGATACCATGTTTCCTTGCCGATGACGCCGTCGGATGAGAGCCCGAAAATCCGCTGAAATTCGCGCACTGCCGCATCGGTGTCGGCGCCGAAAATGCCGTTCGGATTTGCGATTTTGGGTATGGCGGGGTAGTTTCGCGAGATGCGGTTGAGCCGACGCTGCATCTGCTGCACCGAGTTGCCTGCATCCCCTTGGCGCAGGGCGATTCCCGGATAGGACGGCACGTTTGCCCTCACGGGCGCCGAAACGATGTCGATGTCGTCGCCGTAATACCGCTGTAAAATTTCGTAAGGGGTGAGTCCCTGATTGGCGAGGGTGACGGTGTCCCATTGGCGCAGTCCGTCGCAGGTGGTCTGCCGTCCGTCGCAATAGGCGGTAAAAAGCGGCTCGACCGTACCCTGACGGCGCACATAATCATTAAAAAGCTCGTCAACTATGCGCGAAACCTCGTCAAAGACGCTTCGCCCGTTCACAAACGCCTGGTCAAAGGCGGTAGTATTGGTGATGTCAAAGTCGTAGCCCTGCGACCGATACCATTCGGTGTAAACGCGGTTGAGGGCAAAGGAAACCTGCGCGTAAATATTTGCCCTGAGCG
Source organism: Clostridia bacterium (assembly GCA_017399535.1). Classification (GTDB taxonomy): domain Bacteria; phylum Bacillota; class Clostridia; order Oscillospirales; family Acutalibacteraceae; genus UMGS1976. Next base: position 2,769 of record JAFQBX010000036.1, on the reverse strand, counting down.
CGTTTTCGGGCCAGGTCGGATAAAGTTCGCTCGACGCCACGTTTTTTATGTAATCGGGAAAGGGCAAAGTGACGTTTTCGGCAGGGGCGTCGGGACGTCCGAGGTGGACGGTTATGGTGGACGGGATGAATGGTGTTCCGTTCATTTTCTTTCCTCCTTTTTCAGTTCAGGTCCTGCGGCTCGGTATTGTCAAATTCGATGGTGTCGCTCGAAATTCCTTCGGGCAGAGGTATCATTCTGAAATCCTGACGCGAGGTTATGCCGCCGATAAGCGGTACTCCCGTGCTGACCATATCGAAGTAGCCCGGCTTGCTGATGCTGACGTTGTAAAGGATAAATCGGTCGGGCATATCGGGGCTTTCGGTATTGGCAGGATTGGATGCAGGGAGATTAAAAAGTCGGGCGGTACCGCTCGAATCGGTGAGGGCGGTGAATTCGAGCCGCTCCCCTTTTTCGTCGGTTGATGAAACGATGACAAGGGCGGCTTCGACCGGCTTTGCGCCGTCGCCCGTACGTGCCGTCACCTCCAAAAAGCCGACAAACTGAGCTTCGGTTTCGGGGTTGAAATTGGTTTCTGTGGCGGCGGTGACGGAATTGGAAGGAGTGGCGGCGGTCGGCTGAGGTTCGGTCGGTTGGGGTCGATTGGTCGCCTTTTTTGTGACCGATTGTGACGCGGTCGGCTGAGTATCAGCGTAGGCGTTCGGGAACGGCGTTTGGTCGTCGGCGTCCTCGGGATATGCCGAAAAGTAGCCGCTCAGCTCCTCGTCGGAATAACGGTCAAGCTCGTCGGGCAAAACGTCCGACTCGTTTTCCAACATTCCCTCGATGTCATCAAGCTCGTCGGGCAACATTTCATCAAGTTCATCAAACATATAGCCGCTGTCAATTTCGTCAAGCGGCGGAGTCGGCGGCTGCATGGCGGAGAATGACGGGGCGGTCTGGGGCGACCGCGCGGATTGGGGCGACCGCGTGGATTGGGGCGACTGCGCGGATTGGGGCGACTGCGCGGATTGAGGCGACCGCGTGGATTGAGGCGACCGCGTGAATTGAGGCGACTGCGTGGATTGGGGCGACCACGTGGATTGAGGAGAGCGTGGTTGCGGCGATGTTGGTTGCGTTTGGGCGGTCGGCTGGGGTTCGGTCGGTTGGGGTCGATTGGTCGCCTTTTTTGTGACCGATTGTGACGCAGTCGGCTGCTTTGACGAGCGTGCATACTGCAAAAGTTCCTTTTGATAGCGTGAAATCATTTCTTGAAGCTCATTTTGAGCCATTATTCATCAAACCTTTCAGCAATTTTTGTAATATATATGCAAAATTTTCGGCTCATATAATTAAATCGATAGTAAATACTAGACATTTCGGTTTTTTTGTTGTATAATTTTACGGATAATACTTTTATCGGAGGTCTAATCTTATGAAATTTGCAAAACGAGCTGTCGCAGCCCTTATTGCCGCCCTTCTCGCGCTGACCATGGTCGGCTGCCACGAGGCAAAAGAGGTCGTTGCGTCATACGATGATATCGAAATTACAGGTGGAATGTATCTCGCCATGCTGCTCGAAGCTGACGGCGCTGCACGAAATCTCGCCGACGAGCAGAACGAAAGTGACTCCGCAATCACCGATTACGGCAACGTTCAGATTAAAAACGACGGAAAGGTAATCGATTACTACGACTATGTAAAGGACGAAGCTAAAAAGCTCATTCGCCAATACATCGCTACCGAAACCCTCGCAAAAGAGTACAAGGTAACCCTTTCCGACGAGGATAAGACAGGGCTCGACTCATACGTAAGTTATCTTTGGGATACATACGGCTACGGCGTAATGTACGAGGAAAACGGCGTTGGCAGAGCTTCATACACCGAGTATATGGGCAACGCCGGCTACCTAAGAGGCAACCTCTTTGAAGCCATTTACGGCAAAGAGGGTAAAACTCCCATCACCGAAGAAGAGCTCAAAAAATATATGAATGATAACTACTGCATCGCAAACGTTATCACCGAAAATCTTTCGCAAACCGATGAAAACGGCAACACCTTTAACCTCACCGAAGACGAGGCAAAGGACCTCCTCGAAAAGCTCAATACCTACGCCGACCGCTTGACAAAGGGCGATGCCGACTTTGAAACCATTTACCACGAGCATACCGAGTCGGAGCATGAGCACGAGGACGAAGATACCGCTGACAAGACAGCTGACAACACCGACGCTGACGAAACCACCGACGAAACCACCGACGAAACCACCGACGAAACCGAAGATGCTCCTACCGCTCCGCTTGACAGCCACGCAACCCTCCTTTCAAGCAAGGAAACCGGCAGCGAAAGCGATAATTTCGACGAAATTTATAAAATGAAGGTCGGCGAAGTTAAGGTTATCGAAGGCGAAGATGCCTACACCCTCGTTGTAAAGGGCGACATCAGCGCTGACCCCTACTATATTTACAGCTTGGACGAAACTCTCCGTCAGCTTATCAAGGGCGACGAATTCAATAATATGCTCGACGAAGAGGGCGGAAAGCTCGATATCAAGTACAACAACGGCGAAATCAGCTACCTTTCGCCCAAGAAAATTACCTACGACGTATATTGATAGGTAAAAACGAAAAACAGTATAACGAAAGCCACCGATTTGGGCGGTACGCTATAGTGATCAATTGCCTATAAACGGCGTTTATTCCAGCCGCTTTGCGTTAAAAATGCTCGAAATACACAAAGTATTTCTGCGCTTTTTGCCTTAATCGACAGAAATCTACGCCATTTATAGGT
>JAFQBX010000035.1 GCA_017399535.1 Clostridia bacterium | reverse complement strand
GTCAATTCGGTTGTCAACATATTCGGAAAATAGACAGGCAATGATTTTTGGCGGTAATTTATCGATAAAATAATATGGCTGTGATTGACAAAAGTCTTTTATTTCCTTGAAATTATCATAGCAGTCCGGAAAACTTTCATCTGAGTCGTGGCACATTCGATTAAGTTCGCACCACAGGTTATAAAGATTTTGTTTGCTGATAAAGTATTCATAATTAGACCAATAATACACGAAAAGGCAGTAAAAGAATTTAAATTGTATAGGTGTAAGTTTGCTTAAATTTTTGTATAATGACCGACGTGCAACGTTTTCAAATTTCGAGTCTACATTCATAACAAGTTCGCTTTCTGTTCTTAGTTTTTGGTATATCTATGGCAAGGTATTTTTAACTTCATTTAATTTAGCTTATTTTTATAATATTATTAAGACGTTTAATAGGTCGGGGGTATTTATGATTACTTTAGAGGAAATTGCTGGTAGGCTTACAGATAAAAAAGGTTACGATTTCAATGTAAATAAATTTTCTTGGGAGCCACAAAAAGTTGACAACTATGTATTACCCTCTTTTACTATTAAAGAAAGTAAAGCCAAGGGTGCTGAAACAAAACTAAAAAATAAGTTAAGTAAGGTTTTAGCATTTATTGATTCCGTGAAACATAAACGTTTTAAAACCGGTTGCACCATTATGCCCATAAGTGTTACTAATAAAGATATGCTTGCTATTTGGGGTAATGAAATGGGTGTTTCAAGAGCTATTGCCTATATGATAGAAATTGGATTGATAAGTCTTGAAAGTGATAAATATCAGTTCGGTGCTTACTATGAAAAGGACAACAAAAGTAAGACATATCGTTATTATAAAGAAAATGAAGATACGTTAAAAGAATATTGCGAAGACCACGACATTCAAATGTATGTAGTTAAAAATAAGGTTTATAATATGTCTGAACTTAAAAATGTACATACGGGAATTGATAGATCAAAGGTTCGATTTGCTTCAAGACTTAAACTAATAAAACCTATTGAACTAAGTACGGCAGAATTTGAAAAACAACTCACTTTGTGTTTATATGAGAATTATCCAGCACTAAGATTTCATATTGTAAAGGCCAATGAAATTAATGAAAAATACTATAAAGACTATCCGGAGTTTCGTATTCGCTTTCAACCTAAATTCACTTGGTCTGATGATGGTCTCTATGTGTCCGGTATAGGTATTCGTGCTACAAATTCTATGACTAATCTAAAGAATGAAGACAGGGAAGCTGTCTTAAATGAGTATGGTTTCATACTTAAAAAGGATATAAATGCTTCCGTTCCCCGTATGACGTTATCTTTAAATTCAGGTCATTGGATTGATGAGTCACAAGATATGTACGAGCTCATATATCGTGTTATAGAGCCTGCCGGTTTGTTTACTAAGGAAAAACGTAAGGCCATTAAAAAACTGCATATGAGAGCTTATTTTGATTCTGGTGATAAGTCTGTGGGACATCATACTTGGTTGACTATGGAACAAGACGGTATTGAAAGAGAAGATGTTTGTGATAAGATGTCAGAACTCAGAAATGCTATTATTAAGGCTGAGGGTGGAAAGCTTTATGGTAGTGATATTTTCTATGTAGAGTCTTGTGTTTATCTAATGACACTTTATGATTTATTATCGGCCGGGCATAAGGTATGGCAAGTATATGATTGTTTCTATTCGACGGGGGCAAGAGATCGGAAAAAGGAAGAAGGTCAAGATGAATCAGAGGGAAAATTAATATTTAAAGAAATGATTAGTAACGGTGTAAAACTTAACTTTGAATATTTTTTAAAAAAATATTGGAATAAATGATATATATTTTTTTTAAAAAAAATTTATAAATAAATAAAAAAAATAAAAAAAATTAAATTAATTATTATATATACAATAGCTAACACTTGCAAAAAAGCTGATGATTCACACAAAATCATCAGCTTTCTTACTTATCTTCAATGCATCGCCAATACTTTGTACCGCAACGCACACTCAGAAAAGATATTTAAATATCATATGTTCCGAACTCACGATAAAAATCAGCAAACTTACCCTCAAGGCCATTAGTTCTCTTAGTACTTTCCATAATAGCAAAAACAAGTAAACGGAATTTGTTTTTGAACTCAGGTTCTTCCATTACCATACGGAACAACCTGACAACTTCAGGAACCGGAAGTTTATAAGCTCCGCAGCCAAAGGCACCAAGAACAAGGGCATCTTTTCCATGCTCCACACCCATCCTAAAGACAGTTCGTATTTTATTAACCATAATCGCTTCGCCTTCTGCAGTGAAACTACCATCAGGCGCTCGATATGACATCTCGTTAGCATAAGAATAATCCATTCTGCCTGTAAAGCTCAGTGCAGCCACAGTGATAACGTCACACTTGAAGGTAACATCTCGCAAAGTGTAAAACTTGTCCTTGTTGTTTCGGAAAAAAGTTGTGTTCGGAGTATAGATACCACCATAGTTAAGGTTAAGCGGATAACCAATCTCTTTGGTGGGAGCACCACTCTCACGAACATTGATATACTTGGGATCCCCATACTGATAGAGTGACAACGAAAGGTTGGAACTGCGGCAAAGTGATTCCTCCTGAGCACCCATACCCTCACGATAGCCGCCAGTTGGTCTCTTTGCGGAGGCGAGATTAAGGATTGCCGGATTATAACCTTTAGCAATTAAATGTTCTGCAAGGTCAACACAGTCGATGTTGATACAGCCGGTCAGTGTTTCGGGGTAGCACACACCGATGTTGGTTACATCATAAGCGTCTTTATATAGTTTGGTATCATTGAGAAACGCTCGATAATCACCAAAGCCAACATCTGATATTCCATTTTTCCAATTGTGGAATAACTTTAGATTTTCTTTATAGATTTCCTTGCGTGCATTGTTTTCACCAAAGCGTCCAGTTTTCATCATAACCTGCATTTTTTCAGCAAAGGAAATACTAAAGTCTGACGGTTTGTGTTGGTTGAGTACTTTAGCGGCAGCAACAGGAATTATATCAGAATAATCCTCCTCTGCATAAAAACGCCTACGTACTTCAGTAGAACTGATTTCAGAATTGTTTTCTAGCGAGGGCAATATAACAAATGAAGATTTATATTGACTTAACAATTCATCTGTATCAATTAAATGTTGTAAATCAATTCCGTTACGTTCAAAAACGGCAAAATTTATATTACTTATGTATTCTTTGGCGTCACCAAATTTGGAAATGGAACGAACCTTATCTGCACCTTGAATTTCATAAATTTCAGCATCTGGATTTTGCTTTTGTATTTTAGCGAGAGTTTTATATCGTTTTGGGTTGATTCCACCCATTTCAAATCCCCAAAAGGATAACTTATCCTCTCCATCACAAACCCCTTCGATTATCTCTTGGCGTTCTTCCTCTGTTAGATAAAAAGGATCATCAATCTTAACCGACTTTCTACGAAGATACTGCCCATTTGTCGCCACAAACAGACCTTTATCAGCTTGTAAATATTCAACTGCCACTTTCATTGCAGTAATATGAGCATTAGTCATCGGATTAAATGAGCCAAACAATACAGCAATTTTCATAACCTTTTACATTCCTTTCTAACTGTTAAAATATCTTTATGAGTATATTATAACACATCTTTTATAAAAAGTTTAGGATTTTTAATTACTTCTTTAACGAAATATGTGTCCTACTATAAAACTTATCCAACACATTTATTTCTTCCACCTGTTTTGCTACGTCACTCACTAATAAATGAATATAATTCTGAGTGATTTCCAAACTTGAATGTCCCAACAACTGAGATAAAGAAACTACATTACCACCACTTAAAATCCATTGTTTAGCAAACGTATGTCTATATCTATGAATCCCTGTTGTCTCCACGCCCCGACGTTTATTATATTCATAAAGCATATGATAACAAGTGCTTTTTACAAGCTGCTGACCGAATACATTACAGAACAAGTAATCATCATCCGACTTATGATTTCTATACTTCAAATACTCCCTTAAAATATTAACCATAGTCTGATTTAGCGGCACGATCAAAGGCTTTCTATTCTTAGTAACATTTACATACACGACATTATTATCAAAATCAATATCCTTCACTTTTATAAACATCAGACTTCTTTGTCTCACCGCAGTAGAAAACAGAAAATTAGTCATAACCCACGCCTGATATTCTATAAAAGAACACTTCTTCAAGTTGGGCTTTTTCAGTAACAACTGTAACTCTTGTTCGTTGTAAGTTTCAATATGACTTTTATCCACCTTTATTGATTGCATTTTATAACTCAGAATATAGCCCTCGTTCATCAAGTAATGCATTGTAGTTATAAAATCCCGCAGATACGAATTTATACTAACATCATTATTAAGAGTCGAACGCAAGTGCAGAACATATCTTTTATAAGCATTCTCGTCAATTTCTTCTATGGGTGTGTCGGGCTCAAAGAACTTAAAAAACTGAACATAACTTTGTCTGTAATGATTTATAGTACCTTGTCTCAGATTTCTCTGCCGACAATATTCCAAATACTTATTACAACCTTCCTCAAAAGTGATAGATTTAGAAGCCTTCATTTTTAGTTTTTTCATTGTAAAATACCTTCCTTTTAATACAAAAAATATGGACACATCATTGAAGATTTCTCAAAAATGATGTGTCCAACTTTTTAAGTGTTAAATTTTTGAATCAGGTCTTTTACAAGTTGATCGAAAGCTTTAAAAAGCCTCGAAAAGCCTTATTATTTAGAAGCTTCTTCGATAGCAACTGCAACTGCAACAGTAGCACCAACCATCGGGTTGTTACCCATACCGATGAGTCCCATCATCTCTACGTGAGCAGGAACAGAAGATGAACCTGCAAACTGAGCGTCAGAGTGCATACGGCCCATTGTATCGGTCATGCCGTAGGAAGAAGGACCGGCAGCCATGTTGTCGGGATGGAGGGTACGTCCTGTACCGCCGCCCGAAGCAACCGAGAAGTACTTAACGCCGTTTTCGTTGCACCATTTCTTATATGTGCCTGCAACGGGGTGCTGGAAACGGGTCGGGTTGGTTGAGTTACCTGTGATAGAAACGCCAACGTTTTCGAGCTGCATGATAGCAACGCCTTCCGGAACGTTGTCAGCGCCGTAGCATCTAACGTTTGCACGGGGACCGTTTGAGTAAGCGGTCTCGCCAACGACCTTAACTGTTTCGGTGTAGGGGTCAAACTCGGTCTTTACGTATGTAAAGCCGTTGATTCTCGAAATAATGAAAGCAGCGTCCTTGCCAAGTCCGTTGAGGATAACCTGGAGCGGCTTTGTTCTAACCTTGTTAGCGTTGAGCGCAATCTTGATAGCGCCTTCTGCAGCAGCGAATGATTCGTGACCTGCGAGGAAGCAGAAGCAAGATGTTTCGTCGCTGAGGAGCATTGCGCCGAGATTTCCGTGGCCGAGACCAACCTTTCTGTTTTCGGCAACAGAGCCGGGGATACAGAATGCCTGGAGACCGATACCGATAGCAGCAGCGGCGTCAGATGCCTTTGTGCAGCCCTTCTTGATAGCGATAGCAGCGCCTACTGTGTAAGCCCACTTAGCATTCTCGAAGCAAATCGGCTGTGTTTCCTGAACGATGGTGTAGGGGTCGATGCCCTTCTCGTCACAGATTGCCTTACATTCATCGATTGATGAAATGCCATATTCTTTAAGTACGTCGAGGATTTTTGCCTCGCGTCTTTCGTAACCTTCAAATTGTGCCATTTCGTAATACCTCCCTTATTATTCTTTACGAGGGTCAATGTACTTAACAGCGTCAGCGAAACGTCCGTATGTACCCTTTGACTGTTCGTAAGCGTCGTTCGGTTCGATGCCCTTCTTGATGAGGTCGGTCATTTTGCCGAGGGAAACAAATTCGTAGCCGATAACCTGGTTGTCAGCGTCGAGAGCCATACGTGTGCAGTAGCCCTCGGTCATTTCGAGGTAACGAACACCCTTTGCCTTTGTTCCGTACATGGTACCAACCATTGAGCGGAAACCTTTTCCGAGGTCTTCCATACCTGCGCCGATTACCAAGCCGTCCTCAGAGAAAGCGGACTGTGAACGTCCGTAAACGATCTGGAGGAAAAGCTCTCTCATAGCGGTATTGATAGCATCACAAACGAGGTCGGTGTTGAGCGCTTCGAGAACGGTCTTTCCGGGGAGAATTTCGGCAGCCATAGCAGCCGAGTGGGTCATGCCCGAGCAACCAACTGTCTCGACGAGTGCCTCTTCGATAATGCCGTTTTTAACGTTGAGCGAAAGTTTGCAGGCACCCTGCTGGGGAGCGCACCAACCTACACCGTGAGTATAGGCGGAAATGTCCTTAATTTCCTTTGCTTGAACCCATCTGCCTTCTTCAGGAATGGGAGCAGGACCATGGTCCGGACCTTTTGCAACAGGACACATGTGTTGAACTTCGAGTGAATAATTCATCTTGTTACTCCTTTCAGTAATAACCGAAACTTTTAAAGTCTCGACAAAATTTGCTAAATAACATTATACCTTTAAAGTCCATTTAATTCAAGCGAATTTCGTAAATTTATGAGGAATTATGAACTTGTGACTTTTAACCCCATAACTTTTAAGCATTATGCCGTAAATTATTTAAAAAACGCCCACAAAATTATATTTTAATCGAAAAAATTATATAATAAATAATAAATCTATTTGCAAAATTAAAAATATGTAATATAATCTCATTATAGACATAAACGTAAGTATGAAAAAGGGGATAGAAATATGTCAATTTTAGTAACAGGCGGCGCAGGATATATCGGAAGCCACGCCTGCGTTGAACTTCTCAATGCAGGATACGAGGTTGTCGTGGTTGACAATCTTTACAATTCAAAGGAGGAGTCGCTTAATCGCGTGCAGAAAATCACGGGAAAGACACTCAAATTCTATGAATGTGACATTCGCGATGCAGAAGGACTCGAAAAGGTATTTACCGAAAATAAAATTGAATGTGTAATTCATTTTGCGGGATTAAAGGCGGTTGGCGAATCGTGCAAAATTCCGCTTGAATACTATGATAACAATATCGGCGGTACGGTAATTCTCTGTCAGGTAATGGCTAAAATGGGGGTTAAAAAGCTTGTTTTCTCCTCATCTGCCACAGTTTACGGCGATTCGCCCATTCCTTATCGCGAGGATATGCACGTCGGTCATTGTACCAACCCGTACGGCAGAACAAAGTACATGATCGAAGAGATTTTGCGTGACCTTTACGCATCTGATAATGAGTGGAGCATTGCGCTTCTTCGCTACTTTAATCCCATCGGCGCTCACGAATCAGGACTCATCGGCGAGGACCCGAACGGAATCCCGAATAATCTCCTGCCCTACATATCCCAGGTCGCAATCGGCAAGCTTGCCTGCTTGTCAGTTTTCGGCGACGATTACAATACCCCCGACGGAACGGGCGTCCGCGACTATATCCACGTAACCGACCTTGCAATCGGCCACGTAAAAGCGGTCAAATACCTCGAATCCAGAACGGGTATCGACGCAATCAACCTCGGCGCAGGACGCGGTTACAGCGTTCTTGAATTGGTAAAAGCGTTCGAAAAGGCATGCGGTCACGAAATCGCATACAAAATTGCACCCCGTCGTCCCGGCGACCTCGACGTTTCCTACGCCGACCCGCAAAAAGCGAAGGATTTACTCGGCTTTGAAACACAGCTCGACGTTGACAAAATGTGCGAGGATACTTGGCGTTGGCAGTCGAATAACCCCAACGGTTACGATAATTAAATTTTAAAAAATAAAAAATGCTTTCCTCAAAAAAAGGAAGGCATTTTTTTATACTTTTTAGCCATAATAAATATCGGTGATAGAATGAAAAGGGAAGAGAAACGCGGTAAAAAAGCAGAAACCGAAATGTCGGTAACAGCCATTTTAGGTCAGCCCGAAACGCCTTTTGACTTGGTTAACAAATACGGCACCTACGAAATTCAGCCGACCAATGATTCGGGCAACGAATTTCCCACCATTTCGCAAGGGTTGTCCAAACGTAAGAAATAGACCGCAATCGGCGGAATGACCCGCCGATACATATAAAAAGCGTAAAACTCATAATTACGAGTTTTACGCTTAAATTTTTATTTGTAAAGCAGATAATCGGCATTCATTTTAGCACTTGTCATTTCGTCGTCGGAATTATCCTGCTCGACTATAAAGCGATCGATACCAACCTTTTTGCAAACCGAAACGATTTGCTTTACGTCGATTACATTCCCGTTTTTAAATTCGGTTGTGATTCGTTCGTTTTGCGACTTAATCTGTTTCAGATGAATGACCTTTATTCGGTCGGCGTATCTCCTGATAATGTCGCAGCTGTCACCGCCGCCAAAGTTACACCAGCCCGTATCGAGCTCGAAATTAACCTTTTCCGACGTGCCTTCAATCAACTGCTCCAATATGCTTTTTTTGCCGTCGAGCGTTTTCATTTCGCCGTCGTGATTATGAAAGTGAAACTCGATACCATCACCGCTCAGCATTTCGGCATATTTATTCAGACGATTACACGCATCCATAACACCGACCAAGCTGTCGGGAGTCTTTATCCAGGCGAGTACAGCCCGTTTGCAACCGAGCACACTCAGCATATCCACAGTTTCGGCAAATTTTTCGTCGGTCAAATCATTTTCGCCCAAATGAGCCGAATAAATTTCAAGCCCTAATTCGCCGCAAATCTCCTTATATTCGCCGGGGGATAAACAACCGAGTCCAGCTGCTTCAACGCCCTTGTAGCCCATTTTAGCCACCATTTCGAGCGCTTTTCGAGCATTTGCATCAAAACTCGCTCTCAGCGAAAACATTTGAATACCGAATTTATCCGTAATCATGCCTTAACCCTTGTATTTAATGAGTTCTGCGCTCTTGATTACAACGTCGTTTACCGGCTTTGACGATTGAGCGTCAACCTCAACTGCGGCAATAGCGTCGACGATGTCCATGCCTTCATACACCTGACCAAAAACGGTGTGACCGCCGACCGCTCTCCAAGCGCCGTCAAGGTGGATGTTGCCGCCCAAACCTTCATACACGTCCCAAACCTCATCGGGAACAAAGTTTGAGTTAGGAGCGAGATTTGCGTCGGTAAATTCCTTTACGTTAGGATACTGCGCAGTAAACTGCTCGCCGTAATACTGAACGTACTGGTCATAGTAGCTTTCGAGATTTTTCTTTGTCAATTCGTAGTCATAGTCCTCGCGGTTGATATTTCCCGACGCCTGATTGATAAAAAACTGGCTGCCGTTGGTATCAACGCCCGAGTTAGCCATGGCGAGTGAACCGCGAATGTTGATGAGCTTTTCGCAGAATTCGTCCTCAAAAGGTTCACCCCAAATGGATTCACCGCCTGTACCGTTACCCTTCGGGTCACCGCCCTGAATCATAAAGTCCTTTATAACGCGGTGGAAAATGAGTCCGTCGTAGTATCCGTTTTTGATATGGGTCTTAAAGTTTTCTACCGCCTTTGGAGCGCCTTCGGGGAAAAGGCGGATATAAATATCACCCATATTGGTGTGGAAAACGGCAACCTCTTCGCCTTCGTCAGGCAATTCTGTCTGGAAACCGTATTCCTTGTCGGCATAAGCGCTTACAAGCTCGTTCCGACCCATTGTCGAATCGCTTCTACCTGCTGTGGGCGAATTGTCAGCGGTGGGTGTAGTGTTTTCCTTTCCGCAGGAAATCAGTGAAAGCATCATAACTATCGCCATAACGAGAGCGGCTATTCTAATCTTTTTCATTTTTATATTTTCCTCCATTAAAGGATTATTTTATAAAACCGAGACCTCGATTTCGATAATTTTAACCTCGTCAAGCGGTTTGTCACGACCGTCAACGGCAACCGAAGCGATGTTGTTTACAATATCCATTCCGTCATAAACCTGACCGAAAACGGTGTGATGATAGTCGAGCCAGGGAGTACCGCCAACCTGCTTATAAGCGGCAACGCAGTCGGCTGGATAGCTTTCGCTGAGCTCGCTCATTTGTTCAATCATGCTTTCGGGAGCGGTTGACGCGTGAACGATAAAGAACTGACTTCCGTTGGTGCAGGGACCTGCATTAGCCATTGAAAGAGCGCCACAAAGATTGTGCAGTTCAGGAGTGAATTCGTCCTCGAAACTTCTGCCCCAAATGGATTCGCCGCCCATACCTGTACCTGTCGGGTCGCCGCCCTGAATCATAAAGTCCTTTATAACGCGGTGAAAAATAATTCCGTTGTAATATCCGTTTTTAGCGTGGGTGATAAAGTTTTCTACCGCCTTTGGAGCGTGTTCGGGAAAGAACTTTACCTTAATATCGCCGAGATTGGTCTTAATAACGGCGACTGTATCGTTTTTTACGGGTGCTGCAAGCTGATTCATTTTATTTGCTCCTTTTTATTTCTTTTTTATAAAGTTTGTGATGAGCTTTACCGCCTCGCAAATAAAGAGGGGGGCTATCGAAAGCATTGTCACAATGGCGATTTGAGTTGCGCCGAGTGTAGAAAGTCCGAAAATTGCGCTTATCGGTGTCAGTACAACAATAAGCATCAGTATTGCTGAAACGGCAACCGCGCCAAACAACCATTTGTTAGCGAACAAACCGATTTTAAACAGCGAATTGTTTGAACGTGCGTTGAATGACTGAACGAGCTGTGAAAAAGCGAGTGTGAGGAATGCCATTGTTTTGGCGGTTTCGACGTCAACGCCTTTTCCGAGGGCGAACGCGAGAAGGGTCAGTCCACCAATCATAATGCCCTGATAAAGTGCGCCAAAGCCGAGCCCGTGAGCAAATAAGCTTTCGTCCTTTTTACGAGGACTACGCTGCATAATATCCTTTTCAATCGGCTCAACACCAAGTGCCAGAGCGGGGAGTCCGTCGGTGACGAGATTTACCCACAGAAGCTGAATTGCGCTCAGCGGCGAAATATGCCAAACAAGCATACTTATAAACACCGCAATAATTTCACCGAGGTTGCAGGAAAGAAGGAACTGAACAGCTTTTTTAATGTTTGCATAAATTCCGCGACCTTCCTCAACAGCGGCTACGATGGTAGCAAAGTTATCGTCGGTGAGTGTCATATCTGCCGCACCTTTTGCAACGTCGGTTCCGGTAATTCCCATAGCGCAGCCGATGTCAGCGGCTTTCAGTGCCGGAGCATCGTTTACGCCGTCGCCCGTCATGGCAACGATGTGACCTTTTTTCTGCCAAGCGGTGACAATGCGAATCTTATCCTCGGGCGAAACTCGACCGTATACCGAGTATTCTTCAACGCATTCAAACAGCTCGTCGTCGGTCATTTGAGCCAGCTTATCGCCGGTGATAATGCCGGTTTCCTTGTCGCTGATGAGCCCGATTTGTTCACCGATGGCGGCTGCAGTAGCGGCATTGTCGCCCGTGATCATTACGGTGCGGATACCTGCCGATTTGCATTTTTCGATAGCGGCAATTGCCTCGGGTCTCGGTGGGTCAATCATGCCGAGCAGTCCGACAAAGGTAAGGTCGTTTTCGAGCGCTTCACTTGTTGGGTTGGTGGTCAGCGCCACATCGTCAATCTTTTTAATCGCAACGGCAAGCACGCGCAACGCCTGTGCGCTCATCGCAATATTTGCTTTTGTTGCGTTTTCGACCCCTTCGCCTACGCAACGGGGGAGGAGAATATCGGGCGCTCCTTTTACTATCGCAAAGGTTTCGCCGTCGATAATGTTAACCGTTGTCATCAGTTTTCTGTCGCTGTCAAAGGGGATTGAATTGAGTCGGGGATAAAGGTTTATAATATCGTTGCCTGTTTGACCAACGTATTTTTCACATGCGTCGATAATAGCGATTTCGGTCGGGTCGCCTATGCTAACCTTTTCGCCGTTTTCTTCGTGAACGTCAGCATCACAGCAAATTGTTCCTAATCTGAGAAGCTCGATTGAAGCTTCGTCGATTTCGACACCCTCCTTTGAGAGATTGGTGAAACCACTCTTATCAAAAAGGGCGACCATGGTCATTTTATTCTGGGTGAGAGTACCCGTTTTATCCGAGCAAATTACCGATGCGCTACCGAGCGTTTCAACAGCGGGCAGGTTGCGAATGATTGCGTTGCGCTTTATCATTCGCTGAACGCCGAGAGCCAGAACGATGGTAACAATGGCGGGTAATCCCTCGGGAATGGCGGCAACGGCAAGCGAAACCGCCGTCATGAATACGCCTACAAAGCTGTCGAGAAGTGACAGCTCGGGATTTCTGTAAATAATACCGATTACGAAAATAACGGCGCAAATTGCGAGTGCAACCGTACCGAGCGTTTTTCCGAGCTCGGCCATTTTCTTTTGAAGCGGGGTGATGGTGTTTTCACCCTCGAGCATGTCGGCAATTTTGCCAACCTCGGTGAACATACCTGTACCGGTTACTACGGCAACGCCGTTTCCGTAAGCAACCGAGCAGCCCGAAAATACCATGTTTGCACGGTCGCCGATTGCCGTAATGTCGGTCAGAACGGCGTCGGCATACTTTTCGCTGCTGATGCTTTCGCCTGTCAGCGCCGACTCCTCGCATCTGAGCATGGTTGAGGAAATGAGTCTGGCATCGGCGGGTATAAAGTCACCTGCTTCGAGACAAATTATGTCGCCGGGTACGATTTCGTCGGCACGAATGACCGACTGAACGCCGTTTCGAATGACCTTTGCCGACGGGGCGGCCATATTTTTGAGCGCTTCGAGAGCGTTTTCTGCCTTGTTTTCCTGAATAACGCCGAGAAGCGCGTTAAACACGACTATTGCAACAATGATAATCGGTTCAATCCAGTTATTCTCGTGGGACAAAAGGGTGGTCGCGAGGGAAATTGCCGCCGCGATTAAGAGAATGATTATCATATAATCTTTGAACTGGTCGACAAACCGTTCAAGTATTGATTTTTTCTTTTTTTGATTAAGCTGGTTTTTGCCGTATTTGGCGAGTCGTCTTTGAGCTTCGTCGGATGAAAGACCGAGCTTTTCGTCCGTGCCGAGTTCATTGATTAGTTCGCCCAGCTCTGCGCTATGCCAAATCATTAGATATTCCTCCCGAAATATAATCAAAAATTAACTCATTATAATTTTACACCATAATGGCAAAAATATCAAATAAAATATGCAAAATAATCCACCCTGGCCATAAAAAGCCACCGCATTTTTGTAATTACAAAACGCGATGGCTTTTATTATTATTTTATGTTGGTGAAAATATCGCGCAAAATCTGCTGAATTTATTTAATTCGCATATTTGTTGCCGATTTTTTCGCCGTTTTTGAGGGGAGTCAGACAGTCGATAAGGTCGTTTACCAGCGTACTGCTGACCAGAGCCGTGCCCTTTCCGTTGAGTCGGAAAATATTGCGGCGAACATTCTTTTCATACGGATAGATGGAAATTTCGTCGGCTTTTTTTCCTTCGGCGGTGTAGGTCAGCTTGAAGCTAATTACGCTGTCACCGCTCGGTGTATATGTTTCGTCAGCGTTTTCGAGAGCCGATAAATAAAGCAGTCTTGCGTAATAGTAGCAGAATTCGTCATCGTCGATTTCTTTTCCTTCGTTGGTGGTTACGGTAAATGTAGCGGCGTTCTTTTCGTCATGGTGAAGGGTGAATTTTGTTTCTTCACCGCCGACCGTAACCGTCAAGCTGTCGACGTATTTAATGTATTCGATAAACAGCTTTTCGAAGTAAATATCACTTGCCTTGTATTCGATGAATTCGTAGCTGTACGAGTCGAGCTTATAAATAATATCCTTACTAATCATTGTCTTTCCGCCGTCAACCGAGTACGAAACGATATAGGCGTAGTAGCCGTTTTCGTCCTTGTCTCCGATTTTGATGTCAAGCAGATTGTTACCCGCTTTAAATTTATAGGTAACGTACGGATTATCGAGTCCGTATTCTTTGAGGTCGCTGTTTTTATAATTAAGGACGTATGCACCGCTGTTATAAACTCCGCTTGTGAGGGCTAAAATTGCGTTTACACTTTCGTCGTTTGCCGCCTGGTCATTCGGCTCCTCAATCATATAGCTGAGCAGTGAAAGGTCATCTGACGGGCAAATGATTTTAATTTTATTTTTATGCAATCTGCCGTCAATGTAAATGTAGTCGAAGGAGATGAGACTTCCTTCGTCAAAATACGGGTCCTCATCGCTTTCGGCGACAAATGCAGGAGCACTTGCCATATTTACACAGCTTTCCAAGCTGTTTCCTACACAGTTGATGACCGACGTGTCAATGAGATAGGCGTATCCCTCCAGCTCGTCAATGTCACCTTCGCCGTCGAGCATAATGTATCTGCCCGATTTATCGGGAGAAACACCGCCGACGGTAACCATATATTCGGTGTTGTCGGTGAGCGAAACGGTCAGCTTGGCGTACGGGGACAAAAATCCGTATTCGTCATTTTTCTCATCGCTTTCAGCATCACTGCTGCTCGGTTCGGCTTCTGTGTCGATTTTAAACTTTTTGAGGGCAGTGATTTCGGTTACGGCACTGACCATGTACTCGGGAGTGGTAAAGTCAATATCCTCGTATCCCTTGACCAGCCATTTATAGGTGTTGCTTCCGTCCTCTGCTGTGATTTTTTCGGGCAAAACGGTGAATGTCGAATTTTCGTTTTCTATTGTCACCTGACTGATTTTGTCCGTTTTAATATTCATTACCGAGAATGATGTCGCCTTTGACTCGGTCGACGATGTGTCCACCGTAACGTCATTTATCTGCGGCAAAACGAACATTACGACAATAAGCACAATTGCGGTCAGTAGGGCAAGCGAGCCGACCGAAATAAGCCCCTTTTTAATGGGGGAAAGGCGACCTTTTTTCTTCTTTTCCTCCGATGCGCAGAAAATCGTCGAGTTTTCAAAAAGGGTTTCGTCAACCTCGATTTTGTCGCGTTTAAAGCCGCGTTCAGTGCTCGTTTCATTTTCTGCATCGGGTAATATTTTGTTTTCGTTATCCATTACAGGTGTCTCCTTCTGACACATATAAAGATACACGCAAGGAGAATCGTAAGCGGAATAATTCCTACGAATATGATATACATAAAGGTTGCTGTGTTTCCGCTTACCTCGAATGTGTCATAGTTCAGTGTTCTCGGGTCGAACGAAATGGTTTCACCCTTTATATCGTACATGTGGTTTACTGCCGAAAGGATGGCTTTGAGGTTTCCTACCGATGCTTCGCTGTTAAAGCCGGAGCTGATATAATCCATACCGCCAATAACCATTACGCGTGAATAGCTGGGATTGTATTCCTCATCATAGCTGACGTCGGTCGCAACACCCATAGCGGTAAATGGACCATTTTCTTCGGCAATTTCGGGTGTCCACTTGTCGTCCGCTTCAACCGGCCAAACAACTGCCGATTCGGGTAATGAAATGATGTTTTCGGTCTTTCTCTTTTCACTTTCGTCAAAGCCGATGCTGATGGCTGTGTAAGCGTTGGCGATATACAAATATTCGGTGTCGCCGAGACCGCCCAGATATTCAGAATCCTCGGCTGTACCCATAATGATTGTCGGTGAATAATAGTAGGTACTTGCATCGGTGGCGAAGGCAAAGCCGTTGTGTATCTGGAATCCCCATTCGCCAATGAATGCGGTCAGGTTGGGCAGATTTTCGCCCTGAGTTGTCGCATCGGGGATGTAAATGATATTCTTGCCTCTTTCGCCCTCTAAATCGAGGAATTCATCGAGCTTTTTAAGCTCGTTTTCGGAATAGTCCATCGTCGGAGCGGCGATTATTATGAGGTCGGTGTTTTCGGGAATATCCTTTGTAACCAAGCTGTCAATTTCGGTGAAGGAGTAGTTATTTGCCTCCATAACGCTTTGAAGCGCATCTACCGTCTGACCGCCGTTGGCTGTGATAAGCGCAACCTCAAACGTTTTGTCCGATGTAACCGAGTAAATTGACGAGGTTACAGCCGTTTCCACCTTTGACTCGTGGAGAATGTACGAGTAACCGTAGTAGTAATACTGATAGAATTCCTCGCTCTGCTGAGTGCTTTCGATGGTATAGAGGTCGAATGCGTCGAGATGGCGATAGTGCTTAACAGTCTTTCCGTCAAGCTCAAATTCGCATTCGATGAGAATGTCACCCGTCGAGAAGGTTTCGGAGGGGTACTTTGACGAATAGTTCGAAAATTCTGTGCTTTGCGGGTCAATGTACTGAACTTTAACCTTGTCGCTTCTTACTTCGTATTCTTTGAGCAGAAGCTCGGTCTGCTGAAAGAAGGCGCCGCTTGAATAATCGAATATGCCGTTCGACGCAATGAGACTTGCGTAGGTGCCGTCGCTGTATTCCTTCTTGTCAGCGCAAACGGTGATGGTAACGTCGCGTGAAATTTTTTCGATATATTCGAGGTTTTCTTCACTTATTGAATAGTCCTTATCTTTGGTAAGGTCGAGTGTGAGGGGATACGCCTCGGCGAGTGCCGATGCCGCAACGTTGAGTCCGATAATGATTGCGACGAATACTGCTGAAATAACCAGCGCATAAGCTCCGTGCTTTACCGATTTTTTCTTACTCGGTTTAACGTAAGCGGCGGCCTGTGCTTGATTTGAAACGCGCTGAATGTCACACTTTACACAGAAGTTGTTGAGGTCGGTGTTTCGGGTGTTACAGAGGGGACATTTCCATTCGCCCTTGTGGTCGAGCGAAACTACAACGGTGCCCTTTTTACGCGAAGCGTGAATTTTAACAAATTTAAGTGCGCTGAATACCGAACCTGCCGCCGAAACGAGAGCGATAAGGGTAAATACAATGGCAAAAACGAGGGTAGAGGTATTCGGGTTATTGTTGTTTGTGATAAACTGATTTACTGCCTGCCAGCCGAAAATGATGGTCGAAGCAAAGGTCAGCAGGGTAACGAGAGCGTAGCTCTGCTCCTTTGAACCGCCTGCCCATCTGCGCTTTTCGATAATTCTGACGGTGAGGAAAAGGAATATCGCCGTAAAGCTGATGAAAAATGCAACGTCGGAATAGCTGAAAAGTCCGCTGATAAAGGAATTGTATCGTGTGTTAAAGGCGATAAAGTTGAATACTTTATACAGCAGGTCGATGCTTTGAACCAGCGAAGCGATGGTTTCCATCATCATAATAACGAGGGTTGCGGCCAAACTTCCCATAGCGGCAACCATCTGATTTTCGGTCAGGGCTGAAATGAACAAGCCGAGTGAAATAAGCGCCGCAGAGAAAAGCATGGTACCGAGCAAGCAGCTTAAATAGCTTACCCAGTTTACGCTTATCATGACCGAGAAAATGAACTGATAGATGAATGTAATAACGTTAACCAGACCGATTACAGCCAGAGCGGCAAAGAATTTGCCCATAACGATATGGGTAATCTTAATCGGTGCGGTGAAAAGCGCCTGGTCGGTTTTTGCGCGTTTTTCCTCGCTGAAAAGTCGCATTGTCAGTACGGGAATGAGGAAAAAGCTGAAATTAGACATATAGGAGAAAATGCTTTCAATCTGAGCATATCCCGAGCGGAACATATAGCCGAACAAAGCGCCTCCAAGCAGTAAATAGAGGAGAACAACAATGTAGCCGAGAGGGGAGGTAAAATATGATTTTAATTCGCGTTTAAATATTGCTGACATGATTATTTACCCTCCTTTTCGGTTTTGATTTCGTCGGGATGGTCAAATTGCTCGATGGCCTTTCCCATAATTTCGTTTACCGCCTTCAAAGCCGCTGTGTTGTCGGACTTTTTATCCTCGGCGGCATCTGTCGATTTAGAAATGTTTTCGATTTGCATCATGTCGGCAGTGCCGTCAACGAGCTTCATAAATACTTCTTCGAGTGTGAGCTCGTTCGGTCTTAACATAAGAAGCGTCCAGTTGCGGTCAGCGAGACGCGAAAAGAGTTCGCCGCGAATATCGTTGTTGGCTGCAACGTCGATTTTGTACTCGAATGAGCCAAGCTCACTCTTTCCGAGGAGCATAACGTCGGTTACTCCCGGAATGGATTTGATGAGCTGCAATACGTTCTTGTCAGGGCCCTTTACTCGTGCGATGAGGGAATTATCCTCGCATAACACTTTCGAAAGATTGTCCATCTTATCATCGGCGACGATTCTGCCCTTGTTAATGATAATAACTCTTTCGCAAACTGCCTGAATTTCTGACAGAATGTGCGACGAAAGGATAACGGTATGATTCTTTCCAAGATATGTAATGAGCTTACGGATTTCGATAATCTGCTTGGGGTCGAGACCAACCGTCGGCTCATCGAGAATGAGTACGTCAGGGTTGCCGATAAGCGCCTGAGCAATACCTACACGCTGCTGATAACCCTTTGACAGATGCTTAATGATTCTGTGACGGACGTCGTGTATCCTTACCAAGCGACAAATTTCGTCGAGATGCGGTTTTTTCGGTAATTTCGATTTTTTGAGGTCGAACATAAAGCTGAGATATTCGTCAACCGTCATGTCGGGATAGAGGGGCGGGTGCTCGGGCAGATAGCCGATGTGACTCTTTGCCTCGTCGGGATTTTCGAGAATGTCGTAGCCCGAAATTGATACACTTCCCGTAGTAGCGGAAAGGTAACCCGTGAGGATATTCATGGTTGTCGATTTACCGGCGCCGTTAGGACCGAGAAAGCCGAGAACCTCTCCATCTTTGATAGTGAAGCTGATGTTATCTACTGCAAGCTGATTGCCGTAGCGCTTTGAGAGATTTTTAATCTCAATCATATTTATACCTCCAATTACGCTTTAAAGCAGAGTATAATCCATAATAAAATACTTATACCTGAATATTAACAAACGGCGGTGATAAAAGTGTTAACTTTTAATGAACTATCCCACCAAATAAGTATTATACAATAGATTTGTAAATAAATAAACAGTTTTTTTATTTATTTGTTGACTAAAAAGTGGATTTGTTATAAAATTATTTTAATATTTTTTTGGAGTTGATATAAAATGGCAGAAATTAAAGCATTTAAGGCACTCCGCTTTACCGAAAAGGCAGGAGAAATCGCCGAGCTTTGTTGTCCTCCCTACGACATTATTTCCGAGGAACAGCGACTCGAATTTTTAAAGAAAAATGAGCATAACATCATCCGTCTTGAATTGCCGAAGGGCGATGACCCGTATAAAGAGGCGGCTAACGTACTCGCCGATTGGGAAGAAAACGGAATCATCGCCTGTGACGAGCAGGAAGGCATCTACGTTTATGAAGAAAAATTCAGCGTAGAAGGCGTAAACTATTCCTTCAAGGGTATTGTTTGCCGTGTAAAGATTGAGGAATTTTCAAAGGGGGTTGTCCTTCCGCACGAAGAAACCTTGTCAAAGGCAAAGCAGGACAGATTTAATCTTTTTAAAGCCACTCGTTGCAATTTTTCACAGATTTATTCACTTTACAAGGATGAAAAGGGCGAAACAGCCGAGCTTATCAGCCGTCTGTCAAGCGGCACTCCCGACCAGAGCTTTACCGATTCCGACGGCGTAACTCATTCGCTTTGGGCAATCTATGACAAGGATGCACTTGCTACCCTTACCGCCCAGTTTGCTGATAGAAAGTTGTATATCGCCGACGGTCACCACCGTTACGAGACCTCACTCAATATGCGTAATCACCTTCGCGAAACCGAAAATGCCGAAATCGGAGCAGCTTCGGACTATTGCATGATGACCCTCGTTGACCTCGATGACGACGGACTTGTCGTATTCCCGACACACCGAATTGTACGCGACCTCGACAGCTTCAATTCCGACGAGGTAATCGCTAATTGCGCCGACTATTTTGACATTACCCTCCTCGCTAACGAGGGCGAAATAAAGCCCTTCCTCGATATGAAATACGCCGATGGTAAAAAGGCAGTTGTTATGTACAGCGGCGATAAAATCGCCCTCATGACACTCAAATCAATGCAGCCGCTTTGCGATATGTACCCGAATGCAAGCGAAGCATTACGCGGACTTGACGTAACCGTTCTCCACAGCTTGATTTTAGAGAGAATTATGAAGATTGATAAGGAAAATATGGCTAATCAAATCAATCTCACTTACACTCGCGACCAGGCGGAAGCTATCGAATGGGTAAATACAAATAAGGCAAATTGCTGCTTTATTATGAATCCCACACGCGTAAGCGAAATCAGCGCAGTTGCTACCGCAGGCGAAAAAATGCCGCAAAAGTCAACCTATTTTTATCCGAAGCTTATTACAGGTCTTGTAATGAACAAATTCGGCGAAATGAAATAAGAGAAATAAATTAAAAAAACGCTGTGAAACGTTTGGTTTCACAGCGTTTTTTGTATCGCTAATTATAATAATTCGATGTTGCTTTCCTTACATTTTTGCCTCATATCCTCGGGCCAGAGGGATGTCTGCACCTCGCCGATATGTGCCTTTTCGAGAAGCTGTAAGCAGATTCGCGATTGTCCGATTCCTCCGCCTATTGTGAGGGGGAGAGTGCCGTCCAAAATACCCTTGTGATAGGGAAAATTGCGTCTTTCCTCGGCGCCTGCTTTTTTAAGCTGCTCGTCGAGTGACTTTTCGTCAACGCGGATTCCCATGCTCGAAATTTCGATTGCGCAGTCGAGAATATCGTTCCAAACCAAAATATCGCCGTTGAGCGACCAATCGTCATAGTCGGGAGCTCGACCGTCGTGCTTGTTTCCGCTTTTCAGCTTTTCGCCGATTTGCATGATGAAAACAGTACCGTGCTTTTTGGTGATTTCGTTTTCACGCTGCTTTCCCGTGAGGTCGGGGTACATATCCTCAAGCTCCTGCGTGGTAATGAAGAAAACGTCCTCGTTCAGTCGCTTTGTCAGCTGGGGAAATGCCTCGTTCAGCACATCCTGGGTTTCGACGAGTGCCTTTATGATTTTGGTCACCGTATCCTTTAAAAAGTCAATGTTTCTGTCCTCTCGGCATATAACCTTTTCCCAGTCCCACTGGTCGACATAAATCGAGTGCAGGTTATCGCAGTCGTCGTCGCGACGAATGGCGTTCATATCGGTAAAGATGCCTTCGCCTGCGCCATAGCCATAGCGATAGAGGGCCATTCGTTTCCATTTTGCGAGGGACTGAACTACCTCGCAGATGCCCTCGATATTCTTCATGTCAAATTCAACCTTGCGCTCAATTCCGTTGAGGTCGTCGTTGATACCGCTTGCCTTTGTAACGATAACGGGCGCGGTTACGCGGTCGAGATTAAGCGCACGACCAAGCTTTACCTGAAAGGTGTCCTTCAGTAGCTTGATAGCACGTTGAGTCTCGCGTAATGTAAGGTTGGATTTATAGCTCTTTGGCAGAATGAGGTTGCCCATTTTATTATCACTCACTTCTAAAAAATAGAAAAAATATAGTAAATTATACCACCAATAAATTATTTTGCAACAAATCAGTCGATTTTTATCTCTTTTTCTTCGTAGTTGCCCATCAAGGTAAACTCGTCAAGCTCCTCGCTGAGCGAATTTATGGTGCAAAGAGTGTCCTTGCTAATCAGCTTTCCGATAAGGTCAACGTAGAAAAGATATTCGAAATTATGGTTTTTAATCGGTCTCGACTCGATTTTTGACATATTGAGCCCTGCGGCGGCAAATCGCGAAAATACCGAGTACAAAGCACCTGGCTTATGCGGAATGCTGAAAACGATGCTGATTTTATCCGCCTTTTCGCTTGTGTAAAATTTATTCGACACCGAAACGAATCGAGTAACGTTGCAGTCGGACGAAGCAATGTTCTGTGCCAGTATTTTCATACCGAATTCGTTTGCGGCGGCAGTCGAGCCGATTGCACCGACCTGCTTGTTATTCATTTCAGCCGCCTTCTTGACACCGATTGCGGTGTTTAAGCAGCCGACCGGCTCAATGCCGTTTTTGTCAAGGAATTCGGCGCATTGACGAAGCGCCTGCTCGTGAGAAAGTGCCTGCTTAACGTCGCCGATTTCTGCGTCCTTTGCGCCAATCAGATTATGCGAAATCCTCGCATCAACCGCATTTGCGATGTAGAATTTTCTTTCAATCAAAAGGTCGTACACCTCGTGAACCGAACCTGCCCACGAATTTTCTACCGGGACAACGCCGATTTCGGCGTCACCCCTCTCAACCGCATCAAAAACGTCGCTGAATCGTTCACAAAAGATGATTTCGGCGTTTTTATAAATCTGCTTTGCTGTAGCGTACGAGTATGCACCCTTAACCCCTTGACAAGCGACCTTTTTTACGCTGTCGGGGTCGAGTGACTCCTGCTTTATACCAAGCTCCGAGTTAACGAGAGGGTATTGAAGTGCGCGACTTTGCTCCATAATTGTGGAGTAAATGAGCCGTGCCGCACGTCCGTATTCTCCGCCGAAATTATCCACTTTGTCGAGTATTGCCTTTTCTCTTTCGGCGTCAAATACCTTTTTGCCGTTATTGATTTTATATTCGGCGACCGAAAGGGAAAGGTTCATTCTTTTTTTAATCAGTTCGACAATATCCTTGTCGATTTTATCAATATCGACTCTAATTTCGTCCAAGTTCATATAATTCCGTTACCTTTCAAAATATCGCAAATTACAAAGCAAACGAGGTTTTCGATGGCGGCGAGTCCGCGTACAACTACGCAAGGGTCGTGTCTGCCCTTTATCGAAAGGGTTTCGGCTTCCATTGTAGTAAGATTCAGGGTTTCCTGCGGCTTTGAAATTGATGGCGTTGGCTTTAAAACCGCCCTGAAAATGACCGGCATTCCATTCGAAAGCCCTCCGAGAATACCGCCGTTATTATTGCTTACCGTTGCGATTTTTCCATCCTTGTTCACGTATCTGTCATTGGCTTCGCTGCCAAGCATTTTATCAAAGCCGAATCCTGCACCGAATTCGATTCCCTTTACAGCAGGAACGCCGAAAAGTGCCTCGCTAATGCGACTTTCTATCGAGCCAAACATTGTGTCTCCGCATCCGGCAGGTAGTCCTACCACTGCGATTTCGACAGTGCCGCCAATCGAGTTACCGTCCATTCGGGCGGCTTCGATTTTTTCGCGCATTTTTTCCTCAGCCGTTTTATCAACCGTCGGAAAAGCGAGTGTGTTAAGCCCATTCAGTTGCTCTGCGTCAACGTTTACGGGGTCAAAGCCGGTGTCACCGACTCCGCCGATTGAATACACGTGACCGCCAACGGTGATTCCGTGCTTTTCGAGAATTTGGCGGCAAACCGCACCTGCAAAGGTCATCGGCGCAGTAAGTCGTCCCGAAAAATGTCCCGAGCCGCTTAAATCATTGTTTCCGTCAAAGCGTATAGATGCCGGATAGTCGGCGTGTGACGGTCTCGGCATAGCTTCAAATTCGCTGTAATCGCTCGACCTTGTATTCGTGTTGTAAATCACGGCGCAGAGTGGCGCACCTGTAGTTACCGAACCCTTTATCCCCGACAGAATTTCGGGAATATCGTCCTCTTTTCGCGGAGTCGCCGTCTTATCCTTTCCGGGAGCTCGTCTTGCCATCTGCTCGGCAATTTTATCGAAGTTGAGTTCAACCCCTGCGGGTAACCCGTCGATAACCGCTCCAATGGCTTTACCGTGACTTTCGCCGAATATTTGCAGCGAAATATATTTGCCTATATTAGATGACATTAACAGCACCTCCGATGCTTGCAAAATCTTCAAAAAATTTGGGATATGACTTATTTACCGCCTCTGCGCAGGAAATTATGCTCTCGTTTTCGGCGTATGCGGCGGCAATACTGAACGCCATAACAATTCGGTGGTCGGCGAATCCGTCGATGTTTCCGCCCTTTAATCTTTCGCCGTCGATGACCAGAATATCTCTGCCTTCTACTACGCTTATTCCGTTCATGACCAGCCCTCTCGCAATGGCAGAAAGGCGGTCACTTTCCTTTATTCTGAGCCGATAAGCGTTGCTTATGGTTGACCTGCCTTCGCACTGACCGAGTACAGCCGCAATCGGCGGTATAATATCGGGAATTTGAGACGCGTCAATGCTTACGGGCATCAGTTCGCCCATTTCAGCGTGTAAAACGCCGTCCTTCCATTCGATTTTTGTGCCGATTTCTCTGAATATTCTTTCGCAGTCGCGGTCGCCCTGCAACGAGTTTTTATTGAGTCCGTGTATTTTTATTTCGCCGCCGAGAGCCGCAGCTGCAAGGAAAAATGCCGCCTGCGACCAATCTCCCTCAACTGTAATGTCGGTGGCTGTGAGGACCGACGGATGAACCAAATATCCGCATTCTGTCTTTTCGATTTTTGCGCCAAATTGCGAAAGAGTATCCACCGTCATATCGACGTATCCTGCCGATTCGAGAGGGGAGGATATAACGATTTCTGCCTCTTTTCCTATGTATGCAAGGGCAAATAGAAGCCCCGTAATATACTGTGAGCTGACCGAGCCGCCGATTACAAATCGGTCTTCGTTTAGCTTTCCGCTAATTTCGAGCGGTAAATTTACGTTTGAGGTATAGCGGCAGGTGATACCATGCTCACTGAGCAGATTGGTGATGGTTGAAAGCGGTCTTTCAACGAGTCGTCCGTGTCCTTCGAATACAGCGCTTGCGCCGAGAGCCGCGGCAATCGGAATAAAGAACCTGAGTGTCGAGCCCGACTCGCCGCAGTCAACATTTGCGCTTTTTTTCGGCTCGGTTATACCTGTGATAATGTAATCGTCGCCGTCGGTTTCGACCGAAGCACCGAGCGCCTTTATTGCGCCGAGGGTTGCGAGAATATCGTCAGAAAGCGAAACGCCTTTAATTCGGCTTTTTCCTTTTGCGAGAGCGGAGCAAATGATTGCGCGGTGGGACGCACTCTTTGACGATGGGACGGTAACGTCGCCCGAAAGTCGCTTTGGCGTAATTATCGCGTTCACTTTTTACTCAGCTCCCTTTAAAAAGTCTCCGAATTTATCACACTCGGTTTTGTAAATATACCCCTCGCCAATGTCCTTGATTAAAACGATGTTCAAGCTGTTTGAACGTCTTTTTTTATCGTTCATCGCGGCATTGGCAATAATCTCTTTTTCATAATCTGTTTCGGTCGGCATGCCATATTTTTCGAGTAATTTCGTAATTCTATCCGCGACACCGACCCGTGTCAGCCCCTTTGTTTCAGCGGCTTTCGAAAGCATAATCATACCTACGCCAACCGCCATTCCGTGAGATAGACCGCTGAAATTATCAAGCTTTTCTATCGCGTGGCCGACCGTGTGGCCAAAGTTGAGAAGCATTCTTTCATTCTGCTCGGTAAAATCATTCTCAACAATTTCTGCTTTAATTTTTACACACTCATAAATAATTTGGTCAATATCGGCATATTTTTCGCCCTTTTCAAGCTTTTCAAAAAGCGCTTTTGAGCTGATACAGCCGTATTTTATAATTTCGCCCATTCCGTCGGCCATATATTTTTCGTCCAGTGTCGAGAGGGTATCGGGGTCGATAAGCACAAGCGACGGATGATGAAACGCTCCAACGAGGTTTTTGCCAACTGCGAGGTCGCAACCCGTTTTTCCGCCGACCGACGAATCGACCTGCGCGAGCAAGGAGGTCGGTATCTGCACAAAGCTGATTGAGCGCAGATAAATTGCCGCCGCAAATCCGCACATATCACCGCAAACACCGCCACCGAGCGCAATGGCAATATCCGAGCGTGTCAGTCCGCACTCAGCAAAAAATTCGACCATTTGCATTACCGTTTCAATGGTTTTGTTTTCTTCTCCGTGAGGAAAAACGAAGCTAAATACCTTGAAACCTGCTCCTTCAAGCGAAGCGGTAACCGTGTCAAGATAATGCTTTGCTACGTTGTCATCGGTTACAACAGCGGCAATATTCGCCTTCGAAATCTTTTTAATCTGGTCACCGCAGTTGTTTATGATTCCTCTTTTTATTAAAATGTCGTATTTATTAAGTACGTTTATACTTTTCATTATGTTTTCTCTTTCAGTTCACGTGATTTTATCATTATTCGGCTGAGTGCCTGCTTGTCCTCGTTTTTGATTGCCGCTTTGAATACCGAAAGATTCTTTATCAGCTCGTCAATTTCGTCACAGAGATGGTCGGCGTTGTCGATAAACAGCTCCGACCACATAACGTCGTTTATGAAAGCAACCCTCGTAACGTCGAGGAATGAGCCGGCAGAAAACCCTTTGTGCGAAAGGGCAAGCGGGTCGGAAATATAGCTGCACGCAAGCACGTGGGGAAGCTGTGAGGTAAAGGCAATCATTTTATCGTGCCTTTCAGGAGTACAAACTGTGCAACGGGTGAATCCAATTTGCTCGGCGAGATTTTGGAGCAACTTTGCCGCGGTACTATCCGGCTCGTCGGTCGTGATAATTAAACTTGCCCCTTTGTAAAGGTCGGCATCGCTGTAATCAAAGCCGCTGTGTTCCTTTCCTGCCATTGGGTGAGCGCCGATAAAGGTAAATTTGCCGCTAAATACCTTGTCAGAAAGTTGGCTGTAAATAGCCCTTTTTACGCCGCAGCTGTCGGTAACGACCGCGCCGTCTTTAAATAGGTCGGCGTTGTTGTTTATGAAATCGGCTGCTGCCTTTGGATAAAGCGAAACGATTACAATATCGGCATTTTTAATATCGTTATCGTCGGCAACCTTGTCGATTGCGCCGTGAGAAAGGGCATATTTAATAACCGTTTCGTCAGCGTCGATGCCGATTACGTGGTGGTCTGTGTATCGTTTAATCGCCTTTGCGTATGAGCCGCCGATGAGACCGAGTCCGACAATTATAATGTTCATCGCTTTTCTCCTTTTATGTAATATTTAATGATATTATCAGCGATTTCTCGTGCCGAAACATCACCGCGGACGGTGATTGTAAAATCGCAATTTTTCTTATAAATCGGGTTACGCTTATTAAAAAGCGTCCTTGTTTCGCTATTCAGCAGTGGGCGTCTGCTATCGTTGCCAATCCTTTTTATTATGGTGTCGAGGTCAACGTCGATAAAGATAATCCGACCGCTTTTTGAAAGCACTTCTTTATTTCGGTTAAAGGTGAGCGCACCGCCGCCCGTTGCAATAACCTTGTTATCCTCACGCGAAAGTTCGGCGCAAATTTCGTGTTCCTTATCTCTGAAATAGCCCTCGCCGTCGGTGTCAAAGATTTCTCTTATCTTCCGACCTTCTCTTTCCTCAATTAGCTTGTCCGTGTCGATAAAAGCGAGGTCCAGCTTTCGCGCAATGATTTTGCCAATGGTGGTTTTGCCACAGCCCATGAATCCACTCAGAATTATGTTCATTGCTCGTCACCGCCCTTGAAAATAACCTTCAACTCGTTGGAAGCGTCCTCAATAATTCGGTCAATTTGCGCGTCGTTAAATTTTGCGCCGTACCATATTTCGTGAGCTTTTGCCGCCTGCAAAACAAGCATCGACATTCCGCCGTCGCATTTTATCCCGTTCTTTTTCGCCAGGCGCAAAAATTCGGTTTCTTCGGGATTGTATATCAGGTCATAAACGGCTTTGCAGCGGCATATTTGTTCCTCGGAAAGCACCGATTTTTCGGTATTTGGGTACATTCCGACAGGAGTAGCGTTAACCGCCAGGTCATATTCGCCGCCAATTTCGTCATAGCTTACGATTTCGGTTTCGACGTCGCCGAAACGAGCGTCTATTTCAGCACAAAGAGTCCTTGCTTTGTCCTCGCTGCCTTTTCTGATGCCAAAGGTGATTTTGCATCCTTTTTCAGCGGCGGCGAAGGCAACTGCGCGCGAAGCACCACCGATTCCGCAAATCAGAACGTTTCCCAAAAGGTCGATTCCTGCGCGGGAAAGAGCGGCTGTAAATCCGTATTTGTCGGTGTTGTAGCCAATCACCTTTTCGCCGACGGAAACGGTGTTTACCGCGCCGCAAAGCTCGGCTGACCCATCAAGCTCGTCAAGTAGGGGAATGATCGCTTGTTTATGCGGAATGGTCACGTTGAAGCCATTAAGTCGGCGGAGAGTGCCAAACTCCGTATCTAATTTCTCGGGGGCTATGTCGAGTTTGGAATATTCTGCACCGATTTCGTTTATTTCGAATAAACGCTGGTGGATAAAAGGTGACATTGTGTGACCGATTGGATGACCGATAACTGAATATCTTTTGTTATCCATTTTTCGACAACCTCCTTGAATTAAAAATTAAAAAAATTCGCAAAACCTATTGACAAAGGGCGAATACTTAAATATTATTTATTAAGACATTTCATTATAATATCATATTTATTTTGAGATGTAAATAAATTGGTACAATTTTTTTGGTTAGGAGAGTATTTATGGTATTCGAAAAGGTTAGAGAGATTCTTTGTGATCAGCTCGATCTCGAACAGGATGAAGTTACCATGACATCAAACATCGTCGAAAATCTCGGCGCGGACAGTCTTGATATGGTTGACCTGGTAATGTCTATCGAGGATGAATTTGAGCTAGAAGTAGCTGACGAAGATGTCGAAGGAATTAAGACAGTAGGCGACATTGTCCGCTATATTGAGGAGAATAAATAATTTTATCGATACATACGCCACACCATTTTACTTAATCGAGCCGTTTTAAGGGGAATTCGCCTTTAAGACGGTTTTGGTGTATTTTTGGAGTTATATATGAAGCTTGAATTTGGCGTTTTTCCGTACGGAAAGAAAAAGGTTTTGACCATGAGCTATGACGACGGGCCGATTTATGATCGTCGCTTGGTCGAAATTTTTAATAAAAACGGAATAAAGGGCACCTTCCATCTCAATAGCGGTCGTGATTCGGCTGACGGTTGGAGTCTTTCGGCGGAGGAGTGTGTTGAGCTTTTTTCGGGACACGAAATTTCCTGCCATGGAAAAAGTCATCCGAATATGACCGAGCTGAGCGACGAGGAGAATGTGAACGAAATTCTCGCCGATCGCCTGATGTACGAGAATCGTTGCGGTTACGTAATACGCGGAATGTCCTATCCTTACGGATGGTTTAATGACGACGTAATCGCGAGCTGTCAGAGGGCAGGAATGGTTTATGCCCGTACCGTTCACTCAACCGAAGGATTCGATTTCCCGACCGATTTTATGAAGTGGCACCCAACCGCCCATCATAATAACGAGCGCCTTTTTGAACTGCTTGACGAATTTTTAAATGCCCCTCACAACAGGACAAAGCTTATGTACGTTTGGGGACACAGTTTCGAATTTAATAGTGATAATAATTGGAATTCGATCGAAAGATTTTGTGAAAAAGCCGGGAATAGAGATGACGTTTTCTACGCCACGAATATCGAAATTTACGATTATTTTACCAATATGAATAAGCTTAATGTGAGTGCCGACGGCACCCTGATAAATAACCCCACGGCAACAGAAATTTGGTTTTATGCCGATGACGAGCTAATGTCGGTAAAACCCGGCGAAACGATTAGATTAGGAGAGAGAAAATAATGGCTGAAAAGAAAATGGTCGAAGCTATAACCTCGATGGATGTCGACTTTGCCCAGTGGTACACCGACATCGTAAAGAAGGCGGAGCTTATCGAATATACCAGCGTAAAGGGATGTATGGTTATACGTCCTTACGGTTACGCAATTTGGGAGAATATTCAGCGCATTCTGGACGGAATGTTTAAGGCAACAGGACATGAAAACGTATGTATGCCGATGTTCATTCCCGAAAGTCTTTTGCAGAAGGAAAAGGATCACGTCGAGGGATTTGCGCCCGAGGTTGCTTGGGTTACCCACGGCGGAAAGGACGAACTGGAAGAAAAGCTTTGTGTCCGTCCCACGTCCGAAACACTTTTCTGCGAACACTACGCTAATATAATTCAGTCGTGGCGCGACCTGCCGAAGCTGTATAATCAGTGGGTAAGCGTTGTCCGTTGGGAAAAGACTACTCGTCCCTTCCTTCGTTCACGCGAATTTCTGTGGCAGGAAGGTCATACAATTCACGCAACCGCCGAGGAAGCAATCGACGAAACCGAAAAGATGCTTAACGTGTATGCCGATTTCTGCGAGCGTTACCTTGCAATGCCTGTTATAAAGGGCAAAAAGACCGAATCGGACAAGTTTGCAGGAGCCGAGGCGACATACGCAATTGAAGCTCTCATGCACGACGGAAAGGCGTTGCAGGCAGGTACTTCGCATTATTTCGGCGACGGCTTTGCAAAGGCGTTTGATATTACCTACGCCGATAAGGAGAATAAGCGAGTTCATCCGCATCAGACCTCGTGGGGCGTTACCACACGTCTCATCGGCGCGGTAATTATGACCCACGGCGACGATAACGGACTCGTTTTGCCGCCCGACATAGCACCTGTTCAGGCGGTAATTATTCCTGTTGCATCGCATAAGCCCGGCGTTATCGAAAAGGCAACCGAGCTTAAAGAAATGCTTGCGAAGAACTATCGTGTCAAGCTTGACGACAGTGACAACAGCCCCGGATGGAAATTCGCCGAGTACGAGATGAAGGGCGTGCCTCTCCGTATCGAAATCGGTCCTCGCGATATCGAAAATAATCAGTGCGTGGTTGCCATGCGTGTCGGCGGCGAAAAGGTTGCGGTTTCGCTTGACGAAATCAACCTCGTTGTCGGTCAAAAGCTCGAAGAAATCCGTGCTTTGATGTATAAAAAAGCCCTCGAAAACCGCGAGAATAAGACCTATTGTTGCAAAACAATGGACGAAATCAAGGATACCCTCGCCGAAAAGGGCGATGGTTTCGTTATGGCTATGTGGTGCGGTGAT
Organism: Clostridia bacterium; assembly: GCA_017399535.1. Taxonomy (GTDB): domain Bacteria; phylum Bacillota; class Clostridia; order Oscillospirales; family Acutalibacteraceae; genus UMGS1976. The sequence goes on along the minus strand of JAFQBX010000035.1, from coordinate 24,747 downwards.
GAGGAGTGTGAGGACAAGGTAAAGGAAATTACAGGTGTCGGCTCACGCTGCATCCCGTTTGACCAGAAGAATATTGATGACAAGTGCGTTTGCTGCGGCAAACCTGCAACCTGCATGGTTTGCTGGGGCAAGGCGTATTAAAAAAATGAAACGGCTTTTATCCTTTGTCTGCTGCTTGCTGATTTTGGTGGCTATGCCCGTTGCAATTTGGGCGACCGCTACCGAAGAGGTGAGCAGTACGGCTTCGGTGCCTGACGTAAGTGAAAACGCTCCGTCTGAAACACCGTCCGAACCGTCAACGCCAGAAAGCGAAATATCAAGCGAAGCACCGACCTCGTCGGAGTTGACTTCATCGGAACCTGCTTCGTCCGATACGTCAATCGAACCCGAGTCATCTTCGCCCGATTATGCCGGTTCATCTCGACCCATGGTCAGCTCGAATGCCGCATCACAGCAGGATAGCGCGAATTCAACCGCGGTAAATAAGGATAAGGACGAGAACAGAGGAGCGTCAATACTTATTTTCTGCTATATAATTGCCGTGCTTATCGGAATTTGTCTTGTAGTGCTGATTTTCGCAAACGTTTATATTCCGATTACGCGAAAGAAAAAGGAACTCAAATATTTTGACGACCCCAAATAGTCGTTTTCCTTACATTATATATAGGCGTATTTTGCGTGACGTTTTGAAATGCAATTTGCTGATTTTATGAATGAAACTCCGAGCTTGATAACACGCTCGGAGTTTTTTTATACATTATGCTGATTTTTTAGAAATTTTTATTTCGGTTGCAACCGAAATTTCACTCAAATCCATTCAAAAACACAAAAATAGCCCAAAAATTTCGTCACTTTGCACAAAATGCGCGTTACGGATTGTCACCACTTATGAAAAAGGTAGAAAATGCGACAAAATCGGGAAAAAGTAAAAAAAATCTTGCAAATGACAGCTTGGTATGATATTATATTCAGGCACGCGTCTGAAAATATGCGTGCAGATATGCGATGATGCGGGAGGTGGCCGACCTCTGAGTTGGGAAATTTCCGCGGAGTATGTCCGATTTTAAACCGGGCGATTAAAAAAACTTCACTGTTGAATTCGCTATTCCGGATTTGTTGGTCAAAAGCTATGGTATTCCAGAGGTACTTGACCGCCTATGGACAAGTCCGGTTTTAAAACGAATAGAGTTGAAACACCCGGAGCGGTGTAAAGAAGTTTTGGAATCCTGCCCACCTATTAAATAAGGAGGCGAAATTCAAATGGCAAAGGAAAAAATCAGAATCAGACTGAAGAGCTACGATCACAAGCTTATCGATCAGTCAGCGGAAAAGATTGTTGAAACCGCAAAGCGCACCGGCGCAAGAGTTTCGGGACCCGTTCCGCTCCCTACTGACAGAGAGATCGTTACCATTCTCCGTGCTGTCCATAAATATAAGGATAGCCGCGAACAGTTTGAAACACGCACACACAAAAGGCTTATCGACATTCTCAGACCTTCAAACAAGACCGTTGAAGCTCTGATGAGTCTTGAGCTCCCTGCCGGCGTTGAAATCGAGATCAAGCTTTAATCGATTTTTCGCGGGTAAGGTCATGTTGGCGAAATGCCAACCAATAACCTATTAAGGAGGAAATAAACATGAAAAAAGGAATCATTGGAAAAAAGCTTGGCATGACCCAGGTTTTTGACCAGAACGGCAACGTTATCCCTGTTACCGTAATCGAAGCAGGTCCTTGTCTTGTAACATTCAAGAAGACTGCTGAAAACGACGGCTACGATGCTGTTCAGCTCGGTTACGGCGAAATCAAAGCTAACAAGGTAACCAAACCGCTCAAAGGACATTTTGACAAGAACGATGTTGCTCCCAAGCGCGTACTCAAAGAGTTCAGACTCGATGATACATCAGCTCTCAACATCGGCGATCTTGTAAAAGCTGACGTATTTGCCGAAGGCGAATCGGTTGACGTAGTTGGCCGCAGCAAAGGTAAGGGCTACGCAGGCGTAATCAAGCGCCACGGTTTCCACAGACTTAAGATGTCTCACGGTACCGGTCCGGTAGCACGTCACGGCGGATCATTGGGCGCTTGCTCAACCCCGTCAAGAGTTTACAAGAACAAAAAGATGGCAGGCCATATGGGTGCTGTCCGTGTCACAGTCCAGAACCTGGCTGTTGTCAAGGTTGACGCAGAAAAGAATATCCTCGCAGTTAAGGGTGCAATCCCCGGACCTAAGGGCGGATATGTATTTGTCTCTGACAGCGTCAAGACGAAGTAAGAAAGGAGAGTTGACTAATGCCTAATCTTAATATTGTAGATATGACCGGCAAAAAGGTCGGCGATATCGAACTTGCCGACGGCGTTTTCGGCATCGAGCCCAATACAGCCGTTATGCACATGGCTGTTATTAGCTACTTGGCTAATCAGCGTCAGGGTACACAGTCTACTCTGACACGTTCTGAGGTTTCCGGCGGCGGCAGAAAGCCCTGGCGCCAGAAAGGAACCGGTCACGCAAGACAGGGCTCCATCAGAGCTCCTCAGTGGTACCACGGCGGTATCGCCCTCGGACCCAAGCCCCGTGACTACGGCTTCACCCTCAACAAGAAGGAACGCAAGCTTGCTATCAAGTCTGCTCTGTCCAGCAAGGTCGTTGATAACGCAGTTATCGTACTCGACTCAATGGCAGTTGATTCTTTCAAGACAAAGGTTGTTGTTAATTGCCTGAACGCTATCGGCGCAGGCAAGAAGACACTCATTGTTCTCCCCGAAATGAACAAGTTCGCTATCAAGAGCGCAGCTAACATCCCGGGAACAAAGACCGCACAGGTTAACACAATTAACACCTACGACATCCTCAACGCTGACACAGTAGTTATCGTTAAGGACGCCGTTAAGAAGATCGAGGAGGTGTATGCATAATGAAACTCGCATCTGAAATCATCATTGCTCCGGTAATCACCGAAAAGAGCATGGCAGGCAGTGACATGAAGAAATACACCTTCAAGGTTGCCAAAGACGCTACCAAAATTGACATCGCAAACGCAGTTGCAGAGCTTTTCAAGGTAAAGGTAGCAAAGGTTAACACAATTAACGTACGCGGACACTTCCGCCGTTATGGCCGTTTCGAAGGCAAGACTGCTTCTTGGAAAAAGGCCGTTGTTACCCTCACCGCAGATTCAAAGCCGATCGAGTTCTTCGAAGGCATGATGTAATTTCTTACATTATATAGTTAGAAATTATCAATAATCGCAATGTATGGGGAAAAAGGCAATCCCCGCTAAGCTATTATTTAAGGAGTGAAAACCGAAATGCCAATTAAACATTATAAACCGACTACTCCCGGTAGACGTGGAATGACGGTTATGGATTATTCCGGTCTTTCAAAGGTTGCTCCTGAAAAAAGCCTTCTTGCTCCACTCGACAAAAAGGCAGGACGCAACAGCTACGGTAGAATCACAGTAAGACACCGTGGCGGCGGCAACCGTAGAAAGTATCGTATAATTGATTTCAAGCGCAACAAGTTTGATATTGCTGCAACAGTTGTTACTCTCGAGTACGATCCTAACCGCAGCGCTTTCATCGCTCTTGTTGAATATGAGGACGGCGAAAAGAGATATATCATCGCTCCCGTTGGCCTCAAGGTCGGAGACAAGGTAATCAGCAGCACAACCGCTGATATCAAGCCGGGCAACGCACTTCCGCTTGCTAACATTCCGACAGGTACCTTTATTCACAACGTTGAGCTTTATCCCGGAAAGGGCGCACAGCTTGCCCGTTCAGCAGGAAATCAGGCTCAGCTTATGGCAAAAGAGGGCGGCAAAGCCCTTCTCAGACTCCCGTCAGGCGAACTTCGCTATGTACCGGTAAACTGTATGGCTTCAATCGGTCAGGTTTCAAATCCTGAACACGAGAACGTTAACTACGGTAAAGCCGGCCGCAAGCGCCACATGGGATGGAGACCTACCGTACGCGGTTCTGTAATGAACCCCTGCGACCACCCGCACGGTGGTGGTGAAGGTAAGTCACCGATTGGACGTCCGGGCCCTGTTACCCCGTGGGGTAAACCGACACTCGGATACAAGACCCGCAAAAAGCACAAGGCTTCCGATAAGTTTATTGCGAAGCGTCGTACTAAATAGTAGAGAGAGGAGCTAAGAATTATGGGAAGAAGCGTTAAAAAAGGACCATACGTACAGCCTGTACTTTTAAAGAGAGTACTTCAGATGAACGAAGCTGGCGAAAAGCGCGTTCTCAAAACATGGAGCCGCTCGTCTACTATTTTCCCTGACTTTGTAGGTCACACATTTGCAGTACACGACGGCCGCAAGCATGTTCCGGTATATGTTACCGAAGACATGGTAGGTCACAAGCTCGGTGAATTTGCTCCGACAAGAACCTTCAAGGGTCACGCCGGATCAAAGACATCAGGCAAGTAATAACACCAGCCGAAAGGAGAGTTAACTATGGAATCAAGAGCTACGGTAAAATTTATCCGCATCTCACCCCGCAAGGTTCAGATTGTTTTGGATTTAATCCGCAATCAGCCTGCTGAAAAAGCCATGGCTATTCTCAAGCACACACCCAAGGCTGCGTGTGAACCGCTTGAGAAGCTGCTTAAGTCAGCTATGGCAAACGCCGAAAACAATCACAACATGGACGTTTCAAAGCTTTATGTTGCTGAATGTTTGGCTTGCCCCGGACCGATTCTTAAGAGAATCCGTCCCCGTGCACATGGACGTGCATACCACATTTACAAGAGAACTTCACATGTGACCCTGGTACTTAGGGAAGCAGAGTAATTGAGGAGGATTTAACATGGGACAGAAAGTTCATCCACACGGACTCCGTGTCGGCGTGATTAAAAACTGGGATTCTCGTTGGTTCGTGAAGGACGGCCAGTTTGGCGACACTCTTGTTGAGGATTACAACATCCGCAAGACCCTTAAGAAGCAGCTTTTTGCCGCTGGAATTTCAAAGATTGAAATCGAGCGTGACGCTGCAAACAAGGTAAGACTTCACATCCACTGCGCAAAGCCCGGTATGATTATCGGCCGTAACGGTGCAGAAATAGACAAGCTCAAGGCTCAGTGTGAGCAGATGCTTGGTAAGTCTGTTAACATCAACATTGTTGAGATTAAGAACCCTGACGTAAATGCTCAGCTCGTTGCTGAAAATATCGCTGCTCAGCTCGAAAAGCGTATATCTTTCCGCCGCGCTATGAAGCAGTGCATGGGACGCGCAATGCGTCTTGGCGCAATGGGCATAAAGACTCAGGTATCAGGACGTCTCGGCGGCGCAGAAATCGCCCGTAGCGAGACATATCATGAAGGAACCATTCCGCTTCAGACAATCCGTGCCGACATCGACTACGGTTTCGCAGAAGCAAGCACAACCTACGGCCGTCTCGGCGTAAAGGTTTGGATCTATTCCGGCGAGGTTCTTCATGACAATCGTAAGACCCGCAAGGAAGGAGGAGCCCGCTAATGTTAATGCCTAAGAGAGTAAAGTACCGCAGAGTACAGAGAGGTCGTTTGACCGGTAAGGCTATGCGTGGTAACTTCGTTTCTAATGGTGAATTTGGCTTGCAGGCACTCGAACCGGCATGGATTACCGCTAACCAGATCGAAGCAGCTCGTATTGCTATGACCCGTTACATCAAGCGTGGCGGTCAGGTTTGGATCAAGGTATTCCCGGATAAGCCGATTACCGAAAAGCCGGCTGAAACCCGAATGGGTTCAGGTAAAGGTTCACCTGAGTATTGGGTAGCAGTTGTAAAGCCCGGTCGAGTAATGTTCGAAATTGCGGGCGTTTCAAAGGAAGTAGCGCAGGAAGCTATGCGTCTTGCTGCTAACAAGCTGCCTATCAAATGCAAATTTATTACAAAAGAGGATGGTGAGCAGTAATGAAGGCAAATGAGTTCAGAGAACTGACTGAGGTTGAACTTCAAGAGAAGTTAAAGAACCTTAAAGAAGAGCTGTTCCACCTGCGTTTTCAGAATGCTGTTAACCAGCTCGAAAATCCGATGAGAATCAAGGCTGTTAAGAAGGATATCGCACGCGTACTTACCGTACTCCGCGAATACCAGAACAGCGCTAATTCTTGAGAAAGGGAGGCTAAACCATGAGTGAAAGAAATCTTAGAAAAACTCGCGTTGGCCGTGTAGTCAGCGACAAGATGGATAAAACAGTTGTTGTTGCTATTGAGGACAATGTTAAGCATCCCCTTTACAACAAGATTGTTAAAAAGACGGTAAAGTTCAAGGCTCATGATGAAGAAAACACATGCAGCGTTGGCGACCGCGTTATGATTATGGAGACCAGACCGCTGTCCAAGGATAAGAGATGGCGTGTTGTCGAAATCATTACCAAAGCGAAGTAAGTTTTACAATCTAAAATACTACTGCGCAATTATTAAGGAGGAATATCTGTGGTACAACAGCAGAGTTACCTTAAGGTTGCCGACAACACAGGTGCAAAGGAGCTTATGTGCATTCGTGTACTCGGCGGATCTGGAAAAAGGTATGCCAATATAGGCGACGTCGTTGTGGCCTCTGTAAAGAAGGCTGCACCCGGCGGCACAGTTAAAAAAGGCGATGTTGTAAAGGCCGTTATCGTAAGATCGGCACATGGCGTTCGCCGTGCTGACGGCACATATATCAGATTTGATGAAAATGCTGCCGTTATCATTAGAGAAGACAAGAACCCGAGAGGTACCCGTATTTTTGGACCGGTAGCTCGTGAGCTTCGTGAAAAGGACTATGTAAAGATCCTTTCACTCGCTCCCGAAGTACTCTAAGAGAGGAGAATTTTGATGAGCAAGATGAATATTAAAGTCGGCGATACTGTCAAAATTCTTACCGGTGACGACAAGGACCGCAACCAGACAGGTAAGGTTCTCGAAGTCAGCCCGACAGAGGGTAAGGTAATTGTTGAAAAACACAATATCGTCACAAAACACGTAAAACCGCGCAAGGCCGGTGATCCTTCGGGCATTATCCAGGCAGAAAGCGCAATCTACGCCTGCAAGGTTCAGCTTGTTTGCCCCAAGTGCAAGCAGCAGACCCGCGTAGGACGTAAGACAGTTGATGGTAAAAAAGTTCGCGTTTGCGCTAAGTGCAAAGCAGAGTTTTAAGTTAGGAGGAACATGACAATGGCAAGACTTAAGGAAAAGTATAAAGCCGAAGTTGCGCCTGCAATGATGAAGAAATTCAGCTACAAGAGCGTCATGCAGATTCCGAAGCTTGAAAAGGTTATCATCAATGTAGGTTGCGGCGCAGAAGCACGCGAAAATTCAAAGGTGCTTGACGCCGTATGCAACGATTTGGCACAGATCACAGGCCAGAAGGCAATCATTTGTAACGCAAAGAAATCGGTTGCTAACTTCAAGGTTCGTGAAGGAATGCCTATCGGCGCAAAGGTTACACTCCGCGGCGAAAAAATGTGGGAATTTGTTGACCGTTTGTTCTCAGCAGCTCTCCCGAGAGTTAGAGACTTCAAGGGCATCAACCCCAACTCATTTGACGGACGCGGAAACTACTCGATGGGCGTTAAGGAACAGCTTATCTTCCCCGAAATCGAGTATGATAAGATTGACAAGGTTCGTGGTATGGACATTTGCTTCGTAACCACAGCCAATAAAGACGAAGAGGCCTTCGAGCTGCTCAGCTTGCTTGGCGCTCCGTTTGCGAAATAAGGAGGAGGGACTGTAATGGCAAAGACGGCTATGAAAATTAAGCAGACCAGAGCTGCTAAATTCTCAACAAGAGCATACAACAGATGTAAAATTTGCGGCAGACCTCATGCTTACCTTCGCAAGTATGGAATTTGTCGTATCTGCTTCCGTGAACTCGCTTACAAGGGCGAGATCCCGGGCGTAAAGAAATCAAGCTGGTAAGGAGGTTAATGACATGCAGATTACTGATACAATCGCTGATATGCTTACTCGAATTCGTAACGCAAATTCAGCAAAGCACGAGTCAGTTGATATTCCTGCGTCAAACATGAAGAAGGCAATCGCTCAGATTCTCGTTGACGAAGGCTACATCAAGGGCTTCACAGTTACAGAGGACGGCAAGCAGGGCGTGATTCACGTCACCCTCAAGTACGGTCCGAACAAATCTCAGGTCATTACCGGCCTGCGTAGGGTATCAAAGCCCGGTTTGAGAATATACACAAACGTAGAGGATATGCCGAAGGTCATGCGTGGCCTTGGAATCGCAATCCTCTCCACCTCCAAGGGTGTAATGACAGATAAGCAGGCTCGTGCTAACAATGTTGGCGGCGAAGTTCTCGCTTTCGTCTGGTAAGGAGGTGCCGAAATGTCACGTATAGGAAAGAATCCGATCACAATTCCCGCAGGAGTTGACGTAAAGCTTGACGGTAACGTAATTACCGTTAAGGGTGCAAAAGGCACACTTACCCAGAAGATCCGTCAGGAAATCACAGTAAAAATCGAGGGTAACGAAATCGTTGTTGCTCGTATCAACGATGAAAAGACTGCTCGTTCACTTCACGGTCTTACCCGTACACTTATCGCCAACATGGTAGAGGGTGTATCAAACGGCTTTACAAAGACACTTGAAGTTAACGGTATCGGTTACCGTGCTCAGAAGCAGGGCAGCAACCTCGTAATGAACCTTGGTTTCTCCCATCAGGTAATCATCCCTGAAATCGAAGGCATATCAATTGATGTTCCTAATCCGAACCTCGTCGTTGTTTCCGGTCCTGACAAGCAGGTCGTTGGCCAGTTTGCAGCAGAGATCCGTGAAAAGCGTCCGCCCGAACCTTACAAGGGCAAGGGTATTCGCTACCAGGGCGAATATGTTAGACGCAAAGAAGGCAAGGCCGGTAAGGGCGCTAAGAAATAAAAGGAGTGAATTGAAATGGTTAATAAGCCAAGTCGCAATAAGGCGAGACTTCACCGCCACGTTCGCGTTCGCGGTAAGATTTGCGGCACACCTGAGTGTCCGCGCCTTGATGTTTTCCGCTCCAACGCAAATATTTACGCCCAGATCATCGATGATGTAAACGGTGTTACTTTGGTTGCCGCTTCCTCTAACGAAAAGGATTTCGGTTACGGCGGAAACAAAGAGGCAGCCTTCAAGGTTGGAGAATTATTGGCAGAACGTGCCGCAGCAAAAGGTATAAAAGACGTAGTCTTTGACCGTGGCGGCTATATTTATCACGGCCGCGTCAAAGAGCTGGCCGAAGGTGCCCGTAAGGGCGGCCTCAATTTTTAAGAGGGAGGAATAACTTTGGCTACAAATTTTGACGCTTCAACAATGGAGCTTCAGGAACGCATGGTTGCACTCAACCGCGTATCCAAAACCGTAAAGGGCGGTCGTATTATGAAATTCACCGCACTTATGGTTGTCGGCGATGGCAACGGTCACGTTGGCTTCGGTCTCGGCAAAGCTCGTGAAGTTCCCGATGCAATCCGCAAGGGCATCGAGGACGCAAAGAAGAACATGATTGAGGTTTCCTTAAAGGGTACAACTATTCCTCATGAAATTATGGGTGAGTTCGATGCAGGTCGCGTTCTCTTAAAGCCGGCTGCACCCGGTACCGGTGTTATCGCCGGCGGCGCAGTTCGTGCAGTAATCGAGAGCGTTGGCATCAAGGACATCAGAACAAAGGCCCTTCGTTCTAACAATCCTTGCAATGTAGTAAGAGCTACAATTGACGGTCTTTCCAAGCTTCGCAACGTCGAAGAGGTTGCTGCTATCCGCGGCAAGTCCGTTAAGGAAATCTTAGGTTAAGGGGGATTATGAACAATGTCACCTAGAGCTAAGAAGGTTGCAAGCCTTAAAGTAAAACTTGTAAAGAGCCTTATCGGTTCAAAGAAGGATCAGATTGCTACTGCTGAAGCACTCGGATTGCACAAGATCGGCGACGAGAGAGTACAGCCCGACAACGCAGCAACACAGGGCAAGATCCGCAAAATAAGCCACCTCGTCGAGGTTACCGAAGCATAAATTAGGGAGGTGTCATATAAATGAAACTGCATGAACTTACAGCTGTTCCGGGCTCAACCTTTGAGCGCAAGCGCATTGGTAGAGGCCACGGTTCAGGTCAGGGTAAGACAGCCGGTAAGGGACATAAGGGCCAGAAGGCTCGTTCCGGCGGCAGTATCCGACCCGGTTTCGAAGGCGGCCAGATGCCGCTCCAGAGACGTGTTCCTAAGAGAGGATTTAATAATATCTTTGCAAAGAAGATCGTTGCACTCAACGTATCTGATTTAGCAAGATTCGAAAATGGTGCCACAGTTGATACCGAGGCTTTAATTGCCAGCGGACTTATTAAAAAGGCATACGATGGCGTAAAGATTCTCGGCAATGGCGAACTTAACATTAAGCTTACCGTCAAGGCTGCAGCTTTTTCGGAAACTGCTAAGAGTAAAATCGAAGCAGCAGGCGGAAAGGCTGAGGTGGTATAATAATGTTCCAGGTTCTTAAAAACTCGTGGAGAGTAACAGAAATCCGTAAAAAGATTCTTTATACCATCATGATTATCGCAATATTCCGTATCGGATCAATAATTCCTGTTCCGTTTATCGATATTGCAGCGCTCAAGGCAGGAATGCAGAATGTCGTTTCAGGCGAGGGCATCGGCTCTTTCCTCAGCTACATTAACATTCTTACCGGTGGCGGCTTGGAGTACGGCGCTATCTTCGCAATGAGCGTTACTCCTTACATCAACGCATCTATCATTATGCAGCTTTTAAGCGTTGCAATTCCTTACCTTGAAAGAATTTCAAAGGAAGGCGAAGAAGGCAGAAAGAAAATCGCAAAATATACACGATTTGTTACCGTTCTTCTCGGTCTAATTCAGGGAACCGCATACTTCATTTACCTGCATGCAAGCGGATACGTTGATCGTAACTACAACTTGGCAGAAGATATTTTCGCCGGTGTAGTAATCGTTCTCTGCTTCACAGCAGGTTCAGCCATTATGATGTGGCTTGGTGAGCGTATCGACGAGAAGGGTGTCGGCAACGGCATTTCCATTCTCCTCTTTGCCGGTATTCTTTCACGTGCAAAGTCGGCTGCTGCGATCTTATACAATTTCTGGCAATCAGGCGATTTCTTTGCTTTCTTTGCTACAATTATTGTATTCCTCGCAATCATCATCTTTATCGTGTTCATGACCGGTGCAGAGCGTAGAATTCCCGTTCAGTACGCAAAGCGCGTAGTTGGCCGCAAGATGTACGGCGGTAACAGCTCACATATTCCGATCAAGGTTAATATGTCGGGTGTAATGCCTATCATCTTCGCAAGCTCATTCCTTTCAATCCCTACAATGATTCTTTCATTCATGGGAACCGATGTGAAGACTGTTCAGGGCTTCTGGTATCAGTTGCTTTCACTCTTCAGCTATCGCGGAGTGTTCTATGCGCTGCTTTATCTCGCAATGATTATTGGATTTGCTTACTTCTACGTTCAGATTCAGTACAATCCTGTCGAGATTGCTAACAATTTAAAGAAAAACGGCGGTTCAGTTCCCGGAATTCGTTCCGGCAAACCGACAGTTGAATTTCTTAAGAGAATTTTGTCAAGAGTAACATTGATTGGTGCTCTCTTCCTTGGAGTACTCGCTGTATTACCTATCGTAATCGGCTTCTTCAATTCGAGTATGTCGTCAATTTCACTCGGCGGTACTTCGGTACTCATCGTAGTAGGTGTTGCACTTGATACAGTTCAGTCGCTTGAATCACAGGTAATGATGCGTCATTACAAGGGCCTGTTTGATTGATTTCGGAGGTAAAATTATGAACCTTATTCTTTTAGGCGCGCCCGGAGCCGGTAAAGGCACCCAAGCAGAAATTATTTGTGAAAAGCTTTCGATTCCCGCCATTTCGACCGGCAACATTATCCGTGAAGCCCTCAAAAATGGTACCGAAATGGGACTCAAAGCAAAAGCGTACATGGATGAAGGAAAGCTCGTTCCTGATGATGTCGTAATCGGCATCATCAGAGAGCGTCTCAGCGAGGACGATTGCCAGAACGGCTTTATCCTCGATGGTTTTCCCCGCACAATTCCGCAGGCCGAAGCGCTTGACCAGATGGGCATCGTAATCGACCGCGTAATCTCAATCGAGGTTCCGGATGATAAGATTGCCGCTCGTATGGCAGGTCGCCGCGTTTGCTTAAAGTGCGGTGCGTCATACCACACTGAATACAAGAAACCCGCTAAGGAAGGCATCTGTAATGCCTGTGGCAGCGAGCTTGTTCAGCGCAAGGATGACGCTCCCGAAACGGTCCTCGAACGACTTCATGTATATCATGAACAGACCGAGCCGTTAAAGGGATATTACGAAAAAGCCGGAAAGCTCCGTCTTGTCGAAGGACAGGAAGAGGTAAAGGATACAACAGCCCTTACCCTTGCCGCCCTCAACGACTAATGAAGCTTTAATGGCAAGAAACGGTGGTTAAGCATGATAGTGCTCAAAACAGCTCGTGAGTTAAAGCTTATGAGAGAAGCAGGACGTATATCGGCCGGAGCACTCCGCGTTGCGGGGCAAGCAGTTGAGCCGGGAGTATCTACCCGCGAAATTGATAAATTGGCTTACGATTATATCATTAGCCAAGGGGCTCGACCCAACTTTCTCAATTACAACGGTTATCCCGCAACGGCATGCATTTCCATAAATGACGAGGTAATTCACGGCATACCGTCAAAGGACCGAATCATCAAAGCAGGGGACATTGTCAGTATCGACCTTGGAGCCGCTTTTGAAGGATATAACGGCGACAATGCTGCTACTTTTGCTTGCGGAGACGTTTCCGATGAAGCAAAGCGGCTGATGAAGGCCACGGAGGAAAGTCTTTACGAAGGAATCCGAATGGCCATACACGGCAACAGAGTCGGCGATATATCAAATGCGATTCAGCAGTATGTCGAGGCGCGCGGTTACTCGGTGGTCCGAGATTTCGTCGGCCATGGCGTAGGCGCGAGCCTACATGAAGCGCCTGAAGTACCGAATTTCGGAAGATCCGGCAGGGGAATACGACTCGTGTCGGGCATGACCCTCGCTATTGAACCGATGATAAACGTGGGAACTCCTGATGTTAGGCAAATGCCTGACGGCTGGACGATAAAGACAGCCGACGGCAAGCTGTCAGCTCATTTTGAGCACAGCATAGCAATTACTCCCGAGGGACCGGTCATTCTGACCATTCCCGATTGATTTGGATGGTAGTCGACAATGAAGAGAGGACAAATAGTTTTTGTCACCGCAGGTAAGGAAAAAGGACAGTTTATGATTGTTCTTTCGTCGGATGAAAAGATGGCGATGCTTACCGACGGACGTCATCGTCCATGCGACCGACCAAAGAAAAAGAGTAAAAAACACATCAGCGAAACAAAAACGATTATATCGGAGGAAGATTTAGCGGCAAACAGCAGAATAAAGTCTATACTACGCAACTTTACTGCTCAAATTTAGGGAGGTATCCTATAGTGTCCAAACAGGATATGATAGAGATTGAAGGTACAGTGGTAGAAGCTTTACCTAACGCAACGTTCAAGGTAGAGTTACCAAATGGACATCAGATTCTGACCCATATTTCCGGCAAAATGAGAATCAACTTTATTCGCATCTTACCGGGAGATAAGGTAACAGTCGAGATGTCGCCTTACGATTTGACAAAGGGACGTATCACATATCGTTCAAAGTCATAATCAGTAAAATACTCAAAAAACAGCACATACATTATCCTGCCGAACAAAACGGCACATAATTTAGGAGGTAATACAAATGAAAGTCAGACCTTCTGTCAAAAAGATTTGCGAAAAGTGCAAGATAATTAGGCGCAAGGGACGCATCATGGTTATCTGTGAAAATCCCAAGCACAAACAGCGTCAGGGCTAATTGACGCTAGCCAAATTACGGAGGTGCATTAAACACATGGCACGAATTGCTGGTGTTGACCTGCCTAGAGAAAAGCGGGTCGAAATTGGATTAACCTATATTTACGGTATTGGCCGTAAAACTGCTAACGATATCCTTTCAGCTACCGGAGTAAACCCGGACACACGCGTAAAGGATCTCACCGAAGATGACGTAGCAAAGCTTCGTGATTATATCGAAAAGAATATCGCTGTAGAAGGTGATCTTCGCAGAGCTATCGCTTTCGATATCAAGCGTCTCGTAGAAATCGGATGCTATCGCGGATTGCGTCATCGTAAGGGACTTCCTGTCCGTGGCCAGAGGTCAAAGACCAACGCCCGTACAAGAAAAGGCCCGAAGAAGACAATCGCTAACAAGAAGAAGTAATATAGGAGGAAGATAGTTATGGCACAGGCAAAAAAAGCTACAACTACTCGCAGACGCCGCGAGAAGAAGAACATTGAAAAAGGCGCAGTCCATATTCAATCAACCTTCAATAATACCATTGTTACGATCACCGACGTTCAGGGAAATGCTATTTCATGGGCATCTGCCGGCGAACTCGGATTCCGCGGTTCAAGAAAGTCTACTCCGTTCGCTGCACAGTCGGTTGCTGAAACCGCTGCAAAGGCAGCAATGGATCACGGTCTTAAAACCGTTGAAGTATTCGTAAAGGGACCGGGTGCCGGTCGTGAAGCTGCCATCCGTGCGCTTCAGACTGTAGGTCTCGAAGTAACTCTTATCAAAGACGTTACTCCTATCCCGCACAATGGTTGCCGTCCGCCTAAGAGAAGACGCGTATAATTTTTGGAGGTGTAACTAAATGGCTAGATATACCGGATCGGTATGTAAACTCTGTCGTCGCGAGGGAGAAAAGCTCTTCCTTAAAGGCGAAAGATGCTACTCTGATAAATGCTCTGTAAGCCGCAGAAATTATGTTCCCGGCCAGCATGGTAAGGGCAGAAAGAAGATATCTGAATATGGTCTTCAGCTTCGTATGAAGCAGAAGGCAAGACGCTACTACGGCATTCTTGAAGGTCAGTTCCATCATTATTTCGAGATGGCTGAACGCAAGCAGGGTGTTACTGGTGAAAACCTTCTCCGTATCCTCGAAAGCCGTCTTGACAACGTAGTATACAGACTCGGCTGGGCAAGTTCCAGAGCCGAAGCACGTCAGCTCGTTGTTCACGGTCACTTCTTGGTAAACGGTAAAAAGGTTGACATTCCTTCGTATCTTCTCAGAGCCGGCGAAGTAGTTGCTGTATCTGCAAAGAGCAAGGATAGCACAAAGGTTCAGGCAGTTCTCGAAGCAAATTCGGGACGTCCCGTACCTGCATGGCTTGACCTCAATCGTGAAGCCTTAGAAGCAAAGGTTGTTAACCTTCCCGCAAGAGAAGAGATTGACACACCGGTTGAAGAACAGCTTATCGTAGAATTCTATTCTAAGTAATCTGATTCTTTTGATGAATAAGTTTCAAAATTTATTATTTAGGAGGGTTTTGAATGATTGAGATTGAGAAGCCCAATATTACAGTTGAATGCCCCGAGGATTCCTCGTTTGGTAGATTCGTAATTGAACCTCTCGAGCGTGGATACGGACGTACACTTGGAAACAGTCTTAGACGAGTACTCCTTTCCTCACTTCCGGGCGTTGCTGTAACGTCTGTAAAAATTGACGGTGTGGTACACGAATTTTCGACAGTACCCGGAGTAAAGGAAGATGTTACAGAGATCGTTCTTAACATCAAAGGCATTAACGCAAAGCTTCATACCGACGATTTACCCAAAAAGGTATTCATCGATGTAGAAGGACCTTGCGAAGTTACTGCCGGCTCAATTCAAGCCGATGCAGATGTCGAAATCCTTAATCCCGATTTGCATATTGCAACCGTTGGTGCAGGCGGAAAGCTTAATATGGAACTCACAATGGATAAGGGTCGTGGCTACATTCCTGCTGAACAGAATAAGCAGAGCCAGACCGTAATCGGTGTAATTCCTGTTGACTCTATTTACACACCTGTATTGAAGGTTAACTACACAGTAGAGAATACTCGTGTAGGTCAGTTTACCGATTTCGATAAGCTGATAATCGAGGTTACTACCGACGGTACACTTACCGCTCAGGAAGCAGTATCACTCGGCGCCAAGGTGCTCACTGAACATCTCAACCTTTTCGTTGACCTTTCGGGTGATGCGTTTGATGGCGACATCATCGTAGAAAAGGACGACAAGGGCGTTTCAAAGATTCTTGAGATGACCATTGAGGAACTTGATCTTTCAGTACGTAGCTTCAACTGCTTGAAGCGCGCAGGAATAAATACTGTTCAGGATCTCACCGAAAAGACAGAGGACGAAATGATGAAGGTTCGTAACCTCGGACGCAAGTCACTTGACGAGGTTATCAACAAACTTGCTGATCTCGGCTTCGGTCTTCGTTCAGAGGACGAATAATCGTCCCTAATACTTTCGTCGAAACAATCGACGACAATTTGTTCAAGGAGTTGATTTTTGATGCCAGGTACAAGAAAACTCGGAAGAACCAGCGATCATAGAAAAGCTATGCTTCGTGCAATGGTTACCTTCTTGCTCGAAAACGGTCGTATCGAAACAACCGTTACCCGTGCAAAAGAGGTTCGCTCGATGACCGAGAAGTATATAACTTTGGCTAAGGATAACAGTCTCCATTCAAAGCGTCAGGCAATGGCGTTTATCACAAAGGAATCTGTTGTCAAAAAGCTTTATGATGAAATTGCTCCCAACTATTCAGCTAAAAACGGTGGCTATACCCGCATTATCAAAACCGGCCCTCGCCGTGGCGATGCTGCAGAAATGGCAATTATCGAATTAGTCTGATATAAAAAGGAACTTCAGTTTCATAAATTAAAAAAAGCTGTCCGACAATTTAGTCGGGCAGCTTTTTTGTTTTATTTCAAACACCTTAAAAAATCACCAAATTTGCTCATTTTATGAGTTTATATACGTTAGTATCGAATTATTTGTTTCAAAAAAACTATTGAAATTCGGGGCGAATGGTTGTATTATATCAAATGTGATTCCATCTAAGGAGGATAACACATGATTTTAACCATCGACATTGGTAATACGAACATTACCCTTGGCGTTTTTGATGAGGAAAAGCTCGTTTTCACCTCACGCCTTGCTACTGACACTCGCAGAACCGAGGATCAGTACGCGCTCGA
This sequence comes from Clostridia bacterium, assembly GCA_017399535.1. Lineage (GTDB taxonomy): Bacteria > Bacillota > Clostridia > Oscillospirales > Acutalibacteraceae > UMGS1976. The sequence goes on along the minus strand of JAFQBX010000035.1, from coordinate 7,665 downwards.
ACTCAGAAATATTTTTGTCCTTCACGAATGCTCAAAGAGCGAAATCGAAGGTGCGATTATTAGCTCGGTTGTTCCGCACGTTGGAGCGATGATGAGTCGTGCGGTCGAAATTCTTTTCGGCTATGCACCGATGATGCTCGGCCCGGGAATAAAAACGGGACTGAATATCAAAATTGATAATCCCGCCCAGCTTGGTGCAGACCTTGCCGCAGGTGCGGTTGCCGCCATGACAAAATATTCGCTCCCTTGCATTATTTTCGATTTAGGAACGGCTACAACAGTCAGCGTCGTTGATAGGGAAGGCAGTTTTCTCGGCGGTGCAATAGCAGCCGGTCCATCGACCACCCTCGAAGCATTAGCGACCAAAACGGCGCAGCTTCCCTTTATCGATATCGAAGCACCCAAATCCGTCATCGGTTCAAACACGGTAGATTGTATGAAATCGGGTATTGTTTTCGGTACCGCATCGATGCTTGAAGGAATGGCATCGAGAATTGAGAAAATTCTCGGCGAGGAAGCAACCCTTGTCGCAACGGGCGGCCTCGCAGGCACAATCGTGTCAAAATGCGAACGAAATATTATTCTTGATGACAACCTTCTTCTTGACGGTTTGCGCATCATTTATAATAAAAATAAGAACTGCATCCGTTAACGGAGCAGTATCGGAGGTTTAAAAAATGAAAAATGAAGTAACAACAAGCAGTAATGGTACAAAAAAGCTGTCCCGTAAGGAACTGACCTTCCGCATGGTAATCACGGCGTTCTTTATCGCAATTATGATGGCGATGAATTTTTCGCCGCTTGGTTACATTTATGCTGGTGTATTCGTAATTACGCTGATGCCGATTCCTGTTGTAGCAGGCGCAATTTCACTTGGTCCCGTGTGCGGAATGATACTCGGCTTTGTTTTTGGTCTGACCAGCTTTTTACAATGTTTCGGTATTGGCTATGTAATTGACCCGTCAGCGTCGCTTTTATTCCAAACGAGTCCGCTCGGTACGGCGTTTACCTGTTTTGTTCCTCGAATTTTGATGGGGCTCTGCGTTTCCTTGCTGTTTAAGGCACTCGCAAAATTCAGAAAAACTCAAAAAATCGCATATCCTGTTGCCGCAGTTTCGGGTGCAGTTTTTAATACTGTATTCTTTATGACGTCCTATATCGTAATGTTTAAAAATACGATTTTGGCTGAAACGAGCGTAATGACCGTTTTACTTTCGGTTTTGACTCTTAATACCTTGATTGAGGTATGCGTTTCTCTCGTAATAGGTGGCTCTATTGCGTTGGCCGTAAACCGCGTGATTAAGAGAGCGTGTAAAACAGCATAAATTATAGTAAAAAATCCCTCCTGACTCGTTCAGGAGGGATTCTTCTTTTATAAGCTGTATATGTATTTGGCAACGCCGTCCTCATTGCAGTCACCGATAACAATGTCGGCATTTTCCTTAACATTGTCGGGTGCATTTTGCATCGCAACGCCAATATCAGCCGCCTTTATCAGCGGAATATCGTTTTCATAGTCTCCGATGCCGATAACGGTGTGAATTTTGACCTTATACACCTTTTCAATGATTTCCTTTACCTGACCGATAAAGCGGTCTTTTCCGCCTGTTTTGGTGAATATTTCGAGCCCTGTCGGCCAAGCACGAACTATTGTGCATCTATTTTCATATTTGCTCAACAGATAATTCTGCAATTCGAGGGTGTCCTCGGGCTTGTCAAAGTCGATAACGAACTTACTTAACTCGCGACCTTCAAGCGTGTCCAGCACCATTTGCTCGGTGTAATCGCTGATTTTGAACCACTTGGTATTTTCTCTGAATTCAAACCGCAGATTGTTTCCCTTATCAGCGTGGTGAAAGGCATCGAGAACAATATCGTAATCATCAGTGCTTAAAAAGTCGGTATCAATCAGCTTGTCGTCGGTCATGTCGTAAAGCATTGTTCCGTTCGCGAGAATGAGGGGAACGTGCGGCTTGATAATTCCATCGTATCTTTCGCGAATAAAGTCGGAGCGTCTGCCCGTCGCAACGGTAAAAAAACCGCCGTTATCGTGGAAATATTCTACCGCCTTTTTATTTTCCTCCGAAATTCCGTCCCATCCCAAAAAGGTGCCGTCATTGTCGGAGAGGATTAAATATCCGTCAAATTTCATAAATACATACCTTCCAGCATTTGATAATGAAAATTCCCTGATTATGCTATAATCAGGGAATTCGTTTGATTGGTATTATCTGAATAATCAGACTGCACGTTCTACCTTACCTGAACGAAGGCAACGGGTGCAGGCATAAACTCTGCAAGGTGTACCGTTTACGATTGCCTTGACACGTTTAACGTTGGGCTTCCATGTTCTGTTTGAACGTCTGTGTGAGTGGGAAACCTTGATACCGAACTGAATTTGCTTGCTGCAGAACTCGCATTTTGCCATGGTCTGCACCTCCTTTTAGAATTAGGATAATCTGACCGAATAATAATATCACAAACCGCGTGTAATTGCAAGTGTTTTTTTAATTTTTATTATTTTATTGAATATTCTGTCGAAAAAGTCGTTTCCGCTATATCAATTGCACATAAAATCGGTCGGTTGAAAAAAATTTTTTCGGTGCTATAATGGTTTCAGGTGATATTTTTGAAAAAGATGGTTTTTACCGTTCTCGATACCGAGGGCGGAATGGAACTTAAAAATTGGTTTAGATTAAAGGGGATATCGACGCGAAGTGTCACACGGCTCAAATATTACGGCAGCATTTTGCTTAATGGAAAAAACGTCACCGTGCGCGAAAAAATTGCGACAGGAGACGTAATTGAACTTCACTTTGCCGATGACGAAAAGTCGGCAACGCCCGAGGCATTACCACTGAGCATTTTGTACGAGGACAGCAGCGTTTTGGTACTCGACAAGCCACCACAAATGCCAACCCACCCGTCAAAAAAGTTGCAATCGGGCACTTTGGCAAACGCATTTGCCTATTATATGCAAAGCAAGGGCAAACCCCATTCCTTCCGACCAATCAATCGACTCGACCGAGGTACATCGGGGCTTGTTGTTGCCGCGCTCGACCCTCTTTCAGCAGGTAAGCTGTCGGGGAAGGTGGACAAGCGGTACATTTGCGTTTGTAGGGGTGAAATCGCCGAAAACGGCACCATTGATGCACCAATAGCTCTCGAAAATGGTAGCAAGATAAAGCGATGTGTCAGCCCCGATGGTCAGCGCGCAGTCACTCATTTCAAGCGGCTTTTTGCCAACGGGCATATTTCTGTCGCCGAGGTGTCGCTCGAAACGGGACGTACCCATCAAATAAGGGTGCATTTTACCAATATGGGAAATGCGCTTATCGGCGACACCTTGTATGGCGAACCCGACGAAAGTATCGACCGTCAGGCGTTACATTGTATCAGCGTCAGTTTCACCCATCCCATTACAAATGAGCAGATAAGCGTAAAAGGGGAGCTACCCTCCGACATTATCCGCCTGCTTAAAGAAAACAACGCAACCGACATTATAAGTTTACTGCAATAAAAAAACCGACTGAACTTCTCAGTCGGTTTTTTGCTATTTTAATTCGAATTATTTAATAACTCTTACTCTGATAACGCCGTCAATTGCCTTGATACCTTCGATAGCTGCATCGTCGATTGCCTCAACGTCGAGGATGGTGTAAGCAAAGTCCTTTCTCGACTGGTTGTTGAGCTTTTCGATATTGATGTTGCAAGCCGAAACAGCAGATGAAATCTGAGCAATCATATTCGGAATGTTGTTATGGATAATGCAAACGCGAACTGCGGTAGAGCGGGGAACAACAACGTTGGGCATATTAACCGAGTTAACAATGTTACCGTTTTCAAGGTATTCTCTAATCTCGTCAGCAGCCATAACAGCGCAGTTTTCTTCACTTTCGGGTGTCGAAGCGCCAAGGTGCGGGATAGCGATAACGCCGTCAACGCCGATAACCTCGTCGCTCGGGAAGTCGGTTACGTAAGCGGCAACCTTTCCGTTTGCGAGAGCGTCGATGATAGCGTTGCTGTCAACGAGGTCGCCACGAGCGAAGTTGAGAATTCTGACGCCGTCCTTCATTGTTGCGATTGAATCGTTGTTGATGAATCCCTTCGTATCGGGGGTGAGGGGAACGTGAACTGTGATGTAATCACATTCAGCGAAAATTTCGTTCATGTCAGCGGCGTGCTTAATGCTTCTCGAAAGTTTCCAAGCGGCGTCAACCGAAAGATAGGGGTCGTAGCCGTAAACCTCCATACCGAGAGCCGATGCAGCGTTTGCAACGAGGATACCGATAGCGCCGAGACCGATTACACCTAGCTTTTTGCCCATGATTTCGGGACCTGCAAAAGCGCCTTTACCCTTTTCAACCATTTTGCCAACCTCAGCGCCGTTACCTTTGAGTGTCTTTGCCCATTCGATAGCGGGGAGGATCTTACGGCTGCACATGAGGAGACCTGCGAGAACAAGTTCCTTTACAGCGTTTGCGTTGGCACCGGGTGTATTGAAAACAACAATACCCTGTTCTGCACATTTGTCGCAGGGGATATTGTTAACGCCTGCACCTGCACGAGCGATAGCGAGGAGAGATTCAGGCATTTCCATTTCGTGCATTGATGCCGAGCGAACGAGTATCGCGTCGGGTGCATCAATTTCGTCAGCGCAGTTGTAATTAGCGTTAAAGCGGTCGAGACCGTTTTTTGAAATTTTATTGAGAGTTTTAATCTGATACATGATAATTATCTCCTAAACAAATTACTTATTAGCGGCTTCAAATGCCTTCATAAAGTCAACGAGCTTTTCTACGCCTTCGATGGGCATAGCGTTATAGATGGAAGCTCTCATACCGCCAACCGAACGGTGACCCTTGAGGTTAACGAAACCTGCAGCGGTAGCTTCCTTAACGAATTTAGCATCGAGCTCGTCGTTGCCTGTAACAAAGGGAACGTTCATGAGTGAGCGGTCCTCAGCCACAACGGTACCTCTGAACATTTCGCTTGAATCAAGGAAATCGTAGAGAAGTTTTGCCTTCTTTTCGTTGAGTTCCTTCATCTTTTCAAGACCGCCGATGTCATTCTTGATCCATTCGAGAACGAGCTTTGCAACATAGATGCAGTAGCAGGGCGGTGTATTGAACATTGAACCGTTTTCTGAATGTGTTGAGTAGTTGAGCATGGTCGGAGTAATGTCCATAGCGTTGCCGATGAGATCCTCGCGGATGATTACGATTGTAACGCCGGCAGGAGCCATATTCTTCTGAGCGCCTGCATAGAGCATACCGAACTTTGTAACGTCGATCGGCTCAGAAAGGATGCAGCTCGAAATATCACCGATAAGGGGAACGTCACCTGTTTCGGGGAAGGTGTTCCACTTTGTGCCATAGATTGTGTTGTTAACGCAGATGTGGAAGAAGTCAGCATCGGGTGTAAAGGTTGCCTTGTCAAGCTTCGGAATATAAGAGAAGGTTTTATCCTCTGACGAAGCGACAACGTTAGCTGTGCCGTAGCGGGCAGCTTCCTTGTATGCCTTTTTAGCCCACTGACCTGTAACGACAAAGTCGGCCTTGTTATTCTTGTTCATAAGGTTGAGCGGAATCATAGCAAACTGTGTTGAAGCACCGCCCTGCAAGAAGAGAACCTTGTAGTTATCGGGAATGTTCATAACCTCACGGAGAAGGGCCTCAGTCTCGTCAAAGATCTGCTGATAGGTCTTTGAACGGTGGGACATTTCCATAACCGACTGACCTGAACCCTTGTAATCGAGCATTTCCTCTGCTGCTGTTTTGAGTACCTTTTCGGGGAGCATAGAAGGACCTGCGCTGAAATTGTAAACTCTTGACATGATAAATTTCCTCCTGAATAAATTATAATTTAACAATATGTGATACATTATATTCTAATGCATTTCAAAAGTCAATAGGATTGACAAAAAAATAACAAAGATTTTGACGAAATTTTGCAAAAATCAAAAAAGATTGATATATTATTAACAAAGTAATTAGTTATGGACAATTGTGATAATAGGTGTTATAATTTTAACCGAACGATTTTTTTATAATAAAAGGGGTAGCTTTGATAATGGATAACAGCGTAAAAGCCGTAATGGACAAGCGCATCGAAAAGGTTATTTCAAATCTCGAAAAGCGCAATATGAAGGGCTATCATGTGAGGACAAGGGACGAGCTGTACGATTTATTAGCCGAGCTTATACCCGACGGGGCAAAGGTTACTAACGGTGGCTCAATGACCCTCGATGGACTTGGCGTTTTCGATTGGCTTCGTAGCCGCGACGACGTTACCTATTTTGACCGCGAGAATGACGACCGCAGAAAGTGTATGGTCGCCGCTTACGATTGCGACGTTTATTTGACGGGCACGAATGCGGTAACAGAGGACGGCGAGCTTTACAACGTTGACGGAAACGGAAACCGCGTTTCTGCCATGATTTACGGACCCGAAAGCGTAGTCGTTGTTATCGGCGCGAATAAAATTGTAGCTGATATTGATGCCGCAATCACCCGGGTAAAAAAGATTGCCGCACCGGCAAATACAGTACGACTTTCCTGCGATACCCCGTGTGCAAAGACGGGCGAATGTATGAACTGTAATTCGCCTGCGCGAATTTGCTGTAACTTTGTCGTTATGTCAAATCAGCGTGTAAAGGATAGAATTAAGGTAATAATTATGGATGATACCCTCGGATATTAAATAATAAAGGTAAAGAGGTAGCAAAAGATGGATGGATTTGTAGTAAACGAGAATAAAAATGAAATTATCGAGGTTGACGGAGTAAAGTATCGTCGCCTCGCAATAAAGACCCATGTAATCAGCGAAAACGACGTAATTACCGACGTAGCCGTAAAATACGTAAAGGACCTCGCAAATGATGGCGACATTCTTTTCATAACCGAAAAAATTGTCGGCTGCACTCAGGGACGAGCAATTCCGTTAAAGGACATAAAGCCGCGTCCGTTGGCTAAATTCCTTTGCAAATTCGTTCTCAAAACACCGTATGGAATCGGACTCGCAATGCCCGAAACAATGGAAATGGCGCTTCGCGAATGCGGTACAATCAGAATTCTTTTCGCCGCACTTGTTTCGGCAATCGGAAAGCTTATTGGAAAGCGCGGCTGGTTTTATCAAATCGCGGGCGAAAGAGCCAGAGCTATTGACGGCCCTTGTGATTGCACACTTCCGCCCTTTAACGAATGCGTTTCACTTGCACCCGATAAGCCCGAAAAGGTTGCCGAAGAGGTTAGCAACGCTCTCGGCGGACTCGGCGTAATAATCACCGATATAAACGACCTCGGCGGAAACATTCTCGGTGCATATCCGTCATCCATTGATTGCGACCTGATGGTAAAAATATTAAAGGATAACCCCCTCGGTCAGTCACATGAGCAAACCCCGATGGGAATTATCCGCGTAGCAGAAGAATAATGTAAAAAAACGCGATAACACACATTTTCGGTGTTATCGCATTTTTATATTATAAATAAAAAAAGCAACTGAATTTACAGTTGCTTTTTGTGTTTGTGTCGGCATCGCCCTATCTTCCCGTGGCGTCACCACCAAAGTATTTTCGGCACTGATGAGCTTAACTGCTGTGTTCGGGATGGGAACAGGTGTACCCTCATCGCCAAAGACACCGACTGTCAACAGGCATTATAC
>JAFQBX010000034.1 GCA_017399535.1 Clostridia bacterium | reverse complement strand
TTCAGTTCGGGATTTATCCTTGCCACTCGCATAATGGTGGAAGTGATGCAAGGCTTGGAGGAGGTCGAGGATATATGAAGAAAATAATTATCCTTCTTCTCTGCTGTGGGGTGCTCGTGAGTATGGTAGGATGCGGTGGCAACACCGCACCACCGCCTACCGAGAGTCCACCGAAAACAGTATCGGAAACGATAATAACAGAACCGCCAACCGAAACAACACCGGCTCTGGCGGCGATAGAGCCGACAGAGAAAGAAAAAGAACCTGTCCCCACCGAGAGCAAGGAACAGGCAACCGAGCCGACCGTGACCGCCACAGAGCCAATAACTACCACACAGCCAAATGAAAAAACAAAGCCTACGATAACAACAAAGCCAACCGAGTCTTCGGTGGCGGAAAATACTGAATCCAAGAAAGAAACACCGCCTAAAACAGAAGAAACCCAAGAAGAAATATATGTTGGTATACAATGGCCGAAGGTTAATACTGCGGATATAGAAAAGCTCGTAATAGAGAAAATAAATGCATACCGCATAGCACAAGGCGATACGGTAGCTACGATGCTCTCCGGACTGACCGAGGTGGCAAGACTCAGAGCAGATGAGCTTACCACAAACTTCTCTCACACAGATATCCGTAATGCGTGTAAAGAATTAAAATACGGCGAATTCGTAGATATGACGCTCTACGGAATGACTGCCGAGGATAGTTACTACCAAGGCTACAACCGAGAAGCTATTGGTATGGGAGATTGGTTTGGAACGGCAGAAAGTATGTCCGACCGCATAGCAGACGGCTTCCATCACAGCAAAGGACACTGGGCATACGTCGGCAGTTCAGAATATCCATACATAGCCGTAGGTGTAACCAAAGCCAACGGCAAATGGTACGTCTGTGTATGTATGAGCGAGAAAAATTACGGTGGATAATATTAGAACTCCGAGCAAGTGAGAAATCACAGGCTCGGAGTTTTTTGGTTATACATATGAAATGATACAATCCAATTCATATGTATTTCAGAGCAATTCATATGTATTTGACACCATTTCATATGTATTTTTGAGGTTTTCATATGTATTTTGCTTTGTAGCGATTTGTTCGGTGCAGATAAGGGTGGGCATCGATAAAAGGTTTTCTGTTCGATTGTACGGACTACCTCGGTATTCTGCACAGGAATATCTGCCTAATAGACCTCTTTACTACGAATTACAAAGTGAAAACAACGATATTTTTATCGTTCCCTGTATAATATAACAGGATATTTTTTGCTCTGATTTTTATCAAAAAATCAGGTGTTTGCAACAAACTGTTGCATATATCGAAAAAATCCCATATAATCTTTGAAGAGGTGCATAAAATGAGTAACAATAAAAATATTAAGCAGAAGGAAAATACAGATATTTCTGTTGCTGAGTTAACTAATAACCAACGGCAAAAACAAATAGAAACTGAAGCCAACAAATTAATAGAAGAAAATTTTAATGCCTTTACAGAATTGTCTAAATAAACAATTTTGATACAAATAAAAACACCCATGGGATACAGCGGTTAGGTTGCTGAACTTTGCCACAGTATCTAATGGGTGTTATTTGTTTTATTTGAAACAGGGTACTTAATGTTAGGTTACGTGAATATTAATTTCTAACAGGATCTCCGTACTCACGCTTCATAGCCGCCATAGACACAACCCACTGCTTACCAAACTTGCAAACATCAACACCGTTTACAAGTTTGCCGTAGGTAATGGCTTTACGAAGGGTGCTCTCGTTCAGATCCCACAAAAACGTAGCATCGCTAAAAGCCATAAGTCCGTCAAATGGTGTGTCGATTTCTACACCGTTTGCCCAAAGCTCGTCACAGGAAATATCAATATCGTCATTCCATACGATACCGTAACCGCCTTGGTCAACGATAACCGAGCCAAACAGTTCGGGACTATCCTTTAAAGGCGTAAAGAAACTGTATTTTTCAAAAAGCGGTGCAACATCATAAATTTTGGTTACACCTTCTGCAAACTGCACACTGAGTTTGTAATCGGGCATAGCAGTTACATTTTTTACCTTGTGGAACATACCAAAACCTCCCTTACTCCAAAGGAGAAAGAGCAGTAAACTCTTGTGTCTCCCAAATTTTTAATAGAGCATCCTTGTGCATACCGTTCCATTCAAGAACCATTTCAAGTGCTTTCTTGGGAAGATCTCCTTCTAAAATAGTGCCGTCATTAATGCTGATTGCAGCCATATGTTCACCATAAATCGCATGGAAATGAGGCGGGTTATGTTCTGACTGCTGAAAATACATTCGGATAATAATTCCGTAAAATCTTGATAATACTGGCATAAAAAAATCTCTCCCTTCGGTTACATTGTATCACGATACCGTGATTTTGTCAATATTATTATATGCAGAACTTCGATAAAAATTTATTTTGGTTTTTACCAAAATGTTGCACAAACCAAAACCCGCATAAGCACTGGGTTTTCGAGGTGTTAAAACGCTAAAAGTGGTTTGTACCAAAATGTAATAATAACCTTTTTTTGATGGATAAAAATTACTACGCATGAACCAAAGAAAAAGCGTTTTAAAGCTTTGCAATTTTTCTCCGGTATAATTCTTTATATACCAACTTTTCGGACACCTTATATCTGCTCACACCGTAACTTGTGCGGTCACGGATAATAATATCCTTTGGTAGTTTGCTTAAAATTTTCTTGCTGAAGGTCGTTCCGCCGAAATAAGCATCAAGAGAAACAACAGGCAAAACAACCCACTCCATCTCATCATCGATATTTGCAAGATAATAGGCGACAAGATAAGAAACCTTATCCCGTAGTTCATCAGGAACAGCAGATAATTTTTGGGATATATTCTCAGGCAAGGTTTCGGGATAAACTTTTAAAGCTCCGAGTTCCAAAGCATCGGCGATCATATCATCAAAACGGACAATCCACGCGCCTTTTGTTTTTTCTGAAAAGATAGGAATTTGAAATTGAATAACCTTGTTGCGCCATTTTTTATCAAAACCGCTTTCGATAGCAAGGGCATTATCGTATGCACCTTTACTTGTTTTGTTTGGATTGCTTAAAATATAATCCGCAATACCGTGAACATGGCGGTAAAACCAACCTTGTCCGTCTTCGGTTACAAGCTCAGGAAACTCCGCATTTAACTCACGGAAATCGCTTTTATATTGCCACTCTTCACGGGTGGCATTTTCTTTTTTATCGGGAATACTGCACCAAGCACACAATGCTCTGTATGCTCGGTCAATATCGGGAACGTTTCCTTCGTGCATATACCCACGTGCGATAATTGAAAGGATGCGCGGTAATCCTTCAAAGTCGAGAATAGTAGTAAATGCGATTCTGCCAAGGTAGGAGAAATCCTGCTTGTTTTTCGATACGTATTCCGGAACACTTGTATAAGATAAAAATTCTTGCTGTTCGTTAAGCATGGCTCTCCTCCTTCCTTAAAACACTATCCTCTACATACTCGCAAAGTACGTCCCACATAAAACTTCGTTTACCAAGCGCAACTACATACGGAATTGCTTCGCTCGGTTTCATTTTGTTTTCAATAAGTGTAATACAGGTACGGATAACAGCATCGCGGAAAGGTTCAGCAGGCGGTTTATTAAGATAACCGTTAAGCATAGCGGTAAGCTCCTTGCGGTCTTCTTTCTTGTGAAGTTCCTTGCGTTTTTCGGATTTATTTTCATCATCAATATCGCAAATAATATCGCCGAGCAGACGGAATCCGCCGTGACGGAAATCGCAAAGCAGATCATAATAACGATAAAAATCAGCATGAGGAAAATGTCGCTTTACAAAATCGTAACGCTCTTCACGTTCCATCAAATGCCATTTTTCGTTGATAATAGCCTCACGAACGATAGCGATATATTCATCGTCAATACCTGCAAAGGCAGAATAAAGGGAATCGGAATCATGACTTAATTCCTTTCCCATTGAATAAAGAATACGGTTAACGTCGTTCTGGCGGCTTCGGTTATTGATGGTGACTCGGCTTCTGCGGATACGGTTAAGCACTTCGTTATAATCCGCAACCAGACCTTCCATCCAAGAAAGTGTTGCACCGTCAAGTGTATTCTTCCAATCAGGTTGGACTGCAAAGGAAAACAGTTCAGAATCGGGTATTTTCTTTTTCTCTATAGGAACGGTGTTATTTTTTAGTTTGTTTGCAAGATATGGCATACGCTCTACGTTGGAGGTGATGCTGTTCCAATCGGTAGTATTCAGCAGTTCTTTCATTTGTTTTTTGTTGGAAGGCTGATACCAAGGGGTTGCAACATCCTTATTTTCTTGCAGATATTTATATTTTAAGAATACACTTCTCTCTGCCCGTCCGCTTCCTAAATACTCTGAAAGGTCAGGCTTTACTCCGCTTTTGCCGGAGTCGATTTCAAGACCGGTAAGGATAGCCAAGATCTCAACTTCCTTACGGCGATGCTCACGCTCCTCGGCGGTGGAGTTTTCGTTATAAGCGATAAGGCTCCTGTCGAGTGCAGCATTGGAAATCTGCCCGATACGAGAAGAAAAGGTGTTGCGGATAGTTTCGTATCGCGCAATATTATCGTTTGCATTTCGTATCTGTGGCTCGGCAGACGGAATTTTTAATAGCGGTATATTACTGCGGTGGTCAAGGTCGGCGGAAGCATAGTTGCGGCTGACACATTCATTTACAAGCGGGTCGGAAATAGTGCGAATCATATCTCCGTCATAATCCGCACCGCCCAAACGCTCTGCCGCCAAAACGGTAGGATCTATCATAACAACATCGGTAAGATGATGCAGATAAAAATTGCGTAATGCATCCATTTTTTTAAGTTCGGTATGAACTCTAAGTTGCACCTCTTCGTTTCTTGCAATATGAGGATTGCGGAGAAGTGTGCAAACCTGTCCGCTGTTATATTTTGAACCCGGCGCATAAAAAGAAAACGGCTCTAATTTTGTTTTCTTTGCCACATTACTGAATATGCGCTGAGTCAATTTCTGCTTTCGGTCATCCCCCAATAGCCAATATAAAAACTCGATTAAATCACCCGAAAGGAAACGGTTGTCACCTTCAATCAGGACTGTGCCGACAGCATAATCCGCACATATTTTCTCGGCTCTTATTTTCAGTTCGTCGTGATATACCGACTCGTTAATAAACAGAGGATTTTTCTTTAAAATACGCGCAAGGCGGTAGAGCCTGCTTTCCTTATCGTAGCCCCTTGTGTTTAATGCTTTTAAAAAATAGTTTAAGCGGTATTCTTCGTTGCAACAAAGGTTGTAATATTCCACCTCTGTGCGTTTTGTGAGCCAATGTCGCTCATCATCATTAGGTGAATGATCCCATCCGTCCGGTAAATCTTTCGGGCGGAATTCCTCGTCAGTTATAGCAAGGGTGCTTATAAATTGATAGTTAAGGTCGGTATATTCCTGCGGAATAACGTGGCTGACGTTCGTGATATATAAAGCGTGATTATATTTGCGGAACGCATTCCAATAATCATTCCAAGTCATATTACAGTCTTTGAGCCAACCAAAACCCTTAAACATACTCTTGGTAAGTATAACGTCCACGTCATCAACACGGTGACTATTGCCGTAAATATCGGTGATGGTTTGCACACCGGCTGAGGAAAGAAAATGCTTAAAGTCTACCTTGTGAAGCATACCCTTGACATATGGCATACGAATCTGAAACGAGGTATGAATATGCTCACCGCAATATGCTTTATCAATTACCTTGGCATACTCTTTTGAAATCAAACCTTCACCGTCAAAAGCGGTAATGGTTATATCTTCAACCGTTTCCACACGCTCGTATTTGCGAACGTTACCTTCGCCGGTTGTGTCTTGAACAGTTATGATCGGGACATTTCTTTCAATATACTCAGGGTTATCAATGACGATAACACGGTGCGGTTTGTCAATCTCTATGTTATCGACACGTGTACCGCTGGAAAGCATCAAGCCGTTATATGCATATAACTTGGATAATTGACAGTCACCAAGTTCCATATCCATCATAATACGCTGGCGAACAGGATAATAAAAATCGTCACGGATAAAGGTGAGCTGAGATTTACGGCTCATACTTGCTGAACGTTCAAAAGCGTAATATCTGTAGTAACCCGCACCTAAATCTAATCCAATACCTGCACTGTCAAACATAGATTTTGCTTTGCTCTGCAGCTCTAAAGATTTAGGAGATGAGGAATTGCGGTCGAAAACACCTTCAAAATCCACGATACAAATAATACTTGAAAGGTCTGTTATTAGTTTTTTATCGGTTGGTGTTTGAAAGTCATCGCCGTGCAGCTGACACATAATCTGAAAGAAAAGTGCGTTATCTTCCCGCTCGTGTTGGACGGTATATATTTTACATTTATCGGTCTGAGATTTGGAAAGCTTGTATCTATATTCAAAAGTATCGCGCCCGCTATTTTCAGCGTATCCCATTATGCTTTTCGCAGACAGTCTGTAAATTTGATATTTAACTTGCACCTATATCACCTCGATTTGTTTTCAGTATATCACAAAATATAATAAAACGCAATATGAATACTGCCCCCACTTTTTAAGGTGGGGGCAAATTTATTATTCAAGTAAGGAGTGATGACAGGTGCTCATTGCAAACAAAACTCCGCTGTAAATTTGAGTGCAGCGGTAGAAAAACAAAACGGAGGCTCTGCGTTTTAAAACAAGAGAGTCAAATAAATTAAAAAGGATTGATACAAAAAATGAAACATTCACAAATCAAATCGTATGACGAACTACCGCTGTTTTTAAATGCAGACTTGGTAGCAAAAACACTTGGCGTGGCATCGTCCACCGCCTATGAACTCATGCATGAAAAAGACTTCCCTGCGGTGAGAATCGGCAATCGATTCGTAGTTCCCAAGGATGAATTTCAGGCATGGATAAAAAAGAAGGTCGGAGGTAAATGCAATGACTAAAAATCTTATTTATTGGTACACGGAAGAAGATGTGTTCGAAGCGTTGCGAGAACGTATCTTAACAAAAGAAGTACGCGAGCATCTCGGCAGTGAAGAAGAATTCAAATTGGTGGCGCACGCCTTCGCCGAACTCACTTACAGAGAAGAAATGGTTGTGTTCGGTAAAATTTATTATCAAAACGATGTGCGCCGAATCATATCCGAAGAAATGGATTCAAGCACTGTGATGGATGCCTACGATATTTATAAGTCGCAGTATCTTTCTAAAGGTGCGAAATTATTAGCGTGGCTTATTCTTCGTGAGTATCTCAGCCAAGAGGAAATTGCCACGCTAATGTTCGAGTATGATTTCGGAGGTGGCGAGTGATGATATTCGGTTCACAAAAACGGGATCCGTGCAAAAACTTTTATATGGTGCCGAATGAAATAATGCGACTTGGTTTATCGGTTGGTGAAATCGCAGTATATAACTATCTTGTTTATTGCGAAGATCATAAAACCTATCAGTGCTATCCGAGCTACAGAAAAATGGGTGAGGCTTTAGGTCTCACCCGTAAAACTGTTATGAAATATGTAAGAAGCCTTGAAGATAGGTGCCTCATCTCAACCGAGCAGACTACGGTAACACTGAAATCCGGTAAAAAGCAAAACGGCAATTTGCTCTATACCATCCGTCCTATTGGAGAAGCGGTCGACCATTTTAATGCCGAGCAGTTACGGAAAGCAGAGCGTGAAATGGCACGGCTGAATGTCATCCGTAAACTCGAAGAATACGACCGAAAACACGGCATTATAGACGGAAATCGGTCGTCATTATTTGAAGCAGGTTAAAGCGTGGGGTCTTCCCACGCTAACCACTTCGGACGGCAGAGCCGACCGTTAGGGGATTTTACGAAAAAGTATGACCCGTTATTATGGAGTCTTACGGAAAGGAATGAATATGATACAAAAATCAAACGAAAAACACAAATTTCCGCTCTATATCTCATGTAGCACAGAAGCGGAAATAGAAGAATTTGTAAAGGACGGTTATTCAAAGTCAAAAAATGCTTTTATTAACAAAGCGATTGAGTTCTATATGGGCTACCTTCGAAACGAGAAAAACACCGATTATATTGCGCCGATATTATCATCAGTTATTAAAAGTCAGATGAACGATGCCACACGAAACGTTTCCGAAATGATTTTCAAATTGGCGGTTGAGGTTGCCAAGCAAAATCATATCGCAGTGAGCCGAGGATATATCAGTGAGGAAGTTCTCGAAAGTCTCAACGATATGTGTTGCCGTGACGTTGCTCTCAACAATGGCAGAGTTCAGTTTGAAAATGCATATCGGTATCAGCATGATGAGGACGGTGATGAGTAATGGCAAAAATATTTTTCACTTGCAACTACTACAAAAATCCTGCAAGAGCTAACACAGGAAGGTTGCTTCGGTATATCGGAACGCGCGAGAGCGTTGAAAAATTACCGACAGGCATTGATCATTCACCGTCGACTGTCAGGCAACAAAGATTGATTGCTGATATTATAAAATCGTTTCCGCACTCAAAAGAATATGTGGAATACGAAAATTATAATAACAGCTCTACAAAATCTAATGCAACCAATTTTATAAATGCGGTGATAGAGCGTGATGATGTCCGCCACCTTGATAAATTAGTTTCGTATATTGCAGAACGTCCCGGTGTTGAAAAACTCGGTACTCACGGTCTGTTCTCTCAGACCGATGACAAGATAGACTTGGATGAGGTTGCCGAGGAAGTCAATGCTCACAAAGGAATTGTGTTCTCACACATTCTCAGTCTGCACCGAGAGGATGCTGAACGGCTCGGATATAATAATGCTCAGGCGTGGAAAGATTTAGTGAGGCGAAATGTTTGCGAGATTGCTGAAGCTCATAACATCAGTCTCTCCAACTTGCAGTGGTATGCCGGATTTCATAACAAGGATCATCATCCGCACATTCACCTGATGGTGTATTCCAAAGACGGCAAACAAGGTTGGATAACACGCAAAACAATTGAGGATATGCGCCGACTGTTCGCTAACGATATTTTTCGTAACGAACAGTACAAGTTGTTCCAAATGGAAACACAGCAGCGCGACTTGGTCAAGAAGAAGGTTAAAGATATTATTGAAGATACCTTCATTGTGTATCCAGCGAGTTGGGAATTACAAAATTTATTTGAAATTCTCCGTCAGCAGCTTAAAAATCATTCAGGCAAAAAGGTGTACGGTTATCTGCCGAAAGATATTAAAGAAACGGTAAATAAAATCGTTGCCGAGTTTGCCAAAGATGAGGACGTGGCTGAACTTTATGCAGAGTGGAATAAAATCTATCGGGAGAAGCTGTCCCTGTATTATGAAAAGAAAGAGCCGGATATTCCGCTTGAAGATAATAAAGAGTTCCGCAGTCTCAAGAATGACATCATCAGGGCGGCGATACAGATGGATAACTATCTCGTAAACTCAGGCTACTCCACCGAGCAAAAAGTCAGTTTTCTATTCACGAACGTGCTTCGCGCCTTCCTCAAATTATTTCAAAATAATTATGAGAAACACGCCAACCGTCTCGGTCGGCAGGTGGACAGAAAACTTCGTTCCAAAATCGCGCAGAAAAAGTTGGCTCTCGGTATCCGTCCCGAACAGTCAGATTACGAAAACAGTTACGAACAAAGTATGTAAAAGAGGTTGCGCATACATTTTATGCGCAACCTAAATTTTATTCGAACCTTCGGTCAATATTGTCTGGATATTGTACGAAAGGTGTGGTATTGTGTTGTCGCAAAACAAAATCAAATAAAAAGGAGATGAAAAGTCATGGCAAAACGCAGACCTAACGGTGACGGTATGGTTAGAAAACTCAAAGGCAAATGGGAAGGCAGAATCATAGTCGGTCATAAGGCTGACGGCTCTCCCATCTTCCGTTATATCTACGGAAAAACACAAAAGGAACTAACCGAAAAGATGCACCGTAAATTAAATGAGTATCAAGGTGTGGAACTTACCGAGGACAGTAAAATGACACTCGGTGAGTGGCTGGATGTGTGGCTCGAAAAATATATGCGTAACACAATCCGCCAAAGCACCTTCGATAGCTACAATCATATGATAAGGGATTATATCAAGCCGAACCTTGGTAATAAAACGATTGCCTTCGTAAGCACCAACGACATACAGAAAATGTATGTAAAACTCAAGAAAGAAGGCCGTAAGAATTACCACCCTAAATTCGGTAACGGCTTGTCAGATTCCACTATCGTTCGATTGCATAATATGTTGCACAAGGCGATGGACGATGCGGTAAAGGAACACCTTATTCCAAAGAACCCTACGGCTGGTACTAATCCGCCAAAGAAAAAGAAACCCGAACTTCAAATATTAAACGAAGAACAGCTCGGACGGTTTATGGATGCCATAAAGGACGATGTAATGTGGTACGACATATTCTACACCGAGCTTACAACCGGACTTCGCCGCGGTGAGTTATGCGGTCTTAAATGGACGGACTACGATGAGCGTGACGGTACACTTAAAATTAACCGCAGTGTGTCCCACGATAAGAAAGGCGGTATTGTTGAAGGCGAAACCAAAACAGGTCAAGGCAAACGTGTAATAATTCTGCCGATAAGCACGGCGGAATTATTAAAAAAGCGTAAGCTCAAAAGCCATAGCGACTGGATATTTGAAAATCCGCTTGATGCATCAAGACCTATATCGCCCGAATCGGTGTATAACAGAATGAAGGTTATCCTAAAGAAAGCAGACCTTCCCAATATTCGATTCCACGATCTGCGACACACCTTCGCCACTCACGCTCTCACAAGCGGAGTCGATGCCAAAACGCTGTCGGGAATTCTTGGGCACACCAATGCAAGTTTCACCCTCGACACCTACACCCACGTAACAACGGATATGCAAAGAAAAGCCTCCGACATCGTAGAAAACTTTGTCGAGGATATATTCGGAAAGGAGATGAATTTAATATGAGCAAAAAGCGAAAGAAAGGTTCTGGAACGCTTCGCAAACGAGCAGACGGTCGATGGGAAGCGAGAGTGGTAATCGGCTACGATGAAAAAGGTCTGCCACAGACCAAATGCGTTACTGCCCTTGAAAAGACAAAATGCCTTGAAAAATTGGAAAAGCTCAAAGCGGAAATTAACCTTGTTCAGCGCGACACCGTAAAATCCGATATGCCCTTCGGTGAGTGGATAGACTTCTGGTACAGACAGTATCTGCAAATGAGCCTTAGAAAATCTACACAAGCAAGTTATGAGAATAATATCTATAACCACGTTATCCCCGAAATTGGTAGTATAAAACTAAACAAGCTCACGCAAAATGACCTGCAACAGTTTTATGCAAGAGCCAAGAACGGCGGTCGCTTGCAATACAAAGAATTTTATGGTGATGGCTTATCCGATAGAACGGTACGCTCGATACACGCTATATGCCGAAAGGCACTTGAAAAGGCGGTAAGCGAAAACCTTATCACAATAAACCCTGCAATCGGGTGCAAACTGCCGCCTAAGAAATCTCGTGAGATGCAGGTGCTCACTCCCGAAGAAATGCAACGCTTCCTTATACAAGCCAAGTATGACGGATACTTTGAAATCATACTGCTTGAACTGACAACAGGAATGCGTAGAGGTGAACTATTAGCGTTACAGTGGACTGACCTTAACTTCGAAACCGGCGAACTGCATATCTGTAGGCAAGTATATCACGTCAAAGGCAGTATGCAGATAACCGAGCCGAAAACCAAATCCTCAATACGCACCATAATATTGCCGAAAGTTGTATTGAATGTGTTAGCGGAATATAAAAAGACGGTAAATTCAAGATGGATATTCCCATCCCCCATGGTAGAAGATATGCCAAGGAATCCGCAGTCGGTATATAAAAAGGTAAAGGCAATCCTACAAAGAGCCGACTGCAAGAACATCCGATTCCACGACCTGCGTCATACCTTCGCTACAACGGCACTTGCCAACGGAATGGATGTGAAAACCCTGTCCTCCATTATAGGTCATGTATCATCCCAAACCACCCTTGATATATACCTGCACAGCACTCTTGAAATGCAAAGACAAGCAGCAAGGAAAATTGACAGCGGTATTGCCAAGAATGACGGCGTTAGCACCGAAGATGAGCAAACACCCGACCAAGACACAAACGAGCCGTGTAAGCCGAAATTTGAAGCCGTACAAGGCAAAATACGAAGGGCGGGTACAGGATGTATAACAAAAATAAATGACAATCTCTACGAAGGCAGATACTCTCCGAGAGGTGCAGACGGCAAACGTATATCCAAAAATATCTATGCAAAAACGAGAGAGGAATGTGAAATACTCCTCGCAGAGATGATTCTAAAAATGAAAGCCGAGATTCAAGAAGCCAAGGCTAAGCTGAAAGCATCACAGTCAGCATAAACGAACACACCGCCATAGAGAAATCTGTGGCGGTGATGCTTTTTGGAGGTGTAAAAATATGTGGTTATAAAAAATTCATTTTCTACATACCCATAAATTACGAATTTGATGTTTAATATCAGATAATTCCCAAAGTTTTTCGGAACGAGATTTGCTATTGGGATCATTAACTTTAATTTTACCATCAACATATTCTGTCATTACTATAAAATGTCCGGTTGTAGTAAAATCACCGGGGCCCATTATGCAAATGATAGGATTCCCGACCTCTAAATTCCTTATAATCCTGTTTTCATCAAGCGGAATTTCTATTACATCTAATCCAAGTTCTTTTCCGCCATCCGAAATCAAACTCCAAGAACTGCCATTTCCAGATACGCTATATCCATTTCTTTCGGAAAATTCAGCAACATACTTAGGAGTACATTTATCATCATTTAAAAGATAAATACTAACCATAGAAAGACAGGTCGGACCGCAACCTGTAAGGCCCATCAAATCTCCTGCATACTGATTATATCCCCAACGCTCATCCCACTGCATAAACAACGGAACTTTTTTGCTGTTTTTATACTCACTTAAATTAATTTCGAATTTTTTATCTTTTTTAAGCGGATAATTTAAAACAAAATCCTTCGTTTCAGGATTTTTCTCTAACAATTCAATCAGATTATCAGGCCACGCATTTGTTTGCAAATTATGATTTTCTGCAAACTCTTCTATCATAGTATTAACATTAGAGGAGTTATAATTAGAAGTTGTTTCGAGCGGCTTAGTATTTTCTTTGCTACATTTTGATACTGTAAAAGTTATCATCAGCACAATTAAAATTAGAATAACCAAACATCCTATTTTGCGGTTGCTCTTCCTGTGTCTTTTCATAAAAAATACTCCTATCTTGGCTTGATAGGAGTATTTTAGCGTAATGAAAAATATTTTGTTTTACTTCTCTTTTAAGGCTTTCTTAACTTTTTCTTACAAAGGCAAAATTACCTCAAATTCTGTTATGCCATCATTGCAAGAAACGGTAATTGTACCATTGTGAAGTTCTATAATTTGTTTTGCTATAGCAAGGCCCAATCCCGAACCGCCGGTAGCTGTTCTTCTCGAATTATCAACACGATAAAACTTATCAAAGATGCGCTCGAGTTTTTCTTTGGGGATATCATCACCTTTGTTTTTGACTCGTATTACTACTTGGTTTTCTGTTTTTGCGGCAGAACAAATTATATCCGTCCCATTATGACTGTAATTAACTGCATTACGGAATAGGTTATCAAAAACACGAGCCAACTTATCGGCATCAGCAAATAAAACTATTTCCGGTTCAATTTTTTGCACTATATTAAGCTTTTTTTCTTCAAACATTGGAAAGAACTCATTCAAAATCTGCACTAATAGAATTGTTAGATTAACCCTTGATTTTTGCGCTTCGATGGTTTGAAGATTTAAACGAGTTATATCAAAAAATTCATTTATAAGTTGTTCTAATCTGTAAGCTTTATCAAGAGCAATTCCGGTATATTTTGCTCGTTGTTCTATTGGCAAATCCTGCGCTTCCTCTAATAAACTCAAATAACCTATTACCGACGTTAAGGGCGTTTTTAAATCATGAGCTAAATATACTATTAAGTCATTTTTTTGTTGTTCTGCAAGCGATCTCGCCCGTTCATTTTCTTTAAGTTCAAACTTGAAATCTTTTAGTTTTTGACTGAAGTCTTTAAGTTCTTCCGGACAATCGGTTCCAAAAATTTTAGGTTCTTCTTCTGATATTGAAGTGCTTGCCAATTTAAGCAATTTGCTTAGCTTGAAAACATAAATAACAGATATTATTACCAAACCTAATACATATACAAAAAAAGAAGTGAATGTACGATTGTCATTAATCATATAAAACAAGTTGTACGGTAAATTATTATAAAGATAATCAACCACCGTACCGTTAAAAACATTATCCATTATGATTAGAAATAAAACAAACGCAACTGTGTATATCAAAACCTGCGTTATATATCGTTTTATAGCACTATTTTTCAATTTTATAACCTACTCCCCATACTGTTTTTATAATTTTAGGATTGCGCGGTGGTTCTTTCAGTTTTTCCCTAATTCTGCGTATATGAACCATTACCGTATTGTTGCTGTCAAGATAATCTTCTTTCCAAACCGCTTCAAATATGCTCTCGCTTGAAACAACATTGCCCGCATTTTCACAAAGCAGCCACAATATGTCAAATTCGGTCGGTGTCAAATTTATATTTTCTTCAAAGAGTGATACTGTGTGCTCTTGCTTGTTAATAACAAGGCCGTTACTTTCGAACACTTCTGCTTGAGGTGTTATGATAGCATCATACTTTTTATAACGACGCAGCTGTGCTTTAACACGGGCTAATAATTCAAGCGGATTAAATGGTTTTGTTACATAATCATCGGCTCCAATGCTAAGTCCGGTTATTTTATCGACATCTTCTACGCGAGCTGTTAGCATAATAATTGGATATGTGTGACTTTCACGGATTTTAGCACACAATTCAAACCCATCCATCCCTGGCATCATAACATCAAGAACAGCTAAATCGATGTTTCTGTTATTCTGTATTTCTTTAAAAGCTTCAACTGAATTATAAAACTTAAGGGTTTCATACCCCTCATTCTTTAAAATAACGTCAACCAAATCGGCAATTTCTTTCTCATCATCAACAATGATAATGCACATTTCCCTCACCTTAAAACAAATATTTTATTCTATTATACCATACATGCAAAATAAGTATATTAAGATTTTCTTACAAAAAAGCAATACAAATACAGTGAAAATTTTACTACGCATTAACCAAAGAGAAGAGATTTCGGAGGACTTTGCTTTCCCACAATTGTTATGTGGTCTCTGAAAAATAAAATTTCTTAAAAGTGGCGCGAAGATACTTTAAAAAGGTATAAAAAATGACCGAAAGTGGAGGATAAGCCTTCAATTTCGGTCAAAATTTGGTCGAGGTGACAAGATTCGAACTTGCGGCCCCTACGTCCCGAACGTAGTGCTCTACCAAACTGAGCCACACCTCGTTATTTAATTCTCTATGCTAATCTATTGTTATGCGCGTTTCTTCATTCCACGAGAGCGCTACGCTTACTCTTGCGGTGCCCGAAAAAACTGCGTTACTTCGTTCTTCCTTGTTTTTTCGACCGCGGCGCCTTTTCGCTTTCCCTTCATCTGCATTTAGCAGCGGTCAAGCTCAAAGCTACCAAACTGAGCCACACCTCGTTATTTAATTACGCGCTAAAATCAACAAATATCAGCGACCTTTTGATTATATAAAACATGATGTAAAAAGTCAAGTGTTTTCTTTAATTTTTGTATATTCGGGTTATAAAAGCATATTTGGCCACGTTTTGACAAGAATTTGCAAAAATATATCATTAAGGTTACATAAAGTCAAGTTACATAATCACATATGCATTTATTCAATTTTATATTCAGATTAACAGTTTCAACAGAGTTTTCAACAATTGAAGGCCGATAACACCCGATTTTTCCGCTCAAACGGCCTCAAAATTGTTAATAACTTTTTAATTTTAAAAATCGAAAAAAAATTATTATGTTTACATAACCACCATTAAATTGGTTCACTGGACATTATTGTATAAAAAAAGTCGATAACATTTTTGCAATTATTTAACCTTTCAACCCGTATTTTTTGCAACAAAATAGCAGCCGCTTTTTACACGGCTGCTGCTTTTTTATAATTATTTATTAGGAACTTCCTTATACAGATTGAATCTGAAAAGTTTGCTTTCGTCGTCGGGATTCGAGCAACGAATTGTTGCCTCTGCAATAAAAGCTCCATTGATTATATTCGCGAGTCCGGCAAACTGGCACAGCTTTGATTTGAGATTGAGGACATCTCCCTCTTTTGTTTCGAGGAAAACATCGCCTGTGCAGGTGTCGAGTGTACGAATAAAATCGGCAACGTCAACATTATGCATTGTCATTTTTGAAGTATCCATTTAATTACCTCCTAACCATTTATGCAAAAAGAGCACTTCGCTTGCATTATAACACAAATTTGCGGGATGTCAAGAAATGGCTTCCTTTAACTTATCGACATAATCCGTCTTTTCCCACGGTAAAGATATGTCGGTTCGACCGATATGTCCATAAGCCGCGATTTTTTGATATATCGGACGACGAAGGTCAAAGCGATTTATAATCGATGTCGGACGCAAATCAAACACTTCACGAACGATTGCCGAAATTTCTTCATCCGATTTAATCCCTGTTCCGAAAGTGTTTACCATTACGGAAACGGGCTTTGCCACACCGATCGCATACGCAACCTGAACCTCGCAACGCTTTGCGATTCCGGCGGCAACGATATTCTTTGCTACGTGACGAGCGGCGTAAGTGGCTGAACGGTCAACCTTTGTCGGATCCTTTCCGCTGAAAGCACCGCCACCGTGACAAGCATAGCCGCCGTATGTATCAACGATAATCTTTCGTCCGGTAAGTCCTGTATCCCCTGCCGGTCCGCCAATTACAAAGCGACCTGTCGGGTTAACGTAGATAACAGTATTCTCGTCCATAAGCTCACAAGGAATAATCGGCTTGATAACGTGCTCGATTACGTCATTACGGATGACTTCGAGCGAAACGTCAGCCGAATGCTGTGACGAAACGACGATTGTATCCACTCTGACGGGCTTATCGTCGTCGTATTCAACGGTAACCTGAGTTTTGCCGTCAGCGCGTAAATAGGGCATTATTCCTGACTTTCTGACGTAGGTAAGGCGACGTGCAAGTGCATGAGCGAGGGCTATCGGCATGGGCATAAGCTCCTTTGTCTCGTCGCAAGCGTAGCCGAACATAAGACCTTGGTCACCTGCTCCTCCGTCCTCGTCCTCCGAGTCAGAATTTTTCTTTTCGAACGAGTTATCAACGCCGAGTGCAATGTCGGGTGACTGCTCATGAATCTTTACCTCGACCTGACAGGTGTTTCCGTTAAAGTATTTTTCGTCGCTGTCATAGCCGATTTCGCATACAACCTTGCGAACAATCTGCTCGTAATCAACCTTTGCCGATGTGGTAATTTCGCCCATAACGGTCACGAAATCGGTTGTACAGAAGGTTTCGCAAGCGACACGTGCAGTTTTATCCTCGCTGATGATAGCGTCCAAAACCGCGTCAGAAATCTGGTCGCAGATTTTATCAGGATGCCCTTCGGTAACCGATTCAGAAGTAAAAAGTCTTTTCATTATTTTATCTCCCTTTCATTTTTTAAACGTAAAAAAGCCCACATACTTTATCAAGCAGCGGGCTAATGAAAACCTCATCTTTCGGACAATATTGTCCGCAGGAATTAGCACCTTGCCAATAAAGCAGGTTGCCGGACGTCACAGGGCCTGTTCCCTCGGTCACTCTTGATAAAGCAACTATTAAATTGTCTACCTGTTTATTCTATCACACTTTTTAAATTTGTCAACAGAAAAAATAATATTTTATCACAGGAATATTTTAGTCGTCGTTATATTCGCCAAGCTTACCGAGACTTTCCGCCTTTAAGAAGGCGTTGATAAACCCGTCGATATCGCCGTCCATAACTGCGTTTATATTGCCGTTTTCGAATCCTGTGCGATGGTCCTTTGCCAATGTGTAAGGCATAAATACATAGGAACGAATCTGTGAGCCCCAGGTAATCTCCTTTTGAACGCCCTTTATGTCCTCGATTTTATCGAGATGCTCGCGTTCCTTGATTTCGAGAAGCTTTGATTTCAACATTGTCATACAGGTATCGCGATTCTGGAACTGGCTTCTTTCAGTCTGACACGAAACGACGATTCCGGTAGGAATATGGGTCAGACGGACGGCAGATGATGTTTTATTAACCTTCTGACCGCCCGCACCGCTTGAACGGAAAACGTCCATTTTTACATCCTCGGGACGAATATCAATCTTTATATCGTCATCAATTTCCGGCATAACTTCGAGCGAAGCAAAGGAAGTATGTCTTCTGCCCGATGAGTCAAAAGGCGAAACTCGAACAAGTCGGTGAACACCGGCTTCGCTACGCAAAAATCCGTAAGCGTTCATTCCTTCAATTTGGAGAACGGCACTTTTTAGCCCTGCTTCTTCACCGTCAAGAAAGTCGATAAGATTCGCCTTGAAATTATGACGCTCAGCCCAATGGCTATACATACGATAAAGCATCTGAACCCAGTCCTGAGCTTCGGTTCCGCCTGCGCCTGCGTGAAAAGTAAGAATTGCATTCTTTGAATCGTATTCTCCTGTCAAAAGGGTTGTCAGACGCAATGCCTCCATATTATTGAGAACGCGGTCAACACCTTCGATTGCTTCGTCGAGCATTGACAAATCCTCTTCTTCATCGGCGAGTTCGATTAAAACAAGTGTATCATCGAAATCCGCCTTTAAGGTGTCATATGCGGCAATCTTATTCTTTAACTGAGCGATTTTGCGAAGTACCTTCTGTGAATTTTCTACATCGTCCCAAAAGCCGTTTTCTGCCGACTGTGCTTCGAGTCGTTCCTGCTCACTTCTGAGCATATCAAGACCGAGAGCACCGGCTATTTCCTTTAACGCGCCTTCGTTATCCAAAAGGCGTAATCTCTGTTCCTCATACTGTATCATTTATGAAACCTCCGTTCAATCTCGCTCGGCTACAAAGGCCACCCAGCCACCGCTTGTATGACGTGCTGTGATTTTCAGTCCGCAAGCCCTAATTGCTTCGGCAACCTCATTTTCGCGAATGTCAACAATTCCCGAGCAGACAAAAATTCCGTCGTCAGCCATATAGTCGGTAACGTTGCTGCACAACTGAATTATTACGTCAGCTACTATATTAGCACATATTATATCATATTTTCCACTAATTTTTTCAGTTAAATCGCCGCAAATGAAATTTGTTTTATCCTCGACACCGTTGATTACGGCATTTTCGGTTGCAACACGTACCGCCATAGCGTCTATATCGACTCCGTCGGCATAACTTGTGCCGAGAATAACCGACGAAATTGCTAATATACCGCTTCCGCAACCGATATCAAGCAGAGTTTCGCCGCCCGAAATTACACTATCGAGAACGGTTAAGCACAATTTTGTAGTATCGTGGGTACCTGTACCGAAAGCGGCGCCGGGGTCAATCGAAAGAACTGTGCGGTTATCCTTGTTATCATATTTTTCCCAGGTAGGACAAACGGCAAGGCGGTTTCCTATTTCGACCGGCTTAAAGTATTTTTTCCAATTCTCTGCCCAGTCGGTTTCGGCAACCGTGCTGCTATCAATGATATGCGATATTCCTTCGGCCGTGAAACGTTCGGAAAGATACGAAATTGCTTCGTTGGGATTGTCCTCTTCGCTAATGTAAATGTGGATAATCGCATTTTCCCTATCCTTGTTTATCAAATCCTCGTCGATAAGGTCAATGTGCGCAATTTCCTTTGCCATCGGCTCTAAATCGGAATAATCCTCGATATAAATTCCATACGGAACAGTCATATTCGCTATTGCCGATGCCCTTTCAACCTCGGTGCACGAAACTGAAATTTTGATTTCGGTCCAGTTCATTTTGCTGTCGCTCCTTTATCCAATAGGCAAAACAAAAGACCGCAAAATAAGTTTGTGGTCTTTTGTCGATAATATGTTTAATTTAATTTATTTATTAAACATGCTCATGATGTCGGTGAAATCGCCGTCATCCTCTTCGCTTGTGGTGTCGAGCATCTTGAAAAGGTCGTCATTCTTACCATAGCCGGCCTTGATATTGCCGAAATTGGTAGCGATAACTGTCATTCTCATTTCGTCATTGAGGTTAGGATCAAGCGATACACCCCAAATGATGTTTGCTTCTTCGTGAGCAGTCTGAGCAACGATTGATGAAGCGAGTTCAACATCTTCGAGTCCTATATCCTCGGAAGCAGTGATGTTGATAATAACGCCACGAGCACCCTTCATATCGGTTTCGATAAGCGGACTGGAAATAGCAGTCTTTGCACATGCCTCTGCCTTGTCACGACCGGTAGCCGAGCCAACGCCCATGTGAGCGTAGCCGGAATCCTTCATTACTGCTGTAACGTCAGCAAAGTCGAGGTTGATGTATGCAGGGAGACTAACGAGCTCGGAAACGCTCTGAACACCCTGACGGAGAACGTCATCGGCAATGATAAATGCATTCTTAAGTGTAATCTTTTCTTCTGATACGAATTTAAGTCTTTCATTAGGAATAACGATAAGACTGTCAACATGCTCGGCAAGAGCAGCAATACCCTTTTCTGCCTGCTCCATACGAAGCTTTCCTTCGAAGCCGAAGGGCTTTGTTACGATACCTACGGTAAGGATACCAAGCTCCTTTGCAATTTCAGCAACGATGGGTGCTGCGCCTGTACCTGTACCACCGCCCATACCGGCAGTGATAAATACCATATCGGTACCTTTGAGCGCTGCTGTGATTTCGTCACGTGATTCCTCGGCTGCTTTGAGTCCAACCTCGGGCTTTGCGCCTGCGCCATGACCGCGAGTTGACTTTTCGCCGATCTGAATCTTATGTGTAGCTTTTGATAAAAGGAGTGCTGCCGCATCGGTATTAACTGCGATGAATTCAACACCCTGAACTCCGGCATCGACCATGCGGTTTACAGCGTTTCCGCCGCCGCCACCGACACCTACAACTTTAATCTGAACAACATCTTCTAATTCGTTTGCAATTTCAAAAGGCATAGTTTTTGTCCTCCCGTTTTTTTGATATATAATCTTTGATTTTTTAACAGGTTCTAACGAACTTTTATGACAGTAATCTGTCACATTTGGTTATATAATATCATATCTAAAATAATTTTTCAATACATTATATTAAAATAAAATAGAATTTTTGACGTTTTTTTCGCTGTTTCTTCCTTATTTTATCAATATTTGCTAAATTTAGAGTTCTAATGAACTTTTAACAAGTTTTTAAAATCTTGTTAAAAGTTCTCATTGTGAATCGATTAAGTTTTCAGTATTTGTATCTGTTTCGGGTATAATATTAAAATCTGAAATTGGTTCCTGTGTAAAATATGTTTCTGTATTATTATCAACGAGATATTTCAGGTTAATGCTACCCTCTACTTCGTCACCGTGTTTTGACATTACACGGTCAATTACCTCCGACGCAGTTGCTAACTTTTCCTTTATATTTTCTGTCGTACCAATTTCAAGCAAAAGGCGATTATCAAAGATTAGTTTTATATCAACCTTATTCTTAAAACTTATGGCTGTAATATTATTAAGTTTACTTTCACTGATTGCCTTTTCAAGCTCGTTATAGATTTCGGAAATTTCGTTATCTATTGCAATATTTTCTCCTGCTTTTGCTTCCTTTACAGGAATATCGTAATATGTGTAACTGCTGATATACTCGTCGATAATTTCGAGCACCTTTTCACCCTTGCAGAGAGCATACATATCCTTCCCTACGCCATATATTCTGTCGGGCTCGGTTTCCTTTACTGTGAGTTTAAAGGTGGAGGGAAATTTCTTGCTAAGCTGTGCGTCTATAATATATGGCAACTTTTTCTCGATGCTTCGCTCGACATCATCGCTGTCGGTCAAAAAGAGATTGTCACCAATATTCAGGCCTGCGGCAGAAATTATATCCGCCTTTGAATACCTTTCGCCCAATCCGACGACATTAATTTCTGACGCTTTAAAAAACACGGTAAGCGACAACACTACCATTACCGAAATCAGCGTTATGGTCAAAAATGTGTAAATAAGAATATTTGAGCCGTTTTTGTTACGTCTTGATTTATTTCTAACCTGCTTTTTTCTAACGTTTCCATTAGGTCTTTCGTTCATATTGATACCTCGTGATTTCTGCTCCTAGATTTGATAAATTCTCTGAAATTTTTTCGTAGCCGCGCGAAACGTGACCTGAATCGGTAACTATGGTTTTACCCCTTGCACAAAGTCCACCGATAATCAAAGCGGCTCCGCCTCGCAAATCGGTAACATCCACCTTTGCCCCGTAAAGCGAATCTTTGCCTTTTACAACCGCGACCGAATCGTGAACGGATATATTTGCACCGAGTTTATTCAGCCCGTCGACATATCTGTATCGGGAATTGAAAATATTCTCCTCAAAAACCGACGTTCCTTTCGCAACCGACGACATCGCAAGGAAAAGCGGCTGTGCATCGGTCGGAAAACCGGGATATTCGCGTGTCTTTATTGTGCCAACCGGAGTCAGTTTCTTCGGTGCGGTAAGCTCAATGATTGACTCACCTATAATCATTTTGCACCCTGCATTTGAATAATACTGCAAAACGGGAAGCAAATGAGATGAAACTACGTTTTTTATTCTCACCCTTCCGCCCGTTGCCGCGGCTGCGCAAAGATAGGTTGCGGCGGCAATTCTATCGGGTTGCACCGAATATTCAGCACTGTGAAGTTTTTTTACTCCGTCAATTATGATGGTTACCTCACCTGCACCGCTGATTTTAGCGCCACAACTGTTTAAAAAGTTGGCGAGGTCGACAATTTCGGGTTCCTTTGCGGCATTTCTGATTATAGTTCTGCCCCTTGCCAAAGACGCGGCAAGGATAATATTTTCGGTTGCGCCGACCGACGCTATCGGCAAAACAATTTCACAGCCGACAAGTCCGTTTTCGGTCAAGCATTCGATATGCCCTCTCGTATCATCTATTTCGGCTCCCATCCTTCTTATCGCCGAAAGATGCAGGTCAATAGGTCGAGGACCAAGCTCACAGCCACCAGGATAGGATAAAATCGCTCTATTGTTTCGGGCTAGGACGGCTCCAAGATAGATTATCGACGAGCGCATCGATGTCATAAGCTCGTCATCAATCATTACTCCATCGGCATTAGTCGAATCAATAATAGCAGTATTATTCTCAAAGCTGCATTCACAGCCGAGAGATGAAAGTATTTTTATGCTTTGGTGAACGTCGCTTAAATCAGGGCAATTATGTATAACCGAACGAGAGGATGTTAAAAGCGTTGCCGCCAAAATCGGCAAGGACGCATTTTTTGACCCTTGCAAATTCAATTCGCCGAATAAGGCGTTATTTCCCTTTATATGATACTCTGTCACTTTACCGCACTCCCCTTAAATATCATTCAAGGTCAGTTTATGCGGTAAAATTCAAAGTGCTACTTTATTGATGAATAGAGGTCGGTAATTACCTTATAGATGCGCTCGTTTGTGTCAACGATGGCGCATTTTTTTGCGTTTTTGCTCATTGTGTCGAGCTTTTCTTTATCGGTAATCAGCTCGCTTACAACCTCGGTCAGCTTTTCGCCTGTCAAATCCTTTTCTTCAATAATTGCGGCGGCACCCTTTGATACGAGGGTCATCGCATTATGATACTGGTGATTTTCAGCTACGTTGGGCGAAGGAATAAGAACCGCCGGCTTACCCTGAATTGCGAGTTCGCTGATTGTAATTGCGCCCGAGCGGCAAATGACAAGGTCGGCTGCTGCGAGAAGCACATCCATATTATCAATGTATTCGATAACGCGAATGTTTTCGGCGTTCATATCGACGCCCTTTTCGTTCAAAAGACGAGGCATAAGCTCGGTTCCAAACTTGCCCGTGGCGTGATAGTGGACAATCTCGCCGCTATGCCAATGCCATTTCATTACATCGGCAACAGTTTCGTTGATGCGACGTGCACCGAGTGAGCCGCCAAAGGAAAGTATCATCGGGCGGTCGTCGAGATTGAGCATTTTGCGTGCCGTTTCTTTTTCCATATTGATAACCGATGTTCTGACGGGGTTTCCGGTGACAATCGGCTTATTTTTACTGTCAAAATATTTTTCCGCCTCGGGCATGGCAAGCATAACTGCATCCATTTTTGGTGCAAGCATTTTATTAGCAACGCCGGCAAAGGCGTTCTGCTCGTGAATACAGCATTTTATACCGAGTTTTGCCGCCTGGCGAAGAACGGGGCCGCTAACATATCCGCCTGTACCCATTACTACGTCGGGTTTAAGTTCGAGTAGTAACTTTTTCGCATTGTGCGACGCCATAGCAAGTTTTGAAAGGGCAGAAATATTGCGCTTTATGTTAGTAAAACTGAGCTTACGCTGAATGCCCTCGACGTCGATTGAATGAAATTCAATTCCTGCATTGGGAACGAGACGGGCTTCCATACCGCCCTTTTTGCCAATATAACACAGCTCGGCATCGGGCTGTTTTTCCTTTATATATCCGGCAACGGCTATTGCGGGATTTATGTGTCCTGCCGTACCGCCGCCTGCGAATAATACCTTCATTTATATCCCCTCTTATACCTTAGTTACCGAGCTTGCTCGTGATATTGATAAAACAATTCCCATTTGAGCCAAAAGCATTACAAGCGCCGTTCCGCCATAGCTGAAAAACGGAAGACTGATGCCTGTATTGGGGATTGTATTTGTTACAACCATAATGTTAAGCGCCGCCTGGAAGCCAACCTGTAAGGTAAGTCCAATTGCCATCAATGCGCCAAACTTGTCGGGTGCTCTCATAGCGATTATAAATCCGCGCCAAACGAGAGCGATAAACAAGCCGATTATTACAATTGCGCCAACGAATCCGAGCTCCTCGCAGGTAATTGCAAAGATAAAGTCGTTATGCGGCTCGGGCACCCACAAATATTTCTGACGCGATTCTCCGAGTCCTCGACCGAAAAAGCCGCCGCTACCGATTGAAATAAGCGACTGAATAATCTGCCAGCCGACTCCTCTTTCGTCAGACCATGGGTCAAGCCAGGAAGTGATTCGGTCGTTTCCGTAGCCGACGAGTCCGGTTAGCACCGCAGTAACGGCGCCCGTAACTGCAACGCCGATTGCGCCAAATACGTATCTCAGCTTTATTCCGCCGATTACCATTAAGGATGCGCCGATAGCAAAAATAAGCAGGGTTGCTGAAAGATGGGTTTCGACTACGACCAAGCCACAGAAAACCACAAGCAAACCGCCGAGCTTCAATACGCCAAACTTGAAATCCTTCATTTGCGTATTGTAATACTTTGAAATCAAATGAGCAAAAAGTAAAACTATCGAGAACTTTGCAATTTCGGACGGCTGAAAGCTGAACGAGCCGATATACAGCCACCTATGGAAATTAAGGTCCTCGCTCATCGGCGGCAAAAGTAATACTATAATCAGCATAGCGACCGTTGCAAAATAAATTACCCAGGCAAATCTCCTGTAAATATGATAATTCACCTTTGATAAAAAGAGCATAAATCCAATACCGATTACGGTGAAAATCGCCTGTTTTTTTATAAAATGATAGGAGTCATTATAGTTTGAAAGTGCGAATGCATAGCTCGATGAAAAAAGACAAATTAAGCCCACCGACATTAAAATCAGTACGAGCGAAAGGAAGGTGATATCAATCTTTCCGTTTTGCCAAAAGCCAATAGGTCCGCCGCTTTTTACACTTCTGCGGCTGACAGGTTCGGCTGATTTATGATTATTTGATGTATTCGGCTTTTGGGTAATATCTTCCCTTTTTGATTTACCCATAAAGCTATCAAAATCATATTTTTGTGTCATTTTTTCACCTGCTTAAATGAATTCGCTTGTTTTGAATATTTAACCAAAGACTATCAGTGTCATTGAAACAAGTCCACCGACCGCTCCAACTAATGAGAATATTAAATCAATTTTTACTTCGCCCCAGCCGCTTAATTCATAATGATGATGAATCGGGCTCATTTTGAAAAGGCGCTTTTTTGTTTTCTTAAAATATGCTACCTGGATAACGACGCTCATCGCTTCGCAAAGATAAACGATGCCGATAAGCATAAGTAAAATCGGATATTCGAGCATAAATACGAGTCCTACGACCATTCCGCCGAGGAACATTGAGCCGGTATCACCCATAAACACCTTTGCAGGATGCTTATTCCAAATAAGGAAGCCGAGAAGTGCGGCGGCGAAAACTACCGAAAGATAGCCCGAAAGAGCATTATTGACGCTAGACAGCACCGATATAAAGGCAAAGAAGATTGCCGCAACGATTGTGACCGATGATGCGAGTCCGTCTACTCCGTCGGTCAGGTTTACTGCATTAGTAAATCCGTAGATAAATACGAGTGCGATCGGCCAGAAAACAAGTCCAAATCCGCTCGTAATATCCACCGTACCGATAAACGGAATTCGCGTAAAGGTCATTCCGCCGAGGTACATTGATGTAAGATACGCGGCACAAACAAAAAGCTGTAAAAATGTTTTTTGCTTTGCGGTAAGTCCTAAATTGCGCTTTTTTACAACCTTAATATAATCGTCGATAAAGCCGATTGCCGCCATAGAAAGAGCGAGTGCAATCGCCGAAATAAACGAGGTTAAATAGTAGGCGTTATCAAGCTGGGCGACCATTCTGTCGCTGCCGAGCAGATTGATAAGCGGCATGGTTGACAGCAGTGCAAGACAAATTCCTATGATGAACATTATTCCGCCCATTGTAGGGGTGCCTTGCTTATTTTTATGCCATTTCGGTCCGATGTCGAGTATCGTCTGACCGTATTTCAGCTTGTGCATAAGGGGAATTATCACATAGCCGAGTAAAAAGGTTGCCGCAAATGCTATTATTGCCGCAATCGCTGTTAAAACTCCAAACATTTAGTACACCTCTTGATTTTTTTATTCGCCGATATTGTCGAGAGAGGAAAGTGCCTGTGCGACTACCTCACGTTCGTCAAAATGAATTGTCTTGTCAGCAAGTATTTGATAGGTTTCGTGTCCCTTGCCCATGAGGACGATAAGGTCGTCGGTTTTTGCATTTTTTATCGCCCAGTTAATTGCATCAGCGCGATTGACAATGACTTCATACGGTACGTCAAAGCCGTTCATTCCTACCACAATATCGTCGATGATGCTTTCGGGCTTTTCAGAACGGGGATTATCGCTCGTAATTATTACAAAATCGGCAAGTTTGGCGGTTGCCGCTGCCATGAGCGGACGCTTAGTTCTGTCTCTGTCTCCGCCGCAACCAAACAGGGCTACAAGTCGGCCTTTTTTAATTTCGCGCATTGTCGAGAGTATATTTATAATTCCGTCAGGAGTGTGCGCATAGTCGATGATTACGGTAAAATCGCGACCTGTCGGCACTACCTCTGCCCTGCCCTTTACGGCGGTCGATTTGCTGAGAGCGGCAGTAACACTTTCGAAACTGAATCCGAGCGACATTACCATTGATGCGGCGCAAAGTCCGTTATATACCGAGAATTTACCGGGTGTTTTTAACTTTATGCGGTTGATTACGCTGTCGCCGATAAGCTCGAATACCACTCCGTCGGAATGGCAAACGACACCCTTTGCAATATAATCGGACACGCTATTGTTAACCGAATAGGTCACCTTTTTGCACGGGATATTCTCCATAAGCATATCGACGCACTCGTCATCTGCATTGAAAACGCCGCTGTCGCACATTTCAAAAAGTTTTTTCTTTGCGCCGACGTAATTTTCCATCGTGCCGTGATAGTCAAGGTGGTCCTGTGAAATATTCGTAAATCCGGCTACGGCAAAGTGTAAACCGTTTACTCGCTTTTGGTCGAGAGCGTGTGACGAAACCTCCATAACGCAGTATTCACAGCCGCTATCCACCATTTGCTTGAAAAGTCCGTGAAGCTCGTAGGGCTCAGGGGTGGTATTCTTTGCTTCAAGCTCTATGTCGCCAATCATATTCTTTATCGTGCCGATTAAGCCGACCTTTTTGCCAAGCTGTTCAAGCACCGATTTGACGAGATAGGTTACGGTCGTCTTTCCGTTCGTACCGGTGATGCCGATAAGCTTCAATTTATCGGCAGGATTGCCAAAAAACGCGGCACAACCATCGGCATACGCCTTATGAGTATCGGCAACAATCAACTGATTTTTGATACCGATGTCGCGCTCGGTAATAATAACCGATGCTCCGTTTTGCAATGCTTTTTCCGCATAATCGTGACCGTCAGAAGCACTGCCGACAATGCAGACAAAGCAATATCCGCTCTTTACATTTCGCGAATCGTTAGTGATGCCCGTAAGCTCAATATTTGCTAATTCCTTCGGTACCGAACCGATAAAATCATTAAGTTTCATATTTTTTCCTTTCTCACTAAATCAGTCTGTGCTTGAAACCCTGAAACTAACTGTAATTATTGTTCCCATATCAACCTTTTCTCCCGGAGCAATCGACTGGCTGTAAGCGGTTGCTCCGCTGTTTTCGCCGGTTACACCCGACAAGGTTATATTAAGCTGATTTGCGCTTGCAAGTGAATTCGCTCCCGAAATTGAATATCCGCTGAAATCGGGTACCGTAACCTTTGTGTTTTCGCTGTCGTCGGTATAAAGTACCACCGTTCCGCCACGCGAAATGAGATGTCCTGCCGACGGCAACTGACGAATAACCTTTTCGCCATTACCGACGGTTTTTATCGAAATCCCGCTTGATTCAAGCTCTCTCTTTGCCTGTTCGACGGT
This sequence comes from Clostridia bacterium, assembly GCA_017399535.1. GTDB lineage: Bacteria > Bacillota > Clostridia > Oscillospirales > Acutalibacteraceae > UMGS1976. The sequence continues at coordinate 136,134 of JAFQBX010000034.1, read as the reverse complement.
TTTGCCTGCAACAGAAGGAACTGCTATGTCTATCTTCTTTAATTCCTCATCGGTATAAATCGCTTCAACTCCGAGGTAAGGAAGCACGTCGTTAAATATTTTACCTGCTACCGGAGCGGCAAGTGTACCGCCGTAAACCACCGGCGCATTCGGCTCGTCGAGAACAACGAGGCAAACGAGCTGGGCATCGTCACACGGTGCTACACCGCAGAATGAAGCAACAAGTCGCTTTACGCCATCGGCATTACTCTGTGCCAATTTCTGTGACGTTCCTGTTTTACCACCGACGCGATAACCTGCAACATACGCGTTTTTACCCGAGCCCTCGGTAACTACACCCTCTAAAAATGAGCAAATCGCCTTGCTCGTTTCGGCTGAAATTACCTGACGCTTTGTTGTTGTGCCAATCTTTTTTATGGTGTTTCCTTCCGAATCAATGATTTCCCTTACGACGTGGGGCTCAACCAAGTAGCCGCCGTTCACCGACGCACAAACCGCTGTGGCAAGCTGAATCGGCGTTACGTTAAAGCCCTGACCGAACGACTCGGATGCAAGGTCAACGATGGACATTGTGCTGATATCGTGATAGCTGATTCCTGCCGTCGTTGTCGCTTCGCCGGGAAGGTCAATTCCCGTTCTTTCGGTAAGTCCGTATGCTTGGAAATATTTAAAGAACAGCTCTGTACCGAGCATTTGACCGATTTGTATAAATGCAGGGTTGCAGGAATTTTGGAACGCATCGGCAAGGTCCTGATGTCCGTGACCCGAATGCTTATGACAGTTATAGGTCGTTCCTGCTATATTTATTTTACCCGAGCAATTAAAGGTGCTTGATTTTGACACCTTTGACTCGTCATAAGCGGCTGAACCGGTAACAATTTTGAATACCGAACCGGGCTCATAGGTGTCGGAAATCACCTTATTACGCCACTGCTTCTGTTGAGCGGCGGAAAGAGCATTCGTTTTTTCTTCACCGGTCAGTTCGGCTATTGCATCGGCAGTTTTTTTATCATAAATGGTGAATGGCGTATTCGGATTGTAGTCCGGCTTGGTCGCCATAGCGTAAATTTCGCCTGTTTTGGGGTCCATAACGATTACGCATCCGCGCTCGTTACAGGAATACTGGGTAACCGCTTCCTCGAGATACTTTTCGGCAACGTACTGAATGTAGCTGTCGATTGTCAGTACGAGCGAATTGCCCGACTGAGCATCTACCACCTTTTCGTAGCTGAAAGGCATATCGGCTCCGGTTGCATTCTTTGCCGCGATTACTCGACCGGGGACACCCTTGAGGGTATCGTCGTAATAGGATTCGAGACCGTTTAGTCCCTGATTATCCGAGCCGACAAAGCCGAGAACGGTTGACGCTAAATTATCATTCGGGTAATAGCGCTTTGACCCTTCATCGAGGCCGACTATTGCACCGAGCTTGTTTTCGCTGATAAATGTTCTCACCTTGTTTGCGAGAGCTTGGTCAACCTTTGTCTTTATCTTTTCGTAATAGGTTGATTTCTTTGTGGCATTATAAACCTTGTCATACTCGACATCGAGCAGTTCGGAAAGACCCTTTGCGATAAGCTTTGCGGTGTCGTCACTCTTTATATCCTGCGGTGTGATATAAACGGTATATGCAGTCGCACTTGTTGCAAGGACCTCCATATTTCTGTCATAAATATCTCCGCGTTTTGCCGCTATTTCGGTGTCTTGGAGCTGCTGCATTGTCGCCTTTTTTTGATAAAATGACGAGTCAATCAACATGTATTTGATCAGGTTTATGCCCGATGCGCCAAATAAGAAAACAGTTATTATAACAACTATCGTAAACGCTCTCTGGCGCATTGATCTCGTTGAGCCGTATGACATGGCAAAACTACCTTTCTGCTAAATAATTTAATTCGGATAAAATGCAAAATTTTCGCGACAGCAAATATCCCGTTTTTACAGGATGCTCTCACGAAAATTTATTTTTTAAATAACCGTTGATTTACTGCAATATATATTATTGCATACTTTTTTCGATTTCATAGTCAATTATTGTCGGCTGTAATAAATTTTGTGCCGTCAATCTCCTCAGAACGATTTTCTCCGTTTGTAACGATATAATTGACCTGATGCTTTTGCGCCTTTTGCATTCCGAGTTCTGCCGCAGCTGTTTCGAGGTTTTTATACGATACGCGGTTATCAAACTCGACCTCAAGGGCTATGTATTCGCTTTCCTTTTGGCTGATTTGCTTCTCTGTTTTGGCTATTTCGGCGCTTATTTCGTTTATCTCTCCGCGAAGATAAATGCTCATTCCGAACATTCCTAAGAAAAGGAGGCATACCATAAAGGTCGAAACAAGGCGCATATTAACTTTATGTGATTTTTCGCTTTTAGATGACTGCTTTGAGCGAGGTGACGACTTTTTCTTTGCTTTTTCGAAATCAACGACGTTTGCTTTGCGCTTTGACTTTTCGGTAAACATGTCAAAATCGTACGCGGTGCTCTCAACATAATATCTACGGCTGTAATTTGCCTTGTATTCCACCTTTTTTACTCCCCTTTTAAAGTTTATATACCGCCCTGAGCCGTGCGCTTCGGGCTCTTATATTTTCATTAAGCTGCCTATCATCAGCAGTAATTGCCTTTCGGGTAACAAACTGTGCCTTTGCCGTCTTTCCGCAAACGCAGACGGGAAAATCCTTTGGACAGGTGCAGCCCTTATTCCAATCAACAAAGGCATGTTTAACCATTCTATCCTCGAGCGAGTGAAAGGTTATTATCGCGATTACGCCGTCCTTGTTGACGTAATCAATCGCCTTTGAAAGAAATTCGGACAGCGAATCAAGCTCTCCGTTTACCGCAATTCTGATTGCTTGGAAGGTCCTGCGTGCCGGGTGTCCGTCCCTTCTCGCCGCGGCAGGTACCGCTGATGCAACGATTTCGGCAAGTTGAAGGGTGGTTTCTATCGGTGCCTTCTCTCTCGCGGCAACGATCGCTTTGGCTATCCTAAATGCAAATTTTTCATCCGAATAGTCGCGAATCACTCGGGCGAGTGTTTCTACGCTTTCTTCATTAACAAAATCGGCTGCGCTTCTGCCCTGCTGGGACATTCTCATATCGAGGGGCGCATCGGCGTGAAAGGAAAAACCGCGTTCAGCCGTGTCAATTTGATGCGACGAAACGCCGAGGTCGAGTAAAATTCCGTCAACCTTTTCGATTCCGAGCGAAGAAAGAACTAAATCGAAATTGGAAAAATCGGAATCAACCACCGTCGCGCATTTATAAGGAGCCAATCTTTCGGTCGCCGTCTTTATCGCGTCGGGATCCTTATCAAGCGAAATCAGCCGACCCGTTGTGAGCCGCTTTGCAATTTCGCAGGAGTGACCTGCTCCACCGGCTGTACCGTCGATGTAAATTCCATCCGGCTTTATATTTAATGTATCTATACATTCATTTAATAATACTGATATATGATTGAATTCCATTTATCCGCTCCAAATCAGAAATTAAAGTGAAATTCGACCGAGTATATTGGCAAGTCCTTCGCTTTCTTCCTTTGCCTTGCGCTGCTGCCATGTTTCTTCGTTCCAGATTTCGAGCGTTTCGGATGTACCGATGATGCAAACCTTGTCGCTCAGTCCTGCGTGTTTTTTAAGCTCGGCAGGAATATGTACTCTACCCTGAGCATCGCAGACGGTATTGTCATCGGTGAGAGGTCCAATAACACGCATGATGAGCATTTTTTCCTGATATGGAAGGGCGTCGATTCTCTGCTTCATGCTGTCCCAGTATTCCTTGGTGTAAATCGAGATACAGGGCTGTCCGTCAAACGGAATGGACATTACGAAGGATAAGCCAAGCTCTTCGCGAATCTTGGCCGGTATGAAGATACGATCTTTTTTATCAACATTGTGAAAAAATGTACCCGTCAATGTAACGTCCTCCCTTCTGTTTTTACACCATTTTACGCCATTTGGCACCACTTGACTGTTATTTTAATGTTATTATACAACCACAATACTGATTTTGCAATAGTTAACATAAAAAAATTTTCAACTTTTTTTCGTGCATTGTGCATAAAAAAGCACCCTTCCACAAGATTTTGTGAAAGGGTGAACAGTTTATAGCCATAAACGTTGATAATTTCAGCTTAAATATTAAATTCGACGGCAAACGGTGGCAAGCATTTCCTCCTTGAATGCAGGGAAACGGTCCTCGTCGATTGCCAAGCGTATCTTTTCCATAAAGGTATTGTAAAACCACAGATTGTGCATAACGCAAAGTCGGTGTCCAAGCATCTCATCCGCCTTTAACAGATGGCGGATATACGCTCTGGTGTGATTTCGGCAGGCAGGACAGTCGCACTTTTCGTCAATCGGGGTGAAATCGCGTTCATATTTATTATTGTTAATATTTATCGTTCCGTTGGAGGTGAAAAGGTGTCCGTGACGGGCATTTCGGCTGGGCATTACGCAATCAAAAAGGTCAACCCCCCTATCCACCGCTTCGAGAATGTTTGCTGGTGTACCTACGCCCATTAAATATCGGATTTTTTCCTTTGGCATAAAGGGCTCAACCGCCTCGATAATTCGGTACATATCCTCGGCAGATTCGCCAACGGCAAGTCCGCCGATCGCGTATCCGTCCATATCGAGAGAGGCAATCTGCTTCATATTAGCAACACGCAAATCCTCGTAGGTGCTGCCCTGATTTATGCCGAAAAGAAGCTGATTTTTGTTTATCGTATCTTCGAGTGAATTTAGGCGTTCCATTTCCTTTTTGCATCGTTCGAGCCAGCGGACAGTGCGGTCGGCAGATTGCTTTGAATATTCATAGGTTGCAGGATTTTCGACGCATTCGTCAAATGCCATCGCAATCGTAGAAGCGAGATTTGACTGAATCTGCATACTTTCCTCGGGTCCCATGAAAATTCGTCTGCCGTCGATATGAGATGCAAAGGTTACCCCATCCTCGTTTATCTTTCGTAGTGATGAAAGTGAAAAGACCTGAAATCCGCCGCTATCGGTAAGAATCGGGCCGTCCCATCCGGTGAATTTGTGAAGTCCACCTGCTTCCTTTACTACCTCGCTTGACGGACGAAGATTGAGGTGATATGTATTCGACAGCATAACCTGGCAACGCAAATCCTTTAAATCGTATGCAGAAATGCCGCCCTTTATTGCCGCTGCGGTAGCCACGTTCATAAAGGCAGGTGTCTGCACCGTGCCGTGTACCGTTTCGAAGCTGCCTCTTCGCGCGTTACCCTGTTTTTTTATCAGCTTATACATTAAATAATTCTCCTGTGTCAATTTTATCTTGTTTACATAATTACATAAATCCCGGCACACAAAATGCCAATGCAATTGAATATTTACCGATGTATTATAATTTGGTGCCGAAGGCACTCCTTAATTTTTCATTATTCATCATAGAATCAGCATTGCGTCACCGAATGAGAAAAAGCGATATTCCTTTTCAACCGCTGTCCTATACGCGTTCATGGTATTATCATATCCGAGAAACGCCGAAACAAGCATTATCAACGTACTTTCGGGCAGGTGAAAATTAGTAATCAGTCCATCCATGCACTTAAACTCATAGCCCGGATAAATAAAAATATCGGTATCGCCCGAAAAATCGGTATCCTCGGGTAAAAGCAGTTTCTTTTTATCCCCGTCGAGAATATAGTCAAGTTTGTCTCCGTCATTTTTTAAAGCAAAGGAAAATACGCTTTCGACCGTTCTGCATCCGGTAGTGCCGACGCAGATAACTCGACCGCCGCTTTTCTTTGTCTCGTTGATGAGCTTTGCCGTTTCCTTCGGCATAAAATAATGCTCCGAGTGCATTTTATGCTTCTTTATATCATCCTCTTTTACAGGACGAAATGTGCCGAGTCCGACGTGCAGAGTGACGTAACCGATATCTATTCCGCTATCACGAAGCTCGTCAATCATTTCGGGTGTAAAATGAAGTCCTGCCGTTGGCGCTGCCGCCGAGCCAAGTTCCTTCGAATACACCGTCTGATAGCGTTCCTTGTCATTCAGCTTTTCGTGAATATAGGGCGGCAGAGGCATTTGCCCCACCCTGTCGAGTAGGTCAAAGAACACTCCGTCACATTCAAATTTTACCAGGCGATTACCCTCTTTTACATCGAGGACTTCGCCGTACATAAGCCCTTCGCCGAAAGAAAATCTCGTTCCCGGCTTTGCCCTTCTGCCCGGTCCGGCAAGACATTCCCAGACCATATTCTCAATCTGCTTCAAAAGGACGAATTCAACCACCGCTCCCGTATCCTCTTTTACCCCGAAAATACGTGCAGGAAGCACACGGGTATTATTGAGAATAAGGCAGTCGCCCTCACGCAGATATTCAGACAAATTATAGAAGTTTTTATCCTCGATATTGCCATTTTCCCTATTAACCGCCATCATTCGCGAGCTGTTTCGCGGCTCGACAGGCGTTTGAGCTATCAGGTTTTCGGGCAAATCGTAATAAAAATCACTTTTTTTCATACTTCTTTTTCTCCACTATTGCTAAACTGTATCATTATTGTAAATAAACGCATAAAATAATTTGACAACAAAGGTCATAAATGATAAAATTATATCTATGTAAATTTAATGTAGCCGATTGATATTTTACAAATAAACGAGCGACGCTTTTTCGCACATTCACCATTATATAAGATGGATGCTCGGTTTTCAATGTTTTTTTACCAAGGGCTACCCTTCAAGGAGGAACTCAAAAAATGAAAAAATATAAGGTTGCCATTATCGGCGCTACAGGTATGGTCGGTCAGCGTTTCATCACCCTACTCGAAAATCATCCGTGGTTCGAAATTACTGCACTCGCCGCAAGTCCCCGCTCAGCAGGCAAAACATACGAGGAAGCTCTCGGCGGCAGATGGAAGATGCAGACTCCCCTTTCGGATAAGATTAAACAGATGACCGTTTACAATGCCGAAGCCGATGTTGAAACAGTTGCAGGTATGGTTGACTTTGCCTTCTGTGCCGTTGATATGAAAAAGGACGAGATTAAAGCTCTCGAAGAAAAATATGCAAAGGCAGAATGCCCCATTATGTCCAATAACTCGGCAAATCGTTTCACCGATGACGTTCCTATGATCATTCCCGAAATCAATGCCGACCACGCAGAAATCATCAACGCACAGAGAAAGCGTTTGGGCACAAAGCGCGGATTCATCGCAGTTAAGTCAAACTGCTCACTCCAAAGCTATGTTCCTGCGCTCTATCCGCTTGACGAAAAATTTGGCGTAAAGCAGGTTCTCGTTTGCACATACCAGGCAATTTCAGGCGCAGGAAAGACATTCGACACCTGGCCCGAAATGGTCGACAACGTTATCCCCTATATTGGCGGCGAAGAAGAAAAATCAGAAAAAGAGCCGCTCAAAATTTGGGGCAAAATCGAAGGTGACAAGATTATCCCGGCTACAAGCCCTGCATTTACTGCTCAGTGCTTACGTGTACCCGTTTCCGACGGTCACACAGCCGCTGTTTTTGTGAATTTTGATAAAAAGCCGACAAAGGAAGAGATTCTCGATGTTTGGGCTAACTTCAGCGGAAAGGCACAGGAGCTCGATCTCCCGAGCGCTCCCAAGCAGTTTATCCACTATTTCACCGAGGACAATATGCCTCAGGCGAAATTACACCGTGACCTCGAAGGCGGTATGGCTATTTCTACCGGACGTCTCCGCGAGGACACCCAGTACGATTATAAATTCGTTTGTTTATCGCATAATACGCTCAGAGGCGCTGCCGGCGGCGGTGTTTTAATGGCCGAGCTCCTTTGCGCTATGGGCTATCTTGACTGATAAATAAGTTTGGAGGGGATTTGTTATGAAAAAGGTTGTTTTTACCGGTGCTGCAGTTGCACTGGTTACACCTATGAATCAGGACGGTTCTGTAAACTATAAAAAGCTCGAAGAACTGGTTGAGTTCCAAATTCAGAACGGCACCGACGCAATCGTTGCATGCGGAACCACCGGCGAATCGGCTACACTCGACATTGATGAGCATATTGAAGTAATTAAAAAGACGGTCGAATTCGCAAAGGGTCGCGTTCCCGTAATTGCAGGCACAGGAAGCAACGACACCGCCTTTGCCGTTAAAACGGCAGCCCTCGCCGAACAGACAGGCGCCGACGCCATGCTCGTTGTCACCCCCTATTATAACAAGACGTCACAGGCAGGACTTATTGCCCACTTTACCGCAATAGCAAACAGCACTACTCTGCCGGTGATTTTATACAACGTTCCTTCTAGAACGGGTACAAATATCAAGCCCGAAACCTACAAGGAGCTTTCAAAAATCGAGAATATCGTTGCTACAAAGGAAGCAAGCGGCGACATTTCTGCCGTTGCTCAGATTGCACACCTTTGCGGTGAGGACCTCAATATTTATTCGGGTAACGATGACCAAATCGTTCCGATTATGTCGCTCGGCGGACTCGGCGTTATCTCGGTACTCTCAAACGTTGTACCGCAGGAAACACACGATATTTGCCGGTACGCTCTCGACGGCGATTTTAAAAAGGCAAGTGAATTACAGCTTAAATACCTGCCGCTCGTTGACGCTCTTTTCTCGGACGTAAACCCGATTCCTGTAAAGGAAGCGCTCAATATTATGGGCTACGACGTAGGCGAATGCCGTCTGCCGCTTATCAGAATGAGCGAAGCAGCGCGAAATGCACTCGAAGCCGAAATGGCAAAGGTCGGACTCACAAAATAAAAGTATTTTAGGATGTGAAAAAAATGACACGCATTATTTTAAGCGGATGCAACGGAAAAATGGGTAAATTCATTACCGACATTGTCGATTCACGTGACGATTGCGAAATTGTTGCAGGCGTTGACAAGGACGCGGTTATGTTATCAAGCTACCCTGTTTTCTCAGCGTTTTCGGACATAAAATGTGAAGCCGATGTTATTATCGACTTTTCTCATCCGTCGGTGCTTTCGTCGCTTTTAAGCTACGTTCACGATACAAACACCCCCGCAGTAATTGCTACAACCGGCTTTGACGAAAAGCAAACCGAAATGATTAAAGAAACGGCAAAAACGAGACCGATTTTCTTTTCGTTCAATATGACGCTCGGTATCAATTTGCTCGCCGACCTGCTGAAAAAGGCAACCGCCGTACTCGCCGACAGCTTCGACATCGAAATTATCGAGGCGCATCACAATCAGAAAATTGATGCTCCGAGCGGAACGGCAATTATGCTTGCAAATGCAATTAACGAGCAGCTCGAAGAAACCTACGAGCTCAAATATGACCGCCACTCAGTCAGAGAAAAACGTCCCAAAAAAGAAATCGGTATGCACGCGGTCAGAGGCGGTACAATCGTTGGCGAACACGAGGTTATCTTTGCCGGACGTGACGAAATTATCACCCTTTCTCACTCGGCAAGGTCAAAGGAAGTTTTCGCTGTTGGCGCGGTAAAAGCCGCTGTATTCATGGTAGGAAAAGGTGCAGGTATGTATTCGATGACCGACCTTATCGCCGAACAATAAAAATAATAGTTAAAAACCTGTTGCATTACAAAAAAATGCAACAGGTTTTTTTATTTTTTATTCGCGATGATTTTATGATTATTTTTTATCCCGCTATACATTTCCCTCTCGATTTTATGCCGCAGGTTCTTATTATCACACACGCGGTAAAAATCGTGGCGAGGAAAGCTTGTGGCATCAATAAGCTCGGCTCGGTCGGCTAAAACGGCAATATCCCATCCGCAATAATTGACCGAGGTGAGTACCCTCGACGCCGCCGAAACGACGGACAGGACCTCGTTCCATAGCGGAATGTGAAATCCGTCAAAGCGCTTGTTAGTAATCGGGTGGCGGTAATAGAGTCCGTTATTTTCGTCAAAAGCGCTTCCCCTTACTACACCCGTTTTTTCGTCAATTGCGGCTGTCAGAAGCAACTTTCCCTGACGAATATTGAGACAGGAAAAAACGGGCATTTCGCCAACCGTCACCACGCGAACTGTGCCGAGTGCGTTTCCGCAAAGGCGTTCCATCTGCTCATTTTGCTTAACACATTTTTCTATTATATTCAGCCCCATTCTGATTAGCCGTTCACGCAAATCCTCATAATCGTTTATCCCGAGCAGATTAAGAACAAAGCTGTCCTTTTCCGTTTTTGTATCAGAGGATCTAACCACTGCCGTAGTATCACCCCCTAAAAATTTTTGCAATTGATGTGCATTTGCCCTTTCTAAATCGAGCCAATCACGTGAAATAAAATCGGCATAAAGGCGGTAAAACTGACGCTTGTCATTAAAGCAATCCCGTAATTCGCCGCTGTTGAGTGCCTTTACATAGCCGTTATTTACTCCTCGAGTAATGGTGGTTTTTCGCTCGGCAGCATTTTTTGTTTCAAAGCCACAGTTGTAATAATCGGTGTAACCTGCCGAATATTTTATTCCGCACCTGACCATATCGGCAACCGTACCGATTGTACTTTTGTTACTTCTATCTCTGACCGCCCTTGCCGTATAAAGCATTGACGGTATGCTCATTTCCCTTATTCTGTCCTTTAAGTAATTGTAATCCGCCATATTTTTTCTCCTTATCGTATTGTAAGAGTATTATTGGCAGATTTCGGTATAAAAAATCAAAGCATTATATAAAGCAGCGCTAACATAAGCGTTTCGTCAAAGGTTTCCTTTTGCAAAAGCGCCATCATCATTATAATTAGCGCTCTGTCGGCGTCTAAATCAAAATTTTTAAGATTGAGTTTGTCTAAAAAGCCGCCGAGACCGCTTTTTGCAGTGCGGCTCGGTGGTGGAGGTTGATGCTGTGGCGGAGATTGGTGCGGTGATTGGGGCTGGTGCGGTGGCGGAGATTGGTGCGGTGATTGGGGCTGGTGTAAGGGTGCGGATTGACGAGACAAAGTTGGTTGATGCGTTGACGATGCCGCGTTTCTGAGCGGTCGAACGTAATCGGGCATTATCGGCCGAGACCGGTTGGTAGGCGGTTGCTCCGCCCTTTGCTCATTGCTATGCCCTACTCCGCGATGCTCGTTTCGATTTTTCGTATTCTGAGTTTCCCTTTGTCGCCCACTATCCCCTCGGTTAGCAAATCCGCTTTGTGACCATCTCTGATTTCGAATATTATTTTCGGCCATTTTTTGCACCGCTCTTTTCATAATAAAATAAATGTGCTATAATTTAAAAATACCGCTTTCGGTTATCATTGGCATTATCGCAAGGAGCTTCATTATTTTTATCGCCTTATCCACGCGTTCACGTCGCTTTTCGCTCAAATGTGGTTTCAGCGCCAAAAGCAGCCGTGTCCTCGAATCATCGGACGAGCTGTTGAATGCTCGCATAATTTGCATTATTGACGAAAGCTGGTCGGGCGAAATCGGTAGTGACGTGTCAACCTTTTCTTCCTTTTTCTGCGGCGGTGGAATTGATGACGACACATCCGGCACTATGGACGAAAGCAGCGACGAAATGTCAGAATCGCCCGACATAAGCGATTCCGCCAAACCTTTCACCGTATTCATTCCCTCTTCGCTTTCGATAAACGACGAAAGTTGGGATACAATATCATTCATTTTTATTACCCATCAGCTTACTCATCAGCTCCTGCACCTGCGGCGATTTTAAAAGCTTTTCCGTTGCCGCCTTGTTTGATAAAAATTTCTTTAACTTTTCCGCTTCTTCGGGCGGCATACTCGAAATTAAGTTATCCACCGAGCCGCTTTGAACGGCTGATTTAATCGCATCGGGAGTTGTGCCGAGATGCTTTGCCGCCGAATTTATTAAATTTTCATGATTATTGCTCATAAAATCACCCTTTTAATTTTTTCAATACATTATATGATACGAGGTTACACGATATGAAAATTATTGTAATGTCAGACTCGCACGGAAAATGCGGAAATCTCATTGACATCGGGCTTTCGCAAAGGGACGCCGACGCCTTTATCTTTTTAGGTGACGGATGGCGTGACTTTGAGGATTTTTCGCTTTATTTCAATGACAAGCTTTGCATCTCGGTAAAGGGAAACTGCGACCTTGGTTGCAGTGCAGACAATGAAAAAATCATATTCTTAGGCGGAAAAAAGTTTCTTATCGCTCACGGTCATACGTTCAGCGTCAAATTCGGTTTCGGCGAAATGATAGCCGAGGCGAAACGAAACGAATGTGACATTATGCTTTACGGGCATACGCATATCGCGCATAACGAATACCGTGACGGACTTTATATTCTTAATCCCGGCTCGGCAGGTAAAGGCATCCTAAACAGTTACGGAATTATTGAAATTACACCTTCGGGAATCATGACAAACATAGTTAATATTTAAAAAAATAATGCGAACGAATGCCAATTTTAAAAGCACTTGTTCGCATTTTTTTATTTTAATTGGGAAAAATGCCTTTGTAAACATATCAATTTACGGAGGCGGAAAATGAATATTAACGATAAAACAATAATTAACGAGGCCGAAATTATTTCAAAAGCCCTTTTCGCAAACGGGCTGAATGATATTGCGCCAAATCAGCTTCATACGGCTGTGTCACGCTCGATTATTGCGCAAATTGCTGAAATGTGGAAGATAAGCCGAGAAAAGCAGAAAAAGACGAGATGTGCCTACTACTTTTCGGCTGAATATTTGGTCGGCAGGGCTATTTTTAACAACCTGCTTTGTTTGGGGCTGACCGATAAAATTGATGCTCTGCTCGGCGAAAAGGGGTTGTCGCTTAAAGACCTCGAAAGCTGTGAGGATGCAGCACTCGGAAACGGCGGTTTAGGACGGCTTGCGGCTTGCTTTCTTGATAGCGCGACGACACTCAATTTGCCGCTGATGGGATACGGAATCAGATATAAATACGGGCTTTTTAAGCAGGAGATTGAGGACGGAGAACAGGTCGAAAAAATTGACGACTGGACACGCGGCGGTGACCCCTGGTCGATACGAAGGGATGACCTTGCCGTTACGGTTGATTTCGGCGACCAGAGTGTGACCGCGGTGGCATACGATATGCCGATACTCGGCTATGGCACCGACAATATCGGAACTCTGAGATTATGGCAAGCAGAGCCGACCGAACCCTTTGACTTTATGCTATTTAACGAGCAGGAATATGACAAGGCGCTGAGTGACAAAAATAACGCCGAGAATATTTCGCGAGTATTATACCCAAATGATACGAAAAAGGAAGGAAAAATACTCCGTCTGAAACAGCAGTATTTTTTCACGTCGGCATCGCTTCAAGATATAATCAGGCGTACTATATTCGCTCACGGCAGTACAAACGAAATCGAAAAACACGCGACCATTCAGCTAAATGACACCCACCCCGTACTTGCGATACCCGAATTTATCCGTATTATGATGGAAATGGGTATAACCTTTGACAAAGCGCTCGAAATGGCAAGAAATATTTTCAATTACACCAATCATACGGTTATGCAGGAAGCACTCGAAAAATGGGATATGGCGCTCATTGAAGAAACCCTGCCCCAGATAGCTCCAATTATAAAAAAGATTGACACGGCGATGAAAGAGGAACTTTCGGAAAGAAAGATAGACAGCGAAATTATTGATAAGCTTTCGATTATTAAGGACGATACGGTGTATATGGCTAACCTCGCCGTATATGCTTCGTCGGCAGTAAACGGAGTTGCCGCCATTCACACGGAAATACTAAAAAACGAGCTTCTGTCAGATTGGCACAAGATATATCCCAACAAAATCCGAAACAAAACAAACGGTATTACCCAGAGAAGATGGCTCCGTTTATGCAACGATGAGCTTTCGACACTTATTACGGGGCTGCTTTCGAGCGATAAATGGATAACCGATACGAGCGAACTAAGTCACCTTCACGACTTTGAAAATGACAGCGCGGTTATCGACAGCTTTATGAAAATAAAGAAGAAAAAACGTGAGCAGTTGGCGGAATATTTATTTGAAAAATGCGGCATAAAAATCGACCCAGACACAGTATTTGACATCCAGATAAAGCGGCTCCACGAATACAAAAGGCAGCTGCTCAACGCTCTTGTGCTGCTTGCGATTTATTACGATATTAAGGACGGCGCGATAACCGATTTTGAGCCGACCACATTCATTTTTGCTTCAAAAGCGGCACCGGGATACAGACGGGCAAAGGGCATCATTAAATTCATCAACGAAATCGCAAAGATGATTGAAAATGATAAAGAAGTTTCGAAATATATGAAAATTGTTTTCCTGCCCAACTACAACGTGACTTATGCGGAAAAGTTGGTAGCCGCCGCTGACGTTTCGGTTCAGATTTCGACCGCAGGCACCGAAGCAAGCGGTACGGGAAACATGAAAATGATGATGAACGGCGCGGTTACACTCGGTACTCTCGACGGCGCAAATATTGAAATCGTCAACGAAGCCGGTGAGGAAAATAATTATATTTTTGGTATGACGGTGGAAACGCTCGATGAAATAAAGGATGAATACGAGCCGCAAAATTTGTATAAAAACAACGCGAAAATCAACAGGGTGCTGAACACCTTGGTTGACGGCACCTTTGACGACGGAAAGAGCGGCGTTTTTAAGGAAATATTTGATTCACTGCTCACCGATTCGGAATATGAAAAGGCGGATAAATACTATCTGTTGCTTGATTTCACCACCTTCTACGAGGCAAGAATGAAGCTCAACCGCGACACAAAAAACAGAACCGAATTCGCTAAAAAGGGGTTCAAAAACCTCGCTTCAAGCGGTAAATTTTCGTCCGACAGAACCATAAGCGAATACGCAAGTGACATTTGGAAAATATCTGAGATATAGTAAAAAAGCAGACTCCTAGGCGTTGTACCCGTAAGGATACAACGCCAGTTTTATTCGCCTAACGGCGAGTTCTATTGCTTCGCAGTGATATTTGGACTAAAATCCAAGTGATATTGCCTTCGGCAGTTATGAGCGAATAAAATATCACTGAAACCGCAAGGTTTCAATAACACTATTGCCGTAAGGCAATAATATCACTCCGACAATAGTCGGAATATCACTAAAATAACAATCGTGTTGTTAATTTAAAATCGTTGTGATATAATTAAATAAAACAATTAGATAATCGGTTGAGAGTAAGGGGAATAAAATGAAATTTAACGATTATTGGAATTTGCCCAAAAATGTAAAGAACTATTTCTCGCCAAAGCAAGAAAAATATTTGAAGGAAAAATACGGTAAATTATATACACTTCACACAATACTTTCAATTGTCATAGTATTGATACCTTTTATTATTTATTTATGTATTGCTCCCAGCAATGCTTTTAACCCGACTACACAAAGTGGCAATATATTGGGTGCAATCGGCGGTATTTTAGGGCTAATTGGTTCGGCTTCAATAGGCGTTGGTATTGTGAATTGTTTTATGGCTTTAATAAAACAATACTTAGGACATTGGGTAACGCTCATTGCCATAATCGGCGGTGTTATATTGGATATTCTGGGAATATTTGTATTTACACTTGTAAAATAATTTCGCTTTTGCATACTGCACCACAGGATGCTATGCAGTGTGAGCAAGGTTAAGGGTTTTAGGTTCTCCTAACAAGTGACATTTGGGCGTCTAAATGTCCTGCTTGTTACGGTATAAGACAAAATTAAGAGCTGTGTAGAAAATTTCTACACAGCTCTTTTACTTTCCTTTAGAGTGCAACCCATATGAGTCTGCTTTTTTTGCACGATAGTTTATAGATTGAGATTAAATAGGCGGTTTGTGTTTTCGCGGGTGGCGGCGAGGACTTTCGCACGGGAAACGCCCTTTATCTCGGCAATTTTTTCGGCGGTGAAGGTAATCATCGAGGAATTACACCGCTTTGCCCTGAATGGTACGGGTGCGAGATACGGACAATCGGTTTCGATAAGCAGTCGGTCGAGGGGTATCTCCTCCATACATTCGACCGCCTTTCGTGCGTTTTTAAAGGTTACGACGCCGGTCATTCCGATATACATACCGAGTTTTAGAATCTCTTTCATCATCTCGACGCTACCTGAATAGCAGTGGACAACTCCCTTTGGTCGATACTTTTTGAGCACTTCGAGGACGTCGGCGTGAGCGTCGCGGTCATGTACGATTATGGGTAAATTGTGCTTTTGCGCTAGTTCGATTTGGCGGACAAAAACCTCGTGCTGAACCTCTTTTGATGGGCCGTCGTCATAGTGATAGTCGAGTCCGATTTCGCCCACGGCAACCACCTTTTTATTATCAAGCATGGCTTCGAGCTCGGCAAATTCGGCGTCAGAAACGTCAGCGGCAAACTCGGGATGGATTCCCACCGCCTGATATAAAAAAGGGTATTTTTCGGCTAATTTCAGTCCCTTTTTGCACAGCTCAAAGCTGCTTCCGTTATTGATTATTCCGCACACGCCAAACCTTTCTAAATCGGCAAAAAGAGTATCGCGGTCGGCATCAAATGAGTCGTCGTCATAATGAGCGTGTGAATCGAAAATTCGCTCGTCAGCGGCAAGTTCGGGTATTTCAAATGAATCGATAATCATTATTTTTTCCTCATTATTATACATATACGGCACTGTGCATATTACAAAACACAGTGCCGCTTATTTTATTTTTTATCTGATTTTTGAGCCGGGTTCTACTCCGTCGAGGAATACAACCTTTACTCCGTCGGCGGTATCGGCAGCGAGAATCATTCCCTGACTTTCGACTCCGCAGAGTACGGCAGGTTTGAGATTAGCTACGACAATGACCGTCTTTCCAATCAGGTCGTCGGGAGTATAGTAGTTAGCTATTCCGGAAGCTACCGTTCTCGGCTTACCTGTGCCGTCGTTGAGGGTCAGTTTGAGCAGTTTTTTTGCCTTTTTAATCGGTTCGCAGGCGGTTATTTTTGCCGCGCGAAGCTCAACCTTTGCAAAATCATCAATACTGATTTCGGGCAATGTAACGAGATTTTCCTCCGCCTTTGCTGCGGCGACCTTCTTTGCTTCGATTTCGGCATGGATTTCTTCAAGCATCTTTTCGGCATCGATGCGCGAAAAAAGGGGCTTTGCTTCGCCGACCTTTGTTCCCACCTTGATTCCGCCGAAATCAGCAACCGATTCGTAGCTGCGCTCGTCACAGTTCATCTGAGCGAAAATTTCGTCAGCGGTTGAGGGCATAAAGGGCGACAGAAGCACGGCAATTACGCGGATGCTCTCTAACAAATTATAAAGCACGGTGCCGAGTCGCGATTTATTTTCCTCATCCTTTGCTAGTGCCCAAGGTGCTGTTTCGTCGATGTATTTATTCGAGCGACGGGCGAGGTTCATTACCGCCTCGACAGCATCGGCCATTCTGTATTCGGAAATGTACTTTTCGACGTCAGAAACCGCCTTTTTAACAGCGTTTTTGAGCTCGTCGTCAACCTCTTCGGTCACGTCGGAGGGCTGAATTACGCCGTCAAAATACTTATTCTGCATTGCGATTGTGCGGTTAACGAGATTGCCGAGGGTATTGGCAAGGTCGGAATTGAATCGCTCGATAATCGTTTCGTAGGTAATGGCACCGTCGGCGGCATGGGGCATCTCGGAAAGCAAATAGTATCTGACAGCGTCAACGCCAAAACGGGCACAAAGCTCGTCGGCATAGATAACGTTTCCGCGTGACTTTGACATCTTGTCCTCGCCGAAAAGGAGCCACGGATGACCGTAAACCTGCTTCGGAAGCGGCTCACCGAGAGCCATAAGCATAATCGGCCAGTAAATCGTATGGAAACGGACAATGTCCTTTCCGATAATGTGAACGTCGGCAGGCCAATATTTTTTATACATTTCGGACGAGCCGTCGGGGTCATATCCGATACCGGTAATATAGTTTGAAAGGGCATCAATCCAGACGTACACGACGTGCTCAGGGTCGAAATCGACAGGAATTCCCCACTTGAACGAATTACGCGAAACGCAAAGGTCCTGTAATCCCGGCTTTATGAAATTATTGAGCATTTCTTTTTTTCTGGCTTCGGGATAGATAAAATGCTCGTTTTCCTCGATAAACTTTTCGAGCTGAGTTTGATACTTCGAGAGGCGAAGGAAGTATGCCTCCTCCTTTTCGGCGTGGACGTCACGTCCGCAGTCGGGGCACTTTCCGTCAACGAGCTGACTCGGTGTCCAGAAGGATTCACACGGTGTGCAATAAAGTCCTTCGTACTCCGATTTGTAAATATCGCCCTGCTCATAAAGCTTTTTAAATATTTTCTGTACCGTTTTTTCGTGGTCGGAATCGGTGGTTCTGATAAATTTATCATAGGTAGTATTGAGCAGATCGCAAATTTCGCGAATTTCGCCCGCTACCTTGTCAACGTATTCCTTTGGCGTTACTCCTGCCGCATTGGCATATTCCTCGATTTTCTGTCCGTGTTCGTCGGTACCCGTCATAAAATATACGTCATACCCCTGCATACGCTTATATCTTGCGATGGCATCGGTCATTACAATTTCGTACGAGTTGCCGATATGCGGCTTTCGCGACGTATATGCTATTGCGGTAGTGATATAGAATTTTTCACCCATTGATATTCCTCCGACTAATTTACTTAATATAAAATCTATTATATCATTATTGGTCAAAATTTCAAGGTTTTTGCGACTTAAAATATCTCCTAACCGCTTTCTCCGCCTCATTTTTATCCAAATTCACGGCTTTGAGGGTAAGGGGGCGCTGTGAACGGACGGTCACCGCCATTCTCACGACGCCGTATTTTCGTTCAAAAGGGCCCTGCGAAATCTTTATCATACACGCTTTGTCCCTTTTTACACGCAGCTTTTTGAGTGTCAGGCGGCGGTAGGAATCCATCACAACCCCGTCATAAAAGCTGACGCCACCATTTCTCTGATAATCCACCCTCACCGACAAATAATAGAGGGTAACTAGCTGAATAAAGCTCATTATAAGCAAAATCATTCCGCTGAAAATATGAAAAATATTTATTAAATAAATTTCGAGCAGAACACTCAAAGCTAAAATCACCATGGGCAAAATCACCGCGCGTTTCATGGTACGCCTTGGGCAGGAAAGGTCGTATTTTTCCTTTACCGAAATGTCAAAAATGCGAAGCTGAAAATCGTTTGCTTCCCGCAGTTTTACCGCCGGTAAAACGACCTCGCTCTCTCCCCTTCTTTTGCCGTAACCCGACGACGAAACGCCCACCCAGCAAAAACGTAAAAACCGCATTATCGGCGGTACCATTATTATTACGGCATTGATGTATTCTCTGGCAATTTCGGTGGTATGGTGGGAAATAAATCCGTGCTTTATGGCGATTTTTCGTCGCGAATCGTACAGCTTAAAGGGGGTGTATTTGATAAACGAAAGTATAAACGAGACGGCAAAGCCGCTTGCGAAAATCACAGCGATTATGGTCGCGGCAGGCGGCACAATTCGCCCAAGCAAAGCCGATGCAACGCTTAGTGTATCGCGCAAATCGTTATTTATCTGACGGCCGAGAATTTCGCCCATTCGCTTTATCGCCGGGGCTAAAATGATAAGTCCCGTCAGCGCCGACGCATTGGCAATAGCCATTATCGTCGCCATTCCGATACGCGACCTATAACGCACCTCACCCTTCTTTTCGTCCCCTGCGACAGATAAAAGCCGTTCGGCATTTTTGAAACTGAGATAGATTTCGAAATCCGCCTTTTCTCCCCTGCCCGAATCGGTGTCGAGCCGAGCCGAAACGGCGCCGAAAAGAAAAAGCACGGGACCCTTTATAACCGACAGTACCGACACCTTTGAAAGCGGAATGACGGCATGACGACGGACAAAAAGCCCGAAATCAACCACCATACAGTCGGCATGAAGCGTAAGGGTAAAGGAAAGCCATCGGAGCACCGAAACCAAGATTATAAGTACTGATAAAATAAATTCTGTAATAACGAGATTGGACAGTACGCCCGTTGCTCCGTAGTTGAACAAGCTCCGTACAAGCGGCAAAAGCAAAATAAAAATATAGCGTCGGGTAAACTTGAATATCATTAAGGGATGAGTTTTTATTCTCTTTTCCTCGCTCATTTTTCACTCTCTCCCGACAAAAGCATGGTTAGTTTAAGCGCCTCGTTTCGAGAAAGTCCAGGAATGGTAAGCTTTGCTCGGGCGGCGTGAACCCTCACCGAATAAAGTCCGAATATGCGATCGGCAACATTTTGACTGCGGTCGAAATAAATCATTCGCGGACATGGCAAAATATACTTTCGCTTAATGAAAACGCCGCGTTTGACGATGAGTGCAGTTTCGGTTATTTCGATGAGATATGTGCGGAAAAACCGCGGAATATAAAAAAAGGCAATAAAGGCGGCAGACAGAGTCGATACCGCCATTATTGCTAAACAAATGTAAAAGGAATATACAGAAAGAATACCGCAGATAAAGGCATCAACCGACAACACTGCACAAAGCCAAAATCGATATAACGAAATCAGTTGCCTTGATACCGCGATATTCATTAGTTTAGTCCTCGCCCCTCTTTTTCACAGCGTCCCAATACGCTTTAAACGCTTGTTCATTTTTATTATCTCCATAAGTATAGTATGCCGCATTTTTGATTTCATTCGGCAAATACTGCTGTTTATAATAATGATTTGGGTAGGAATGAGGATAAACGTAACCCTGCGCGTGACCGAGCTTTTGCGCTCCGCCGTAATGACCGTCGCGTAAATTGTCGGGAATCGGACCCGTTTTTCCCGCGCGAATGTCGGCTAGTGCGGCATCAATCGCGCAAATTGCACTATTCGACTTTGGTGCGGTGGAAACGAGGATTACCGCATTCGCAAGCGGTATTCTCGCCTCGGGCAGTCCGACCTGAAATGCCGAATCGATACACGCCTTTACAATCGGGATGATTTGCGGATAAGCAAGTCCTACGTCCTCGGCGGCACAGACGATTAAACGGCGACAGGCACCTGCAAGGTCGCCAGCTTCGAGCAGTCGGGCAAGATAATGAAGGGCTGCATCGGGGTCGGAGCCACGCATCGACTTTTGAAACGCAGAGAAAATATCGTAATGGGCGTCTCCGTCGCGGTCATATCGCATGGCACTTTTTTGAGAAAGTTGGGCAGCTATCTCGGCCGTGATTATCGGTTTTTCGTCATTTGCAACGCACAGCGAACACAGCTCGACGGCATTGAGCGATTTTCTCACGTCTCCGCCGCAACCCGAAGCAATCACGCTGACCGCTTCGTCCTCGATTGCAATGCTTTTGCCGCTCTCGTTGCTTAAAAATTCGACGGCTCGTCTTACGGCGAGCTCGATATCCTTTACGTCGACCGGCTTAAACTCGAAAACGGTGGAGCGGGATAAAATCGCATTGTAAATATAAAAATACGGATTTTCGGTAGTGGATGCGATGAGAATGATATTTCCGTTTTCGATATGTTCGAGCAAACTCTGCTGCTGGCGCTTGTTAAAATACTGAATTTCGTCGAGATAAAGGAGTATTCCGTCGAGGGCTGAAAAGGTACCGATTTCGGCAATTATATCGCGAATATCCTTTGTTGATGCAGTTGTGCAATTGAGAATATGCAGCTTTCGGTTGGTTTTATTGGCGATAATTCGGGCAAGGGTCGTTTTTCCCACGCCGGAAGGACCATAGAAAATTAAATTCGGCACATTTCCGCTCTCGATAATTCGACGAAGCGCCTTTCCGTTATCAACCAGATGATGCTGACCTACAACCTCGTCAAGCGACGACGGACGAATGCGGTCGGCAAGCGGTGACGACATAGCTCCACCTCCAAATTTTTATACTAATTTTATTTATTTTACTATACTTTTCACAATTTGTAAAGACGAGTAAACCGCGTCCGAATTAAAGGGGCAAAAAAATCATATATTTTGCTATAACAACGGTGGAGTGTGAGGTAAAATTGTTTTGCGTACTTTTGGTCGAGGAAGGAAAAAGGCGGCGTGGAGGTGCGACCTTTCGCAAGCCGAAAATAAGGCGTGTAGATTGTGGCAATTTCGGCTATGAAATTATAAGCGTGCGGGCAAAAAGAAACCGACTAAATTTCGATAAAACATGCGCCGCTATAAGAGGTAGACCTACGGTAAAACAGGTTGACATAAATATCACAGATAACAGCTTGATTCCTCTATTTGACGCGACAAGGTACAAGCAGCATATCGAGATAAAGACGATACTCGCAATTTTAACAAAAGCGGCTGAATACAAGCGGTTAATTTCGATTGCGTTCGTTGATTTGGATTGTCGGTTTTGCGGCTGTTTGGAACCGCTGATGAATATTTCAAGCGAGGTTTACATAATTACAAACGAAACCGCACAATATAACGAATATGCGAACGAATATTTTTCACTTTTCGGCGTAGCGCCGATAGTGACAAACGGCACCGATATTCAGTCAAAATGCAATGTAATTTTCTCCCCGGAGGGAAAGGGTGTTTTACCTCTCGACAAGGTGGTTTTTGCTCCTCGGAATGAATGCTATCACATTGACGGAGACTGCCTTTCGATGATTAACGGCTGCCCCGAAAAAATCAATAAAATCGAATTTGCAGGAGCCCTTTTCGAGCTGTGTAATATCGAGCGATTCGGGAATATTAAGGGCGATTACATGAAGCGAAACGGAGTAAAAGAGGATATTAAATCCATTGTTGAACGGATTTGTCTTGACATAAGTTGATTTTTTTATTATAATCTAAAAGATTATGAGATTATGTTTCTCATTTGCGTATAATTTTTTAAGTGTTGCGGTAATATTCTGTGCGTAAGCTGCTACACTTTTTTAATGCCGGCACAGCGGAGAAACGGAAGCGAAAACGCCATGTCAAAAACTATTACACTCACCGCAGAAGGTCTCAAAAAAATCGAAAAAGAGCTTGAACTTCTTACCACAGTTACTCGAAAAGAAGTAGCCGAAAAGATTAAGATTGCTCGTTCATTCGGTGACCTTTCGGAAAACAGCGAATATGATGAAGCTAAAAATGAGCAAGCACGCGTTGAAGCCAGAATCAGCGAACTCGAATCCATGCTCAAAAACTATACCCTTATCGACGAAACCAACATCGACAGCACAAAGGTTAACCTCGGCTCAAAGGTTCGTCTTCTCGACAAGGAATTAAAAGAAGAAGTAACCTATACCATCGTTGGAAAGGCAGAAGCTGACCCGATGAACGGCACCATTTCGAACGACTCACCCGTTGGAAAGGCACTCATCGGCAAAAAGGTAGGTCAAACTGCTACCGCCGATACTCCTGCCGGAGAGCTTAAATTCAAAATTCTCGAAATCTCTAAATAATTAAGCTTTGACGACGGGTTGAGATACACCCGTCTTTTTTCAGTGTAAAGGAAGTGCATGATAAAATGGAAGAAATCAAGGACACAAACATAACAGAACAGGAGCTTAGCGAGGTTTTACAAATCCGCCGCGAAAAACTCGCAAACCTCAGAGCTGACGGCAACGACCCCTTTGTTAAGACAAAGTATGACTATACCAACTACACCGCCGAGATAAAGGCCGACTTTGACAGCTTTAATGAAAAAACCGTCAAGCTCGCAGGTCGAATCATGAGCCGTCGTATCATGGGAAAGGCAAGCTTCTTTAACATTCAGGACAGCAAAGGAAACATTCAGGCATACATTCGCCGCGACGACGTTGGCGAGGATAACTATGCCGCCTTTAAAAAGTGGGATATCGGTGACATTGTCGGCGTTGAGGGCTTTATTTTTCTCACAAAGACAGGTGAAATTTCGATTCACACACAGTCGATTGAGCTTCTTGCAAAGTCGCTCCTTCCCCTCCCCGAAAAGTTCCACGGGCTCCGCGATAACGACCTCCGTTACCGTCAGAGATACGTTGACCTCATCGTAAATCCTGAGGTTAGAGATGTTTTTGAAAAGCGCTCACGCATACTTAAAGAAATTCGTCGTTTTCTCGATGACAAAGGATTTACCGAGGTTGATACCCCGATTCTCGTTCCGCTCGAAATCGGTGCTTCTGCCCGTCCGTTTAAGACACATCACAACACTCTCGATATGGACATGTACCTCCGCATCGAAACCGAGCTTTACTTGAAGCGTCTCATCGTTGGCGGAATGCATCGCGTATACGAGGTTGGCCGTATCTTCCGCAACGAAGGAATGGATACAAAGCACAACCCTGAATTTACAACAATCGAGCTTTATCAGGCATTCACCGACTATCAGGGCATGATGGATTTGGTTGAAGAAATGAATAAAATGCTCGCAGAAAAAATCTGTGGCAGCTTGAAGATCACATATCAGGGCAAGGAAATCGATATGGGCAACTGGGAACGCTTGACAATGGTTGAAGCGGTCAAGAAGTATTCCGGTTGTGACTATTACGATTGGACCGACGATGCCGCTGCTCGCGAATGTGCAAAGAAAATGCACGTCGAAGTACCCGCAAACGCTACAAAGGGTACCGTTCTCGCCGAGCTTTTCGACGCGTACGTTGAAGAAAAGCTTATTCAGCCGACATTCATCTACGATTACCCGGTTGAAAACAGCCCTCTCGCAAAGCGTAAGCCCAACGACCCCGCTTTCACCGAAAGATTTGAATATTTCATCAACGCAACTGAATTCGGTAACGCTTTCAGCGAGCTGAACGACCCGATTGATCAGAAGGAACGCTTTGAACGTCAGGTTGCCGCTAAAAAGGCAGAGGAACCCGAAAGCAATGCGGAAGTTGATTACGACTATGTTACCGCGCTCGAATATGGTATGCCTCCTACGGGCGGTCTCGGCTTTGGCATCGACCGTTTGGTAATGCTCCTTACCGACAGCGCATCAATCCGCGACGTCCTGCTCTTCCCCACGATGAAGCCGTTAGCTGAATAAAAACTAAACGCCCTATGATCGAAAGGTCGTAGGGCGTTTTTATATACGAAGAATTGTGAAAATTATATCAATAATTACAATTTTAATGTGCCTTTTGTACACTTGAAATTGTTTGGTCACAACTGTATAATAATCTTAACAAATTTTAAATTATTATTAGGAGTTGTTTTTTTATGTTCTGTTCAAATTGTGGCAATCAAATTTTAGACGGAAGCAAGTTTTGCAACAAATGCGGCGCAAAACAAGCAACAATCGATGCCGTCACCCCGGCTCCCGTTCAGCAGGCAGTTCCCGTTCAGCAGGCGGCACCCGTTCAGCAAACGGCTCCCGTTCAGCAGGCAGCTCCCGTTCAGCAAACGGCTCCCGTTCAGCAAACGGCTCCCGTTCAGCAGGCGGCTCCCGTTCAGCAGACAGCACCCGTTCAGCAGACAGCACCCGTTCAGCAGGCGGCTCCCGTTCAGCAGGCGGCTCCCGTTCAGCAGCCCAAAAAAAGCAATAAAGCAGTTGTCATTATAATAGTAGCAGCTGTTGTTGTGCTTGCCGGTATTATTGGTAGATTTGTTATTGCTCCATCACTTGAACCGGATTCACACGACGATGGATACACCGGATATACCAGCAGCCAATACACTCCTCAGCAATCAACCGAAAGTAATAACGAGATATCTGTAAATCAGTCCAGCTCTGCTTACGATGCAATTTTCGATGATACAAATATTGTTCATTTCCAAACATTCTTTGGCATGGAAACCGCAAGTTTTGCCTCCAAGCAAGCCGGTAATATAATTTGCTGTGCTGATTACGGATATAAGAATGACGTAGTAAAACAGTGGGTTGAAACGCTTTACGTTCCTGTAACCGGACTATCAGAAGACGGTAAAACGCAGTTAGAAACTTCGTTAAAAACACAATATGCAACATTCGAATCACTGTCCTGCTGTACCGTTGAATACAAAATGGGAACAAATTATTTAACCGTTAAATTTACATATTCCAACGTAGATCAAGCAGCGAAGTATAATGAACTGTATAACGCAGGAATATTAACAACAAATTCGAATATTTCAATATCTGCTACCGAAAGCACTTTATTGAAACAGGGCTTTGTTAAAAAATAAATATCAAATTGAAACTTTAAACTTTATTACTTTATCAGAGGGATTTTATGAAGGAGCGAAGCTGTTTTTGGGATAATTTAAAAGGATTACTGATTACCCTCGTGGTATTCGGTCACTTTATCTATGACTTTGCAACCAATTTGCAAGGTAGTATTGTCAATGATATTTTTACCTATATATATATATTCCACATGCCTGCATTTGTTTTTTGCTCGGGATATTTCAGCAAATCAAGTAACGCTTGTAGTATAAAATCCCTCATTAAGCTTTCCGTCTGCTATGTTTTATTAAACACCTTCTTTGCATTATATTGTTGCGTATATGAAGGAGCATCGGTTCAGCTTTTAACCCCATACGCAAGTGCTTGGTATATCCTGTCACTAATTACATGGAGATTGATAATCAAATACGTCTCAAAAATCAAATGGATTTTACCAATCGCCTTTATTGCCGCGTTGCTGATAGGATTTTGGAGCGAATTCAGCAATATCCTTTCGTTATCCAGAACTGTGGCTTTCTTCCCCTTCTTTTTAATGGGATACCACTTGAACCAAGAAAAACTCGAAAAGCATATCCTAAACAAAACTACTGTTAAAACCGTTTTGGGCATTGTTGTTTCAATAGTCGGAAGCATTTGTCTCCTTGTTATTATCAGCAGGGTGAATATCCCGATTTCTGTGATAACGATGCAACCTTATCTTTCCGCAAAACATATTGTTTATCGCGGTTTTATATTCATTTCGGCTACCGCTGCAATAATCGCAATGATGTATTCGGTGCCAAACGTCAAAATTCCCCTGCTTACCAAAATAGGTAAAAACAGTCTGTTTATTTATCTGATACACCGCTTTATCACATTCGGTTTCAGCATTGTTTTTCCGCATACAAATTATTCAAAGGTGTATTTGATTTACGCCTTTGCGGCAACAATCGCTGTTGTAATTATTCTAGCCACAGACAAGCTTAACGAGTGGTTCCATGCTTTTTTGAATTCTATTGTAAACATAATGGCAGGGCAAAAAAGCGAAACAGGAAAAAAAGTAATTTCTATACTGCTCGTAATTTGTCTGGTTATACTGTCCATTCCTTTAATGAATGCAACGATAAATCGACTAAACAGAGCCGAGCCCGAGCAGAAAATTGATATTCCGTCAACCATAGACGATTCAATTGTCATATCCTATGTGGGCGACCTTATCCTGCTGAAAGACCAGGTTGAATCGGCCTATGACAGCCAAACGGGAGAATATAATTTTGACCCGATGTTTGAATACGCGGAAAAATATCTGTCACAATCCGATTTATCCATCGGCATATTCGAAGGACCGACAGCAGGCGGTGAAAAGGGATATTCAACAAGCGACTTTTCCGATAAAGCAAAGCTATCCATCAATTTTCCCGACTCGTTTGCTCAGGCAGTAAAAAATTCAGGCATTGACTTTGTTACCACGGCTAACAACCACCTTTTAGATATGGGCATAGACGGTGCTATGCGTACGTTAGACCTGCTTGATGAGATTGGGCTCGCTCACACCGGATCATTCCGAAACAAAGAGGAAAGAGACACGGTATCCATCATAGACGTGGAAGGGGTTAAAATCGCTGTCCTCGCATACAGCTGGTTTGTTAACAGACATTCAACCGATGAGATTGTAAAGAATTACCCTTATTTAACCACCATTCTTCCCGATAAAGATGATGAAAATTTCACCCGACTAATGGGCGAAATCGAAAATGATTTCGCAAAGGCAAAAGATTCAGATGCCGACTTAATAATCGTTATGCCGCACATGGGTACTCAATTCTCGCACGAAACAGATGAATTCCAGGATTATTGGAATAAAAAATTCTCTGAATTAGGTGCAGATATAATTTTGGGCGGCCACACGCAGGCCGTTCAGCCAATTGAACAAATCGGCAACACGATGGTCGTGAATTGTCCGGGAAAGTTCGCTAATTCGTATATTCGCTACGACGGCGATGCAACTTCAATAGTTGAAATATACATTAACAAGGAAACTAAAAAGCCGGTAGCAAACGCTGTAATACCCATGTATACGCAGGAATTCAAATCGGGTTATTTCCGCGCTATGCCGATTTATGACATTCTGACTCGGAATGATATATATGACCAAATGGCACATATCGACCTTGAAAGAATAAATCAAGTACATGAGCTGACTACGGAGATTATGCTGGGCGAAAAAATCACCACCGACAACGTTCAGCCGAGATATTTCTTTATCAACGAAAGATATTGCGAATATTCATATTCTCTGCTCGACGACTTTGATAAATATAAGGATACGGAATTATATAAGCTAATAAGTTCCGCCTCTGATATAGTTTATATCGGCGACAGTATAACCAACGGCTCACACAATAACGGACACCCATGGTATGAGCCGCTCATGACAAAATTCAAAAATAAAAATGTTAAAAATATTTCCCAGCCCTACATTACAGTTCAGGAAATGATCGACAACTATTCTGACGAAATCGCGGCATCAAAGAGCGATTTATACATCGTTGCAATAGGAATGCATGACGTGCAGTTTCAGGATAAAGAGAAATGCGCCATGACTCCTCAGGAATACGTAAAAAGGATGGAAGATCTGACCTCGCTAATCTTAAAATCCAACCAAAAGGCGAAAATCGTTCTCCTCAGTCCGTGGGCAACGCTGGATAATGACAGATATGCTACGCTCGGTCAAGATGAAAAAATAGCTGAAATTAAAAAATACAGCACAGGGCTTAAAGTGTTTGCGGATAGTCACTCATTCCTTTTCATAGACCAGAACGAACTGATTTTGTCCTTTTTTGAAACCCATCAAAGATACCAGTACACCCCTAACGGCGTTCAACCGAATTCAACAAAAGGAATCGATTTGTATTCATGGGCTGTGATGGAAGCCGGCATTTCGTAAGACAGCATTTCTTATAAAAACAGTAGCAAGTTTTATTCTTCAAGAATACTCAATTTTATATAATTAAATCTGCATATAAAAAACTTTATAGGAGTTGTTTTTCATGTTCTGTCAAAACTGTGGCAACAAAATCGACGAAAATGCAAAATTTTGTATTAACTGCGGAGCCGCTCAGAACGCGCCCGTAGTTTCTCCTGCTCAAAACGTTCCTACACCAATTGAGCAACCTGCACCCATTCAGCAGCCGACACCCGTTCAGCAAGCGGCACCCGTTCAGCAAGCGGCACCCGTTCAGCAGGTGGCTCCCATTCAGCAGGCGGCACCCGTTCAGCAGCCCGTTGTAACAAATCAACCTGTTGCAAAACAGAATAAGCCAAAAAATAAAAAGCTTATCCCCATCATCGCCATAGCCGCTGTCGCAGTAATTGCGATTATCGTGGGAATATTTGTTGTCGGCGGCGGAGAAGGAATTCTTCCTCCCTCGTACAGCGAAGGTTTGGAATTCAAATCAAACGGAGACGGCACATGTGCTTGGGTTGGAATTGGCACCTGTCTCGATTCCGAAATTTACGTTCCCGATAAAAACGGCGAAGAAACTGTCACAAGCGTTGCCAAGGACACCATCGACTACTACGCCGAAAATGTAACGACCATCGTTTTGCCGAAAACTATTAAAACAATCGAGGAGTCTGCCTTTGCCAGAGCTCGTCAGATTAAAAAAATAAAGCTCAACGAAGGTCTCGAAACCATTGGCGAAAACGCATTCTATAACTGCGAAGCGCTCGAAAGCATCGAATTCCCGTCGACTTTAAAATCAATCGGCGAATGGGCTTTTTCGGGATGTAAGTTGATTACCGAAGTATCGCTGCCCGAGGGCTTCACCGAGCTCGGCAAATTTGCATTCAGCGAATGCAGAAGCATCAAAAAGATTTCTCTCCCCTCAACCTTAAACAAAATTCACCTCATTTCCGACAAGGGCGGCAACTGCGGCTTTGAATTCGAAACCGTAGCAATCGAAGAGGTCAATTTTGCGGGTGATTGGAAATACACCACCCTCAACCTCGGCATTGACGAGGATGCTTCGGACGTAGAGTTCTATTATTACGGTGAGCTTGCGCAGGACATTTCAGAGGAAGAATATCCGGGTAGCTTCTATGAAGTAACCCCCGAAAATAAAGAAACCGTAATTTGCGCTATTTTTAATAAGAAAACACTCAAATACAATGGAAAGCAAATCACCTTCTCGAAAGAAAAGCCCAAAGGCAAATATAAAGTAAACGGATATTACGGATTTACCGTTCAGGAATTCACCGACGACGGACAGATAATGGTTTCTTACGAAGGTTGGAGCGAATCTACGAGCCAAAAGGACGTCGCAGTAGGTAAATATTCGTTTGACGAAACACGTAACGTTTACACATTTAAGGCGACAGGAACCCATAATGATTCCCCTGTCACAATCGAAAAAACCTTTGTAAACTTTAACGACTTTATCCTTTCACTCGACTACTCAAATACCAATGGTCAGGAATATGAAAAACTGTTTAAATGGGATCCGTACAGCGCAATTATCAAGGACTTTATCGAAGAAGATGTAGAAATCGAAGACGATAAGCTTGAGGATCTCGTTGAGAAAAAAGAGGACCTTCTCGCCGACCTTATCGCCGCATTCAGAAAAGAAGGAATCACAGTTACTGTCAACGAGGAAACAGGCGAACTTGCTCTCGATTCCTCGGTGCTTTTCGGCGGAGATTCGGCTGTACTTACCGAAAATGGTAAGGAATTCCTCACCAGATTCCTAAGGGTTTACACCTCTGTCATTTATTCCGAAAAGTATGACGGCTTTATCTCAAAGACGATGGTTGAAGGTCACACAGCTCCTGTCAAGGGCAGCACCTACGAAAGCGGTTTGCCGCTGTCAAAGGAACGAGCCAACAACGTTAAAAACTACTGTGTTTCATCCGAAAACGGCGTAGATACGAGTAAATTGGCTTCGTCGTTGGAAGCAATCGGTCACTCAAACAGCAAGCCGATTTACGAAACATCGGGCAAGGTTAACATGGCCGCTTCACGTCGAGTTTCCTTCCGATTTATCATCAATCTCGATCAGTAATGTATTAAGACATATAAAAAAACACGCCGTGGCTTGTTTTCGTCACGGCGTGTTTTTTATTGTATGTAATTATTCAACTATATTTAATCCGCACTTCCAACAAATCGTTCGATTATCGGGTTGTTCGGTATTGCAATTTGGACAAATGCTTGCTTGTGTATTTTCGTACTCATGAAGTGCGTTTTCATACTCATACAGTCCATTTTCATCCGTTAGATTATCCGAGGTTATCGATTTTTCGTTAATGCTATCTCTAATTTCCTGTAAAATTTCTGTTGCGATACATTGATTCTCAATAAGCTCACCGAAACCATAAAGCAACCATGACGATACCCATGCT
The DNA here is from genome assembly GCA_017399535.1 of Clostridia bacterium. Classification (GTDB taxonomy): domain Bacteria; phylum Bacillota; class Clostridia; order Oscillospirales; family Acutalibacteraceae; genus UMGS1976. The sequence continues at coordinate 104,824 of JAFQBX010000034.1, read as the reverse complement.
AAAACCGGAATAATTATGAACATTAGCAAACCAATAAGTACCATAACACCCTCTGATGTTACCATCACAATCAAGCCGCAAGCGGCTCCAAGCACAGCTAAAATAGTAAAAATAGCATTTGATAAACCTTTTATTTTTCGACCTATATTATCGTACATTTTTACTTCCTCCTATAATCTCTTATCAAAATTATGTATGTTAATTTTACCACGCTTTTCAAAATAATCAAGAAATAGTTGTTGGCTCTGTTTCTCACTTTTCATTAAATATAATTGGATTTTTTATTTTATATATGGTACAATGATATTAACTGAAATAAAAAGAGGGTTTCGTTTGAAAATAAAAGAGATAATAAACCGAATTTTTGTGGATAAGACGGATAGCACCTTTATTCAGTTTTTTCGTTCACTTTTTGTTGGCGGAGTAGCGACCGTAGTTGATATGAGCGCGCTTGCACTGATGGTTGAATGGCTGAATTTTGACAAGGTTGTCGCTTCGGTTATCGCCTTTTTAATTGGGCTTGGGGTTAACTTCATTTTAAGCTCATTTTGGGTATTTAAAAAGGCAAGGATGAATAGCAAAACAGCCGAATTCGTAATCTTTGCGATTATTGCGGTAATAGGTCTGCTGCTCAATACACTTATCATATATTTATTCGACGAGTACGTTAGCGGATATGCGATTTTTGGCTCGTTTATCCCCTCTGACAAGTACTATTTGATAGGCAAAATTGCCGCTACAATTATCGTTTTTATTTGGAATTTCTTTGCGCGAAAATATTTCATTTATAACTCAAACAGTTCCGACAACTAATATTTTTTTACGGAGGAAGTAAAAATGAAGCTCAATTATAAGCGCACGTTTTTTGTTGGATTTGCATTTTTCCTTATATGCGCCTTTTGGCAGGCGTATGATACCCTGATTCCGAAAATTCTGACCGACAAATTCGGCATGGACCAGGGATTTTCGGGCGTTATCATGGCGTTTGATAACATACTCGCTCTGTTTCTGCTTCCCCTTTTTGGCTCGCTTTCGGATAAGCACAAGGGCAAAAGAGGTAAGCGCACACCCTTTATCATAATCGGTACTGTTGTGGCTTCGGTAATGTTTATCGTGCTTTCGTACGGCGACTATATGCAGCTCGATAATATCCGTGCCGCCGCTTCGTCCGACAAGGCCGCTCTTTCCGTCGTTTATGATAATCAAGAGGGCAAAACGCTCAAAACTCCCGACGGCGAATACTTTGTTTTATCCGACGAAAAGGTCGAGGGCAAGGTGACTCTTTCAAAGAGTGAATTTACCGAAATCAAGCTCGAAACCATTGACGAAAACGGAAAAACCGTCACAAACGCCGATTATAACAACTACGTTATCCCTGCACGTCAAGCATACGCTTGGCAGCAGACCATGGCAAGTCCGCTTACCCTCGTTTTCTTTGTCGTAGTGCTGCTGATTGTACTGCTGTCGATGGCTCTTTTCCGCTCACCTGCCGTAGCGCTGATGCCCGACGTCACGATAAAGCCGCTTCGGTCAAAGGCAAATGCAGTTATCAACCTGATGGGTACTGCGGGTGCAATAGTGGTACTCGTTCTGGGCATCATTTTCGGCACGGGAAAGGCATCAAACGCGCTTATGAGCTATTCCCCCTTCTTTATTATAATTGCGCTGATTATGCTAATATCGCTCGGCATATTCCTCATGTTTGTCAACGAGCCGAAATTCGTTAAGGAAATGAAAGAGGAAAGCGCAAAATATAACATAGACGAGGAGGACGAAAATTCAGGCGACAGACGCCTTTCAAAATCGGAGTTTGCCTCACTCATTCTCATTCTTCTGTCGGTCGTTTTCTGGTACATGGGCTATAACGCCGTTACAAGCAAATACTCGGTATATGCAGGAAAGGTGCTCAACCTCGACTATAATCTGACGCTAATGATTGCTAGTGGTGCCGCGCTTATTTCATATCTCCCAGTTGGTATCATTTCGTCAAAAATCGGACGGAAAAAGACCATTTTGGCAGGAGTCGTTATGCTATGCGTTTCATTCACGGCGGCGGCATTTATGCGCGCAGGAAGCCCCGTTATGCTGATGAATGGGCTGTTTGCTCTGGCAGGAATCGGCTGGGCTACGATAAATGTAAACAGCTACCCGATGATTGTCGAGCTGGCAAGAGGCGGCAACGTAGGAAAACACACCGGCTACTACTATGCGGCAAGTATGAGCGCCCAAGCGCTGACTCCCGTTTTAAGCGGATTTTTGATGAATTGGAAATTCACCTCCCTATTCCCCTATGCCGCAGTTTTTGTCGCGCTTGCATTTATCACAATGATGCTTGTAAAGCACGGCGACAACAAGCCGACCGCTAAAAAGGGACTCGAAATTTTCGACGAGGATTAAATCATAGCAATATAAACTTTTCAATGACAAAAGAGGTAATCTTAAATGGAATACTTATACATTTTAGCTAATTTAGGTGTTGTAATTTTAATAGTGGCAGTTGTGCTTTTAATAGCCGCCGCGTATATGCTTCTACCCGCGATGAAAAAGAACAAAACGGTCGAAAAACATAGAAAAACCAACTTTGCCCACAGAGGACTGCACGATATTAAAAACGGCATACCCGAAAACAGCATTTCCGCATTTGGCGAGTCGATAAAGGCAGGATTCGGCTTTGAATTCGACCTGCATTTGACGAAGGATAATAACATCGTGGTAATGCACGACACCTCACTGAAAAGGACGGCAGGCATAGACCGACTCGTTACCGAAATGACCACCGACGAGCTAAAAAAGGTTACTCTGCTCGGCTCGAATGAGCAGGTGCCTTTTTTATCCGAGGTGCTCGAGCTAGTTGACGGGCAGGTGCCGCTGCTGATTGAGCTGAAAACCGACGATAACTATGCCGAGCTGTGTGAAAATTGCTTTAAGCTGCTGGACAAATACAAGGGTGATTACTTAATCGAATCGTTTGACCCGAGGGTACTGATGTGGCTCAAAAAGCATAGAAAAAACGTCGCACGAGGACAGCTTGCAACGGGTGGCGCTACCAAAAGCAAGGTGCTGAATTTCTTTCTCGGCAACCTCTTTTCAAATGTAATTGCGAGACCGCACTTTATCGCTTATGATAAGTGGAATTATAAGAAACTGTTTTCGCTCAAAGTGCTCAAATCGGTATTCGGCACGGCTACTTACGTGTGGACGATTAAGGATAAAAATGAATTTGACGAGGTGGAAAAGCACGGAAGTTCCTCGATTTTTGAAGGTTTTATACCGTAAAAAGCAGATATAACAAAGCCCTTTTTTCGATATGAAAAGAGGGCTTTGTTTGTTTTTTATATGTCAGAGTCAATTTTTTTGTTGAAAAATATCCGAAAATAAGCGATAATAGTTATATATATGTACTTTTCAGGCGGTGAAAAATGAGTATAAAGAACATTTTTAAAATCAACATAGACGAGCAAAAGCACCCAAAGCTGTATAAGGCGTACAAATGGGTAGAAAATCAATGGTATCATAACAAGCCGGGTATTTTATGCACCGCTTTTTTTGGCTTTGTCATTATTTTCGGTCTAGCGCAATGTGTATCAAAGGTCGAGCCGGATTATAAAATTCTTCTCTGTGCCAACAAATATCTCACCAGCGACGTCAGGGCGGCGGTCGAAATATACTTTGAGCAATTTGCCGAGGATATAAACGGCGACGGCGAAATCACCGTACACGTAATGGACTGCACAAAAGGCAGTGACAACGACCAATACAACGCGAATATGACCACACTCATGAGCGAGCTTCAAATGGGTGAATCAATACTCATTATCGCTGACGAATATTATTACAACTATCTCACCCAAAACGGAAATATCTTTGACACCGACGAGAATTTTGATGAAAAGGATTCGATAGCGCTGAAACTATACGGAACCGAATTCGATAAATTTATCGACCTTACCCTCGACGGCTTTGTCACCGAGGATATGATGCTTTATAAGCGGCTGACCGGCGGCACCGATTCGGGCAGCGGTAAAAAAGCACTTGCCGCAAAGGAAAACAACGAGGCACTGCTCGAAAAATTCAAAGTGTCGCTTTACGTAGACTAAAAGATTAGATACATTATTTTGAGAGTTTTTTGTACTATAATTTGTCGGTTTGACTTAATAACGTAAATATAGTATAATAAAATGTGGATTATGATGAAAAAAGGAGGAAAACGATGAAAACACGGCTTAAAAAGTTACTCTCAATGATACTCATTACTATCATTGTTTCTACCGTCATAGTTCCCTTTAACGTTTCGGCCGATACGCAAAAAGGTATTGTAAAGGTTGATTCCTACCTCAATGTGCGAAGCGAGGCATCGACCGATTCAAGCACATTAGGAAAACTATATAATAACGAAACGGTTACCGTTGTTGATACTGTCGAAAGCGGTGGTATCAAATGGTACAAAATTCAGTATGCTGATACAAACGGCTACGTTTCGGCAGAATACATAACCTTGATTTCATCCGATACCTCGTTTGAGCAGTATCTCACTCTGCAAGGTTTTCCCGAAAGCTACAAGGACGGGCTGAGGGCTCTCCATGCCGAATATCCAGAATGGGTATTCGTCGCTCAAAACATTACTCCCGACTGGAATACCGTTATCAAAAACGAAAGCAAGGTTGGATACAATCTCGTTCCGGCAAGTAGTCCCGCTGAGCAAAAGTCCTTTGAAAAGGATGCATTCAACTGGGATAAAAACACCTGGTACGGACTCGACGGACAATGGGTTGCGGCATCGGAGCAGATTGTTTGCTGGGCTATGGACCCGCGAAACTTTTTGGATAAAAAGTATATTTTTCAATTTGAAAAGCTCAATTATGTTTCTGATCACACGTTGGCAGGTATAAATAACATTATCAAGGGAACATTTATGGCCGATGGCTACCCCGACGATGAATTTGATTCCTTTGCCGAAGCGATTATGGCTGCGGCAACCGAGGCAAACGTAAGCGCATATCACCTTGCCTCCCGATTAAAGCAGGAACAGGGCTCAAAGGGTAATCCCCTCGCCCACGGCACCGTTTCGGGATACAAAGGATACTACAACTATTTTAACATCAACGCATACGATACCGATAGCGCAGGAATGTACGTAAACGGCGCAGCGTATGCTAAGAAAAAGGGATGGGACACTCCTTATAAAGCCCTCGTTGGCGGCGCAAACTTCATCGCTTCGGGATATATCAGTAAGGAGCAGGATACCCTCTATCTACAAAAATTTGACGTAACCGACGGCGGAAACGGATATTACACACACCAGTATATGACAAACGTTTTTGCCCCCTCAAATGAGGCGGCAAGAATGATGACGTCATACACCGACGAGGTTATGAATTCCGCTCTCGTTTTTTACATCCCTGTTTATCGCAATATGCCCGAAACGGCATGTACAAAACCGACGAGGAACCTCAATAACAACAATCTGTTGGATTCATTATCGGTTTCGGGATATACAATTACACCGACCTTCTACCGATACACCTATGACTACTCGCTGGTAATCCAATCGAACACAGTTACTTCGGTCACAATAAACGCAAAAACTTCGAATACAACCGCCGCCACTGTTTCGGGTACGGGTAAATTCAATCTGAAAAGCGGCGAAAACACGGCAACCCTTGTGGTTACTGCGCCAAGCGGTGTTAAACGCACATACACCATTAGTATCACGCTGAAAACCTCGGCGCAGTTACCAACTATTACGACCGATTACAGCTTTGGAGAAAAAATAAGCGGAATCACTCCTTTGACCTCGGTAAGCGATTTTAAAAAGAATATAACCATTAAAAACGGCAGCTTCAAAATCGTTAATTCAAGCGCAAAGGAAATCACTTCCGGCAATATCGGTACAGGTCATTTGCTCAAGGTTTATAACGAAACAGGCATCGAAACCGGCTCACACGAAATAGTCATTTACGGCGACAATAACGGCGACGGTGACATTTCAATTCTCGACCTGCTTCGAATTCAGAAGCATTTACTCGGAACGCAGGTACTAAAAGGTCCTCAGCTCGAATCCTGCGACGCGACAAGAGATGGTTCGGTGGATATTTTTGACCTTCTTCGCGAACAAAAATATCTGCTCGGAACAGGCGAAATCAAACAATAAGAAGGGTGTTTTATGAAAATTATAAAAAAAGTGATGGCGGTATTGTTTTCGCTGATAATAATGCTACAATTTGTCATGATACCTTCATCTGCTAGTTCGAGCGGCTCCCTTTCGCTCAGCTCATCGTCCCTTACGGTAGGTAAAACGCTCACCGTTACGGTAACCTTTTCTAACAGTCCGAATCCTATCGGAGCTGTCGAAGGATATCTTTCCTTTAATTCGTCGGTGCTCGAATATATCCAGAGCGCCAACACCAGTCTCGCCAGCGGAAGTAAGGTTAAAATGGTTGGAGTCGGCGATGGAACATCTAAATCAATTAAATTTTCCGTCAAATTTAACTGCAAAGCGGTCGGTAGCTCCTCGCTCAGTTTGAGCGGCTCCGTACTCGACTACGACACCGAACAAAGTGCTTCCGTCTCGTCATCGAAATCGGTTACCGTTACATCAAGTGCCGCCCTTTCGAATAACGCAAATCTTAAATCGCTCATCGGTTCATACGGAACACTGCATCCTAATTTTTCAGCAAACGTTACCTCTTACAACGTTTCGGTCCCGAACAATATAACCGTATATTCTCTCACCGCAACCCCGGCAGATTCAAAGGCAAAAACTGAATATTTCGGCTCAAAGAATATGAAGGTGGGCAAAAACACTCGTTCGGTAGTCGTTACAGCCGAGGATGGTGTAACCAAAAAAACATACACCATTACCATAACCCGTGCGGAAGCAAGCTCGACCAGCTCAAAGGTAACGTCATCGGGAATAACCTCTTCCGAAGAGGTGTCAAGTGAAATTCTTAACGAATTCACCATTGGCGAAAACAAATATACCGTTCAGAACGAATGGCAGGCAGATACAAAATTGCCGGCAGGATTCGAGGCGATTGAATATTCCTTAAACGATGAAAATATTGCCGCACTGAAAAGTGCCGGAGGCACCATTCTCGTTTATGCCGCTGACGAAAGCGGAAACAACAGCTTTGTAATTTACGACGAGGAAAACGGCGAATATTCCGAATTCCGTGCCGTCGAATACGAGCAAAAGAGCTATATTCTCACCGAACGCGACAGAACGGCTCCCGTTCCTACCGACTTTTTCCCAAGTAAAAAAGATATCGGCGGCGAGATGACAGACGTTTGGATGAACGAAAATGGCGAAACTCTTATTTTCGCCACCGACACCGATGGAAAACGCGGCTACTTCCTCTATGACGATAAAAGCGGAAAAATCGAATTTTTTGCTTCCGAGCCCGAGCCCGAATCAACCGTTTCAACCGAGCCCGAGCAAAAGAATTGGCTGGAAAATCTTAAAGAAGATAACGACCTGTTATTCAAAATCGTTGTAATCGAGGCAGGTATCATACTCATTCTTTTGATTTTACTTATCATTTTCCTCTGCTTATATTTAAACAAGCGTAAGAGAGATGACAACGACGATAATTATTACTACGATCAGAATGACGGCTTTGATGATTATGATGATTTTGGCGACGATGAGTTTATCAATGAATCAAGCGGCGCAGAAATTACAGGCAACGCTGATGAAGAATTTAATGGCGAAATCAGCGACGATTTTAAACAGCTTTTTGATGTAATTGAATAAGATTAAAAAAATAAACGACCTGTTGCAACAAATGCAACAGGTCGTTTATTTGTAAAATAATTAGTCGCTTAAATAATCCTTGACCAGAATTTGAAGCATTTCATCTCTATCAAGGCGGCGAATAAGAGTACGCGCATTATGATATGTCGTGATATATGTCGGATCCTCCGACAGTAAATATCCAACAATTTGGTTAATCGGGTTATAACCCTTTTCTTTAAGCGCGTTGTAAACTAAAACCAATGTCTTTTTAATTTCTCTTTCGCGCTCGTCTCCAAGCGAAAATTGTATAGTCTTATCCTGCATTTTCACTCACCTCACAAGTATAATTTACAACATAAATTTAAAAGATACAAGGTTTTTTTGTCGTTTTTATAAATTTTTATTACTTTTCAACATTAAATCAACCATTTTATTGACAATTTGGGGAGAAACTCGGCCGTTTAACCGCTTTATCGTTTCGCCGACGAGGTAGGAAAAAGCGGCTGATTTGCCATTTCTGTAATCATTAACGACCGCAGTATTTTCTGAAATTACCGACCGAGCGGCATCGGAAATCACCTGCTCGTCGGTGATTTGGAACAGCCCATTTTTTTCGATATAATCGCTAACGTCAATCGGCTCGCAAAAGGCGATATCGGCAACCTCACGCGACGTGCGTCTGGATATTCTGTCGCTCACAAACAGGTTAATGATTTCGGACAATTTTTCGGCGGTCAGATAAGATTCGGTGATATGAATTTTTGTTTCGCGTTGCTTTTGCAACAGGTCACGGACAATACGATTGGCCGCTTCACGTTGGTCGCAAAGAGAAGCCGCCGCCTCGAAATAATCGGCAACCAATCTATCTGACGTGATTATCTTTGCATCGGCTGACGAAATGCCGTAATCGGCGCAAATGCGCTTCTGCCTTTTGCTCGCGAACTCGGGAAGATTGGTGCGTATATGGTCAATTTGGTCGGCGGTAAAATATATCGGGGGCAAATTCGGCTCGGGGAAAAAGCGGTAATCCTCGCGAGTTTCCTTGCTTCGCATAACGGTTGAAACGCCCTTTACGTCGTCAAAACGACGTGTTTCCTGAGTTACTGTTCCCCCGCTTTCGAGCACCTTAATTTGACGCTCTGTTTCGTTTTTTATAGCATTTGCGACCGCGCGAAAGGAATTCAAATTCTTAATTTCGGTCCTTGTGCCAAGGGCTTCATCGGGCTTGTGCACCGATAAATTGATGTCAACCCTCATCGAGCCCTCCTGCATTTTGCAATCGGAAATGCCAAGATAGCTCATTCGTAGCCGCAGCTCCTCCAAAAAGGCAACCGTCTCCTCGGCAGCATAAAGCTCGGGCTCGGTCACGATTTCAATAAGAGGGACTCCTGCGCGATTGTAGTCAATTCGCGTTGCGTTGTCCGAATGAATGAGTTTACCTGCGTCGTCCTCTAAGTGAATTTCGTGGATACCTACGCTTTTTACCTCGCCATCGACCTCAAATTCAACGCGACCATCGAAGCAAATGGGAATAAACGCCTGTGTCGTCTGATACTCGTTTGGCATATCGGGGTAAAAGTAGCTTTTTCTATCAAATCGAGTGGGGCTATTCACACGGCAACCGAGGGCAAGTCCTGCCTTTAAAGCATATTCGACCGCCCTACTGTTTATGACCGGCAACGCGCCCGGAAGCCCGAGACAAACGGGACAGCAAAGGGTATTTTCCTCCTCGCCGAATAAATTTCTGCATCGGCAAAACAGCTTTGTTTCGGTCGAGAGCTCAAAATGCACCTCGACGCCAATTACTGCTTGGTACATTTATATCGCCCCCTTTGGTAGCCGCTTGTGCCAATCGGTTACGCGCTGAAACTCGGCGGCAAAGCAAACTATCTTTGCATCGCAAAAGCGACGTCCCATAAACTGAACGCCGACGGGAAGCCCGTCACTTGTAAATCCGCACGGCACTGAAAGAGCAGGCAATCCTGCAATATTTGCTGAAACGGTATAAATATCCGACAGATACATTCGGGTATTGTCGGTTTCTTTAAATCCGAGTGGGCCTGCCGCCGACGGAGAAGTCGGACACATTATTGCATCAAAGCGTTCAAACAATCGGTCAAAGCTTGACGACAAATTAGCCCTGACTTGTATAGCTTTTTTATAATATTTTTCGTAATTTTCGCTTGTGATTGCAAAGGTGCCGAGCATAATCCTCTTTTTTACCTCGGTTCCAAAGCCGTCACTACGCGATTTTTTAATCATATCATTTACGTCGGTAAAGTCAGCGGCTCTGTACCCATATTTTACACCATCGAAACGGGACAGATTGGTACTCGCTTCGGCATTGGAAATTAAATAATAGCACGGCACGACGTACTTTAATACATCGAGCGAAAAATATTCCACCCGACAACCGAGCTGCTTCATAGTATCGACGGCATTTAAAAACGCCTCGTTCACCTCGCCGTCGATGTTTCCATCGAGATATTCCTTTGGTATGCCGATTACCTTATCCTTTATCGGTAGTGACAGCGAATGGGTAAAGCCGTCCTTTAAGCCGACGTAAGTGCTGTCAAGGGTATCGTTCCCTGAAATAATATTCATCAGCTCTGCGCCATCGGTGATATTATTGGAAATGACTCCAATTTGGTCAAACGAGCTTGAATAAGCAACAAGACCATAGCGCGAAACTGCACCATAGGTCGATTTTATTCCACAAACACCGCACATTGAAGCCGGTTGACGTACCGAGCCGCCGGTGTCAGAGCCGAGTGCAAACGGTACAATCCGTGAAGCAACCACCGCCGCAGAACCACCCGACGAACCACCTGCCGATTTATCCAGGTCAAAGGGATTATGAACCGCGCCAAAATATGACGTATCACTACACGAGCCCATACCAAATTCGTCCATATTCGTCTTTCCCACCATAATCATACCGGCATTTTTTAAATGGGTGATGACAGTCGCATCGTATGGCGGAATATAGTCGGCAAGCATTTTGGAGCCGCAGGTGGTTTTTATCCCCTTTGTGCAGATATTGTCCTTTACAGCAACGGGTATTCCGTCGAAAACAGACAGTCTTTTGCCCGAAATTGCTCGGGCATCTGCCCTTATCGCCTCGGTCATTGCGCTGTCGTAAAGCGTGGTGATGAAAGCGTTATATTTCTTGTCAAGCGTGTCAATTCCCCTGAACGTTTCGGTGACAATTTCGGAGGGCAAAAGTTCCTTTTTGTCAATCAGGGCTGACAAATCGATGGCGGAGAAATTTAGTATATCCACTGTTAAAATCAGCCCTCCTCAACCGTTTTTGGCACGATAAAGCAGGTATCGTCGCAAAGAGGCGCTGACGAAAGCACATCCTCCCTTTTAAGCGACAATGCCGCTTTATCGTCGGCAAGAGGACAGGTAAAACTCGGTAACAGGTCGATTGTTTCGTCGACCGAATCATAATTTTCGAGCGTAGTGACAAAGCCCATCATCCCTTTTAATCCGATGATGAGCTCGTCCTTTTCCTTCACGTCAAAGCTGAGTTTTGCAAGGATGGATATTCTGTCCACCGTCTTTTCTGTGATTTTCACCCGACTCGTCCTTTTTCGCAATATTTTTACCGATTAGAAAATATCAGTCCTTATCCTTGCCGCAGCAGCGCTTATACTTTTTACCGCTGCCGCAGGGACAAAGTCCGTTCTTTGAATATCCGCGATTATTAGACGGCGTTTTTGCCACCTTTTCATCACCCGAGGTTGCAGAGGTTTCGGTAGCTACGCGCTCGTTCTTTACCTCCTGCTCAACGTGGAATTTAGCGGCAAGTACCATTTTTGCGGTGTTTTCGCGGATGGTATCAATCATCGCGTTGAACATATCGTAGCCCTCGTTGCGATATTCGACAACGGGATCGTGCTGACCGTATGCGCGCAGATAAATTCCGCGGCGAAGCTCGTCCATAGCGTCGATATGGTCCATCCAATTTGTATCAAGAGTACGAAGCAAACAAAAACGCTCGATTTTTCGCATCATTTCCGAGCCAAAAAGCTGCTCCCGTGTTTCGTATAATTTGATTGCGCGGTCGTGCATAAGGTCGCGAATGTCATCGCGGTCAAGCGCATCAAGCTCGGCTTTGGAATAGTTAAAATCGTCAGCTGTGGTAAGCCATGGGAGAAAATGATTGCGCAGTCCGTCAAAGTCCCATTCCTCAGCGATATCACCTGTAATATAAAGGTCAATCGCATCGTTAATGCTGCCGACAACCATCTTTTTAATCTGTTCGCTGATGTCGTCTCCGTCAAGCACGGAATTACGCTGACCGTAAATTTGTTCACGCTGTTTATTCATTACGTCGTCGAATTCGAGAACGTTCTTTCGTGCCGAGAAATTGCGGTATTCGACCTTTCCTTGCGCTGACTCGATTGAGCGCGACAAAATGGGCATTTCGAGCGGCATATTTTCGTCAACGCGGAGTGTTTCCATCATCGCGTAAATACGTTCACCGCCGAAAAGGCGCATCAAATCGTCCTCGAGCGAGATATAGAAGCGGGTTTCGCCCGGATCGCCCTGACGTCCAGAACGTCCACGAAGCTGATTATCAATTCGGCGTGATTCGTGACGCTCGGTACCGAGAATGCACAAACCGCCTGCCTCCTTTACCTCCTCGGCTTCGGGAGCAATTGCCGCCTTGAATTGATCATAAAGCTCGGCAAAACTCTTTCTCGCCGCCAAAATTTCGGCATTGTCGGTTTCGCCGTAGGCGGTAGCTTCGCTGATAAGCTCCTCGGACAAGCCGTTCTTTCGCATTTCCGCCTTTGCGAGATATTCGGCGTTACCGCCGAGCATAATATCGGTTCCGCGTCCTGCCATATTGGTAGCAATGGTTACGGCGCCTTTTTTACCCGCCTGGGCGATAATCTCGGCCTCTTTTTCGTGATATTTCGCGTTAAGAACGTTATGCTTTACTCCGTGCTGTCCGAGCATTTTGCTCAGAATTTCGGATTTTTCGATTGAAATTGTACCGACGAGAACGGGTTGTCCCTTCTTATTGCACTCGATAATCTTTTCGATTACGGCATTGAATTTTGCCCTCTCGGTCTTATAAATCACGTCGGGAAGGTCATTTCTCGCAAGGGGCTTATTGGTGGGGATTTCGATAACGTCAAGACTGTAAATTTCGCGGAATTCCGATTCCTCGGTCATGGCGGTACCCGTCATTCCCGACAGCTTTCCGTACAGACGGAAGAAATTCTGGAAGGTGATTGTAGCAAGTGTTTTTGATTCGTCGGCTACCTTTACGCCTTCCTTGGCTTCGATTGCCTGATGAAGTCCCTCGTTGTAACGGCGTCCGTACATCAAACGACCGGTAAACTCGTCAACAATGATGACCTCGCCATCCTTTACGACATAGTCGATGTCGCGGTGCATAATGGCGTTCGCCTTTATCGCCTGATTGATGTGGTGCGAAATGGTCATATTATCGGGGTCGGACAGATTCTCTAAATTAAAGTAACTTTCGGCTTTTTTCGTGCCGCTCTTTGTCAAAACGCATGACTTTGCCTTTTCGTCAACGACAAAGTCGCCGTCGTAAATATCGTCGAAATCCTGCTTTGAGTCGGTTTCGCGTACCTTTACCATTTTGAGCGATTTTGCAAAGCGGTTTGCCTGAATATAAAGGTCGCTCGACGAGTCGCCCTTTCCCGAAATTATAAGCGGTGTACGTGCTTCGTCAATGAGGATTGAGTCGACCTCGTCGACGATGGCAAATTTATGACCGCGCTGTACCTTTTCGTGCTTTTCGATTACCATGTTATCGCGAAGATAGTCGAAGCCAAGCTCGTTATTGGTCGCGTAGGTTATATCGGCGGCATAGGCGGCTCTGCGCTCGGCATTATTCATATTATGAACGATAAGTCCGACGCTGAGCCCGAGAAAACGATACACCTTTCCCATCCATTCCGAGTCACGACGGGCAAGATAATCGTTTACCGTAACAATATGAACTCCCTCTCCAGTAATCGCATTAAGGTAAGCAGGAAGGGTTGCGACGAGGGTTTTTCCTTCGCCGGTTTTCATCTCGCTGATTCGTCCCTGGTGGAGAATGATTCCGCCAATTATCTGCACGGGATAATGCTTCATTCCAAGCACACGCCAAGCGGCCTCACGGCAAACGGCAAATGCTTCGGGCAGCATACTGTCGAGCGACTCGCCCGAAGAATATCTCTCCTTGAATTCGGCGGTTTTTTCCCTGAGCTGTTCGTCGGTAAGCTCGGTCATTTCGGCTTCGAGTGCGGTAACCCTGTCTAAAATGGGATAAATATGTTTAAGCTCGCGCTTTGAATAGTTTCTGTTAAAAAGCTTTACAAAATTCATTTTTTACTTTCGTCCTTTCAAAAAAAGAGGTTAAATTTTGCATATTTTATATATTATAACATAACTTATCTGCTAATTAAAGTACTATTTTATACACAAATCAAGCTTTTTATGTCGAAAAGGGCTTGACTTAACCGACCAATATGGTATAATAAGCGGTGCTAATGACAAAATGTCTGTTAGCTTCCTTGCTCCTTTTGCCGAATAAAAGGGGCCAAAAGTCCATAAGGAGGTGCTTAAAAGATGAAAAGCTCATACGAAGTAGTATTGATCTTTTCGGTAAGCCAGGGTGAAGAAGCTACCAATGCGTTGGTAGAAAAATTCAAGAACCTCATTGCCGAAAACGCTACTGTTGAGAACGTTGACGAATGGGGAAAGCGTAAGCTCGCATACCTCATCGACGACGAAGCCGAAGGTTACTATGTTCTTGTTAACTTCGAAAGCGAAGCTGATTTCCCTGCTGAGCTCGACCGTATCACAAACATCACCGACGGCGTACTTCGCTCAATGATTATTAAGAAGTAAGGAGAATACAAATAATGAACAATATCATCATTATGGGTCGTCTGACCGATAACCCCGAACTTCGCAAAACTCCGAATGATATTTCGGTTACCTCGTTCTCTGTCGCTGTTAACCGTTCATACAGCAACGGCAGTGACCGTCAGGCCGACTTCTTCAACTGTGTTGCTTGGAGAGGTACTGCGGAATTTATTTCAAAGTATTTCGCAAAGGGTCAGATGATCGCTATCGAAGGCAGTATGCAGTCTCGTCGTTATGACGACCGTGACGGAAACAAGCGCACCGCTTGGGAAATTCAGGTCAGTCAGGCACATTTCTGCGGCTCAAAGAACGAAAACGGTGCCGGTTTCAGCCGTGGCGCCGAGGCAGCTCCGTCATACTCAAACGCCGATGCAGGTGACTTCACCGAGCTCGACGGCGGCGATGACGATTTGCCCTTCTAATTATTAAATTTACGGGTTTTTTACCCATTATCTCATCAATTCAAAGGAGGTAAATCTCATGGAAAGAACCGAAAAGCCGAATCGCGGCATGAGAAAAGGTCGCAAAAAGGTTTGCGCATTCTGTGTTGATAAGGTTGAAGCTATCGACTACAAGGATATTGCAAGACTTCGCAAGTATATTTCAGAGAGAGGAAAGATCCTTTCAAGAAGAACTACCGGCACCTGCGCTCGTCATCAGCGCGCTCTCACCGTAGCTATCAAGCGTGCCCGTACCGTTGCATTACTTCCCTATACCTGCGACTGATTTTTTTACAAAATACGGTTTAATGACCGATACCTTTTTGGGTATCGGTCATTTTTTATTTGCCATATTTTTTTGCACTATGTTGTACTGTTCAACCTGTTTTTAGGATAAAAAATAAGACAAGCATTATAATTTTCAGTAATTGTAACAATATTGAGCGCTTTATATAGTCATTATTACACAAAATTCATTAACAGCTATTGAAACACTTTGTCTATTGTGCTATATTACTAACATAGGTCATAATAATTATATTATGATTACCTAATTTGAAAATCATGTATTTTCATTACACTAATTTAGCCGCGAAATTTTTGCGGCATCAAGGGAGATAAAATGCTATGAAACAGTACAATCCATCCGACATTATCAACGTTGCTCTGGTCGGTCACGGCAGCTGCGGTAAAACCAGCGTTGCCGAGGCCATGCTTTATTTGTGCAATGAAACAGAGCGACTCGGAAAGGTCAACGATTCCACGGCATTCACCGATTACGACGCCGAGGAAAGAAAGCGTAAAATTTCGCTTTCTACCGCCATCGTTTCGACGGAGTTTGGCGGCAAAAAGCTGAATATTATTGACTCTCCCGGTCTTTTTGACTTTGCAGCAGGTATGCACGAAGCTGTACGTGCCGCTGACACAGCACTCATCGTTTTATCGGGTAAATCGGGACTAAACGTAGGTAGCGAAATCGCTTATGACCTCGCCGCAGAAAACAATATTCCGAGGGCGTTTTTCGTAAGCAAACTTGATTCGCCGAGAGCTCATTTTTATAAAATCATGTCAATGCTGGTTGGTAAATACGGCTCAAAAATTTGTCCCGTTGTGGTACCGAGCTACGAGGGCGAAAATCTCGTCGGCTACGTCAACCTCATTAACAAAACCGCCTATTCATACGACGGCGTTAACGAGACTAAAATCGACCTGCCCAACAATGACGACGTAAATCATATGTTTGAGCTTCTTTATGAAGAAATTGCTTCACAGGACGAGGAGCTCATGGATAAATATTTCAGCGGTGAGGAACTTACTCCCGACGACATTATCAAGGGGCTCAAGGCCGGTATTATGTCGGGTGACCTCCACCCCGTATTTGCAGGTGCAGGAATCGACGGTCAGGGTATCGCAGTATCGCTCAGAGCGATGACAATGGTGCTTCCGACCGCCGACGAAAGAAGCGAAACGGCAACCGATGCCGCCGACAATGCAGTCGAACTCAAATGCGACCCGTCGGGTCCTGCCGCAGCCATTGTGTTTAAGACGGTTGCCGACCCCTTCATCGGTAAACTTTCGATATTCAAGGTTATTTCGGGTAAAATTTCACCCTCGGCTAAGATTATCAACACCCGTACCGACGAAGAAATCCGCATCAATAAAGTGGTTATGCTTAAAGGCGGTAATCAGATTGACTGCGACGCGATTTGCGCCGGCGATATCGGCGCAGTTGCAAAGCTTGGCGACGTTGTAACGGGTGACACCCTTTCGGCCGCCGACAAAAAGTTTACTTTGGCTCCGCCGAAGTTCCCTGCCCCCGTTCTTTCAATGGCGGTTTACGCCGCAAAGAAGGGCGACGAGGAAAAGATTGCTTCCGGTTTCTCGCGGCTGATGGAGGAGGATCCGACAATTACATACAAGCTGGATAAGGAAACGGGCGAAATGGTACTTTCGGGACTCGGTGAGCAGCATCTCGACGTTATCGCAACCAAACTCAAAAATAAATTCCAGACCGAAATCAAGCTCCAAGCTCCGCGTATCGCCTACCGCGAGACCATTCGCAAGAAGGTTAAGGTACAAGGAAAGCACAAGAAACAGTCGGGCGGTCACGGACAATTCGGTGACGTTTGGATGGAGTTCGAGCCCTGCGAAGGAACCGATATCATATTCGAGGAAAAGGTATTCGGCGGCTCTGTCCCCAAGAACTTCTTCCCCGCTGTAGAAAAAGGTATTCGCGACAGCGCCTTGAAGGGCGTTCTGGCAGGATACCCCGTAGTCGGACTCAAAGCCACGCTGGTTGACGGCTCCTACCATCCCGTTGACTCGTCGGAAATGTCCTTTAAAATGGCGGCAAATCTCGCCTACAAGGCGGGTCTGCCTCAGGCAAGTCCCGTACTCCTTGAACCGATTGGCACCTTGAAGGTAACCGTTCCCGACGACACGATGGGCGACGTTATCGGTGACATCAACAAGCGCAGAGGTCGAGTGCTCGGCATGAATCCCGCAGGAAATCAAAAGAGCGAGGTTGTGGCCGAGGTTCCGATGGCTGAAATGGCAGACTTTGCTACTTCGATGAGATCGATCACTCAGGGACGCTCAAAGTTTACACTCGATTTCGAGAGATACGAGGACGTACCCGCAAACATTGCTCAAAAGGTTATCGAAGAATCAAATATTGACGAAGAATAATTAAAACATAAAAAATCACGGCTACTTTACGTAGTCGTGATTTTTTTATTCATCAGTTTTCTTCTTAAAAATTAAGCGGAAAAGTCGCCTTTTTACCCTTATTAACGCATAGGTGAAAATCACAGCGGCTAAAAGAATAAGTATGGATATCCCTTTTTCTGTAGTAAGCCAGTTAAACATTCGCAATATCACCGTCCGATTATCAAGTGACGATAATATTGTATGCGATTTCAGTAAAAAAGGTACTTATCCTTTAAAAGCGTCGGTAATTAGTCGAGCTCGCGGGCAACCATATCCTCAAAGGTTTCGCGACGAACAGCAAGTCGGTCAGCGCCGTCCTTTATGATAACGATGGGTGGTCTGCCGATGCGATTGTAGTTGGACGCCATGGAGTAGTTATACGCTCCTGTGACAAAAACTGCGAGAAGGTCGTTTCGCTGCGGCTTTTGAATATAAATATCCTCGGCGAGAAGGTCGCCGCTTTCACAGCATCTGCCCCCGATGGTGCATTTGAAATCAGCCGGTTCATTTGCCTTATTTGCTACCATCATCGTGTATTTTGATCCGTAAAGGGTATATCTCGGGTTATCGGTCATTCCGCCGTCAACCGAAACATAACTCTTGTAATCATTGATGCTCTTTACAGTACCAACGGTGTAGAGCGTCATTCCCGAATCGGCAACAGTGCTTCTACCCGGTTCCATTAGAATTGTCGGCATTTTTACGTCAAATTCCTCGCAACGCATTTTGATATGCTCGGAAACGAGTCGCAGATTTTCGTCAATGTCGATATACGGGTCACTTTCGACATAGCGTACACCGATACCGCCGCCCAAATTGAGAATTGATGCGTGGTAGCCAAGTGCCTTTTCAATATGGGCGATATACTTTATCATAATATCGGCGGCATCACAGAAGGGCTCGGTGTCAAACACCTGCGAGCCGATATGACAATGGAAGCCCATAAGCTCGATGTTCTGCTTTGTCAGGGTGTAGGCAATATACTTTTCTGCCTGGCCTGTTTCAATGGGCGTACCGAACTTGCAATCGACCTTACCTGTCGAAATTTTTTCGTTAGTATGGGGGTCGATGCCGGGCGTCAGACGGAGTAAAACACGCTGCTTTATCCCCTTTTCGCCGGCGATTCGGTCGATGCTGTCAATCTCTTCGTATCCGTCGGAGATGAAGTATCCGATGCCCAAATCCATTCCGTATGAGATGTCCTCGTCGGTCTTGTTATTTCCGTGGAAATATGCCTTTTCAAGCGGAAAACCTGCCGCCGCAGCGGTGTAGAGTTCGCCGGGTGAAACGATGTCAACCGACATTCCCTCCTCGGCAACAATTTTATAAATTCCCTTAAAACAAAGCGCCTTGCTCGCGTAGAGTGGTGCGGCATCCTCACCAAAATACTTCTTCATCGCGCCGACATAGGTTCTGACCCTCTGTCTGATGCGGTTTTCGTCAATCAGCATGAGCGGTGTGCCATACTTTTTTGCCATGTCGACAGTATCCATTCCTGCAAAGGTAAGATGTCCCAATTCGTTGACTGACAGGTTATCGTGTAACATTATTTCTTTCTCCCTTTTTTTACCTCGTTGAAAGGTACGTTTTTTCGTCAAAAAAACAGCCGTTGATGAACGAAAACGGCTGCCCAATCTTTTTTATCCTTTATTATTCCAACGATAAAAATCGGATAGCCCTCCGCCATAAACGGCGACAGTCGTACGGATATTATTCCGCAAAACCAGCAAAAAGCCACTTCGCATTAGCTTTTTACTTCGGCGTATGCTCCTTTTACCGCCAATGACCTGCGAGTCAAAAAATTTACTGCGGCTACTGATAGCTATACGCGCCTCTACCAATAATTTTGCACCATTATAACAGATTGGTCGATTATTGTCAACACCACCAAAGATTACGGACGGGTTGCTTTTTGTGATTAATGGCAAATTGGACTAGTGATGGGTGTATTTTGGGGTGTGAATGACGGATTTTTAGGGTGTTTTATTCTCACTCTGCACAAAAATCATGTGAACGAAACCGCGATTATTGTCAAAGTGTAAATATCCGTTTTTAGCCGCCTTCAAACATTGACAAATTTCGCCGATTATGATACTATTTATATGTTATTTTTTTAACTAATTGGTGTTATTATAATTTAAGTTTCTCTGCGACTGACGGATAATGTGGAGTACCACGATGAAACAGAGAAATCGTTTTTTGCCGACCGTCTGGGCGTACTTACAACAGATGTGTAAGTGCGCCCTTTTATATTAACACACATTCATCGGAAAAGGAGATTTTCAAGATATGAAAAAGATTGCTGTTATCATGGGTAGCGACAGTGACCTGCCGGTTGTAAAAAAAGCGACCGATATGCTCGAAGCTTTCGGCGTGCCGTATGAGGTTCACGTTTTTTCTGCCCACCGCACACCTGTCGAAGCCGCCGAATTCACAAAGGCCGCTCGTAAAAACGGATTCGGCGCAATCATTGCCGCCGCAGGAATGGCCGCTCACCTTGCAGGAGCCATCGCCGCTAACACCACACTCCCCGTTGTAGGAATCCCCGTTGTATCGGGTAATCTCGGTGGAATGGACGCTCTGCTTTCCACAGTGCAGATGCCGACAGGTATTCCGGTTGCCACGGTTGCAATTAACGGTGCCGCTAACGCTGCACTCTTATGTATCGAAATGCTGGCAATTAACGACGACGAGCTTGCCGCTAAGCTTGACAAAAAGCGCGCAGACGACAGCGCAGCCGTCCTCGAAAAAGATAAACACATATTAAAAAAACTTTAATCATAAAAGGAGAAATTCATCATGGAAAAGAAACTCATCTACACAGGTAAAACAAAGGACGTTTTTGCTCTCGAAAACGGCAACTGCCTCCTCAAGTTCAAGGACGACTGCACAGGTAAAGACGGCGTTTTTGATCCGGGCGAAAATTCAGTAGGTCTGACAATCGACGGCGTTGGTGACGTAAACCTCCGCATGTCCATCTATTTCTTTGAAAAAATCAATGCAGCAGGAATCACCACCCACTACGTAAACGCAAACCTCGACGATACCACAATGGAAGTTCTTCCCGCAAAGGTATTCGGTCACGGTCTGGAAGTAATTTGCCGCTACAAAGCAGTAGGTAGCTTCATCCGTCGTTATGGCGATTATATCGAGGAAGGTGCTGACCTCCCCGCTTACGTCGAAATGACATTCAAGAACGATGCAAAGGGCGATCCCCTCGTAATCAAGGACGCTCTCGTTGCTCTCGGCGTTATGACCGACAAGCAGTATGACGACATCAAGGACATGACACAGAAGATTACAAAAATCGTTGCCGACGACCTCAAGGAAAAGGGGCTCGACCTCTATGACATCAAGTTTGAGTTCGGCTATGCTCCCAACGGCGACGTAATGCTTATCGACGAAATCGCTTCGGGTAACATGCGTGTTTACAAGGACGGCGAATACATTGACCCGATGACTCTTTCAAAGCTCTTTTTTGCATAAAAATTACGTTTTAAAAAAGATAAGGTAGGTTCATTATGGGCGGTTTTTTTGGAATCACCTCAAAAAACGACTGTATGATGGACGTTTTCTTTGGTGTCGACTATCATTCGCACCTCGGAACTCGTCGTGGCGGTCTCGCAGCTTACGATAGCGAAATCGGATTACAGCGCAAAATTCACAATATTGAAAATTCACCATTCAGAACAAAGTTTGCGAGTATTTTCAGCGAAATGAAGGGTACCTCTGCAATCGGTTGCATAAGCGACACCGACCCGCAGCCGATGCTCATTCGCTCAAAGTTCGGCACATACGCAATTTGCACAATCGGTATGATTAACAACACCGAGGAGCTTATCGACAGATGCCTCGCTCAAACGGGCGGTTACTTTGACGCTATGACGGGCGGTAGGGTTAACACCACCGAGCTTGTTGCGGCACTCGTTAACCAAAAGGATACCTTCGCCGACGGAATCAAACACGCGCAGTCGCTTATCGACGGCACAATGTCCATCCTCATTCTCACAAGCAAGGGTGCAATTATTGCCGCTCGTGATAAGCTTGGACGCATCCCGATTCTCGTTGGTAAAGGCAAGGACGGATATGCCGTTACCTTTGAATCGTTCGCATACCAGAAGCTCGGCTACACCGACGAAATGGAGCTTGGTCCCGGCGAAATTGTAAAAATCAATCCCGACGGAATCAGACAGCTTGCCGAACCGCAAAAGAAAAAGCGTGTTTGCGCTTTCCTTTGGAGCTACTACGGCTACCCCACCTCAACCTACGAAGGTGTAAACGTCGAAGCAATGCGCTGTCACAACGGCGAAATCATGGCAGCAGCCGACAGAGAGAATGGTCTGGCACTTGACGTTGATTACGTTGTAGGTGTTCCCGATTCGGGAATTCCGCACGCTATCGGCTACGCTAACGAAAGCGGTAAGAAATATTCACGCGCCTTTATCAAATACACTCCTACCTGGTCACGAAGCTTCACCCCAAGCACTCAGGCAGAGCGTAAAAAGGTAGCGAAGATGAAGCAGATTCCCGTGCACGACTTTATCGTTGATAAAAACCTGCTTTTTGTTGACGATTCGATTGTACGCGGAACCCAGCTTAAAGAAACGGTAGATTTCCTATACGAAAACGGAGCAAAGGCGGTTCACATGCGTTCTGCATGTCCGCCGATTATGTATAGCTGTAAATTCCTCAACTTTTCACGTTCGACAAGCGATATGGAGCTTATTGCCCGTCGCGTTATCATGGAGCTCGAAGGCGAAGAGGGATTCAACCACATAGACGAATATTCAAACGGTCAAACAGAACGTGGCAA
This sequence comes from Clostridia bacterium, assembly GCA_017399535.1. Taxonomy (GTDB): domain Bacteria; phylum Bacillota; class Clostridia; order Oscillospirales; family Acutalibacteraceae; genus UMGS1976. Next base: position 82,224 of record JAFQBX010000034.1, on the reverse strand, counting down.
AGCGCTTCGCAAAAAGATATGCGAAAACCTCAATTTTGCATCACTCGAATTTCAATCGTTAGAAGGCGTTATCAAGGCAATCGGACTGAGCGAGGACGAGCTTTGCACATACTGCTGGAACGGAAAGGAATAAATTATGCATAACAATTCTAAATCAGAAGCATACGCTGCTGCAGGTGTTGACATTACCGCGGGCTACAAATCGGTCGAGCTGATGAAGCAGCATATCGCCAGAACTCGCAACGCAGGTTGTCTCGACGACGTTGGCGGATTCGGCGGCTGTTTCGGTCTCCCGACAGGGATGGAAGAGCCCGTTTTGGTCAGCGGAACCGACGGCTGTGGAACAAAGGTTAAGCTCGCAATACTCATGGATAAGCACGATACAATCGGTATCGATGCCGTTGCAATGTGCGTTAACGACATTATCTGCTGTGGAGCAAAGCCGCTTTTCTTCCTCGACTATATCGCTTGCGGAAAGAATATTCCCGAAAAAATCGCGTCCATCGTCAGCGGTGTTTGTGAGGGCTGTGTTCAGTCGGGTGCAGCGCTTATCGGCGGCGAAACCGCCGAGCATCCCGGTATGATGCCGATTGACGACTATGACCTCGCAGGATTTGCAGTAGGTATGGTTGATAAGAAAAATATTCTCGACAACAATTCGGTTAAAGCAGGTGACGTTGTAATCGCTCTCGCTTCATCGGGCGTTCATTCAAACGGATTTTCACTCGTTCGCAAGGTTTTTGATATAGAAAACTGTGATCTTTCGGCATATAAGGACGAGCTTGGCGGAAAAACCCTCGGCGAGACTCTCCTCACCCCGACAAAAATTTACGTTAAGTCGGTACTCGCACTCATCGACGAGGTAAAGGTTCACGCCATTTCACATATTACCGGCGGCGGCTTTTACGAAAATATTCCGAGAAGTTTGCCGAAGGGCTACTCGGTAAAGGTTGAAAAGGCATCGCTTAATATTCTGCCTATTTTCGAGCTTATTCAGAAGGTTGGCGGAATTTCCGAGCGCGATATGTTCAACACCTATAACATGGGCGTTGGAATGAGCATTGTAGTAGATAAAAATGACGTCGATAAGGCACTCGCGGTGCTTAAAGCAAACGGCGAGGATGCGTATGTTATCGGCTCGGTTATCGAAGGTGATGAGGGTGTTATCATTGAATAATACTAAAAATATTGTAGTGCTGGTTTCGGGTGGCGGAACAAACTTACAGGCGCTAATCGACGCTGAAAAGCGCGGAGAACTCGGCTGCGGTAAGATTAGCTGTGTCATCTCATCAAAAGAGGACGCTTATGCTCTCACCCGTGCGTCAGAAAACGGAATAAAAACCCGCGTACTCGTTCGCAAAAATTACGATAATATCGCATCGTACAGTATCGCTATGCGTGATGCCTTAATCGAGGAAAATGCCGATATTGTGGTATATGCAGGATTCATGACCATTCTCGACGAAAACGTTTGTGACGCCTTTGTTAATAGGATGGTTAACGTTCATCCTGCGCTTATCCCCTCATTCTGCGGCAAGGGATATTACGGACTCCACGTTCACGAGGAAGCACTCAAAAAGGGTGTAAAGGTTTCGGGTGCTACCGTTCACTTTGTAACGGCTGAATGTGACGCAGGACCAATCATTTTGCAAAAAGCAGTTGAGGTGCTCGACGACGACACTCCCGAAACGCTTCAACTCCGCATTATGCAGGAGGCAGAATGGAAAATTCTGCCCAAGGCCGTCCAACTTCTTTGCGACGGCAAAATTGTAGTCGAAAATAATAGAACATATATTAAGTAATTTGGAGGATTTTTTGGTATGGAAATTAAGTCACTTGAAAACGAGCTTAATTCCCTCGCCTATCACGGCAGAGGAATTATCATCGGCAAAAGCGCAGACGGAAAAAAGGCAGTCACCGCATATTTCATTATGGGTCGTAGCGAAAACAGCCGTAACCGCGTATTCGTAGAGGATGGTGAAGGCATCAGAACACAGGCGTTCGACGAGTCAAAAATGATTGACCCGCATCTCATCATCTATGCTCCCGTACGCGTTTTGGGTAACAAGACAATCGTTACCAACGGCGACCAGACCGACACAATCTATGAGCTCATGGACAAGCAGATGACCTTTGAACAGGCGCTTCGTACCCGTGAATTTGAGGACGATAAGCCCAACTTTACACCGCGTATTTCGGGTATAATCCACCTCGAAAACGGCGACATGAACTATGCTATGTCAATTCTCAAATCGGCTGACGGAGACGACTCCTCCTGCCAGAGATATACCTACGCTTACTCAAATCCGATTGCAGGAAAGGCAAAATTCATCCATACCTATAAGTGCGACGGAAATCCCCTCCCCAGCTTCGAGGGAGAACCGAAAACACTTGAACTCCCCGATACCGACATTGATACATTGACCGACATCCTTTGGACAAATCTGAACGAGGATAACAAGGTTTCACTTTTTGTCAGATACATTGATTTGGCAACCGGCGAATACGAAACAAGAATAGTTAACAAGAACGTATAAGGAGAAAAAAGCAATGACAGAACTCGAACTCAAATATGGCTGTAACCCCAACCAGAAGCCCTCAAGAATTTATATGGAAAACGGCGAATTGCCCATTACAATTCTCTGTGGCAAGCCCGGATACATCAACTTTATGGATGCTTTCAACGCTTGGCAGCTCGTAAGCGAAATCAAAAAGGCGCTCGGTCTTCCTGCCGCTGCTTCCTTCAAGCACGTTAGCCCGACCTCTGCCGCAGTTGGTATCAAGCTCAACGACACACTCAAAAAAGCTTGCTTCGTTGACGACGTTCCCGAGCTCGACGATTCTCCCCTTGCCTGTGCTTACGCAAGAGCAAGAGGTACCGACCGTATGTGCTCATTCGGCGACTTTGTTGCTCTCTCTGACGTTTGCGACGTTACCACCGCTAACCTCATCAAGCGCGAGGTTTCGGACGGCGTTATCGCTCCCGGATACGAGCCCGAAGCTCTCGAAATCCTCAAATCAAAGAGAAACGGTAACTACAACATTATCGAAATCGACCCGAACTACGTTCCCGAGGTTACCGAGCGTAAGCAGGTATTCGGTATCACCTTCGAACAGGGCAGAAACAACTTTGAAATCAACGAAGCCCTCCTCGAAAACATCGTTACCGATAACAAAAACTTTACCGACGAAGCAAAGCGCGACCTTATCATCGCTCTCATTACATTAAAATACACCCAGTCAAACTCGGTATGCTATGCCGTTGACGGACAGGCAATCGGCGTAGGTGCCGGTCAGCAGTCACGTATTCACTGCACCCGTCTCGCCGGCTCGAAGGCAGACACTTGGTTCCTCCGTCAGCACGAAAAGGTGCTTAACCTCCCCTTCCGCAGCGATATCAGACGTCCCGACAGAGATAACGTTATCGACGGCTATATCAACAAGAATGAAGAGGACGTTTGTGCCGACGGCAACTGGGAAAAATACTTTACCACAAAGCCCGAACCCCTCACCGACGAAGAAGCTCGCGAATATCTCAGCAAGATTACCGGCGTTGCTCTCGGTTCTGACGCATTCTTCCCATTCGGCGACAATATCGAAAGAGCGTTTAAGAGCGGCGTAAGCTATATTGCCGAACCGGGTGGCTCAATCAGAGATGACCAGGTTATCGAAACCTGCAACAAGTACGGTATGGTTATGGCCTTTACCGGAATGCGACTCTTCCACCACTAATACAATATAATTTAAGGGTGTTTTTGATATGAAAATAATGGTTGTTGGCGGCGGTGGCCGTGAACACGCTATCATTAAAAAATTAAAGGAAAGTGACAAGGTTACAGAGATTTTTGCATTACCCGGAAACGGTGGCATCTCTCTGGACGCTACCTGTGTCAATATCGGCGCAAAGGACATTGACGGCATCGTAAATTTCGCAAAAGAAAATGAAATCGACTATGCTGTCGTTGCTCCCGACGACCCGCTTGTACTCGGTGCTGTTGACGCTCTGAATAAAATCGGTGTTCCTTGCTTTGGCCCTAATGCCGACGCGGCTATAATCGAAGGAAGCAAGGTTTTTTCGAAAAATTTGATGAAAAAATACGGCATTCCTACCGCCGAATACGAGGTATTTGACAACGCTGACGATGCGATTAAATATCTCGAAACGGCTCCCATACCCACGGTTATAAAGGCGGATGGACTCGCTCTCGGAAAGGGCGTTATCATCGCAACCACAAGGGATGAGGCCGTTTCGGCAGTTAAGTCAATCATGGAGGACAAGGTATTCGGCAACAGCGGAAACAACATTGTCATCGAGGAATTCCTCACCGGTCCCGAGGTTTCGGTGCTTTCGTTCACCGACGGAAAGACGGTCGTACCGATGATTTCGTCAATGGACCACAAACGTGCAAAGGACAATGACGAGGGACTCAATACCGGCGGTATGGGCACCATTGCGCCCAACCCCTATTACACCGACAAAATTGCCGATATTTGTATGGAAACAATCTTTTTGCCGACCATTCGCGCTATGGAAAAGGAAGGCAGAATTTTCAAGGGTTGTCTTTATTTCGGTCTCATGCTGACCGAAAAGGGACCGAAGGTAATCGAGTACAACTGCCGCTTCGGCGACCCCGAAACGCAGGTTGTTCTCCCCCTCCTCGAAAGCGACCTTTTTGAAATCATGGTAGCGACAACCAACGGCACCCTCACAAACGAAATGGTTAAATTCTCGGATAAGTCGGCTTGCTGTGTAGTTATGGCTTCCGACGGCTATCCGCAAAAATATGATTCGGGATTCGAAATTACCCTTCCCGAAAAGATTGACGGCGAAATTTATATCGCAGGAGCAAAAACTGAGGACGGTAAACTGCTTACGGCAGGTGGACGCGTACTTGGCGCAGTTTCGGTGGGCGACAATCTCGAAAACGCTATCGAAAAGGCGTATTCGGTCGCAAAAAGCATAAATTTTGCCAACGCATATTACAGAAACGACATTGGACAGAAAGCCCTCGCGGCAAAGGAGGAAAAATAAATGGTTTATCGCATATACGTCGAAAAGAAAAAGGAGCTCGCTAACGAAGCGGCTGCCCTTCTTGCCGATATTAGAGGACTTCTTCAGATTGACGGAGTCACCGACCTTCGCATAATCAATCGCTACGACGTCGAAAATATTGACAAGGAGCTGTTTGACTACGCAAAGGGTACAGTATTTTCCGAACCACAGCTCGATATCATCAGCGATGAAATCGACCTTGACGGCGACGTTGTTTTTGCCGTTGAGTTTTTGCCAGGTCAGTTTGACCAGAGGGCTGATTCAGCCGCTCAGTGTATTCAGATTATATCGCAGGGCGAACGTCCGACAGTTCGCACGGCAAAGGTTTACATGCTTTACGGTAAAATCAGCGAAACCGAAATCGCCGAAATCAAAAAGTACGTAATCAACCCCGTTGAATCGCGTCAAGCAACCCTCGACACATTCGAAACATTACAGGCAGAATACGAAATTCCCGATTCGGTCGAGACTCTCGACGGCTTCTGTAAGCTGACAAAGAGTGAACTCGCCGACTTTGTGAAGAATTACGGACTTGCCATGGACGAGGACGACATCGCCTTCTGTCAGAATTACTTTATCAGCGAACAGCGTGACCCGACCATCACCGAAATCCGCATGATTGATACATATTGGTCGGACCACTGCCGTCATACCACCTTCCTCACCACCATTGACAGCGTTTCCTTTGAGGACAAGTTGCTGCAAGATGCGTACGACGACTATATCGAAACCAGAAAGCAGCTCGGTCGTACAAAGCCGATTAACCTGATGGATATCGGTACTTTGGCGGCAAAATATCTCAGAAGCATCGGAAAGCTCGACAAGCTCGACGAATCAGAGGAAATCAACGCTTGTACAGTAAAAATCGAGGTTGAAGCCGACGGTAAAAAAGAGCCGTGGCTCCTCCTTTTCAAGAATGAGACACACAATCATCCGACCGAAATCGAGCCCTTTGGCGGTGCCGCTACCTGTATTGGCGGCGCTATCCGCGATCCCCTTTCGGGACGCAGCTACGTTTACGGTGCTATGCGCGTTACCGGCGCTGCCGACCCGCTCAAGCCCGTTAACGAAACAATGGAAGGTAAACTTCCTCAGCGCAAAATCGTTACAACAGCCGCCGCCGGTTACTCCTCATACGGAAACCAGATTGGACTTGCTACCGGTATCGTTGACGAAATTTATCACGACGGCTATGCCGCAAAGAGAATGGAAATCGGCGCAGTTATTGCCGCCGCTCCCGAAAAGAACGTTCGCCGTGAACGTCCCGAGGATAGCGACGTTGTAATTCTCCTCGGCGGTCGTACAGGACGTGACGGCTGTGGCGGCGCTACCGGCTCGTCGAAATCACACACATTACAGTCGCTCGAAAGCTGTGGTGCAGAGGTTCAGAAGGGCAACGCACCCGAAGAACGTAAGTTACAGCGCCTTTTCAGAAACTATGAAGCAAGCCGCATGATCAAGCGCTGCAACGACTTTGGCGCAGGCGGTGTTTCGGTTGCTATCGGTGAGCTTGCCGACGGACTGAATATCGACCTCAATGCCGTACCGAAGAAGTATGACGGACTCGACGGCACCGAGCTCGCAATCAGCGAATCGCAGGAAAGAATGGCAGTAGTAGTTGCAAAAGAGGACGTTGACCGCTTTATCGAACTGGCAAACAGCGAAAACCTCGAAGCAACAGTAGTTGCTACCGTAAAGGCCGACCCGCGTCTTACAATGACATGGAACGGAAAGCAGATTGTCGACCTTAGCCGCGAATTCCTTAACTCAAATGGCGCTCAAAAGCACATTGACATCGCGGTTACAAAGCCGCAGGAATATAAGAGAGAGGTTGGAAGTGACTTCACCGACGAGTACAAAAAACTGGTCGACGACCTCAATATCTGCTCAAAGCGTGGACTTTCGGAACGCTTTGACTCGACCATCGGCGCAGGTACCGTACTTATGCCCTTTGGCGGAAGGTATCAGCAGACACCTATTCAGGCGATGGTACAGAAAATTTCGATGGAAAAGGCACACACCGACGACTGCTCACTGATGGCTTGGGGGTATAACCCCTTCATCACAGAAAAAAGCCCCTATCACGGCGCATACACCGCCGTTTTGGAATCGGTATGCAAGCTTATCGCCACGGGAGCAAAATTCGAGGACGTTTACCTCACCTTCCAGGAATACTTTGAACGTCCGAACAAGGATGCTCACCGCTGGGGCAAGCCGCTTGCCGCTCTCCTCGGCGCATTCAAAGCACAGAAGGAGCTTGGTATCGGCGCAATCGGCGGAAAGGACTCGATGAGCGGCTCGTTTGAAAAACTAGACGTTCCGCCTACCCTCGTTTCCTTTGCTGTTACAACCGATAAAATTCAGAATATCGTTTCCCCCGAATTCAAAAAAGCCGGAAACAGAGTTATCGTACTCCGTCCCGAGCTTGATGAAAACGGATTGCCCATTACCGAATCACTTCTCAATCTCTTTACAACCGTTACAACCCTCATGCGTGAGAAAAAGGCGGTTGCCTGCTACACTCCCTGCATGGGCGGTATCGCAGAGGCAATCTTTAAGATGTGTATCGGTAACAAGCTCGGATTTAAGTACGAAAACGGTACTAAGCTCGACGATATTTTTGATTACGATTATTGCTCATTTGTACTCGAAATTGGTAGCGACGATTATATGGACGCTACACTCGGCTACGTTACCGACGACGGCGTAATTTCGCTCGAAAACGAAGCCATTTCGCTTGACGAGCTTCAAAAGGTGTACGAGGACAAGCTTGAAAGCGTTTATAGCTGTAACCTGCCGAGCGAAAACAAGGAGATTGCTACAATTTCCTATACCGATGGCAAGGTTTCTGCTCCTGCAATCAAGGTTGCAAAGCCGCGCGTACTCATCCCCGTTTTCCCGGGTACAAACTGTGAATACGACTCGGCAAAGGCGGTCACAGACGCCGGTGCAGAGGCCGAAATATTCGTTATCAATAACCTTACTGCCGACGGAATTGCTCGCAGCGTTGAGCAGTTCGCCGACAAGGTTAAGCAGTCACAGATTATCTTTATCCCCGGTGGATTCTCGGGCGGTGACGAGCCCGACGGCTCAGGTAAGTTTATTACCGCATTCTTCCGCAACGGCGTTATCAAGGAGGAGGTAACCAACCTGCTCGAAAAGCGCGACGGACTAATGTGCGGTATTTGTAACGGATTCCAGGCACTCGTTAAGCTCGGTTTGGTCCCCTATGGAAAGATTATCGACACCGACGAAAATTGTCCTACCCTCACCTTTAACACCATCGGTCGTCACCAGTCGCGAATCGTTGCAACCCGTGTTGCTTCAAACAATTCGCCCTGGCTCACCGGTACAAAGGTAGGCGACATTTACAACGTGCCGATTTCTCACGGTGAAGGTCGCTTCATTGCCGACGAAAAGACACTCGCAGCACTCGCTGCTAACGGTCAAATCGCAACTCAGTACGTTGACCTTGACGGAAAGGCAACCGACGACATCCACTTTAACCCGAACAATTCTATGTGGGCAATCGAGGGTATCCTCTCGCCCGACGGACGAGTTATCGGTAAAATGGGTCACTCGGAGCGTATTGGAAACGGACTTTACAAAAACGTTGAAGGTAACTACGACATGAAGCTCTTTGAATCAGCGGTAAAATACTATAAATAATATTATAAATATTTCTTAATGTGCTTGACATTAAGTGGGCAAAGTGGTATTATAATATAAGTAATTTCTTTAATTCGATACAGAGATATCGGCAAGAAAAAATAGAGTTTACCGTATATGCGAGTGACCGTACGCGCATATATCTTTCACTGTATATTTTGCCTGCCGTAAATTTGCGGCAGGCATTATTTATACAAAAAGGAGCTAACATGGATTTTTCACTTTCAAACGAAAAAATTGCAACTATAAAAGCCGCACTTTCAGCTGACGGATATTCTGTCGGCGAAAATGCCGCTTTTTTTAATAAACTCAATAACTACTCCGTCTTTACCGGCTTTGTTGATGTCCACGTACATCTTCGCGAGCCGGGTTTTATTTATAAAGAAACGGTGAAAACCGGTACGCTTGCCGCAGCACACGGCGGATATACCGAAATTTGCAGTATGCCGAACTTAAAGCCGGTACCCGACAGCATGGATAACCTAAATATTCAGCTAGATGCGATTAAGAAAGATGCGGTTATCGGTGTTCATCCCTACGGCTCAATAACAAAAGAGCAAATGGGTGAAGCACTGTCAAATATGGAGGATATGGCGGATTTTGTAATCGGCTTTTCCGACGACGGACGCGGAGTCCAGTCGGACAAAATGATGAAGGCCGCCATGATAAAGGCAAAAGAACTTGATAAGCCGATTGTCGCCCATTGTGAAATAAACGAGCTGCTAAAAGGCGGATACATTCACGACGGCGAATACGCGGCAAAAAACGGGCACAAAGGAATTTGCAGTGAGAGCGAATGGGGTCAGATAAAGCGCGACATCGAGCTTGTGAAAGAAACGGGATGTAAATACCACGTTTGCCACATTTCGACCAAGGAAAGCGTTGAACTCATACGAAAGGCGAAGGCAGACGGAGTAGATATCACCTGCGAAACTGCTCCTCACTACCTAGTTTTTGACGACAGTATGCTAAAGGACGACGGACGATTTAAAATGAATCCGCCGATAAGGTCAAAAGCCGACCGAGATGCACTGATTGAGGGAATTATCGACGGCACGATTGATATGATTGCCACCGACCACGCACCGCATAGCGCTGAGGAAAAGGCAAAGGGACTTAAATCCAGCTTGATGGGTGTAGTCGGACTCGAAACGGCATTTTCGGTGCTTTATACCGAACTTGTTACGACGGGGGTTATCTCACTCGAAAAGCTAGTTGAAATAATGAACACAAACCCGAGAAAGAGATTCGAGTTGCCTGCTGATAATAATGACTTCTGCGTATGGGATTTAAGCAAAAAGCATATCGTCAACCCCGACGAATTTCTGTCAATGGGACGTAGCACTCCCTTTGACAAGCGCGAGGTTATGGGCAAATGCCTATTAACCATTAAGGGCGGCAAAATCGCCTTTATCGACAAATCGGTTGTAGAAAATCTTTGATAATTAAAGTTTAGATAAATTGCAAACATTTTGGAGGAATAAACAATGGCAAAACGCACAGACTTAAAGAAAATCTTAATCATCGGTTCGGGTCCTATCGTTATCGGACAGGCCGCTGAATTCGACTATGCAGGTACTCAGGCCTGCTTGGCATTAAAGGAGGAGGGCTACGAGGTCGTACTCGTAAACTCAAACCCTGCTACAATTATGACCGACACCACAATCGCTGACAAGGTGTATATGGAGCCGCTTACCCTCGAATACATAGCAAAAATTCTCCGCTACGAGCGTCCCGACGCTATTGTCCCCGGCATCGGAGGTCAGACGGGACTCAACCTCGCAATGCAGCTCGAAAAGAAGGGCGTTTTAAAGGAATGCGGCGTTCAGCTTCTCGGTACTTCCAGCGAAAGTATCGAACGCGCTGAGGACCGCGAGATGTTCAAGGAACTTTGCCAGTCGATTGGCGAGCCGGTTATTCCCTCTGAAATTACATATTCACTCGACGAAGCAAAAAAGGCAGCCGAAAGAATCGGTTACCCCGTTGTGCTCCGTCCCGCATTCACACTCGGCGGTACAGGCGGCGGCTTTGCTTACAATGAAGACGAGCTTATCGAAATCGGCACAAACGCCTTCAAGCTCTCCCCCGTTCACCAGGTACTGATTGAAAAGAGCGTAAAGGGATACAAGGAAATCGAATTCGAGGTTATGCGTGACTCGAATGACAAGGCAATCACCATCTGCGGTATGGAAAATATCGACCCTGTCGGCGTTCATACAGGCGACTCGATTGTAGTTGCCCCGATTATGACCCTCAACGACCACGACCTTAAAATGCTCAACGACAGCGCAATCAAGATTATTCGTGAGCTCAAAATTGAGGGTGGCTGTAACGTTCAGTTCGCGCTCAATCCCGACTCCTCCGAATACTATCTGATCGAGGTAAATCCGCGAGTTTCGCGCTCATCAGCCCTCGCATCAAAGGCAAGCGGATACCCGATTGCAAAGGTTACAGCAAAAATTGCGGTGGGAATGTCACTTGACGAAATTGCAATCGCTAACACGACCGCCGCCTTCGAGCCGCGTCTCGACTACGTAGTTGCTAAATTCCCACGTTTTCCCTTTGACAAGTTTGCTTCGGCTACAAATACGCTCGGTACTCAGATGAAGGCAACCGGTGAGGTTATGGGCATCGGCTCAACCCTCGAAGAATGTATGCTCAAATCGGTCCGTTCACTCGAAATCGGTGTATGCCATCTTCACATGGCTAAATTCGATAACATGTCGAATACCGAAATGGTCGAATATATCAAGCAGTTCCGCGACGACAGCATCTTTGCTGTTGCACAGCTTCTGCGTAACGGAATGAGTGTAGAGGAACTTCACGAAATTACGGCAATCACCTCATACTTCCTCGAAGCAATTAAGCGCATTGTTGACTTTGAAACGGTAGTAAAGGCAAATCCGCTCGACGTCGAAACCCTCAAGGAAGCAAAGAAAATGGGCTTTGGCGACAAGTTTATTTCGCAGCTGTGGAAGGTTGACGAAATCACTGTATTCAATCTCCGCAAAGATAACGGAATTATGCCGGTGTATAAGATGGTTGACACCTGCCACACAAACGCATATATTCCCTACTTCTATTCAACATACAAAGAGAAAAATGACACCATCCTTTCGGATAAGAAAAAGATTGTCGTTCTCGGCGCAGGTCCTATCCGTATCGGTCAGGGTGTTGAATTCGACTATTCGACAGTTCACGCTGTTACTACAATTAAAAAGTCGGGCTACGAAGCAATCATCGTAAATAACAACCCTGAAACAGTTTCGACCGACTATACAACGGCTGACAAGCTCTATTTCGAGCCGCTCACAACCGAGGATGTTATGAACCTTATCGAAATGGAAAAGCCGGAAGGCGTTATCGCTTCACTCGGCGGTCAGACGGCAATCAATCTCGCCGAACCGCTTGCAAAACGCGGAGTGAAAATTATCGGCACCGACTGTGACGCTATCGAAAGAGCCGAAAACAGAGATGCATTCGAAAAGATTCTTAAAGAACTCAACATTCCTCAGCCGCAAGGTAAGGCAGTAACCGCTATCGAGGACGGCGTAAAGGCCGCCGCCGAAATCGGTTACCCCGTTCTTGTAAGACCGAGCTTCGTTCTCGGCGGCAGAGCTATGCAGATAGTCGCAACCGAAGAGCAGCTTCGCCACTATCTGAAAACCGCAGTTGAAATCGACGAGGACAAGCCGGTACTTGTTGACAAATACATCGTAGGTAAAGAAGTAGAAATTGACGCCATTTGCGACGGACGAGATGTTTTTGTTCCCGGTATAATGGAACTTGTTGAAAGAACGGGTATCCACAGCGGCGACTCAATCAGCGTTTATCCGACATTCAGCATTTCGGACAAGGTAAAGGGCACAATTCTTCAATATGCTATAAAACTCGGTCTCGGCATTGGTATCGTAGGACTTTACAACATTCAGTTTATCGTTGACAAGGACGACAACGTTTTCATCATCGAGGTTAACCCCCGTTCATCGAGAACCGTTCCCTTCCTTTCAAAAGCGACCGGTTACAGCTTGGCAGATATTGCGACCGAGGTTATTCTCGGCAAAAGCTTGAAAGAACAGGGCATATTCGACATCTATCCCGAGGAGAAAAAGCGCTGGTACGTAAAGGTTCCTGTATTCTCCTTTAATAAGATTCGCGGTCTTGATGCCTACCTTTCTCCCGAAATGAAATCGACAGGTGAAGCAATCGGCTACGACGATAAATTCTATCGCGCTATGTATAAGGCGCTTCAAGCATCGGGCATGAAACTTCAGAATTACGGTACAGTTTTTGTCACCGTTTCGAACAAGGACAAGGACGAGGCATTGCCCCTTATTCGCCGTTTCTACAACCTCGGATTTAATATCGAGGCAACACGCGGCACAGCCGAATTTCTCAAAGCCAACGGAATTCGCACACACGCTCTCGCCAAAATCAGCGAAGGCAGTGAAGAAATTCCGCAGGCAATCCGTCAGGGACACATCGCTTATATTATTAACACAAGCGATATCAGCCGCTCGGCAACTACTGCTGACGACGGACGACAGATTCGCCGTCTGGCAACCGAAAACAACGTGAACATCTTTACCTCGCTCGACACGGTTGCAATTCTCCTCGACGTTTTGGAAGAGACTACTCTCTGCATTTCGACAATCGACGCATAAGGAAGAAAAGTATGAAACAAGAAATTTTTGTGATAAAATCACAGGAAAAAATCGCAAAAGACGTTTTTAAAATGGTTCTTTCGGGTAACACCAACGATATTACCGCTCCGGGCCAGTTTGTGAACATTAAGCTCGACGGATTTTATCTCCGCCGACCGATTTCGGTATGTGATTATGATAAAAATGAGCTTACCCTCATTTATAAAACCGTCGGTGAGGGTACCGCGGCAATGAGCAAATACGAAAATGGAACCGAGTTAGATGTTCTGACCGGGCTCGGTAACGGATACGATACCTCCCTTTCGGGAGAAAAGCCGCTTTTGCTCGGCGGTGGAGTCGGCGTACCTCCTCTTTATAATCTGTGTAAAAAACTGGTTGCGGAGGGTAAAAAGCCGACCGTAATCCTCGGCTTTAACAGTGCCGACGACGTTTTTTACGAAAATGAATTCAAGGCACTCGGCGCTGTCGTTTATGTTACAACGGCTGACGGCAGCTATGGTATAAAGGGCTTTGTCACCGACGCTATGTCTGACCTTGATTACAGCTTCTTTTACACCTGCGGTCCCGAGCCGATGTTAAAGGCGATTTACAACGTGAGCAAGACATCCGGTCAGCTCAGCTTTGAGGAAAGAATGGGCTGCGGATTCGGTGCTTGTATGGGCTGCTCGTGTAAGACAAAGTACGGCAACAAGCGAATCTGCAAGGACGGACCCGTACTTATAAAGGAGGAGATTATATGGTAGATACATCGGTTTCGCTCAGCGGACTCGTACTCGATAACCCGATTATTCCCGCTAGCGGTACATTCGGTTACGGCTACGAATACGCAGAGCTTTATGACATCAACTGCCTCGGCTCCTTCTCATTCAAAGGTACTACTCGCGAAGCAAGATTCGGCAACCCGACACCGAGAATTGCCGAATGTCCCGCAGGAATGATTAACAGCGTAGGACTTCAAAACCCCGGCGTTGAAAAGGTTATCAGCGAGGAGCTTCCTAAATTAAAGGAATGTTTTTCGAAAAAGGTTATTGCAAACGTGGGCGGTTTTTCGCTCGACGAATATGCCGAAACCTGCCAAATGCTCGAGTCACAGGAGCAAGTCGGTCTTTTAGAAGTCAATATCAGCTGTCCGAACGTGCATAACGGCGGAATGAGCTTCGGCACCGACCCGAAAATGGCCGCCGAGGTGACAAAGAGGGTCAAAGCGGTTACAACCAAGCCGATTTATATTAAGCTCAGCCCCAACGTAACCGACATTGTCGAAATTGCAAAGGCGTGTGAGGACGCAGGCGCAGACGGAATCAGCATGATAAACACGCTGCTCGGTATGCGAATCGACCTCAAAACCAAAAAACCAATTATAGCAAACAAAATGGGCGGTTTTTCGGGCAGTGCAATTCTCCCGGTAGCGCTCAGAATGGTTTATCAGGTTTATGACGCGGTGAAAATTCCGATTATAGGAATGGGCGGCGTTTCGACGGCAAAGGACGTTATCGAAATGATGCTTGCAGGTGCCACAGCCGTTCAAATCGGTGCGGCAAATCTTATAAATCCCTTTGTTTGCAAGGAAATTATCGAACAGTTACCCGAGGAAATGACAAAGTACAATATAAATTCATTAAGTGAAATAATAGGAGGCGCACACTAATGGGTAAGGACGTTATAGTTGCCTGCGACTTTGCAGGAAAGAAAGAGGTTCTCGAATTTCTAGACAAATTCGGTGGCAAAAAGCCCTTTGTAAAGATTGGTATGGAGCTTTATTACGCCGAAGGTCCCGACATTGTCCGCGAAATTAAGGCAAGAGGACATAAGATTTTTCTCGATTTAAAGCTTCACGATATTCCCAACACGGTTAAAAAGTCAATGAGCGTTTTGTCCCGTCTGGACGTTGATATGTGTAATCTTCACGCTTCAGGTACGGTTGCCATGATGGAAGCCGCTATCGAGGGTCTCACTCGTGAGGACGGAAGCCGTCCGATGCTCATTGCCGTTACTCAGCTGACATCGACAAGTGAAGAAAGAATGAAGAGCGACCTGCTCATCGACGAGCCACTCGATAAGGTTGTAATGCACTATGCGAAATGTGCAAAGGTTGCAGGACTCGACGGCGTTGTCTGCTCTCCGCTTGAAGCTGAAAAGGTTCATGAGGTTTGCGGAAACGACTTTGTCACCGTAACTCCCGGTGTACGCTTTGCCGACGGAGATATCGGCGACCAGGTACGCGTTACCACACCCGCCAGAGCTAAGGAAATCGGCTCCGACTACATTGTAGTAGGTCGTCCCATCACCGCAGCAGCCGACCCTGTTGCCGCATACGAACGCTGTGTAAGCGAATTTGTTGACTGAAAGGAAAATTAACATGAATAACACAGAAAAGCTTATTGCAAAGGACCTTCTCTCGATAAAGGCGGTTTTCTTCCGTCCTGACGAGCCGTTTACATGGGCAAGCGGAATCAAGAGCCCCGTTTATTGCGACAACCGTCTCACCCTCACCGCTCCGAAGGTAAGAAACGACGTTGAAAACGCACTCGCAGAGACAATTAAGCGCGAATACCCCGATGCCGAAGTGCTTATGGGTACATCGACAGCAGGCATCGCTCACGCAGCCATCACCGCACACATTCTCGATATGCCGATGGGCTATGTTCGCTCGGGAGCAAAGGACCACGGTCGCGGAAACCAGATCGAAGGCAAGCTCGAAAAGGGACAGAAGGTAGTCGTTGTTGAGGATCTCATTTCGACAGGCGGCAGCGTTATTGAGGTAGTCAACGTACTTCGCGAAGCAGGCGCCGAGGTTCTCGGTATCGTAAGCATCTTTACCTACGGCATGCAAAAGGGTATCGACCGTCTCGCCGAAGCAAAGGTTAAAAACGTTAGCTTAACAAACTTTGACACAATCGCAGAAATCGCAGCTGAGGAAAGCTATATCAAGCCCGAAGACGTCAGCCGCTTGATTGCTTTCCGTAATAATCCGTCGGACGAAGGATGGATAAACGGAGGAAAATAATGAAAAATCTGATAGATATATTGGATCTTTCCACAAGTGAAATTGAGCAGCTTATCGACACTGCCAACGATATTATTGAAAATCCCGATAATTATCGCGAAAAATGCCGATATAAGAAGCTCGCTACCCTTTTCTTTGAGCCGTCAACGAGAACGAGATTGTCCTTTGAAGCGGCGATGATGGAGCTTGGCGGAAATGTACTCGGCTTTTCGGAAGCTAATTCAAGCTCGTCGGCAAAGGGTGAAAGCGTTTCGGACACGATTGCGGTTGTAGGTGGATATGCCGATGTTATCGCAATGCGTCACCCGAAGGAAGGGGCGCCTCTGGTCGCATCGATGAAGAGTGACGTGCCGATTATCAATGCAGGTGACGGCGGTCACAACCACCCGACCCAAACGCTGACCGACCTTCTTACCATAAAGCGTGAAATGGGACGTCTCGATAACCTGACGGTCGGACTTTGCGGCGACCTCAAATTCGGTAGAACGGTTCACTCGCTGATTGCCGCCCTTTCACGATACAGTGGCATCAAATTCGTACTCATTTCACCAAAGGAACTGGAACTGCCGAGCTACGTTAAGGATGCTCACATTAAGGCAAACAACATTCCTTATGAGCAGACAACCTCCCTCGACGACGCTATGAGTGAGCTCGATATTCTATACATGACACGAGTTCAGCGTGAACGTTTCTTTAACGAAGAGGATTATCTCAGATTAAAAGACAGCTATATTCTCACCCCGGAAAAACTTAAAAACGCGAAAGAAAACATGATTGTCATGCATCCGCTACCCCGCGTAAACGAAATTTCTACCGCGGTTGACAGCGACAAACGCGCAAGTTATTTCAGACAGGCAAAATACGGCAAGTATATCAGAATGGCGCTCATTCTGAAGCTTTTGGAGGTGGAATAATGAGGGTTGACTCGATTAAAAACGGAATAGTAATTGACCATATCACCTGCGGCAAGGCCATGCAGATTTACGATATGCTCAATCTGGACAAGCTCGATTGCACCGTTGCAATTCTCAAAAACGTACCGAGCAACAAAATGTGCAAAAAGGATATTATCAAAATCGACTGCGACATCGAAATCAACTTTGATGTCCTCGGTTTCATCAGCCCGAATATCACGGTTTGCATTGTTCGTGACGGAAAGGTCGCCGAAAAAAAACACATTGATCTTCCCGAGCGACTCACCGACATTCTCCATTGTAAAAATCCGCGTTGCATCACCTCAACCGAACAGGATATTCATCACATTTTCCGTCTCACCAACAAGGAAAATGGTATCTATCGCTGTATTTACTGCGACACAAAAGCATAAGTTTATAAAAATAAACCGCTCTTTTTCCTTTAAAAGAGCGGTTTAAATTATTATAATTCATTTTTACGGATTGCATAATTTGCAGGACGAATAGCCCTTATTTATCAGCGTTTTCTTTGACTCGTTGGACACCTTCTTATTATCGGGATTCATGTCCTTTACGCTGCTGCAAGTAGGTCGGTGAATCTTTTTAGAATTGGTGTTTAAGACGTATTCAGCTTCGTTTTCGTCGCCGTTTGATGAGGTAGAATTACCGTTATCAAGCCAACTTTCGCCGGTGGCATAATCAATCATTATTCCGGGCTGAACGTTATAGGCGAACACGTTAAAGCATATTCCGTCGCCCTTATCTTCGACCGAAATCGCCTCCATCTGAACGCCGTCGCATACGAGATTATTTCCGCTGAAAATCGGAGTCACGCGATAAATAACGTGGTTTCCCGTTTCTTTTACATAGTCGGCAATCATATTCTCAAAGGGCAGCATTCCCTCGATATTCAGATACCGTGTACCTGTGATGAGGTTTCTTTCGTTGGCATTTTCGCCTGTGAGCTGAAAGCCGATTAGATGGCATCGGTTATAAAGATACTTTCCGTCAACGATGTCATACTTTGCGGTCACCCAGCCGCTCGGCTTGACCGAGCCGATGCTTCCTCGCTCCTCGGTGGGCATTATATCCCGTCCGATACAGGACATCGCTACACCGCATCTGGCTAAACTATCAAGAGGTGAATACCTTTCGTACGAATCAGTAACAAGTTCGGTTGCAGTAAATTCGGGGACATTATCGTTTATCGCGACATAAGCATTTTTACCGTTATATTTAGGAATGCTGTCGATGGTCGCAAAATTGCCATTTTCACCGACGGTTTCACCGCTTGATTGAGGCGTGGATTCGTACACGCTACCTGCACTAAAAACATCGTCCTCCGACACCTGTGGAGCTGTGTCAAAGGACGACGGCGACGACAAAGCCGTCCCGCCATCGCAAGAGGTGAATAATGCGATAATAAGTATCAGCGCAACTATCAGTCTAATCAGTTTAAGCTTTGTCATTCGTATATTTCCTCCGTAATTTTTTCATGCGAAAATCCCGCGAAATCAGTGGATTTTATGAGCATACGCGAGGTTAAAATGCTATCGTCAAACACCGTATCCGAAGGATAAGCTCTATTCCAACGATAGATTATTATTCTTTCAATTTTATTTAGATAAGGTGTGAAATCAACATTTTCGATAAAGCAATAGTCGCCTTCCCCTGCCTTTTCGAGAAAATCAGAGTCCACCTTCACCGATTCAGCAGAAAAAAGAGATGACGAATATTCATTCATCCACAAGGTCGATTGGGACGAGAGGGCAACCACCCTTTCACATAAAGCTCTGTCCCTACTCTGACGACGGCGGTTAAAAAGTAAGCCGTTATTATCATCAACACAAATAATAATATTCATACTACACCTGCCAAAAAATTATTTATTATTCAATTTAATTATAACATAATAGCAATCGGTGTTCAATGAGTATTGTTTGTGAAAACTTTGTGTGTTTAATATTTTACAAATGGAAGGAGTGAAAGCCATAATCTTCGTTTTCGCGATAACCAGTATGCCCTTTCCTCCCCGTCAGTTCTTTCAATTTCACTGCTAAGATATTGTAGCTCGGTTATAAATTCGTTATAAAACTGAATAAGTCCAATCAAAATTACAAACAATATCAAAAGCACTACTGCTGCAATTGCAAAAATTACTATTGGGTTAGCATTATTCATTATTGGTTCCCTTTAGCTCTAAATCGTTATCAAGTTTATCATCAGTTTCTTTAATCCTGCTAACGCTGAAAACCGAAAAAACTAAAAAGGAAAAACCGCTACCAACAATTATACCAAAAATAAAATTAAGCATTAAACCACCTTATTAAGCAATTGACACAAATTTCCAAATACGTCAAATTAGACAAATAAAAGGAAAATTATAACTTTTTTTGTCAAAAACTAGGTCTTTCTGTCGGATTATTTTATCCTACTTTATCGCACTTGTCAATATTTTTTTTGATTTCTTTTATAATTATTTTTGGATTTTAAATTATTTTCGAGGTGATGATGTTGCGACCATTAAAAGAAAAAATCAGCATTACCATTGACAGCGATATCCTGGAAACAGCAAAAAACGAAGCAGAAAAAGACGATCGTTCCCTATCTCAATATATCAACATGGTGTTGAAGCAACATTTCAATCAACAAGAAAAAACGAGCCGTGACTAAGGGCGGGATGTCATAGTGATAAAATGGTTTTGAACGTCCACTTTTCCGCTTAGCTTCATAAAAAAATCCCGAAATGCGACAGCATTCCGGGATTTTTGTTATTTGTTAATCTAAAAAGTTTCCACTTCAAAACTGCGTAGCACCTATAAATAGCGTAGATTTCTGTCGATTAAGGCAAAAAGCGCAGTAATACTTTATGTATTACAAGGATTTGTTGCTATGAGTCATGTCGAATTTATGCGAAAAACCAATTTCTCCCTATGCGAGCGCTCCTAATAACGGCTCTTTTTTTATATTCAAAAGTTAAATATCACAAATATCCTTTATAACCTCGCCTGCGATAATCAGTCCTGCAACGCTCGGTACAAATGAAATGCTTGCGGGTATCGGTCGTGAACTATCTTCATCGCTGACCAATGGCGGTGTAATAGCATCTTCCTTTGAATAGACGGTTTTGAGATGCTTTATGCCGCAAAGTCCAAGCTGTTTTCGCATAACCCGGGCAAGTGGACAAACGCTCGTCTTTGAAATATCGGCTACCTCAAATCGCGTCGGGTCGAGCTTATTACCCGTACCCATCGAGCTGATAATCGGAATACCTTTTTCTTTTGCAAGAACGATTAATGCGACCTTTGATTTTACGCTGTCGATGGCATCGACGATGTAATCAATTCCCGAAAAATCAATTTCACCCATTGTTTTATCGTCGAAAAATATGGGATAAACATTAACCTTTGCATCGGGATTTATTTCGAGAATGCGGCTCTTTGCCACCTCGACCTTTTTACGACCAATCGTGTTTACGGTAGCAATAAGCTGGCGGTTAATGTTGCTTTCGTTTACCGTGTCGGCGTCGATGAGGGTGAGCTGACCTACACCTGCCCGTGCTAATGCCTCGGTCGTGTACGAGCCGACTCCCCCGATGCCGAAAACGGCAACGTGACTGTCTTTGAGTCGGTCTAAATTTTCTTTTCCAATCAGCATTTCTGTCCTGATAAACTTTTCGTCAGCCATAATTTCCACCGCCTTTATGATTTATTTTACACCACCGCATTTACCCTGTCAATCACGGGATTTTTGCGCCGCACTTTTGCCAAAAAGATATGATGCTATCGCGGCAATAATGGACAGCGCTATGGCTATCAAAAGCGACAGGTCGATTACGTCAATTCGCGGTACTATTGCCGCGACCGAGCTTCCGAGCAGACCAAACAGCACAAACGAAATTTCGCCGTGATACATATCAAACAGCCACTTTACCGCCTTTAAAAGCGAAGCTACCGCTATCACAAAGCCCAAAGCAGTGGGGATTATTATGGCAAGTTTAAACTCGGCGATGGCGGTGAGCAACGGCTTATATAGTCCTATTGCCATCAGCACTGCCGATGCGCTGATACCGGGAATAATTGTGCCGATTCCGATTATAATGCCGCATATTCCTGCAATAAACGGCGTTATTCCGCCTCCGAAATTGCCGCCAATCGCCTGATAGCCAAAAAGCGAAATCAGCATCGCGGCAATAAAAATAAGCGGATAATATCCCTTGTATCCGCAAGCGGTTGCCGCCGAATAAACCGACGGAAAGGTGCCGAGCATAACCCCTGCGAATAAAAATCGCATAAAAAACTCGTACCTGTCAAACAAAAAGTTCAGTCCTAGCAAAAAAACTCCAATTCCCACA
The DNA here is from genome assembly GCA_017399535.1 of Clostridia bacterium. GTDB lineage: Bacteria > Bacillota > Clostridia > Oscillospirales > Acutalibacteraceae > UMGS1976. The sequence goes on along the minus strand of JAFQBX010000034.1, from coordinate 60,563 downwards.
ACTGAACCCATAACGAGCGGCAACAAATAGTGAAGCTCACTCCTAAGTTTTTTGCGGAAATCGGTCAGAATTTCGACCATTTTTTCATATATTCCAAAGGCGATTGCCATCGAGCCGCCGCTTACTCCGGGCGCTACCGAGCCAACCCCTATCAAGAAACCTGCTGCAAATAAATTCATACAAGCCAAAAATATCACCTCTAATAATTATAATGTGATAATTTGCCATATATTCTCCTTAAAAATGTTGAAAAACATATAATTTTTTGGTATGATATCTATAACTTTATATTTAGGTGGTAACTTTGTATGTCGGAGAATATTATTGGCGGATATGATTTGAATAATTTAAAGCCCCAGCCCATTGCCGAGCTGGCAACCTTTTCGCGTAAAATTGCGGCAGAGGGCTCTGTTTTATTAAAGAACGAGAATGGTGTTTTACCCTTTAAAAAGGGCGAAAGAATCTCTGTTTTCGGACGTATTCAGTTTAATTATTATAAGAGTGGTACAGGTTCGGGCGGCATGGTAAATTCGCCCTATGTGACCAATATCATAGACGGGCTCAGAAATAACAGTCAGGTCTCGGTTAACGAGGAATTGGCATCGATTTATGCCGCTTGGGTGGAGGAAAATCCATTCGACAAGGGCGCAGGTTGGGCTCAGGAACCTTGGTGTCAGAAGGAAATGCCCCTTGACGACCAGGTTGTTGCCGATGCAGCGGCTAATTCCGACGTCGCACTCATCATCATCGGACGAACTGCCGGCGAGGACCACGACAATTTTGCAGGAGAAGGAAGCTACTTCCTCACCGACGTCGAGCTCGATATGGTAAAGAAGGTTTCGGCGGCATTCGACAAGGTCGTCGTGCTTCTCAACGTCGGAAACGTCATCGACGTAAACTTTGTGAACGAAAATAATATCGACGGCCTCATTTACGTTTGGCAGGGCGGTATGGAGGGCGGAAATGCCGCTGCCGACATTCTCTGCGGTGACGTAACTCCGTCGGGTAAGCTTGCCGACACCATCGTACATAATATCAATCAGTATCCCTCGACAGCCAATTTTGGCGACAGGGTTGAGAATAAGTACGTGGAGGATATTTACGTCGGCTACCGCTATTTCGAAACGGTGGCAAAAAATATGGTTAAATATCCCTTTGGATTTGGCCTTTCGTACACCACTTTTGATGTCAAAACCGATGAAATAACCACCGAAAATGGTGAAATCACCGCAAAGGTCACCGTCACCAACACAGGCACATTTAATGGCAAGGAAGTTGTCCAGATTTATTACGAAGCTCCTCAGGGTAAGCTCGGAAAGCCCCTTCGTCAGCTGGTCGCATTTAAGAAAACAAAGGAACTCGCACCGAATGAAAGTGAGCAGCTTACAATTTCCTTCACAGCGGATAAAATGGCGTCCTACGACGACAGCGGCGTGACAGGATACCGAGCTTCATACGTTCTCGAAGAGGGCGAATACAAGCTTTATGTCGGCACGTCGGTACGCGATGCCGAATACGCTTATTCATATAACGTCTATGCTACGACAGTGACCGAGGTTTGCAAACCTGCGCTTATGCCGACGGTCAAATTTGACCGCATGAAGCCGGTTGCAAACTCGCTCGGAAGCTACGAAATGGCATACGAGCCGGTTCCTACCCGCGACTACGACCTCGAAGAAAGAATGGTTGCGGCTAGACCTGATGCAATTGAATATACAGGTGACAAGGGCTTTAAGCTCATGGACGTAAAATCGGGCAAATGCACCCTCGACGAGTTTGTCGCTCAGCTCAATAATAATGATTTAAAGGTTCTCGTTTACGGCGAAGGAATGTCGAGCCCGAAGGTTACTCCCGGAACGGGCTGTGCATTCGGCGGACTTACCCCCGAGCTTCAAGCGTTCGGAATCCCGATTGCTTGCGGCACCGACGGTCCGAGCGGACTCCGTCTTGACAGCGGAGCAAAGGCATCTGCTATGCCTAACGGCACCCTGCTTGCCTGCTCCTTCGACACCGACCTTGTGGAAGAAATGTTTGTTTACGAGGGTGTCGAGCTTCAGGCAAACGAGGTTGACTGTTTGCTTGGTCCGGGAATAAACATTCACCGCCACCCCTTAAACGGACGTAATTTTGAGTATTTTTCCGAGGATCCGCTCCTCACGGGTAAGATGGCAGCCGCCATCTGCCGAGGAATTGAAAAGACGGGCAACACCGCTGTAATAAAGCACTTTATCGCAAACAGTCAGGAAACCTGCCGTCATTCCTCCAACTCGATTATCTCTGAACGTGCCGTACGCGAAATTTATGCAAAGGCATTCGAAATTGCAGTAAAGGAAAGCAACGTGCTTTCTATCATGACGTCGTATAACCCGATGAACGGCATCTGGTCGGCAAGCAACTTTGACCTTAATACCCAGCTTCTGCGCAACGAATGGGGCTACAAGGGCTTTGTAATGACCGACTGGTGGGCAATGATGAACCACGACGGCGGCGTTCAGTCAAAGGAAAATATCTGTGCTATGCTTCGTGCCCAGAACGATATTTATATGGTTACAGGCGATGCCCAGACGGCACCCGACAATCTCCACGAATCGCTTGAGGACGGTACACTTACCCTCGGTGAATTGCAGCGCAGTGCAAAGACCATGCTTCGCTTCCTGATGAATTGCCGTTCCTTCGAAAGATTTATTAAAACGGGCGGAATCGACCTTGAAGCGCTCATGCTGACCGACGAGGGAAAGACACCTTTGATGACCCTTGACAGCGTTTCACATACCGAGGAATATCCATTCACCGCGACCGAAAAGGGTCACCACATCGTTTCGGCTGTGTTAAAGTCTGACGCTCAATCGCTGGCTCAGATGACCGTGCGCCTGTTCGTTGACGACCAGTGCAAACTGACCCTTGCCGTTAATGGCTCGGCAGGTAAGGAATTTAAGTTCGTTCGCGAAATTTGGGTGAACGACGGCGACCATAAGGTAACCTTTAAGTATGATGAGGAAATGGTTCAGGTCGTTTCATTCGGAATATTCAAATAATTGATTTATCGGGCTGTTTTTGGGCTTTAAAACAGCCCGATTACAGTATGGAGGAAATGTAAAATGCGAAAACTTAGCGCATTTACTCTCATTTTAGGCGGCGTTGCCGCAGGCGTGTGCGGCTATTTTAACGATAGCGTCGTTTATTATGGCTTTGGAGCGATTTTTGCTATCGTGGGGATACTCGACCTTATTTTGTCCGCTTTTGGCTCAAAAAGGTGTCGCGGCATGAAATTCAGCCCAACGGTAGAAAGCGAACTTCAAAAAATTGACGAAATGAGCGGGCTTGAATTCGAACAGTATACAGCTGACCTGCTCGAAGCGGTGGGGTTTGAAAACGTTGAACTGACCGTTTCCTCGCACGACCAAGGCGCCGATATAATAATGAGCCGTGACGGAGTGCGCTACGCCGTTCAGTGTAAGGTATATTCGACCCGACTGTCTAACACGCCCGTTCAGGAAATCACCGCAGCGAGAGAGTATTACGGCTGTCACGTCGGCATTGTTGTAACCAACAGCTACTTTACAGATTCGGCGGTCGAGCTTGCCGCGGCGAATAGAATACTTCTGTGGGACCGCGCATATATTGCAAAGCTGATTGACGAAAATATGTAACTCCTCACCCCACGAGAATAAATCGTATAAAATGTGATACCTTTTGCTTGACACTTTGGGCGCAAGTGAGTATAATATATTGGTAGTTCGCTGGTGTGGCGAAATCGGCAGACGCAAGGGACTTAAAATCCCTCGGTGGCAACACCGTACCGGTTCAAGTCCGGTCACCAGCACCAAACAAAAATCCGTTCTCAATAGAGAACGGATTTTTCTATATTGCTAATTCACTGCTTAGAGTGTGTTTTCACATCTGCAACAGCCAGCCACCAAGCAAGCGGTAGCGGACAAAATCAGTGAAAGGAAGAATATAAGCAGTCCCACCAAAATAGCACCGATGACGCTGGTAGCAGCAAAGGTGATTGCTAACAGAACAACCGAAACGAGTGCAGTACCAAGGATACTTGCAAGCAAAGCGGTTAAAGCGCAACCTCTGCACCGACAGCAACGCGCTGATTGATTACAACCGGTGGTAGCAAGTAAAACGGCGAGATATACAACCGCAACACCAAGCGCTACCCAAAGGAATGCCGGTGTAACAGTAATTACCGCTGTGATGCGTAAAAAGGCAGCAATCACGCCGAGAATTGCGCTTGCGATTACTGCCAAGCCGGTGCAGCTCGCTCTGTTTTCGCAACAAAAAATAGCCATCATTTTTCACCTCCCCAAACCATATTATGAAAGACAAACAGAATGGTGCATAGGTTGCAATTTATGAAATGATGGCAAACAGCGATATGATTTGGCTTCAAATAATTAAAAAGAGATGACGGAAATCCGTCATCTCTTTTATTCATATTATTTGCGCCAAACCATTTTGTCCACAACGCCGGTATACGACTGAATGAGCTTGACCACCTTTGTTGACACATTTTCGTCGATATAATCGGGTACGGGGATTCCATAGTCGCCGTTTTCGTTAGCGGTGACAGCGGTATCGACCGCCTGTAAAAGCGACTTTGTATCAATTCCCGCTAAGACAAAACACGCCTTGTCCAATGCTTCGGGACGTTCGGTCGACGTTCTGATGCAAACGGCAGGGAACGGCTTTCCGATGCTGGTGAAGAAGGAACTTTCCTCGGGGAGAGTGCCGCTATCGCTTACAACAGCAAAGGCGTTCATCTGCAAACAGTTGTAATCGTGGAAACCGAGGGGCTGATTCTGAATAACTCGTTTATCAAGCTGGAATCCGCTGGCTTCGAGGCGCTTTTTGGAGCGCGGATGGCAGGAATAAAGTATCGGCATATCGTACTTTTCCGCCATTTTGTTGATAGCGGTGAAAAGCGAAATAAAATTCTTTTCGGTGTCGATATTTTCCTCTCGGTGAGCGGAAAGGAGAATGTACTTCCCTTTTTCGAGTCCGAGTCGCTCGTGAACGTCGGATGCTTCGATTTCGGCAAGGTTATTGTGCAAAACCTCGGCCATCGGTGAGCCGGTCACATACACCCTTTCTTTCGGTAAACCGCATTCGTGCAAATACTTTCTCGCATGTTCGCTGTATGCCAAGTTTACATCCGAAATAATGTCAACTATGCGGCGGTTTGTTTCCTCGGGCAGACACTCGTCCTTGCAACGATTACCCGCTTCCATGTGGAAAATGGGAATGTGCAATCTCTTTGCTCCGATGACGCTGAGACAGGAATTAGTATCGCCGAGAACCAAAACAGCATCCGGCTTTATCTCCGCCATAAGCTGATACGACTTTGCGATGATGTTGCCCATTGTTTCGCCAAGGTCGTTTCCGACAGCGTCGAGATATACGTCGGGCTCGTCAATCTTTAAATCCTTGAAAAAGATTCCGTTGAGGTTGTAATCGTAATTCTGACCCGTATGGGCGAGAATTGTGTCGAAATAAACCCTTGCCTTATTGATAACTGCGGCAAGACGGATAATTTCAGGTCGTGTGCCTACGATAATGAGAAGCTTTAATTTTCCGTTGTCCTTGAATTTTGCGTCAATTTTTGTATTCATTATTCAACCACCTCAAAAAATGTGTCCGGTCGTGTACTGTCAAACTGTTCATTCGCCCACATGACAGTAACCAGGTCGTCGGTATCAGAAAGATTGATTATGTTGTGCGTATAACCCGGAAGCATATGAACCGCCTCTATTTTCTCGCCCGAGACCTCGAAATTCAGCACCTCGTCGGTTCCTATCTTTCGCTGCTGAATGAGTCCCTTGCCCGAAACGACTATGAAAAACTCCCATTTGGTATTGTGCCAATGCTGTCCCTTTGTGATGGACGGCTTTGAAATATTGACGCTGATTTGACCGCAATTAAGCGTTTTTATCAGCTCGGTAAAGGATCCGCGCTCGTCAACATTCATTTTAAGCGGAAAGCTGACCTTTTCCTTCGGCAGATATGAAAGATATGTGGAATACAGCTTTTTTTCAAATGAGCCGTTCGGAATTTCGGGAATTATGAGTGTAGACGGCTGCCTCTTAAACTCATCAAGCAGGTCGACAATCTGACCGAGCGTAACCTTGTGCGAGACGGGAACCATGCAGAATTTTCCTTCGTCAGACGGTACTGCGCTTATTCCGTCAAATTCGCAGCTGTGTTCCCTTCCCTCCAAGCAGTCGAGCATTTCGCGAACCAAATCGTCAATATAAACAAGTTCGAGCGAAATGTCGCGGTCATTGACCGTTATCGGCAAATCATTGGCAATATTGTGACAAAAGGTTGCAACGGCGCTATTATAATTCGGGCGGCACCACTTTCCGAAAAGGTTCGGGAAGCGGTAAACCAGCACCTTTGCTCCCGTTTGGTCGGCATATTCAAAAAAGAGGTTCTCCCCTGCCTTTTTGCTTCGGCCGTAGTCGCTGTCGTAGCGACCGATAAGTGTCGCCTGCACCGACGACGAAAGCATAATCGGGCATTTGTTATCATACGACTTCAATTTATTCAAAAGCGTTTCGGCGAAACCGAAATTCCCTTTCATAAACTCGTCATTTGACTGAGGGCGGTTTACCCCGGCGAGATTAAATACGAAATCGGCATTTTGACACGCCAAATCAAGCTCGGCATCGGTCGAATCGACGTCATAGCAATAAATTTCGTCAATTATTAAATTCGGTCTGGTCCTGTCCTTGCCGTCCTTTATACATTTGAGCGCTTCGACCAAATTGCGTCCTACAAAGCCGTTTGCGCCGGTAACTAAAATCTTCATAATTACTCCTCAAAGTTAAAATCGAGTCCTACGTAATTTAAGCCATGCTGATAATTTTCTATCTTTTCCACCGACAATGCGCGGATTTCGTCGGTTCGCTTCTTAATATTCTTTCGTCTGAAAAGGAGAATTTCAACCCAATTCACAATCCAGAATATCGGTAGCAAAACGGGAATTTTTTTAAGTACGGAATATCTTTCTGTCATCGTTTTGTACGGTGGGCAGGCAATTTTTATCACCTTTTTCAGCCAAGCGCCTCTAACCGTTTTGCCCTTTGACATTTTTACCGCATCGGATAGTCGATTTGCTTCGCGTGTACCATAAGCGCCGCCGCTGAATATGTTATTCAGAATAAATTCCGCCTTTTCGGTAAGGTCACCATTCTCAAAGCAAAACATCAAAGCATCGCGAATGTTCATATAGAAATCGTAAAGACACAGCTTTTGCATCTCAGATTTCATGTAATCGTCATTTAAATTCGGCTTTTTATTCAAATAAACCCAGAGGTCGCACAAATGACGGAAGCCGATTCCCGAATCGCGATAATGCTTTGAAAAATGGGTGAAAATGAAGATAAACTCATCCTCGGGATTGTATGTGTATCGAGATTTGGTTAAATCGTACTTTATCGCCTTTTCCCATCCGTCGCCGAAATAAGCGTAGTAATCCTTGTTATACGAAGGAATGGTACGCTTGTGCAGCTCGACAAGCAAATCCTTGTGAGTGTAAATCAGCTCGTGATTGCTTTCGGGTCCTTTTTCAAAGCCGAGCTCGGCCATAACCCTGTCGCACTCGTCGATTTGGTCGAGGCGAATAAGTATATCGGCATCCCCCATAAGACGCATATGCGCCTCGGGATACATTGATTTGAGAATAATTCCCTTTAATGCGAGATGGTCGATTCGGTTATTCTCAAACGCCTTCATTATTCTATTTATCTGATGAAGCTGACGGTCGCTTATCATAATTGATTTGCAAACGCGGTCAAAAAGCGCCCTCATTTGCGGTGCATTTTTGTCAGCGCCGAGATTAACTGCGCCGGTATAGAGCATACTATACATTTGATGCGCTGTCGCCATCTTCAATATATAGTTATAATCAAAATCGCCGTCAAACTCGTATTTTTCACCATTTAACGCGCTACGAGCAAGCGAAATTATCAGTTCAATTTTTGAATCGAGCACTTAATTATTGCCTTCCTTTTTTGCTAATTCGTCACGGATATAGTCGATGTTAAGCAGCTTTTCCTTTACCTGCTCGACGGTCAGAAGTTCGGTGTTATTTGAGTCGAATTCTGAAAGCGAATTACGGTCGAGGTTGCCGTCATTGAAATATTTATCATAATTAAGGTCGCGCTTATCACAAGGCACGCGATAGAAATCACCCATATCGATAGCGTTTATGCACTCCTCGTTTGTAAGCAGAGTTTCGTACATTTTTTCGCCGTGACGCATTCCTATAATGCGAACCTCGCTCTTGCTATCAAACAGCTCCTTAACAGCTTCGGCTAATACGCCAATGGTGCAGGCAAGTGCCTTTTGAACGAGAATGTCGCCCGAAACGCCGTGCTCAAACGCAAACAGAACAAGGTCAACCGCCTCGTCAAGCGACATAATAAATCTAGTCATTGACGGCTCGGTAATTGTAATGGGATTACCCTGCTTAATCTGGTCAATCCAGAGAGGGATTACAGAGCCGCGGCTGCACATTACGTTGCCGTAACGGGTACAGCAAATCTTTGTGTTTTCGGTGGTTCTCGACTTAGCTACCGAAACGCGTTCCTCGAGTGCCTTTGAAATGCCCATAGCGTTTACGGGATAAGCCGCCTTATCGGTAGAAAGGCAGATAACCGATTTGACACCCTCCTCGATTGCGGCGGTGAGAACGTTGTCGGTGCCGATTACGTTGGTGCGTACAGCTTCCATCGGAAAGAATTCACAAGACGGAACCTGCTTTAACGCTGCGGCATGGAAAATGTAGTCAACGCCGTGAATGGCGTTCTTTACACTTGAAATATCGCGAACGTCACCGATAAAGAACTTAATTTTATCCGAAACTTCCGGATACTTTGCCTGAAATTCGTGGCGCATATCGTCCTGCTTCTTTTCATCGCGTGAAAAAATGCGAATTTCGCCAATGTCAGTCTTTAAAAAGCGGTTAAGCACAGCGTTACCAAACGAACCTGTACCACCTGTAATCATAAGTGTTTTGTTTGTAAAAAGTCCCATATTTATCTTCTCCTTACGGTTATTTATCAATCTTTATCGGTAACGATTCGCTGCCAAGCGTCAGGATATGCCTTTTTCAGCCCCTCCATAACCTCAACGTTTATATCAGCAACAACATTTTCGGTCGCTAATTGGACAACCTGTGAGCCGGTTACTACTGAAAAAATTCGATGATATTTGCGTGTTTTTATCATTCGCGTTTTATTCTCGGCGCACATAAACATATACCATAAATCATCGTTTTTGTTATATGCGAGTTCATTAATTTTGTCCTCATTTACAGCGTCAGAATGAAATGCACATTTCGGCATTAAGCAACCGCCACCGGGTGATGGGTTCATGCTGTATGTCGGATTTTTGACCCCGATAGATGAAATGGTTTGCCATCTTCCCGGATTGGCTACTATCTCACCATTTTTTTCATAACAAATAGTTTGTCCTCTCTCGCAAACAAGGCAGGTCGGATATTTTCTATGAACGGCCATAAGTCGCTTTATGCAGTCAATAGGATATACAATGTCATCATCAAAGGTTATTACTACCTCGTTTTCGGACTGATGCATGATTGAATAAAAATACTTTTTATGGCTGTACATATTATTCATCCAGCAAATTTCGAGTCCGTATTTTTGAAGCTCGGTTAGCTGTTCAGGAAGCTTTCTATCCGGAAACTGCTCCTCAGCAAGCCAAAGAACAATTCTGTCCGGCTTCATCGATTGTAGCATAATTGACTTTATCGCAATATGAACATATTCAATTCGCGCAGGAAAACTTGTCAATGATGCAGTTATTTTTTCGTCCCGTTTTTCTGTATTAAGCGGATTTTTAGGTAATTTTTCTTTAACAATGCTTCTATTATCAACCGCGAGCATTATTCGATACCACAAGCCGCTAACAAATGGAATCCTGCACGTTTCAGGCAACTTTATTTTATCTGTAATTTTACGAATCATAATTTATTTCTCCAAATCTATTGTTTTTTTAGCGCATTTTTTATAGGACTTAAAATCAGATTTTTTTCATATTTATTGAGTGCAAACAGCCACATTGAACCGGCATACACGCACGAAAAAACTGCTATTCCCAACAGCATCATTGGAACTGTGCTAACGTCAAAATACATTTTTATCACTATTCCAAACGCAATCGGGATAAGGAGTCCTTTTGACATTGAAATAATGTTTTTCCAATAATCAAAAATCTTGATATTACATTTTTTATTGTAATAAATATTCATTATAAGAATATTTCCGACTATTTGAGAAATAACTGTCCCTACCGTTGCCCCAACTATACCAAACGGCGGTATTAACAATATTGATAAAACCAAATTGATAAACGCCATTATTACGTACATAACACCGCTGAATTTATGCTTATTGAGAGCTCTTTGAACATACATTGCTATATTCTGAGTATTTGGAACAATTGAGACTATAATGAGCAACATAACAACATAATATGACTGTTCATACCCGCTGCCTGCCCAAACCATTATAAACTCGTAGCCAAAAAAGATTATACCCAGCGTTAAAAGAGCGAGAATTATGTACTGTATTCTTCCCACACGGACGAATAGCTCGGTCAATCTATTTGTTCGTTCCTTTTCGTCATTATCGGTGGCATTGACAGTATTATGCACCCGCGGAGTAAACACTCCCGAAATCGCATTCGCAAAGCTCGTATAATACATATAAAGAGTATATCCAATCGCATAAACTGCCGTCGGCTCGGTACCCATATAACGGCTTATCAATATCTTATCCAAATTATGATTCATTTGCTCGGCAATAAGATTAAGAGCAATAAATCCTGTGAAAACAAAAATACTTTTGAATATCCCTTTTTCAAAATCGCGAAAATAGAACTTATACTTTAATACCTTTATTACGTAATAAAAGTAAATTACATCAATTACAATTGCGACAAAAAGGGTCGCAGAAACCATTCCTATCGAGCCATATCCCATAAAAAGCAATGGCAACGCTACGAGTGGACCTGCTACCGTCTTTATCATTCCAAGAGTTCTGAAAATAACAAACCTTTCATTAGCTGTTATTATATGGGCAAATACTTGGGCAGGAAACGAAATCGCCAAACTTATAGTAAACAAAACCATCAATATTCTGGCAGTTGCATATTCACTTTTGGTCAGTCCCTCGTCAAAAATAAGTTCTACATTCGCTGTTAACAGGAGCCCACAGGTAATTATGATAATACCTATAACAGTAAATATCGATATAAACAAGCCATTCAGTTTATATATCGATTCCATATCATTATTTTTCTTATACATTGAAAAATATCTGATATATCCTGAATTCAAGCCCAGACTGAGTATGCTCATTGTCAAAATGGTTGATGAAACCGTACTGTAAAGCCCATACTCCGCTTTTCCTAAAATTCTAAGCACAACGGGAGTATATACTATGCCTAACAGTATGTTTAATCCTATTTCCATATAGGACAACAACGCACCTGCTTTTAATTGACTTTTTTGTGCCATTACCTTACTCCAACTCATTTAATTTTGCCATTAAATAAAATAAATAAACCTTGCCATGTCTTTAATACTTTTTACTATCTAAAAAACAACTTTTTAAAAATATAAACTAAACGTCTCCACTTTACCCTCAATGGATGGCCTGTTCCCGTGATTATATTAACCTTTTTTCTGTACTCCTTGTTTTCTATAACATAATCGGGATGCTTTATAGGAAATTCAATGTCATATGTGTTCATCTCAAAAAGGTTGCCTGTAACCTTCGGCAAATACTTTTCACTCGTATTGCTGTGAACCGAATCCTGAGTCAATCCTAAATTTGAAACTAAATTCTTTTTCGGTATGATTGACAACATATTATTATAAAGGCAGTTACATCCTATAATACTTTCCCAGAATTCCTTGCCCGTCTTTCGATGCCGTTCGGCACAACTGAGTGATATATCCGCAAGCGCTCCATACTGAATTTTTACATTTTCGGTAGCAAGCTTATCATCCAAAAACTTGTATTCGCCATCCCACATATCAGCAACCCTTTTCCATGTTGCCCATGCTCCGCTTCCCGATGTCGCAAACAAATAATCGTCATCGCAATTAGGAGCTATCTCGGTATAATTGTAGCCACAAATATGACTTATCCTAGTATCATTTTCATACCTGTCAAGCAATTCCTTACAGAACTGAAAATACGACTGGCAAGGCACCTGATCATCTTCCAGAAAAATGCACCTATCAACATGAGTAAATGCCCAATTATACGCATAAAAAATTGACGGGTCGCAGCCAATATTATTTTCATTATACATCCGATACACTGTGCAATCCCAATCAATGTTTTCGGCAATTTTGCGGCATTTATTTATATTTTCGATATCATCGGGTCTATTTTCGCGAGGGCCGTCCTGCCACAAAAGAAGGGTGCTGGGGCGAGCTTCTCTTACCGCTTCAAACACCTTTTCAAAGGTGTCACTACGTGTAAAAAATATTAAAAGAACCGGTACGTCAACCTTCCACTCTTTCATATTGTTCATCCTCTCTTTTATTTATAAATAAATCAATTGTAAGCGGAGCAATAAACCATACTGCAAATGAAATTTGCGTTGCTGAGTGTATGGGATTCGTAAGTCCCATTGCTATCAACATAAAGAACATAGGTGTAAACAACCTTGCACTTTCGCCAAGCAAAGACCTTGCTACCTTATTACATCCTGTAATAACATACATGAAAGGTACAAACCCTAATATTCCTGTATCAGACAGTATATTCAGAATAGTTGCATGTGGGTCAAATGGTAGAATTCTATGTCCATAAAGGGGACTGCGGAAAAAATACTCTATTCCTTTTATATATAGCGTCATTCGTCCACCAAGATTTTCACTCGAAGCGTCACCAGAGGTAAAGAAATTAGCTATCTCTCTTAATCGAATGGACATCGCCTCGGTAGGTACACTTTCGGCAAGCCAATTAAATATATATGGAGCCATTACAAAAAAAGCTATTACTGAACAAACTAGCATCGCTTTTATTCCTACCGAATCATAAACCTGAACAAACAAAACCACAAGCCCGATTATGGTTACCAAAAGTGCCAATGTGTACTCCGCATGTAATAGAAAATAAAAACAAATACCAATACAAATAAAACACAATATCTTTATAATAGAAGACCTTGCCCTTAATAAAAACATTCCAAAAATAACGGTAATGTATGGTATAGAATAAACAAATGAATAACTGCCAATATTCGATTCAGATGATTCTGAAAACTGCTCCCAATGGCGAGTAATACCAGGATTAGCGAGAATTTCCAAAAGCGTGTTTACGAAAACGTATATTACCAAGGCGTATGCAAAATATAAAAGCACCTTTTTATTACGCCGGCCTGCATATTCCTTTAATCGATAAAACATCAATAATGGGAAAAACAACATCAAATACTGATTTATCATTGAAATGAAAAGTTTCATTTTTCTATTAGAAACAGAGTGAGAAATGGTTCTTGGCTCACAGGTAATTGTATAAACCAAAGCTAATATACAAATCATTACCAAAAAACGTGAAACCTTTGGACTAGCCTTACTTTCAAAAAGCGCTATGCATAAACAATAACCAAGCGCAGCCATTAATATATAAATAAATGGAAACATTTGTCCAAATGAAGGGAGAATACAGTACGCCGTAAAGAATGCTATAAGCAAAAATTCAAACAGGCCCATTCCCTTTTTTTCTATCAGTTTATTTTCTTGCATTTTTATCCCCTTGGTAAAATCAGTCGCTAATTTCAGTGTATAACTCTATATACCTATTGTAATTTTTCTTCTTTTCAAATTTTTCGGCAACGTGCTTTTGACAGTTGGCTGAAAAAAACATTTTTCCTTTTTCCTTTATAAAATCAAGCTTTTCTAAAACTGCTTGTACGTCGTCATTTTCAACGGCAAAGCTTGACTCATTGTCTACCGTTTCCTTTACCCCCGTGTTTTTAAAGGTGATTACGGGAGTGCCGCAGGACATACACTCGACGTTGAGAAGTGAAAGCGACTCCTCGCGGGTAGGATTAAACATAACGTCAGCCGCTGAATAAAGCTTAATGAGTTCCTCCCTTTCGGTGACGAAATCAATCGGAATAACCTTGTCAGGAAGGTCACCTTGCTTATCCTTTGGGCAGGCCAAAAGCCATATCACACTATTATCGTCAAGCGACTCTGCCGCATTTTCAAAAACGGCTTTGTTCACAGGACTCAACATCTTATTCGCAGGTGCAAGAATAACAAATTTATCCTCAGAATTGTATTTTTTTCTCACATCGGAAGCGGTCGGGCAAAAAACCTCGGTATCAACGCCGTTATAAATTACCGCACCGTTATTTTTATGAAAAATGCCGCGTTTTGCCTCGTCAACTATCCACTGAGAAACACCGGTTACGGTGAGGTTTTTTATCCTGCTGAAATATTTTTTTCTATCATGAAAAATCTTTTTTGAACTGTCAAAAAGATATGCTGGTGTATCAGCCATTTTTTTAGGACAGTTGCCGCAGCCGCCCAGCCACTTATAGCAATCGACCGAGGTATAATGGAAACAGCCGCCCGTATAAAACCAGCAATCGTGCAGGGTGATTACTGTTTTTATATCATTTTTTGCTAAATATTTAAGCAGCATATTCAAATTGATATAATTGCTGTGTAGGTTGTGAAGATGAACTATGTCGGGCTTTATTTCGTCAATATATTTAAGAAATTTAACTGTCGCATTTCTCGAAAAATATGCCTGTTTGCCGTTTATTCTACTAAATAATGCGTGAACTTTCTTCCCTAAATTATTGCCAATTCTGTATCCGTTTGGCACTTCACTTCTATTAGTCGTAGAGTAGGCAGCATAGGACTCAATACCCTTTTCGATACAGAGTTTATGTATATCCTCAACTATAACTCCTGTACTACCAACGCCATAAACGGCATTGACCTGTAAAACCCGCACCTTTTTATCACCTACATAAAATATTTAAACAGCATTTAAACAAATCCATCGACCAAAAAGCTGACCGTCAATTCTCGTAAATAAGTATGGTTTGCTTTTTTTGATCGGTTTGATCTTTGCTTTGTGACAGTTCTCGTTATCCTACATTCTGTTAAGGATGGCATTGACGCAATTCTTAACCTCAGCTCTGTTTGCGGTAAAATCAGCGTCTGTCCACGAAGCAATCTTTTCTTCGTAATCACGAATTTTTTGAATTTCTTTTTTGAGGTCGAGTATCGGCTTTCCTTCAGCATCCCTCTCGTTACGGAAGGTGCGTGAAAGAATTACACTCGACGAGCCGAGTCGGTAATGCTCGGCCAAAATGCGCTCGGCAGGAAGCATTCCTTCGCCGATTTTTGCCATTCCGCCGAAGCCAAAAGGTATATTCTTTGATAAAATTTTCTGCGACATATAGTCAATGAGTCCGCCGCTGAGTATCTCAAACATAAAGTTTAGTTCCATGCTAATATGCAAATCGTTGAGACCGATAAACAGCTCGTCCACTCCATCGACGTCGAGAATATCGTCAAGACGAACAAACGACTGTGCCGTTTCAATCATGGGTACCGTCCTCGCTCTTCCGCCGACAAGCTCAACAAAGCGCTTTACATCATCAGAATCATAAACCATCGGAAGCATAATTATATCAGCGCCAGAATTGCAAACGGCATCAATCTCTGCCTTTGATAACGGGTTAATCGGATTAACGCGAACTAAAAGTTCGGATTTATCAATGGCCTCTCTCAAAGCAGGAATATCATCAACGGTATTTTGAGTGATAAAGGTGTTGCGTCCTTTTTGACGATCG
The DNA here is from genome assembly GCA_017399535.1 of Clostridia bacterium. Lineage (GTDB taxonomy): Bacteria > Bacillota > Clostridia > Oscillospirales > Acutalibacteraceae > UMGS1976. The sequence continues at coordinate 44,693 of JAFQBX010000034.1, read as the reverse complement.
GCCTTGTTAATATATTCAAGGTCGAGAAATATTCGATCGACTCCGCAATCCTGTGCCTTTTTTGCAAATTTAGGGTCGCCCGTCAAAAGCATCAATTTTAACATATTTTATGCCTCCAATTGCTTTTCGTATATCTTTCAATCCTGTTTATTCAGCATCAACCACCGACTGTTTTTCTGATTTGAGATGAGTGTCACCTCTCGATGAGAAAAAATTTGTTCAATGTAATCATTTTTTTGATGCCTTCAAAAAAACACTTTGTTGTAATTCACTTGTGATGTATGGGCTTTGAATTCATGTCGGAAATGACAGTTTTGAGCTTTCGTCCGGCAGGGGTTCCGACATAGGTATCGGGTGCCGAAATATTCTTTACCACCACGGCTCCTGCACCAATCATACAGTTTGCGCAAACGCTGATATTGTTGATAATGGTTGCTCCTGCACCGACAAAGGTGCGGCTGCCGACGTGAACGGTGCCGCAAATTCGCGCACCAACCGAAATATGAGTAAAATCCTCAACGACCGAATCGTGGTCAATCGAACAGCAGGTATTGACAATTACAGCTCGTCCAACCTTTGCATTCGGGTTGATAATAGCTCCTGCCATTATTACGGTTCCGTTATCGACAAAGGCACTTTCGGCTACAATTGCGCTCGGATGAGCGAGTGAAATTACCTTCGCGCCATTTTCGGTGAGCATATTATAAAATCTTTCGCGGAGGGTGTTATCCCCTATCGCAAGAACAAATTCGGCATCGTCCTTAAATTTTTCGAATTCGGATATTTTGCCCACTACCTTGTCCTTCGGTGAATCGTCGAGAAAGGCAATATTTTCGTATCCGTTAAGCTTTGCGATGTCGTAAACTACTCCGCCGTAACCGCCTGCGCCGATAATAAGCAACTGCTTCATAAACCCACTTCGTCCTTTTCGTTGTTTTTAATATATCTTTAATTGGTTTCGGTGCCTGTGAACACTTCCATTGTTGCCGAGGTTTCGGACTGAATCCCCTCTTTTACAAGCACTTTTTTTACCGTTCTGAGGATGATTTTCACATCGCCGATAAAGGTTATATCCTTTATGTATTCAAGGTCGAGTACAAACTTTTCGTCCCAGGAAATTGCGTTTCGACCGCTTACCTGGGCGAGTCCTGTCAGTCCCGGCAATACATCGTGACGATGACGCTGCTCCTCGCTGTAAAGGGGCAGATAGCTGACAAGCAACGGACGCGGTCCGACGATTGACATATCACCTTTTAAGATATTTACGAGCTCCATCAACTCATCGAGTGAGGTCGCACGTAAAAACTTTCCGTATCCGGTGAGTCGGTCCTCGTCGGGTAAAAGGTTGCCGTCGACGTCCTTTTTATTATTCATTGTGCGGAATTTGATTAGCTTAAAAATCTTTTCTTTGCCGTTTTTGTCCTTCTTTCCCGGACGTGATTGCGCGAAAAACGGATTTCCGCCCATCGCAAAAATACCGATAATCGTTAATATTACCAAAATTGGTGACAATACGATTAACGCTAATAGCGAAAGACAAAAATCCATTATCCTTTTGAAAAATTTTCTATACATAAAGCGTAAGCCCCTAAATTATTTTTTAAAAGCAGGATTTGACAATTTCGATAACAAGCTCCTGCTCATCCTCTGTCATTTTTATATCCGACGGCAAACAGAGTCCTCGCTTGAAGATATCCTCGTTAACCGCCTTTTCCTCGACCTTTATGAAATCCTCTTTTTCAAACACGGGTTGCATGTGCATCGGTTTCCATATTGGGCGAGATTCGATATTAGCTTCATTCAGCTTTTGCAAAATGTACATTGGGCTTATGCCGACATTCTCGTCAATTGTAAAGCAGGACAGCCAGAAATTCGGTCGTGTCCCATCAAGATAGGGGTTCATTTTTATGGGTAAGTCCTTGAACCCTTCTTTATATCGCTGATAAATTTTTTCCTTTAATTCGCGGTGCTCCTCTAAATGTTTGAGCTGACCTCTGCCAATTCCTGCAAGAACGTTGCTCATTCGGTAGTTGTAGCCAATCTCCTTATGCTCGTACCAAATGGTATTCTCTCTCGACTGGGTTGACCAGAAAAACGCCTTTTCCCTCGCTTCGCGGCTGTTTGTCAAAAGCATTCCGCCGCCCGAGGTTGTAATAATCTTGTTTCCGTTGAAGCTGATTACGTTATATTCGCCGAAGGTGCCGCACTTCTTTCCGAAATATGTAGAGGACAATGCTTCGGCTGCGTCCTCGATGAGAGCGGCTCCGTGCTTTTTACAAATGGCGATGATTTCGTTCATCTTTGACGGAGTGCCGTAAAGATGCGCAAGCATAACCGCCTTTGCGTTCGGGTATTTTTTAAACGCTTTTTCGAGGGCAACAGGGTCCATATTCCAGGTCTCTCTCTCGCTGTCGATGAACACGGGGACTCCCCCTTCGTATACAATGGGATTCACCGTTGCCGAAAAGGTCATATCCGAGCAAAGAACTACGTCACCCGTCTTTACTCCCGCAAGCTTAACTGCAAGATGCAACGCGGCAGTACCCGATACGAGTGCGAGGGTATACATTTCGTCGGTGCCGTCATAAACGTATTCTGCTATTTCCTTTTCGAGTCCGTCGCAATTAAATCCAAGCGGCGCTATCCAATTCTTTTCAAACGCCTCGGTAATATATCCCATCTCCTCGGCGTGCATGGTAGGTGTTGAAAGTAATATGCGCTTTTCTGCTCTTTTCATTTTTTTACCCTCTTTTTTTCGTTAGTAAGTGCGAGTATTGGTGCTTATTGAAAGCCAAGATTCACCAATAATACAATATGCTATTATATTATACAATAATAATGTGAAAATTTCAACACATTTTGAACAAAGATAATTTTAGGTCAAAATTTTGATATTTTTTGGTTTTTTACACTTAATTTCGTAATCACGTTTTTTCTGTTTTTAAACAATATTTATTGATTTTTTAAGAAAAAGTATGATAAAATGCTACTAAATTTGACCTTTTTTCCCTCGTATTCGATGTAAAGTAAATCGTTTTATTTTATTCTACCAATTGCTATGACGGTTTGTGATTTTGACAAAATTTTGATATAAATTTTACAATAATTACCTGTTTACTTCCGTTTTTTCAATGCTCAGTAAAAGCATCTTTTTTTGCGGTTTGTCTCGTATTTACAATAGTGAATCTATATGATATAATATATTAAATGTTGATGTACCATGATGTTTAAATTGCTTCAGTAACAGGAGAGGTTTATATGCAAAAAAATCCGTTTTTAAAAAGGGAAAATCTTTTTGTAAAAAAGATGGAAGAGGGATTAGATTATATAAAATCCTATGACATCGACCTGTATAACGAGACCTCACTGGAAATCGAAAAAATTAAAAATTCATATCCAAATAAAGAAGATTCTTTTGTACGCGATATTGAAATGAGATCTCTGATTAGCCCAATTGTCCTTGATATTTTTAAAAAAAGCGGCAAAAAATTAGAACTATCTTCAACTATCTATAAATGCACTAATTGTAAATATATTCTCACCAACGAAAAAGAAGTTTCCATTGACGGACGGTATGAAATTATCAATGATAACTGCTTTTATTTTTCACCGCAAGTAGAAACACTTATCTTTGAAGAAGGAATTAAGTGGATTAACGATAACGCCTGTATAAATCTACCTAATTTAAAAACAGTCTATTTCCCAAAAACGCTTGAAGGGTTGTATTCTCATTGTTTTGCAAACTGTAAAAACCTTGAGCACGTTCATTTTAAAAACCAGAATGCAAATATTGATCCATCATCTTTCCAAAACACAAAATGGTTCAGCCAATTTAACGACGAGTTTATAATTATCAACAACCAGTTGCTAAAATACAACGGAAGCGCAAAAGAAGTTATCATTCCTGAAGGCGTAACCAGCATTAACTTTGAAGTTTTTAACGAAAACGAACTTATCGAAAAGGTCGTTTTTCCTGTATCTTTACAAAAAATTTGCGTAGCTTCTTTTGGCGGATGCTCCAATTTGAAAGAGGCGGTTTTCCTTGGAGATAATGTAAAAGCCATTCTTCCGATGGCGTTTGACGGCTGCAAAAATTTAAAAGAAATATTTCTGCCCAAAAGTTTAAAAGAAATAGGTTGTGAAGCTTTTAGTAAACATACAACAATCATATGTCACAAAGACAACCCTAAAATGATTAAATACATTAAAAACAATTATCCACGATATAAAATCAAGGAGGACTGATCAGCATGGATTTTAACAAGGTTAAAGGTAAATTGGGATTTGGCTGTATGCGGCTGAAAATGACCGACGACCAGGTGGATTATCAGGAATTTAACCGCATGATTGATGCTTTTATTACCTCCGGATTTAACTATTTCGACACCGCCCACGGATATATCGACGGAAAGAGCGAAGTAGCTATACGCAACTGTCTGGTTGCGAGATATAACCGCGAAGATTACATACTGGCAGACAAGCTTTCAGACTGGTTTTTTGAAAAAGAGGAAGACATTATTCCCCTGTTTGAAAAGCAATTAGAAATATGCGGAGTAGAGTATTTTGACATTTATCTGTTCCATTGTTTAACCCGAAATTCGTACCCAAAGCATAAAAGATGCAACAGCTTTGAAATAGCAAAAAGGTTAAAAGAACAGGGCAAAATCAAGCATATAGCTATGTCCTTCCATGATACCGCAGACATTCTCGACATGATACTCTCCGAACAACCCGATATAGAAGCCGTGCAGTTGCAAATAAATTATCTCGATTACGACGACCCCTCTGTACAGAGCAAAAAATGCTACGACGTTGCCGTAAAGCACGGCAAAAAGGTTATAGTCATGGAGCCGGTCAGAGGCGGATATTTAGTAAATCTGCCCGATGAGGCGAAAAAGATTTTTGACGAGTTAAATGGCGGCAGTTACGCCTCCTATGCTCTGCGTTATGCCGCAAGCTATCCCGAGGTATTTATGGTGCTTTCGGGAATGGGTAACATGGAGATGATGCAGGATAATATAAGCACATTTACCGATTTTGTTCCGTTCAGCGAAAAGGAATACGAGGCAACCGACCGCGTACGCGAAATCATACGCAAGGTGGTGCAGGTGCCTTGTACGGGTTGCAGCTACTGCACCGACGTTTGCCCCAAAAATATTCCTATCCCACAGCTTTTTGCCTCCTATAACAAGTTTCTATCAGCACAAATCACCGCACAGCAGGCAAAAGAGGAGTTTCCAAAAGACAAGCCCTCGGCAAGAGACTGTATAAAATGCGGAAAATGCGAAAAGGTTTGTCCTCAAAGCATCGATATAAAGCAGGAACTCGAAAAAATTACTAAGATTTAAGAGGTTGCTAAAATGGAAAAATCAATTAACAAAAATACACATACTTTACTGAAATACGCTTCGGCAATCGGTGTTACAACGCTTTTGGCAGTCGCTTTGCCGCAGGTTTTTCACGCATTCGGCGTGTTTGCCGGAATGGGTGGCAAATTCGGTCAAATGTTTATGCCGATGTACCTGCCGGTGCTTATTTTAGCGTTCAGAACCAACGCCGTTGCAGGTGCGATTGCGGGTATTTTATCCCCGATTATCAGCCATGCAATAAGCGGTATGCCTGCACCTTCTATGCTTCCGCTGATAGCCGTTGAGCTTGTGTGCTTCGGTCTTTTTGCAGGGCTGATTGCTAAAACCAAAATGAATATTGTTGCTAAAATTTTTGTCGTTCAAATACTCTGCCGAATTTTACGCATAGCGGCCACCTTGATTTTAGGTGTATTTATGAGCGATGTTTCGATAACCGTAACGGCTGCTTTAAGCGGCACTCTGCTTGCGGTTCCGGGATACATTTTGCAGCTTTTGGCTGTGCCGTATTTTGTAAATTTAAGGCGTTTTGATATATGAACAAGGATATTTTAACAGCCAAAAAAATTCTGGCGGAAAACGATTTTACCTGTGTGCTTTATTCAAACGGAACAGAGTGTCACTCAGCCCTACGCGGAGTTAAGCCGCTGATAGATTTTTTGGAAAGTGGCTGTAATTTCAAGGGCTTTTGTGCCGCGGATAAGGTGGTTGGCGCAGGTGCGGCACACCTGTACGTTTTGCTTCACGTAAAGGCCGTTTGGGCAAGACTGATGAGCAAGGACGCCGTGAATATTTTGCAAACAAACGGAATCGACGCCTTTTACGACGAGATGGTGCCGTATATCATAAATCGGTCGGGTGACGGCGCTTGTCCAATCGAAACGGCGGTAAAAGGAATCGCCGACTCAAAACAAGCCCTCACCATCATTAAACAAACCCTAGAAAAGCTGATAAAACAAGCATAATTGCATATAAGCCAAGAGTGGATTTGATTGTTTTCTTAACATTTTTCTGGCTGTTACAACAATTGTAAAATCCGCTTGAAAACAATGATAATATATTATATAATTATTCTAATCATATTTAAGGAGATATTTTTATGAACATCTGTCCAAACTGCAATCTTAACATCGAAACCCCTACAAACTTCTGCCCTCGTTGCGGTGCTGACGTTAGACCGGCTCAAAATCCCGTTGGGCCCAACTATGTAAATCAGCCCAACTATGTAAATCAGGTTACATATACGCCCTACCCCGTTGAAAAGCCGAACCTCGCAAAGAAAATTGTCGGTATGGCTCTGTCAATTTTCGGTTTCGCTTTCTCTATTATTATCGCTATTATGTCACTTGCTACCTTGGCTCTGCCCGAGGCATCATTCGGTATAACCCTTGTATATTCGATTTTTAGCTTACCGGGCTCTATAATCGGCTTTAACTTTTCCAATAAAGCTCGCAACCTCGGCGACCAGTCCAAGCTCAGCAGCACGGGTAAATCCTTGGGCTTGGCAGGTATAATCATCACAGCAGCAGCTTTGTTTATCTCATTTTTTGCTGTGATTGCGAATGTATAAAATGAACAAAAATCTAAAAGAAATCATCCGCTATAACCGAGACGCTCTGAAATCGTCAAATAAAACGCTTCGGGACATTTATAGAATAATGTTCCGAAGCGAAAGCAATATTTTATGCGAATATACCGACGGTTTCAGAATAAAAAAAGAAACCTACGGTGAAACCGCAAGAAAGATAGAAAAAGCCACCGCAGGTCTGTATCAAAAAATCGGTGCAACGCATAGTTACGTGGCATTGGCTTTGGATAACTCGCCGGAGTGGATTGTGGCTTTCTGGGCAATTCTCAAAAGCGGAAACAAGCCATATCTCGTAAATCTTCGTTATCCCGATTCGCTTACAAACAGCATATTAAATACGCTTGATATTAAGTATACCGTTTGTTCCAAAGAAGTATCACTTGATACCGAAAGCATTCTCGTTTCATCACTTGAAGGTGATATTACCGTGCCCGAAAACGAATTTGAAGATGAAATAGCATTTTCATCCTCGGCAACTTCAATGAATGAAGTAATTTGTTTTTACACCGGGTATCAGATTGCGGAGCAAATACTTAATTTCGAGGAAATTATCAAGCTGGAACCGCGCATCGCAAAGCACTATAAAGGGTATTTAAAGCAGCTCGCTTTTCTTCCATTTTACCATGTGTTTGGACTGTTTGCCGTCTACTTCTGGTTCACCTTTTTCGGCAGAACTTTGGTGTTTTTACGCGACTATTCAGCAGATACTATCCTCAAAACCTGCCGCAAACACAACGTGACGCACATTTTTGCAGTACCTGTACTGTGGCACACCATTGAAAAAAGCGTTCTCGCCGCCGCAAAGGAGCAGGGCGAAAAGAAATATAATAAGCTGCAACGCGGATTAAAATTCACCACCGCAATTCAAAACCTGTTTCCAAACTTTGGCGCCGAAATCGCAAAGTCGGTTATGAGCGAAGTAACCAACAAAATTTTTGGCAAATCGGTTATGTTCTGTATAAACGGCGGCGGCTATCTTAAAGATTCGTCATTAAAGCTGCTCAACGGTATCGGCTACAATACATATAACGGCTACGGCATGAGCGAAATCGGTATAACCTCGGTTGAGCTCAGAAGAAAGCCAAAATGGCGAAATCAAAACTCGATAGGCAGACCTTTCAGTTCGGTAGAGTATAAAATCGACAAGGACGGCATTTTACAGGTAAAAGGCAGCTCCATTTGCACCAAAAAAATCGTCAACGGCAAGGAGCAAATTATCGACGAATGGTTCAACACGGGCGATAAAATGGAATGTCGAGACGGCAACTACTTTATACTCGGTCGTTTAGGCGATGTTGTTATCGGCGAAAATGGCGAAAACATCAATCCCGATAGCATTGAAAAGCTAATTGACATACCCGATGCTAAAATGATTTCGGTATTAGGTCTGGACGGAGATAATGGTCAAGAGCTAAGCATTGTCGTTCAGGTTAATGAGTATATTTCCGAGCAAAAAATCGCGAATATTCAAAGCTATGTTTATTCGTTTAACGACACTTTACACAAAACCATGGCTATTAAGAAATTCTATTTCACGACCGATGACCTCTGCCCACCAACAGCAATAAAGGTAAGTCGTGCCCAGCTATATAAAAAAATAAAAAACGGAGAAGTTAAACTCACGGCATTCGCAGATATGCAATCCAAAATGTGCAGCAGTGAAGATTCACCACTGGCTAATGACGTAAAAATAATTGTCGCAGAAGTTCTCGGGATTGATGCTAACGGAATTGACATTAACGCCCATATTTTTTACGATTTAGGTGCCACAAGTATTCAGTATTTTTCAATTCTCACTCGGCTTTCGGAAAGATTTTCGATTACCGACTATGACAAAAGTGATAAATACCGCTATACAATCAAGGACATTTGCGAATACTTAGAAAAAAATATTTAGTATGAAGAATAAATGGTTTATAAACTTATTTCTCGGACTCACAAAGCTCACGGGATATATCCCCGCTCTAATATTTTTTAAGCCGAGAATTTACAGAGAAAAAGGGGTCAAAAAACGCCTTCCAAAATCTTTTATTTTGGTTTCTAACCATAAATCTCTTTTGGACTTTGCTCTATGTCTTGTAATTTTTCCCTTTCGCACCATCCGCTTTTTAATGGCGGAAGTGCTTTATAACAAGGGCAAGTTCTTTTCGTTCCTGCTTAACGCGTGGGGCGGAATAAAGGTTGAGCGTGAAGGTCGCGATTTTTCATTCGTGGCTGATTCCTTGGAGGTGCTGGACGACGGTGGAATTGTCGGTATTTTTCCGGAAGGGCGGCTCCCTGTGGGCGGAAAGCCCTGGCCCTTTACCACAAGCACCGCATTTATTGCAACCAACACAGATACCCCGATAGTACCCATTTACACCGACGGCAATTACGGTATTTTTAAACGCGCAAACGTTTGTATAGGAGAGCCCTTCTATCTCACCGATTATTGCAAGGAAGGGCTCAATGAAGAAGAACAGCTTCAAAATCTTACAAACGCCCTCGAAAAGAAGGTATATTCCTTAAAATCAGAAATCGATAAAAAGAAGCATCGTTTGTTTGATATCAGGCATTTGCCAATGGATATAGCACGTTTGGTATGCAGCGGATTGCCACTCATTCTACGCATCAAACGACGCACACCCGAAGGCGAAAAATACCGCAAAAAAATAAAAGGCGGCGCTATAATCGCCGCTAATCACACCTCTTTTGCCGACCCGTTTATAGTAGGCGTGACCTTCTGGTACAGACGACTGTATTTTTTGGTTGCCGAAATTGTAATGAAAGGCAAGCTTCGTTCAACCCTGCTAAAAGGTGTTGGCGCTATCAAGATTGACCGCAACAGCGCCGATATCGAAGCCGTAAATAAATCGGTGCAAAAGCTCAAGGAAGGTTATCTGCTAACCGTTTTTCCGCAGGGAGGTATTCACCGAGAGGACGATATTGACACCGTAAAATCGGGCGCTGTGCTTATGGCAATCCGTGCCGGTGTACCCATTATCGCAATGCATATTTTGCCGCGTAAACGCTGGTACAATATGCGCACGGTTGTTATTGGTAAAACCATATATCCACAAGACTTTTGTCAAAGAAAAATACCCAGCACGACGGATATTAACAATATTACCGAAGCGCTCTTTAAGGAGCTCAACCGTTGCAAAAACGCTAACAACCAAGACAAATAAACGGAGGACTTAAATGGATACTTTTGAAAGACTTTTAAAGGTGTGCGACGCTGTTTTCGAAGGTCAGATTGACATTTCGGTAATTAAGCCCGAAACCCTGCTTCGCGAGGACCTTTCTATAAATTCAATAGGTCTATTATATATGGCTATGGCAGTTGAAGAAGAATTCGGTATTAAATTCAACAACGATGACTTTATTGACATTAAGACGGTTGCTGACGTAATCCGCATTATCGAGGGAAAGGTTTCATAATGAATTGGTCGGTCGATTTACCAAAAAGCGGTCAGATTATCAGAACAAAGGTTAGTTTTTACTATCACTACGGCATTTTTGTTGACGAGAACGAAATTATCCAATTCGGTCTGCCCGATGACGTAGGAAAACCCGCAAACGAAATCAAGGTTCTTGCTACCGACATTTACACATTTTTGAACGGTGGCATTCTTGAAAGCGGAGTACCTACAAAGGAAGAATTAAAAAAAATACGCAAATCCCAAGAAATAATTAAAACCGCCCGCTCACGAATCGGAGAAGGCGGATACGATATTCTTCATAATAACTGCGAGCACTTTGTTAATGAATGTGTTTTTGGCAGGAGTCAGTCGTCATTTTTAGATGATGTTCGGGATAAAATTCGCCAAAAGCTCATGAATAATAAATAATTTTAAAGGAGAGTAGGAAAACCATGTTATGTAAAAATTGCAACACACAAATCGAGGACAACGCTAGATTCTGCCACGCCTGTGGCGCAGATGCGACGGCTGATAATCAGCCGGTAGTTACACCGGTTTCAGTACCGGAGCAGCCGGTAAGAAGTCAGATTACTGTCGACGATCTTCCCGAACATTTAAGTCCTTTAAGCCCGTGGTCATATTTCGGCTTGCAAATACTTTACAGCATTCCCATTGTAGGTTTTATTTTCCTTATCATTTTCAGCTTTAAAAAGAGCAATATTAACCGCCGCAATTTCACACGCTCCTATTGGTGCGGTCTCATTATCATAGGAATTATACTTGCAGTTATTTTAATTTTTACGCTATTGCTCGGCGCAGGTGCAAAATTAACCCGCGGATATTGATTTATAATAACGTAATATAATAATCGTCAATTTCAAACACTTGTTTTTTCAGGGATAGAGTGTCGATTGAGCGAATGCTTTTTACCCTGCCGTCGCTTTTTTTGAAAAAGGCCTCTTTTGCCGTCCATACTTCAAAAAAACGTTTGGCGGCTTGGTCGTCAACGGCATCTTTCCCTGAAAGGACGTATTCTCTTTCGCTTTGGGTGCAAACGTACTCAACGAGCTTTTTGCTTACGGGCTTGATTTTTTCAACGTCAATCCCCACCGGGCTTTCACTCAAAGCACAGACAACCGCTTGGTTGCTGTGAGAAATGCTTATGTGCAAATCGGACTCTGTTACAAACGGTTTTCCGTTTTCGTGAGTTTCTATTGCCGCCTGTGCTTTCCCTGCCTGCAAAAGCAGTTTGTTTAAAAGAAATGTTGCCATAAGCGAGCGCTTGCGGTCATCCTTCTTTTTCATGCGGTCGATATGCGCCCTTCTCGAAGGGGTAAGAGTACAATACACGTCATTATACTGCTCATCGGTTATATCGGTAATTTTGCCAAAAAGCCAATTCATATTTACTCCCCTAATTGTTTGTAAATGTTAATATTTGCACATAATAATCACACAGGAGGTGAAGGATATGTGGATTTTCCTCGGTATTATCGCTTTTATTATTTTACTTATCACTGTAATTCTGCTATTGCCCGTATATGTTATAATCAAAACCGACGAAACCGGTGAAGTGATTTTCAGATACAAGATACTATTTAAAACCTACGGAGAAAATCCAAATCCTGACAACCCCATTGTAAAGGCGCTGGTAAAAACGTCCGGTTTGGAGCGACTGAGAAAAGAACAATTTAAAGAAAGCGCCATGAGAGGCACCGTTTTAGACGCGCTGGGCGAAAACGTTTCGCTGATTGTAGGTCTGCTGAAACATTTGCTCGGTCTGTTAAAGCGTTGCAAGGTAAAGGTGTTAAAGCTTAATGTTATTTGTGCCGAAGGTGATGCAGCCGAAACCGCTATCTACTATGGTCAAAGCTGTGCTCTCGTTTATCCTCTCGTAAGCTTTATACACGCATCATTAAAGGTGAGAAAAAAGGGCGAAAAGGTAGCCATTATCTGCGACTACGACGGACAAGAAAGCTACTACGAATTAGAAACAATACTGGTTGTCCGAGTTTTCAGAGTACTTGGCGCGGTGCTTCGCGCAGGAATTGACGAAGCAAAGCGCATGGCGCAAGAAGACGCCGCTAATCAAAGAAATTCAAGGTCTGCTCCATAAGTTGTGTTAAGGTCTCTGCTTCACTCGCCAAAAGCGCATGCGTTGCATCTTTTACGCTGATAAGCTCACAGCAATTGCACCTTTGGGCGAATTTATATTGCGGCGCATTCTTAACCGTCACATCCTTCTCGGCAGAAAACAGCAATATGGGTGTTTCAATTTTATCTATTACACCCTTTTTAAAGATTTCCCTATAAACTACAAGTGAATTATATACCCATCCGAATGTCATAGGTGTTGACTGATAGTTCGGGTTTTCTCTACGCATTTTCATATTATGCTCAAAACGTGCTTTGCTTGAACAATACGCGCTTTCATACTGCACATCGGGGTCGAATTCACTGGTTAATAAAAATTTGGTCTTGCTGCCGTAAAACACCTTTCCCACAAAAACGCCCACACGCGCAATCGGTGACGGAACGCTGTCAACTACCGGCTCAAACATCGGTGCGGAAAAGACGGCTTTTTTTATTTTATCCGTATGCTTTGCAAGGTACAGTGCAGAGACTGCACCACCCATTGAATGTGAATACAAATAAAGCGGTTTATCGGTCATTTTTAAAACGATATCATCAATGAATTTTGATAAATCGTCTACATAATCCTGAAAGCTATCTACGTGTAAAAGGTCAATTCGGTCGGTCAATCTGCCGGAAAGGCCATGACAACGCTGGTCATATATAAATACATTTAACCCGTGATTAAGGCAGTAGTATATAAACTCATAAAACTTCTTTGTAAATTCGCTCAAGCCGTGAACAATAACCACCGAAGCTTTACTGCCTTCTGACAAAAAGCACTCGTAAGCTATATCTATGCCGTCAAACGCCTTATAGCTCCCCGTAATCTTTATTTTCTCAAGTTGCACCTCTATTTCGGTTATTTTTTGAGAAAAATCCTCTTCGGAAATTATATTTAGCGAGTAATCAGGAATAAACTTCATTTTTCTCTCCTTTGATTAAAAAAATGAAAAGAAGGTGATAATAATGTTATCTGTAAAGAAATCAAAGCTAAAAAAGGTATTGATAGTCATTATTATTGCCATTTTATTGTTTTCGGCAGTATCTTTTACCGCAACAAAGTTAATATATGATAGCGTTTTTCCCCGCTACGATTGCGCCATCAGCGATTATCCCATCGCATTAGAAAGCACAGTTTCTTCGCGTGAAAAGGTTAGCTACCCCTCGGGAGAAAACTTGCTTTCGGGATACTTATATAAAAGCAAGGCGCAAAACAGCAAGGACACGCTTATCGTTCTGGCTCACGGTCACAATGCCTGTTCGGACGATTATCTTTGGCAAATACACGAGCTATTAGAGCTCGGCTGGTCGGTATTCGCTTTTGATGCCACAGGAACCTGTAATTCCCAAGGCGACTCCACCGTCGGCTTTTCCCAAGAGTTGTGTGACCTTAAATCTACGCTGGATTATATTGAAAGTTGTGACCGCTTTTGCTATAATAATATAGCGCTATTGGGTCACAGCTGCGGAGGATATGCAGTTTGCTGCGCTCTTGCTTACGATTACGACATTTCGGCCGTTATATCGGTAAGCGGTATTAACAGCGCTATGGAAGGCATCATAGGTGCAAGTGTTAATTATATCGGACCTTTCGCCTACGGGAACTACGGCTTTTTATGGCTGTATCAAACCATGCTTTTCGGCGCCGAAACGGTCAATCTGCGCGCAGATAAGATTTTATCCGAAAGTGATGTGCCTGTCCTATTGATACACGGTCAAAACGACGAAGAAGTGCCTGCGGATAAATATTCCATCATTTCGCACAAAGACGAGATTTCCGGCAAAAACACCGAATATTTCATTCGTTCTGCACCCTATAATTCAGGGCATACCAATATTCTGTTTTCAGAAGACGGTACCGCCGATGACCAGGTAATAGGCAAAATAAACGAGTTTTTAGAAAAGAATATTAAATAAAGAGGTTTGTTGATGGATGTTATCATAATACCGGCTTATGAGCCGGATAGAGAACTAGTGCGGCTTGTTGACGAACTCTCAAAAAGCGGTTTCGAGTTGGTTGTTGTTGACGATGGCAGCGGCGAAAAATACGCCGATATTTTTGCTAAGGTAAGCAACAACGCCCACATTGTCACACTTCACAAAAATTGCGGTAAAGGGGCAGCGCTCAAAGCAGGTATGCGCTACATAAGGGATAACCTTCCCGAGTGTAAAAACTTTATAACCTGCGATGCCGACGGTCAGCATCGTCCCGAAGATGCTGTTCGCGTGAGAGAACAACTGCACAAGGGCGAAAAGTTCGTTTTAACCGTCAGAGAGCGAAAGGGTAAAATCCCCTTGCGCTCACGCTTTGGAAACGACCTTTCAAAAATCGTATATGCTCTACTTACCAATCGCTATTTGTCGGATAATCAGTCGGGGCTCCGCGGCTTTGCGCGCAGCAACCTTGATTGGCTGATAAATGTAGAAAAAAACAACTACGATTATGAAATGAACGTTCTGTATTATGCGGCAACCATGGGATTGAAAATCACAACCATTCCCATTGATGCTATTTATATCGAAAATAACGCATCATCACACTTTAACCCCATCAGAGATACGGTTAAAATTTACAGAAGTCTTTTTACCTTGGCTCGCGGCACTATGATTTCACTTTTAGCGGCAGAGCTGCTTATATTGATTTTGGGCATCTTTGTCAAAAACCAATACATAACAATAACGGTTCCTTCTGTTGGGGCTATTTCTCTGCTTTTGAGAATACTTCTTGACAAATATATTTTTCTCAAGCACGTACCACAACGCGACTATTTTACAACCCTTTGTTACACCATAATAAGCTACTTTGTTTATATGCTTATGTGCAAACTGATAACCCTTATATTCCCCTTAATTCCGCTGATAATAAACTTTAATATCGTTTATATTATATGCGTACCATTAAGGTTTTTCCTGCATCAGCTGATATTCATAGCATCCCTTACAAAAGAATAAAACAACACAAAGACAAACATTTTTAGTGTTTGTCTTTGTTTTTTTAATTAGCAAACAACCTTGACATTTCAGCAGAAAAGTCTGCTTTTTCAAGGCGTAAAATTTGCTCTATCGATGTTACTACCGTATCCTCCGTAGCACAGCCGTGCATTTTTACCACTATCTTTTTTGTGCCTAAAAACGTTGCGGCGCCACGTGAATTGAAATCAAAGCTTTCGAGTATTGCGGCTTTTATCCTTTCGATAAGCTCAGGACTGTCACAGCCGACACTCTCGACAATTTCCAGCGCTTTTTTGCCGACTGCTTCGGTATTTTTCAGCAATATATTGCCCGAAAAGCCGTCGGTTACAATAACGTCGGCGTAACCGGATACCATATCGCTACCTTCGAGATTGCCTATAAAGTTTATATCAAGCTCTTTAAGTTTAGAAAACGCGTCAAGAGTCAATGCGCTACCCTTGGCATCCTCTCTACCCACCGACATAATGCCAACGCGTGGATTCTCGATTCCGCAATAGCATTTCGAAAAAACGTCGCCCATCTTTGCAAATCGAACAAGATCATTAGCCGTGCAATCTATTACTGCGCCACAATCAACAAGCGTAAGAAGCTTTTTTCCTGCGCATGGCAACGCACTGCAAAGAGAAGGAAACTTAATAGGCGGTAACAGGCCCAAACGACAAATAGAGCCAACCAATAACGCACCTGTGTTACCTGCCGAAAGCAACGCAACACAATCATCCTCGTTCTTCAGCTTTTTATAAGCCAACGCTATCGAGCTTTCATCTCTGCCGCCGAAGATACAGGTCGCGGGCTCATTATTGGTTATGTAGTCGGTGGTGTTAATTATTTCATAACGGTCATCTGATACTCCGCAATTTGACATTGTTTCCTTTATCAGCTTTTCTTCCCCCACTAAAACAGGGAAAAAGTCGCTTTCTTTAATTGCTCGTGCTACACCGCGAATAATAACCTGCTCACCTTTGTCGGCGCCGTAAATATCAACAATAATCTTTTTCATAAAATTACCTTATTCCAAAGAAATAATATAGTCGTAAACGTCCTGCTTACCTTCAATAAAGCCGATGTCGGCAAGAGGATACTCTTGTTCCAGCCAATGCCTGAATTTTTCGGCTTCGTCGGCAGAAACCGCCTTGCCGTAAAATACGATTATTACCTCTTTTTCCGACTGCTCCATAATATTGCTTACGAGGTCGATGGCGCATTTAAGCCGGTCTTCCTCGCAAAGCACTATTTCTTTATTTTTTATGCCGATATATTTGTTTTTGCATATTTTAACGCCGCCCATGTTGGTGTCGCGTGTGGCTGTTGTAACGTAAGCCGAAGTAACGGTCGAAAGACCCGAACTCATGTCTTCAATAAGTTCGTCCACCGTATCACACCAAAGATTCATCATGGAAAGAGCGCTATATCCCTCGACCAAGGATTTGGTCGGGAGAACATGAACATTTGACGCTTTATAAAACTCTGCCGCCTGATTAGCGGTGAGAATTATATTAGAATTGTTGGGCAGTACGATTATATGCTCTGCATCATAACTGTCAAACGCTTTAATAAAATCGTCAACCGAAGGATTATTAGTTTGTCCTCCGTCTATAACCATTGTGGCGCCGATGCTGTAAAAATAGTCAACTATTCCCTCACCCGACGCCACCGCCACAATAGCATATTTCACATGCTCCTTTTGAGGTGCGGTTTGGGTTTCGCTGTGTTGCACCGACATATTCTCAATTTTAAGAGTAACAAATTCGCCGAACTTTCGGGCATATTCCAGCACCTTTTCGGGAGTGAAGGTGTGAATATGAATTTTTACAATGCTGTCGTTTACAACCGCAACGATGGAATCACCGAGCTTTTCCAAAGGTTTTACAAACTCGTCCTTTGAAAAGGTGCTAATATCGGTTTTAGCGTTCATAAGCTGTAAAATAAACTCTGTGCAGTAGCCATATTCCATAACGCTGTCAGCGTCAAAAGAAACACCGAGACCACTTTTAGCTGTGGTTAATTCAATTTCGTCTATGTCGTCAAGCGAAATACCGCAGAAATAGGAATACATTCCTTCAAAGAAGCAAACCAGACCGGCAGCGCCGCTGTCAACAACACCCGCTTCCTTTAAAACCGGCAGCATTTGGGGCGTTCTCGCCAATGTATCCCTCATGCAGCCGAGCAACGCTTCGAACCCCGACTGAAAATTATCAAAACGGTCGGCGTTAGCGTTAAGAAAATCCGCCGCTTCACGTATAACAGTCAGAATTGTACCTTCGGTGGGTGCTATTATGGACTTATATGTATCCTCGCGAGCGCAGGAAAAGGCGTAAGCAAAATCCGCAAAGCAAATGGTTTCCTTATCCTTGAAGCCGCAATAAAGACCGCGTACGAACTGTGAAAAAATAACGCCTGAATTTCCTCTCGCAGTGAGTAAAACCGCACGAGACAGCTCTTTTAAATATTCGCCGACATTTTTCTGTGCCGCAACCGCGCCAAGTCCACCGCCAAAGGTATGTACCATATTGGTACCTGTGTCACCGTCGGGGACCGGAAAAACATTCAAGTCGTTAATTGCAGCCATATTCTTTTTAAGATTACGGTAGCCGACGGTAAATACGTAATTGAGCGTATTACCGTCCAAAAACTGCTGCATTATTTATTCATTCCCCTCAATTGTAACTTCTTCGCCGAAGGTAAAGGCAATAACTGTACCCGGTCCTACCGAGGCACCAACAATCGGGCCAATGTAACCGAGAATAACCTCTTTAAACTCAGCCCTTTTTAAAATCTCATCGCGTAAAAGCATCGCATCCGCTTCGCAGTCAGCGTGTGAAATCAAAACAGTGTCATACACTCCGTTTGCAGCATTTACGATATGCTCAGCAATAGCCGCTCTTGCATTCATTGTGCCTTTAACCTTTTTATATGCATAGTTTTGACCCTTTATATCCGAAATGATGATGGGTTTAACGCCAAACAGGTTGCCGAAAAATGCTTTTGATGCCTTGACTCGACCGGCTCTGCGTAAGTATTCCATAGATTCAACCGTGCCGCACTGATTGACTTTGAGTCTGTTTTGTGTAATATACTTTGCGGTTTCTTCTGCCGAAAGGCCTTCCTTTCTCTTTTCAGAAGCCATCATTAAAAGGTATCCTTGACCGAGCGAACTGATAAGTGAGTCCACGCAGTAAACCTTGGCATCTTTATATTCTTCTTCAAGCTCTTTTGCAACCAAAATCGCTGTGTTTACAGATGCGGAAAGTGCAGATGAGCAGGAAATATAAAGAACATCCTTACCGCTTTCCAAAGCCGCCTTGAATCTGTCATAATAGATATTTTTGGGCACCTGGGTTGTAAATACCCTTTTGCCGCTGCGCATAAGGTTATAATGTTCTTTTGCGCTGTGACATTCCCAATCAAGCGATGCCACATATTCTTCATCGTCAATCGAGAAATTCATAGGTACATATTCAATATCGTATTTTTCGCGCAATTCCTTACTAAGATCGCAGGTGGAATCGCCAAAAATAACAAAATTATTCATATCTATTCTCCTTTTTAAACTTAATTTTCCAGAATTTTATTCATCAGCGCTTTTTCATATTCCATATCTTCACTTATCTCTCTGCCCAAATAGAATGCCGCACAAAGACCCGGTCCTATTGAAGCACCGCATGACATTCCGACATCGTTAATTATTACTTCCTTGGGATTAAATTCTTTAACAATCATGTCTCGCAAAAGCTCGGCTGCTGCGGGTCGGTTAGAATGAGCCACAAACATAATCTGCTCCTCGGGATTCTCAACCGTACCTCGCATGTATTTGATAACCGCGTCAAATGCCGCTTTTTTACCCTTAAACTTGCCCAAAACCTCCGAAAGTCCTTTTCGGTTGAAATCGGCCATAGGGTTGATTCCTATCAATGTACCGAAAAACGCTTTGAAATTAGAAATTCTGCCCGTTTTACAAAGAAAGAACAAGTCATCCATCGGGCCCATTTGATGAACGCGATGCTTATTTTCCTCGATATATTTCGCCGTTTCTTCCAAAGATGCGCCTTCTTGCCTTTTCATAGTGGCCATAATTACGAGCAGCGACAGCGCAGTTGAATAGCGCATAGAGTCGACACAGATTATTTTTCTTTCGGGGTATTTAGCCAAAAGCTCCGACTTAACCAATTCGCAGGCCTGATAGGTGCCCGATAATGCCGACGAAAGGGTTATGCATAAAATATCCTTGCCTGCTTTTAAATTCTTTTCGAATATTTTCAAAGTATCACCCGTAGGTGGAGAAGCAGTTTTATATATAGTTTTCTTATCACTCATTGACTCATAAAAAGTCTTTGGATCATAGCGCTCCCAATCAAGATCACTTACTTCGCAGTGACCGTCGGGAAAATATATAAGTCCACCCAAATAGTCCTGTATATCAAACCTTTCGCGCAACGGACGTGTTAGGTCACTCGAAGTATCCGGTATAATAACAAAATCAAACATTTTTCTCCTCCCAAAACCATGCCGCATGTATTTTTATATTTATTTATAATATCACACAAATAGCGGGTTTTCAACAATTTTTAAATTTTTCCGACAAAAATAGTGAAATTGTAAAAGAAGTATGATACAATACAAAATATCATTTTTAAATTTATATTTTTCAGTCTGCTTGGAGGATTTATGGACACCTTTTTAGTCATTTTATTTATAATACTAGGGCTGGGATTAAGCGGCTTGATTTTTATGATTGCTTATACCTATCCCATTTCAAAAAAGGTTTACCGAACCCAGCTGGTCAGAACCGAACCGGAAAAATGGTCGCGTGTATGCTCTGCCCCCGAAAACGAAGAACAACTGGAAATGTGGAACACAGGTATTAAATGGGCTGACGAAAACCGCGAATACATGACCGAAGTTGAAATAGAAAACGATGGTTTTAAGCTTTTTGGTGAGTATTTCGATTTTGGCGCTGACAGATGTATAATCATTCTGCCGGGCAGATGCGAATCGCTCATATATTCCTACTATTTTGCCCCTGCTTACAAAGAAGCGAAATTCAATGTTTTAGTTGTAGATACCCGCTGCCACGGCAAAAGTGACGGTATATACAACACAATAGGCGTAAAGGAATCAAGCGACGTTATTGCCTGGTCAAAATTTGTGAATGAACGCTTTGGCAATAAAGAGGTGTGGTATCACGGTATATGTATAGGCACCGCTTCGGGCATTTTTGCCATTACGGATAAAAACTGTCCGCCGTATGTAAAAGGATTCGTAACCGAGGGCTGCTTTGTTTCCTTCCGCGAAACCTTTAAACGACACATGATTGCCGATAAGCGTCCCTTGTTCCCTGTTTTAGACCTGGTTATGCTTCATATCAATCGCCATACAGGCACCAATGTTTACAAAGACAAGCCAATCACAGCAATTAAAAAAATTAAAAAAGATGCGAGAATACTTTTCCTTTACGGCGAAAAGGACATATTCTCTATCCCCGAAAAATCACAGAAGCTATTTGACAGCTGCTCTGCTGCCGATAAAAAAATAGTATGGTTTGACAAGGGCGGTCATTCGCATCTCAGGATAAACAACACCGAAAAATATGATAACGCTATTATAGAATTTTTTAAGGATTAAATTATGTTTAAAAAGAAATATGCCGTTTTTACAATGGATGTTGAAACCTTTGGCGACACCGAATGTATAGCAAACCATACTCAGAGTGTTAATGTTGATCTGATGGACGGTTTTGATGAATATATACGCATACTTGACAAGCACGGTATAAAAAGCACACTTTTTACCGTGGGAGCACTCGCGCCAAAGATTATAGACAGATTAAAAAGTTGCATTAACAACGGGCACAAGCTTGCACTTCACAGCTACAAGCATATAGCGCCGATGGACGTTGACGAGGACACATTTCGAAAAGAAATACAGAAGTCAAAAAGGTTGCTTAAAGAGCTGTTTAACACCGATATAATCGGCTTTCGCGCACCGTATTTCAGCTTGGATGATAATCGTCTTAACATACTTAAAGAGCTGGGATTCAAATACGATTCGAGCCACCTCGACTTTTTAAAAGCAAGACATACCGTAGCCCTCAATCTTAAAGGGTTTAAAGAATGTTCTAAGGACATTTTTCGCAACGGGGATTTCTTTGAATTCGGGCTTTCGAAGCATAAAATTTTTGGTAATCCATACCCTATTTCGGGTGGAGGATACATCCGTCTTGCCCCTTGGAATTTTATTAAAAACATAATAAAACAGTATTTAAAAGAGAACGATTACTATGTTTTTTATCTGCATCCGTTTGAGCTGACCACGCAGAAAGTCCCTATTTTAAAAGGGTTAAAGCCATACGACCAGTATTATCTGCAATACGGCATAACCTCCTACGGAAAGCACATTGAGCAGCTTATAATACTGCTCAAAAATCAGGGGTACAGCTTTGTCACCTTTGAAGAATTGTTAGAAATAATTCATAAAAACAGCCGCTAACTTAAAAAATCTCGCACACAAAAAAGTGTAATGTCGTTAGCGAAGTTTTTGTTTTGGCATAAAACAATATATTTGGATAGAACCAGCATCGCATTTGTGAGTACAAAATGCAGTCGGGCAGAATCCCAAACCCACTTAACAACAGAAAAAGAGAAGATTTGTTCTGTAACAAGTCTTCTCTTTCTTTTTATCTGTATAGTGATATTCCGACTTTGTCGGAGTGATATTTTTGCTAAGCAAAAGTGATATTGAAACCTTACGGTTTCAGTGATATTTTATTCGCCTCTAAAACTCGCGAAGCGAATAACACTTGGCTGAAAGCCAAATATCACTGCGAAGCAATATAACTCGCCGCAAGGCGAATAAAACTTTTGGGAAATGTTCGCTAAGAACATTTCCCAAACAGTGTGCGGGATTTTTTACTTTTTTGTATAATAGATTTTTTAAAAAACTATCGGTCAACTTGTTTACTTAACCATATTTTTGTAGTATAATATAGTATATGCTTGTAAACTGGGTTATTTTTGTTAATTCTACGGGGAGGTGAAGCCGAGTGGATAAATTCATTTTACATTCAAAATTTAAGCCGACGGGCGACCAGCCGCAAGCGATTGACCATCTTGCGAAAGGGGTCATCGACGGCAAAAGAGAGCAGACACTGCTCGGCGTTACCGGCTCGGGTAAAACCTTTACGATGGCGAATATTATCGAAAAGGTTAACCGCCCTACCCTCGTTCTTGCTCACAATAAAACACTTGCCGCGCAGCTATGTAGCGAATTCCGCGAATTCTTCCCCGAGAACGCGGTGGAATATTTTGTTTCCTATTATGACTATTATCAGCCGGAGGCATATCTCCCCGGCACCGACACATATATCGAAAAAGACTCGGCCATAAACGACGAAATTGACAAGCTTCGTCACGCCGCAACCGCCTCCCTTTCGGAAAGACGGGACGTTATCATCGTAGCTAGTGTCAGCTGCATTTACTCGCTCGGAAACCCGATTGATTACCGAAATATGATTATTTCACTACGTCCCGGACTCGAAATATCACGAGATAAGCTGCTTCGCCGTTTGGTCGACCTGCAATACGACCGAAACGACATCAGCTTTGTGCGAAACACATTTCGCGTGAGGGGTGACGTTGTCGAAATTTTTCCTGCGTACAATTCCGAAATTGCGCTGAAAGTAGAATTTTTCGGCGACGAAATTGAACGTGTTAGCGAATTTGTAGCGCTGACGGGCGAAATCAAGGCAGTGCTGTCTCACGCGGCAGTTTACCCTGCATCACATTACATCGTCCCCGCGGATAAAATGGCCGTCGCGCTTCAAAATATATATGACGAAATGATTGAGCGCACCGAATGGTTTAAGAAAAGCGGAAAGCTCATCGAGGCGCAACGAATCAAGCAACGTACCGAATACGATATCGAAATGCTGCGCGAAATCGGAATGTGCAAGGGCATCGAAAACTATTCGAGGGTATTGTCGGGGCGCCCTGCCGGATGCACTCCATTTACACTACTCGACTATTTCCCCGACGACTTTTTACTGTTTGTCGATGAGTCGCACGTTACTCTACCGCAGGTCAGAGGAATGTTTGGCGGCGACAGAGCGAGAAAGGAAAATCTCGTAGAATTCGGATTCCGCTTGCCGTCGGCGTACGATAACCGACCGCTAAACTTTGACGAATTTTATTCGCATATAAATCAGGCAATCTACGTTTCGGCGACACCGGGCGAATTCGAAAAGGAGCATTCCAGCCAATTCGTTGAGCAGGTTATTCGTCCGACAGGATTGGTTGACCCGCTCATTTCGGTCAGGTCGACCGACGGTCAGATTGACGACCTCGTTAGCGAAATCAACAAGCGAATCAGCAAAGGCGAGCGAACACTTGTCACCACGTTGACAAAGAAGATGGCAGAGGACCTGACCGATTATATCGAGCAGACGGGTATCAAGGTGAGATATATGCACCACGACATTGATACCATGGAAAGAATGGAAATCATCCGCGATTTGAGAACGGGCGAATTTGACGTTTTGGTCGGAATTAACCTGCTGCGAGAGGGACTTGACATACCCGAAGTTTCGCTTGTTTGCATACTCGACGCAGATAAAGAGGGATTCCTACGCTCCGAAACGTCGCTCATTCAGACCATTGGACGAGCATCGCGAAACTCGGAGGGTGAAGTCATCATGTACGCCGACTCGGTCACTCCGTCGATGGAAAGGGCAATTAACGAAACCAACCGACGTCGCGAAATTCAGACAAGGTATAATACCGAAAACGGCATAGTGCCGAAAACAATTAAAAAGGATATTCGCGACGTTATCGAAATTTCGAGCAAGCCGACCGACGAAAAATCGGGCAAAAAGCTCTCTCGCAAGGAAAGAGAGGAGCTTATCGCACGGCTGACAAGAGAAATGAAAAACGCTGCAAAGCTGCTTGAATTCGAGCACGCGGCATATTTACGCGATCGAATTGAGCAGCTTCGCAAGGGAAAATAATTATTTACAAAAGGTGAAAAAATGCCGATTGACAAAATTACCATAAAGGGTGCAAGAGAGCACAATCTCAAAAACGTGGATTTAGAAATACCGCGAGACAAGCTGGTCGTTTTAACGGGGCTTTCGGGTTCGGGAAAATCGTCGCTTGCCTTTGACACCCTTTATGCCGAAGGACAGAGACGATACGTAGAATCGCTTTCATCATACGCGAGAATGTTTCTCGGTCAAATGGAAAAGCCCGACGTCGATTCGATTGACGGGCTTTCTCCCGCTATTTCAATCGACCAAAAAACAACCTCGAAAAATCCCCGTTCAACCGTTGGCACGGTCACCGAAATATACGATTATCTACGCCTTCTCTTTGCCCGAGTGGGTGTACCTCACTGTCCCGTTTGTAATCGCGAAATCGCTCACCAGACGGTCGACCAAATCGTCGACAGCATTATGACACTCGACGAAGGAACAAAGTTTCAGGTACTCTCCCCCATCGTCAGAGGTCGTAAGGGTGAATATGTAAAAGAGCTTGATAACGCTAAAAAGAGCGGTTTTGTCCGTGTTCGTGTGGACGGAATTATGTACGAGCTGACCGAACAGATTAAGATGGACAAAAATAAAAAGCACAATATCGAAATTGTCATAGACCGACTTGTTATAAAGCCCGAAATTCATTCCCGACTCGCCGACTCAATTGAAACAGCGGCAAAGCTTTCGGGCGGAATTATCGTCATCGACGTTATTGGCGGCGAGGAGCTGACCTTTTCGCAGAATTATGCTTGTCCCGAGCATAATATCAGCGTAGAGGAGCTTTCTCCGCGAATGTTTTCGTTTAATAATCCGTTTGGCGCCTGTCAAAAATGCTCGGGGCTCGGCACCTTTCAGCACGTGGATAAAAACTTGGTCGTGCCCGATAAAAACTTATCCATCAATCAAGGAGCAATTCACGCAAGCGGCTGGGCTTCGGTGGGCAAGGATAACTCAATTGCCAATATGTATTTCACCGCGATTGCAAAGGAATACGGATTTACGCTTGATACGCCGTTTAAAGAAATCAGCAAAGAGGGACAGAACGCCCTTTTATACGGAACGGGCGACAAAAAGCTGAGAATGGAAAGAACGACCGATTACGGCGGCGGTTATTACAACGCAGCTTTTGAGGGCGTTATAAATAATCTTGAAAGGCGATACGCAACCTCGTCAAGCGAATATTCACGCACCGAAATCGAGAGCGTAATGAACGCCTGTGAATGTCCCGAATGTCACGGTGCTCGACTTAATCCAATCGCGCTTGCCGTTACCGTCGGGGGTAAAAATATTAACGACGTTTGTCTGATGAACATTGACGAAGCACTCGATTTTTTCAACAGTCTCAAACTCAGCGAAAGGGACGAGCTCATCGCTAAGGGCATTTTAAAGGAAATTAAGGAACGGCTCGGCTTCTTAAACAGCGTGGGACTCGATTATCTCACCTTAGCCAGAACATCGGCTACCCTTTCGGGCGGCGAAAGTCAGCGAATACGACTCGCAACACAAATCGGTTCGTCGCTGATGGGAGTTATGTATATCCTCGACGAGCCGAGTATTGGGCTTCATCAAAGAGATAACGAAAAGCTGATTGCCACACTCAAGCATTTGAGGGATATTGGCAATACCGTCATTGTCGTCGAGCATGACGAGGATACCATGAATGCCGCCGACTTTATCGTTGACGTCGGTCCCGGTGCAGGTATTCACGGCGGCGAAATCGTTTGTACCGGTGACGTAGAGGATATCAAAAAATGCGAAAACTCGATTACAGGAGCATATCTTTCGGGGCGCAGAAGCATTCCGCTGCCGAAAAAGCTCCGCGACGGAAACGGAAATTCACTGATAATAAAAGGGGCAAGGCAGAATAACCTTTGCGACATCGACGTCGAAATTCCGCTGGGCAAATTCGTTTGCGTCACGGGTGTTTCGGGCTCGGGAAAATCGTCGCTTATCAACGAAATTCTGTATAAACGGCTGGCAAACGAGCTCAACCGAGCAAAGACCTTTGCAGGCGACCACGACGATATAATCGGCATAGAGCATCTCGATAAAATCATCGACATTAACCAGTCCCCTATCGGCAGGACGCCTCGCTCAAACCCCGCCACCTACACGGGCGTTTTCAGCGATATTCGCGAGCTTTTTGCCCAAACCGCCGATGCGAAAATCAGGGGCTACGGCGCCAATCGTTTCAGCTTCAACGTAAAGGGTGGACGCTGTGACGCCTGTGACGGAGACGGAATTTTAAAGATAGAAATGCACTTTTTGCCCGATATTTACGTACCGTGTGAAGTGTGTAAGGGCAAGAGGTATAACCGAGAAACGCTGGAAGTAAAATTCAAGGGAAAGAATATCCACGATATTCTCGATATGACGGTTGAGGAGGCAATGTCCTTCTTTGAAAACCACAGAAAGATACACAGAAAGCTGAAAACGCTGTTTGACGTCGGACTCGGCTACGTAAAGCTCGGTCAACCCGCGACCACACTTTCGGGCGGTGAAGCGCAACGAGTAAAGCTCGCAACCGAACTCGCAAAGGTATCGACGGGACGGACAATTTACGTCCTCGACGAGCCGACAACGGGACTGCACACCGCCGACGTTCATCAGCTGATAAACGTGCTTTCACGACTCGCCGACAAGGGTAACACTGTGGTCGTTATCGAGCACAACCTCGATATGATAAAAACCGCCGACCACATCATCGACCTCGGTCCCGGCGGCGGAAAACACGGCGGCAAAATCGTCGCTACCGGCACACCGAAAGAGGTTGCCGAAACCGAGGGCTCGTTTACGGGCGCTTATCTCAAAAAAATGCTTTGATAAAAAAGGAAAGGCGGCTTAATAAAGAAATGTTTGGATACGTAAAGCCATTCAAGGACCAGCTCAAAGTATGCGAATACGAAACCTATAAAGCCGCCTACTGCACCCTTTGCAAAAGAATGGGCAAAAAATACGGTCACATCGCACGAATGACACTCAGCTACGATTTCACCTTTCTTGCTGTAATGATGCTTGCGCTTGACCAAACCGACCCACAGTATAAGCGAAAGGGTTGCGTATATAATCCCTTTAAAAAATGCGTTTACATAACCGACAAGGACGATATTTTCGACCTCGTTTCTGCCGCGGCGGTATCGTGCGTGTATGCAAAAATCGTTGATAATATCGAGGATAGCAAAGGGCTTAAAAAATTCGGGTACAGGTTATTTAAGGCAATATTTTCACGAAAATATGAAAAATCGGTTAAATTATTCCCTGATATTGCAAAGACCATGCTCGATATGGTAAACTATCAAATTAAGATAGAAAAAAAGGAAAATATCGGAATAGACGAGGCGGCTGAACCAACAGCGACGGCTATGAAACGGCTGTTTTCGCTTTGCACAGATGATGAGGTACAGAGTCGCATTTTAGCCCAGATAGGATACTGCATAGGAAAATGGATTTATCTCATCGACGCGGTTGAGGACATCGGCGAGGATATTAAATCGGGTAACTTTAACCCGCTTAAAAGCAGCTCGGTCGAGTCGGCAGTGATGACCATGAACGTTTGTGCAGCCGAGGCAGGAAATGCACTCGAACTGCTCGAAATAAAGCGATTTGGCGGAATTCTGAGGAATATTATTTATATAGGACTGATCGAAACCGGCGAAAAGGCGGTTTACGGCAGAAAGGAAGCAAAAAAATGAAAAATCCATACGAAATACTCGGCGTATCGAGAAACGACAGCGACGATAAAATTAAGGCGGCGTACAGAGAGCTTGCCAAAAAATATCATCCCGATAACTATGCCGACAATCCGCTCAGCGACCTTGCCGACGAAAAGATGAAGGAAATCAACGAGGCATACGATTCGATTATGAACGAAAGAAAAGGCGGCGGTCACGCTTCGGGCGATACCGGCGGCTACTCGGCATACCAGAATCAAAGTTTCAGCGAAATCCGTCTTTATATCCAGCGAAACGAGCTCGAAAAGGCACAGACCATGCTCGATGCCGTTTCGATAAACGAAAGAAACGCCGAATGGTATTATCTTAACGGTAGCGTACAGTATAAGCGCGGCTGGTTTGATAACGCCTATACCAACTTCGCTACGGCGTACAGAATGAACCCGTCAAACCCCGAATACAGAGCGGCGCTTAACCATATCAATATGCAGCGAAGCGGCTCAAACCCATATCGCACCGGCGCCGATATGCAGGGCTGTACTCCGTGTGATATTTGTCAAGGGTTAATGTGCCTAAACTGTCTTTGCAACTGCTGTCGATAAGCCATGAAAAAGAGTAAAAAAATCGCATTTTGCTCGATAATGGCGGCTTTGAGCGTGATACTCGTTATGTGCGGCAATATCTTTCAAGCTGCGGCACAGGCGATGCCTGCCATCGCAGGAGTGATCGGCGTCATTATCGTAATAGAAATAGGCGTAAAATGGGCCTTTGCCGCATATTTTGTATCAGCGGCTCTGACCTTTATCCTCGGCATAAACGAGGCAGGGATACTTTTTGCGCTGCTTTTCGGCTACTATCCGATTATAAAGCCGCTGATTGAAAAAATCAGGGTACGAGCGATTGAATACATAGTGAAATTTGCGCTTTTTAACGCGGCTATGATTGTAAGCTACGCAATTTTGATTGCGGTATTTTCACTTGCGGCGCTCGGCTTTGATAAAATGCTTTTTGCGTGGATAACCCTAGCAATCGGCAACATATTCTTTATCCTTTACGATATATGTATTTCGCGGATTGCGGCGCTTTACTGCTTGAAATACAGAAAATATATTAAAAAATTACTTAAATAATGGCGGATTTTTTCCGTTTTTTTCTCGGGAGGGCAATATGACAAATATTCCTGAAATATTCGGTTGTATGGTTTTTGGCGATGCAGCTATGAAAGAAAGGTTGCCAAGCGAAACCTACGACTCGGTAAAAAAATCAATTCACGATAACACTCCCCTTTCGCTCGAGGATGCAAACGTAGTTGCAAACGCGATGAAGGACTGGGCTATCGAAAAGGGTGCAACCCACTTTACCCATTGGTTCCAGCCGATGACGGGTATCACCGCCGAAAAGCACGATAGCTTCGTTTCGCCGTCGGGTGAAGGAATTATTATGGAATTTTCGGGCAAGGAGCTTATAAAGGGTGAACCCGACGCTTCGAGCTTCCCCAACGGCGGCATCAGAGCCACCTTTGAGGCACGCGGATACACCAACTGGGACCCGACCTCATACGCGTTTATAAAGGATAAGGTGCTTTGTATTCCGACGGCTTTCTGTGCTTATACGGGTGTCGCTCTGGATAAAAAGACACCTCTTTTACGCTCGATTGATGCGCTCAATACTCAGGCACTTCGCATACTCCGTCTGTTCGGAAATACAAAGGTAAATCGCGTAATTCCCACCGTTGGTCCCGAGCAGGAATACTTTCTCATTGACAAGGAGCGTTGCGAAAAGCGCCGCGACCTTATGTATACGGGACGTACCCTTTTCGGCGCAAAACCGCCGAAAGGTCAGGACCTCGACGACCACTATTTCGGCGCGATAAAGCCGCGAGTTCAGGCGTTTATGGCCGAGCTTGACGACGAGCTGTGGAAACTCGGTGTGCTTGCAAAAACCGAGCATAACGAGGTTGCTCCTGCGCAGCACGAGTTTGCGCCCATTTACACCACCACAAACATCGCAACCGACCACAACCAGCTCACAATGGAAACTATGAAAAAGGTTGCGGCAAAGCATAATCTCGTCTGTCTTTTGCACGAAAAGCCCTTTGCCGGAATTAACGGAAGCGGTAAGCATAATAACTGGGCGCTTTCGACCGACACAGGGAAAAACCTGCTTGACCCGGGAAAAACTCCGTCTGAAAATGCACAATTTCTCCTCTTTCTCGCCGCGTCGATAAAGGCGGTTGACGATTATCAGGAGCTTATGCGAATTTCGATTGCGTCGGCAAACAACGACCTTCGACTCGGCGGAGACGAAGCACCTCCCGCAATCGTTTCGATATTCCTCGGTGATGAGCTGACCGCCATTCTCGACTCGATTGAAAGCGGAACTCCTTATAAAAACGCAAAGCTCGGCGATATGGAAATCGGCGTAAACGTACTCCCCCACTTCCCGAAGGATAACACCGACCGAAACAGAACGTCGCCCTTTGCATTCACGGGTAACAAGTTTGAATTTCGCATGCTCGGCTCATCCGCCTCGGTTGCAAATCCGAACATCGTGCTTAACACGATTATTGCCGAGGCGCTCAGACAATTTGCCGACGAGCTTGAAAAGGCCGAGGATTTCGGTGCCGCAGTTTCAAAGCTGATTAAACGCACAATTAAGGAGCATAAGCGAATCATCTTCAACGGCGACGGCTATTCAAAGGAATGGCAGGACGAAGCCGAGAAAAGAGGACTTAAAAACTTTAAAACAACCGTTGACTGCTTACCCCATCTGATTAACAAAAAGTCGATTGACCTTTTCACCACCCACAAGGTGTTTTCCGAGATTGAGCTTCATTCGAGGTACGAAATCTATCTCGAACAATACGCGAAGGTCATTCGCATAGAGGCGCTCACAGCTCTCGATATGCTGTATAAGGAAATTATCCCCGCGGTCGCTTCGTACATAAAGGATTTGGCAGATAGTGCCGCTAATAAAAAGGCCATTTCACCTGCAATTTCGACCAAGTTTGAGGAAAGGATTATTTCCCGTTTGACCGCGCTCGCAGAGGAGCTTTGCGACCGCACGTCAGAGCTTGATACCGCCGTTCATTCGGCTACCTCGACCACAAACGCGCTCGAAAACGCCGTTTACGTAAAGGACGTTATCCTCATGAAAATGAACGAGGCGAGAAGGGTTGCCGACGAGCTTGAAACACTCGTTGGCGAAAAATACTGGCCCTATCCGACCTATGGGGAATTGCTATTTAAAATATGATAGAAAAAAGCCGCATCTCGCGGCTTTTTTGTTTACTTGAATTACAGGATATGATATAATTGATGGTGGAATGGATGTGTGGCGAATGGAGAAAAACAAAAAATACACCATCATAAAATCATTAAGAAAAAGCTGCTCCATCACGGTTGAACGGGATGGAACGGTTACCATTCGCGCACCATTTTTTATGAGCGAAAGAAAAATAAACAAAATAATCGACGAGCGAAAGGAATGGATTGAAAGGGCGCAGAAAAAGATAGCAAACCGAGCCGAAAGATTGAATTCGCTCACACCGATAACAAAGGATGAAATCGACTCGCTCAAAGCCGCCGCAAAGCCGGTTATTGAGGAAAAAGTGCGCTTTTTTGCTGACAAAATGGGTGTAGTATATGGAAAAATTACAATCAGAAGTCAAAAAACGCGCTACGGCAGCTGCACCGCAAAGGGCAACCTTAATTTCAACTGCCTGATAATGCTGATGCCGGAGGAAATTATCGATTACGTTATCGTTCACGAGCTGTGTCACATAAAGGAAATGAATCATTCACGCCGCTTTTGGAACGAGGTCGAGAGCATTCTTCCCGACTATAAAGAGCGGCGAAAATGGCTGAAACAGAACGGAAATATTCTCATTGAACGAATGATGAAAGGACAGGAATTATGAAACTTATATCATGGAACGTCAACGGATTTCGCGCCTGCTTAAACAAGGGGTTTGAGCAATTTTTCAAATATACTGATGCCGACTTTTTTTGCATTCAGGAGACGAAAATGCAGCCTGGGCAAGCCTCTTTTGAAGCAGAGGGCTATCATCAATACTGGTACAGCGCCGAGAAAAAGGGATATTCGGGTACGGCTATTTTTGCAAAGAAGGAGCCCATTTCGGTCAAATACGGGCTCGGCATCGAGGAGCATGACCATGAAGGTCGAGCAATCACCCTTGAATATGATAATTTTTATCTCCTTTGCGTTTATACGCCGAATGCTCAGCGTGAACTCGCCCGACTCGATTACCGAATGAAATGGGAGGATGCGCTGAGGGATTACATCATGTCACTTGATGCGAAAAAGCCGGTAATCTACTGCGGTGACCTCAACGTTGCACACGAGGAAATCGACCTCAAAAACCCGAAAACAAATCATTTCAGCGCCGGCTTTTCGGACGAAGAAAGAGGCAAATTCACCGAGCTGCTCCAAAGTGGCTTTTGCGACACCTTCCGCACGCTTTATCCCGAAAAGGTGGAATATTCCTGGTGGAGCTATATGTACCACGCTCGTGAAAAAAACGTCGGGTGGCGAATCGACTACTTTGTCGTATCCGAGCGCGTGATGGGCAAGGTAAGAGATAGCCGCATTTTTACCGATATTATGGGCAGTGACCACTGCCCCATAGGGCTCGAAATTGACCTTTGATTAAACTGCTAATTTGTGGTCACAATATGTTACAAAAGGTGATTTTATGAATATAAAGGGGCTAATCGCAATGCTTTCAATCACGATATGCTTGTTCGGAATTGTCGGGTGTAATTCGGATAAATCGGTCGCAGTTAGCGGCAACTCGTACGAGCAAATTTCGGCAGACGAGGCAAAAAAGCTTATGGACAGCGAAACCGATTATGCAATAGTCGATGCCAGAACGCAAGAGGAATTTGATGAGGGGCATATAGAGGGCGCAATTATGATTCCCGAATACGAAATCGAGGCAAAGGCAGAGTCGCTTTTACCCGACAAAAATCAGCTCATCTTGGTATATTGCCGCAGTGGTCGGCGCAGTAAAATTGCTTCGGAGGCACTCGTAGGGCTCGGCTACACCAACGTAAAGGAGTTCGGCGGTATAATCGATTGGCCGTATGAAATTGTGAAGTAAATAAAAAAAGTCGCTTTTAAAAAGCGACTTTTTTTATTTGGTGCGGATAACAGGAATCGAACCTGCACCGAGTTGCCTCGACTAGAACCTGAATCATTTAATAGACAGTTCTGCATAGAGTTTCCAATATCATTAAAGTTCCATAAAAACCGCATAAATAAAGGAATTATCAATAAAAACAGTGATTTTATCAGCAATTTGGTAAAACCACTGTTTTTGATGTTTTATAGAACTTTGGTAGACATTTGGAAGACAATAAAATCATATGTTTGACATTGTTTTTTTATCAATGTCCGTATACAATAATAATTTTTGATTTTGATGATAGTACTCGTTACTTATTATTGCCTCATTCACTATCAGTAAGTCTTCAACTTTCCAGTTGCCTTTTTGCAGATTGTACTGTATGAGTACATCATCAATATGGGCTTTAATCCATTCGACTCTGCGTTTATGTTTTGAAATATAGCACAGTTTATCACCATTATCACAGAAAATTCGTAAATATTCTTGGTGCATTTCATATGGCGTTTTACTAAATCCAAAATTTTTGACCTCTACAACAATTATCTTTTTCTTTTTTTGATCAATTACTAAAACATCTATGTCACCCAATGTGTTGTTATCTAATGAATTAATATGTTTGCCATTAATTTTCTTAACCTTTGAATCTACTATAAACAAACCTAGCGAATTAATTTTGTTGGCAACGATATCGTTAAAATTATTACCGCTATAATTTGATATCTTACTCATCAACGCTTTTAGTTTTCCTTTTTCATTAACAGGCAATTTATCATCACGTATTAAATCAATCGTATACAATAGGCAATGATATAATTGACGGTTTCCCCATATCAGATCATTGTCCACTAATGCAATAGGTTTTCTCGTAAAAGAAAGACGACGATTGAATCTCCACGGCCAAATATCAATTTTTTTATAACCATGTGGAGGTTTTAAATAATCATCTCTTTTCGACAAGGATAAATCGCTTATAATTTTGTCTACAACCGATTTATCAAAATTTAAATTCTCGCTTATTGTTGCACAAATCAAATCTCGTTTTTTTCTTTTAACTTGGTTATCTATTTCATCACCTATGGCAATCAAATCCATAATACAGCATGTAAATTGTGTAAAACTATAACCAAATTCATCAAGAAAAGCTTCGTCTAAATCATCGGGAGACCCTGATAATAAATTCTCTTGAGTGAATTTTTCAATAAAGGGATTAGAATTTTCATTTAAACGTTTAGTATTTGAAATAGTGTTTAAGAAAGCTAACTTTTCAATTTGTGCTTTATCAATACCGATTCGTCCGGATTTTAATATATCCATATCACTATTGATTATCTTGTAGTTAAATAAATCGCTATTACGCGCCCAATCAATAATGGCAGAACAAATAGATAAAATATACTCATAATCTAATTCGCCTAATATTTTATCACCATTAGGTGGTTGGGCAGTAATATATTCCATAAGAAATTTCAGAGCGATGGAAGATTTGTTTATTTCATTAAAATCATTTGTTATTTCATCTGAATGTTCGGGATGACAAGTAATATCTAAGGCAAAGCGACGTTGCTTTAACATCATGGCATACATCACTTTTTCTAAATCGTAACAAACTAATTCGTATAAATATTGGGAATTAAGTTGTTGAACTTCAGAACAAAGTTTTTTATATAAATACGATACAACTTCATTGCAGATTTCAACCTTATTATCATCATCTAACTTGCCAGCCTTTAGGTTTTTGTCTCTTATAAAGTAATACCCTATCTCATTCAATAATTCGTCTTCACATTCCACTGGTATACGACGTGTGTCTAAATCCATAGGTTTTAAGTATGGATTTGTTTCGAAATCCAAAGAATAAATTTTCTTTTTCAGCGGATTTGCAAATACAGCGTTAATTCTTTCGTTGTTAAATTGTTTGGTGGTGAATTGCGATAACTGTTCTAAGAGTAAAACCATTAATTCCTTTTCTCTAAAGTTATGTTGACTCTCTAAATTTAGGAAAGCTTCTGGCTGCCAACGCATCATTATAATGTTATTACTTTTTTCAAACGCAATATATTCTCTAAGTGGTTTATCGCTTTTGTTGTGTGCTAAAAAATAGTTGTGAGCTTCGCCTTCGAGAATTAATTTGATTTCAAACGAATCATAACTAAATTCTTGCTCTTCAATAACATCCCGAAGTTCACTCATCCAATATGTAAGCAAATCGGAAATTGAATATAAAATATTTAAAAAATCAGCGGATGTTGGCGTCTCTGTTGTTAACCAAATATCAACATTTGAATAGCGATTTAGTAATTCTATTGGCGGCAATATTGTATTACAATAAATATTCCGAGATTTATCGTTGATTACTATTTCTTTTAGATATTTGCTATTTGGAAAGGTCGTCAATTGACGGTTTTCTTTTATTAAAGCCGCATTCACATAATCAATTGATTCACTATAACCAGTATACAATCTGCATGTTCTCATGTCCACATCATCGTTAATATAAAAAGAATGCTTGTTTTTTGAGTATAAATCGATCATATATATATCGCCATCATATGGAACAACAGGTTTGGCACAAAACATTTTGCTGTCTATATATCTGGGAATGAAGTTTTTATGCGAACGTTCATTTATAGCAACGCACATAAGTTCAAAAGGTGATAGTGTAATGCTCTTTTTACATTGCTCATGTCGAAAATTAAAGGTTAATCCGCGACCAAAAGTATTTATTATTATAGCTTGATAAATTCTATGAGAAGGATTGGCTTTTAATTTAGAAGATATATATTCCCAACGTTTTTCTATATCAGAAGTATCAATTCTATGTAGTTCAAACATGTTTTCTGTTTCATAGTCCGTGCCGTCATCACAAAAATACCTTACAAACAAAATACCATCGTTACAAACATTCAATAATATTTCTTTATAATTAGGATAATCTATCAGTTCAATATCCAACAATTTTTCTTTTATCTTTTCGTGGCCAAGATAACCAAACTGTTTTTTACTATAATTCCAAACTCTTTTGTTATACATATCTATAACTTCATTATACACATCAAAGTCTATGGCAGTTTTTAAAAAATACTGGGTCAAAAAAGATGGTAACATGCTTGGATTGAGAATAATAGCATTATTATCAGATGTCTTTAATAAAGGATGATAGAAAAAATTGTAGTTGTTAAAGCTATTATAACTTGGTATACTAGTTGCTTCAAATTTAGCAAATAAGCCCTCAATATCTTCTATTGTCAAGTTGTTAGGAATATCAGAAATATTAATTGTAATTGAATTTATTAATTTTTCGAATTCTTTTGAGTCGGTAAAAACAACTTCCTTTTTTTGATATCGTCCCAATGTATCTATTTCGTATCCAAGATGAGTTGCAATTTTTG
This sequence comes from Clostridia bacterium, assembly GCA_017399535.1. Lineage (GTDB taxonomy): Bacteria > Bacillota > Clostridia > Oscillospirales > Acutalibacteraceae > UMGS1976. The sequence continues at coordinate 7,998 of JAFQBX010000034.1, read as the reverse complement.
TTGAAATATCCAAAATAAAAGTTGCCATATTTCTGCATTTAGCAATATATTCTGAGTCAAAATTGTTTTCATATTTGAACAATATATCTATAAAGTTTTGCAAGATAAATCCAAAATATGTATTAACTCCAGAGAATATCCAATTGTTTCCATAAAACTGTACACGATAAATAAACGGCATTTCTGCAGGATCTATTCCTAAAGCTATTGGTAGATTCATCGCTTTAGATATTATATCTTTGAATTTTTTAAGACTAATTTTACTTGTTCCACTAAAAGACTCTTCTTTGCATTCCAATATAGCATTTATAATTGTGTCCAAAACAATACATTTGTTTTGATTATGTGGCAATAAGTTTAAAGCCGACACTTTAGAAAGAAAATCAAAAATATCATAGTTTTGCAACTCAGTTATTATATCTTCTAACTTGTCGGTACTTGTATCTTTTAACGTTTTAAAATCCACTATGTGACACTTCCTTTTTATAAATTTTAGTTATTATAATTCTATTATATATAAGAAACAATTTCGAAACAAGGGAATATAAATAAATAACCAGTCTCAGACTATATTTAAGACTGCTAATTTATTATTTTGAAAGACAACTAATTAAGAAAATTCGCTATTTGCGAAAAAACATCTTGACATCAGCAAATTATTATGTTATTATATGGTTACAACGATTGCAGATACTGTTTTATCTGCTGGTCGTCCCCCCTAATCTGGAGTATGTAAATACTCGTGGAACATCCTATGGGTGTTCTAATTAGCGGGGCGGCACACGTGTTGACCAACGATGTGCTGCACCCCGCGGCTTGCCCAAGGGGCTTGGGCAAGCCGCCAAATTAATTAGATGAGTTTCCTGTATGCACCACCTCTTCTCTGGGGCGAAGTCGATTAAACTATACTCACGACTTCGAGAAGGGAGGCCGCTATGGCCAAGAAACAATCGTTGTTCATGCAGGATGTTCCCGAGCGTTCTCGTCCGCCGGAAAAATCTCAAAGAACTTCCCTTAAGCTTAAAGCGTTTAAGATGCTTTTTAAGCTGATTGAAGCGCTTTGGATGGTTGTCCAGATTGCTCAATACTTTGTTGAGATTTTTCGGAGATAGGAATGCGTGCTATCGGGGAAGCTCATCTAATTTTGTTTTTATGCACGCAAGTGCTTTATATAGGAGGAAATTTATATGATTTGCGTTACTCTTAAGAAACTTCGTAATATTTACGGATTTAAGGCTTCTGAAATGAGCACAAAATTAGGGATTTCGTCCAGTTATTTATCAGAAATTGAAAACGGTAAAAAGCAACCTTCTTTGGAACTACTCACTAAGTACTCTGAGATTTTTGATATTAAGCTTTCTTCATTGATTTTAATTTCTGAAACATATGAAGAAGCAGAAGCCAAAGGTAAAGGCACTCTAATGATCAGAAATATGATGATGCACCTTATTAACGGTATGTCACAAGATGAGGATGTAAATGAAAGCGAAAAAATATCCACTTAATCAATGCGCTCTATACAAATGTAATAGCAAAAGGAGACTTGAAAAAACACTAACTATTGAACAGGGGCAGTTAAAGTTAATTGATAGTGTTATAAAGTATAGCCATTTCGAAATTGATAAGAAGGATTCTACGGAAAAAAGGCAAATTACAGCTCCCAAATACACATTAAAACAAATCCAACGTAGAATATTAAGACTTATTCAATTTATAGAACGCCCCGAATGGGTTATTGCAGGCACAAAAGAAAAAAGCTACATTGATAATGGTGAATTTCATTTAAAAAGTAATTATGCGTTGATGGTTGATATCAAAAAGTTCTATGATAACTGTAAGCGTGAATATGTATATAGATTTTTCCGTGATAAAATGCTGAACTCACCCGATGTTGCCGAGATTCTAACAGACATCGTCACGTACGAGGGCGGAGTTCCTACGGGATGCCCTACTAGTCAGTTGATTGCATACTACGCTTACGAGGATATGTTCGCAAACATTAAGAGGATTGCGGATAATTATGGTTGCTTATTCTCTCTTTACGTTGATGACATGACGTTTTCAAGCGAAAAACCTTTTAATAAAGATGTGCTTAAAAGAGAGATTGATATTGAGTTAAGAAGATATCAGCATAAACCTAAATATAAAAAAGTAAAGTATTATTCAAAAAACGATCCTAAACCAATTACCGGAACTATCGTTACGAAAGATAATACTTTGGTTGCTCCCAACAAACTACAGGAAAAGGTTTATAAAGGATTTCAAGATATCAAAAATTTGGACATTGATGATAATTCAGAAGAAACAATTAAAAAAATTGCTGCTTTACAAGGCCGAATTCAGGCATCGCGAAACATTGAAAAGAATAAGAAATTTCCGGAGATAGAGCGAATAACCAAGCAAATTAGCACGGAACATTCTGGTTCTGTTCCCGCTAATCCTCCCAAGAAGTCGCGTAAAAGGCCTAGAAAAATTAGAATAATAAAATAAAGCTGTCTCTTTCAAGTAAGAGAGACAGCTTTTATTATTGCTATAATACAATTGCAAGTTTTTCTGCTGATTGATAGCGTTCATCTGAATTTACAATAGTACATTTACAGATAAATAGTTCGACCCATTCGTTCTTAATAATAATATCCCACGGATTGGGTACTTTTTCATATTAATCTCCATAAGTTATAAAACGCAAATTCAAATAGCTTTGCAATCCTCATACTTCTCTGATTGCAAGCGGAACATTTCGGCGTATTTTCCGTCTGCCTCCAAAAGTTCTGCGTGTGACCCTTCTTCAATAAGTCGGCCATCCGAAAACATATATATCTTATCAGCGATACGAGTAGTAGACAATCTGTGAGAAATAAACACCACCGTCTTGTCGTTTGTGTACTTAAGTATTGATTGATTAAGATTATATTCGGCCATCGGGTCAAGTGCACTAGACGGTTCATCCATAATAATTATGGGGTACTCATTAGCAAAAACACGTGCAATAGCTATTTTTTGCGATTCGCCGCCGGAAAGGTTGGTGCCTTCATCATTAAATTCTCGTGTAAGGTGTGTATCGATGCCGTCCTTCAAGGTTTTAAGTTTTTCGGTGAAGTCTGCCTTTTCTAAAGCATCTATAACCGTACCGTAGTCGGTCGTTTCATCGTACTTTCCGTTCATAACATTCATAGCAACTGATGTTGCGAATATTTTATAGTCTTGGAAAACGGTTCCTATCATTTTGCGGTAACACACCGGATCGTATTCATTTATGTTGACACCGTTATAAAGTATTTCGCCATCGGTTGGGTCATACAGGCGCATCATCAACTTAATGAGTGTGGTTTTACCTGCTCCGTTATAACCTACTATGGCTATTTTTTCACCCGAAGTAAGTTTAAACGAAATGTTCTTTAAAACATCCTTACCCTTTTCGACATTGGTTGGTGATTTATAGTCATCATCGTGAAATTTATATTTAGGATGTGAAGCAAACTCATAAGAAAAACTAACATTTTTAAATTCGAGACTTTCAAATGGCGGTATTTCTTTTATTCCGTCCTTTATCTCGGGTGTGAAGCGCAAAAATTCACGATACTTTTCTATATACAAGGAATGCTTAGGGTAATTGGTTATTCTTTCAATTAAGTTGGCAAACATCCAGCGTATGCTCCAAACCACATTGACCGTTGCTGCAAAGCCACCTACCGCCAACGTTCCGTTGCCAAGCTGAAGCACCATATACAAAAGAACCGCAAAAAAGGTTAGTGTTGACATCGCATTCCAACCAAGTCCGTAAAAAAGATAATATTTCTTACCGTATTTAACATCAAGTTCTATTATCTTTTGGTTATTTTGGTCGTATTCTTTCATCAGCAGTTCATCTGCCCTGCTGATGCGCAATTCTTTTGAATAATCGCTCAGGTGATAAACACGGTTAATATAATTCTTTTTGCGCCACAAGGGATTAGATTCCTTATTGTGTCTGAAACTAACTTTATTACCTATCAAATTACATATAACAGTGATGCCCGAAGATACAAACAACATCAAAGCTATTATGGGGTCGACTGTTAACAGCAGACCAAAAAGAGAGGAGGATGCTACTATTCGGTTTATCAGTTTTCCGGTATCTTCCATTACATCAATGGCACGCTTATCCGATTCGTTCATTGCCCAAACGAAATCGTTGTAAAACTCAGGATCATCAAAACAGGCCAAATCAAGAGTCTGAGCTTTGCTGAATAATTCTGCGTGCATTTTAAGGTGTAGCTTTTGCCTCATCAACGGATTGCGGATAAGCCAATACCATTTATCAAAGGCGTACGCCAATAAATAAAAAGTCGCCATTATGGCAATAATTTTCAAAGCATATGCAAAATCCGAACCGTTACTTACAGCATTCAACAGATTAAAACTGAATATAGCCGAGGCAGAGTTTATCATACCCCATACAAGACCCTCTACAACCATCCACACAAAATAGTCGGGTGTGAATTTTGCTACCTTGCCCAAAATAAACAGATTGTTTTTGAGTATTGATGAAAATTTCTGTCGATTCTTCTTAGGCATTTGCTGTCACCTCGTTTCCAAGATAGTTTTCCGCTTGTCGACGGAACATGGCAGCATACTTGCCGTTTTTGTGTAGTAATTCGTTATGTGTGCCAATTTCGGCAATAGTACCGTTATCCATAAGTATTACTCGATCGGCAAGCACTGCGGAGGAAAGCCTATGCGAAATAAAAATCACACTTCTTCCTTCTGTTGCCTTCATCATATTTTCGAACATCTTGTACTCGGCAATAGGATCCAAGGCACTTGATGGCTCATCAAGAATTACAAATGGTGTGGAATCGGCAAACACTCTGGCAAGAGACAGCTTTTGTTGTTCTCCAATAGAAAGATTAACGCCCTCATCATCAAACTCCCTTGTCAAAATTGAGTCAAGTCCGTTTTCAAGTCCGGATAACTTATCATAAATACCGCTTTCACGCAGAGCATTTTCAACCAGTTGTTCGTCACCGTTGGTAAGCGGTCTTAACAATACGTTTTCACGAACACTCAAAGATAGCATTTTAAAATCCTGAAACACCGTACTGAACGACTGACGGTATCCGCCAACATGGTAGTTTTTAATGTTTTCGCCGTTAAGTTCAATTTCACCGCTTGAAGGGTCATAAAGTCTCAGTAGCAGTTTTACAAGCGTGGTTTTACCCGAGCCGTTACTGCCGACAAGAGCTATTCTTTCGCCTTTATGTAACGTGAAGGTTATATTCTTTAATGTATATGTCTCAGAACCTTCATATTTAAAGCATAGGTTTTTAACCTCTAAATCCCCACCGTAAGAGGGCATTGCTTTATCGCCATCAAGTATTGCCGGTGTATAATCAAGAAAGTATCTTACGTCCTCCAAAAACAATGCATGCTCACCAAACTCTGCAAAGTTCTGCACAAGATTGTTAAGACAATAGGAAATCGTACCGATTGAGCTTAGTACGACAATACAATCGCCTACCTGCATACCACCGGCTTCGGGACCAATACACATAGTGCTCCACACTGCGTAAAGCGTTGCACCCAAAACAGTTACAACCTCAAGCCCAATCTTTTGTACATATCCTAATATAGCCTTTTTAATACCATATTTTTTCACTAACGCTTTGTAATCAGCGAATGTGTCTCCAAGCGCACTCAGCATTTCAGAATACATACCGCCTATACGCATTTCCTTAGCATATTCACCTAAGTAAAAGGTTCTTTTGACATAATCTGCACGGCGATTTATAGGTTTCACCGCCGCTTGATGATCGTGTGTCGCTATATTTTCCATGCGTTTAAAAAAGCCCAACAATAACGGAAACAATCCAAACACGATAAGCCACGGATCGATAACAAATAAAAGCAATGAATTGGCAAACAAACTTATAAATCTGTCTATGAGCATGTCGAACGACCTCATAACCTTGATCGTACGGTCATACGCCTCATCCATAGCTCTCACGTATTTGTCATAAAACGATGGTGTTTCATAGCAGGCGAGTTCTACTTTGGCCGCCTGTCGGAATAGCATTTTTTCAATATTTGCGGCAATTTTTCTTTGCTTGGGCGGCGACATTACATTCCAAAACCATTGCAATGCCTGATATACAACAATGCAAGTGATTCCAATAAATGCAACATAGGTTACAAGACTGCCAATGTCTTCTCCGCTTTGTACACCATTGACCACTTTTCTCAAAAGATAGGTTTCAGACAAAAATCCCAGAACAGCGTATATAACTGATGAACCAAGATACACGATAAGATAACTGGGTGAGCCTTCCCATATTGCTTTTAATGCAAACAAATTGTTTGCGGCGGTTCTTTTAAACCCAAGCTTTTTCTTTTCCTTTTTCTTCATTTTTTCCTCCAAAAACCAACATACATATATCTAAAAACAAAGAATCCTGTTATTTGATAATTACATCCCTTCACCTTATATGTTACTTTCACTATATCATGCGAAATATTTATTGTCAATCTGTTTCGTATATATTGACTAAAAGTTTCGAATGTGTTAGAATATAATAAAATTAGTTGGAATAAATTATTCGATAGCTATTGAAGGGAGAGTAAAAATGACTAACGTCACAATAAGCACACAGTATTCCGAACGTGAAGAGTTTGTATATTGCTTCACGCTTATGTCGGATGTTTACCAAAGCAACGGTTACTATCAAAATGATCAATTACCCAAGTTAGTTGCAGATATCCAAAAAGATCTAAAATCAGAACTAAAAGATTTTTCTTATTTAATGCCTTTGTTTTGTCATAAATCATACAAACTCTCACTATTTAGTAATTGTCGTAGGTTGTTTATACCCGAATCTGAGGACCTCGTTTTGTCTACCGAAGAGCTCATATCAAGAGTTTTGACCGATAACCCTGATGAATTGACCGCACGAGTATTTATGACGGCAGATAATAATACCAACGATATTTTATTCTATCGCAAGCTCATTGCTGGAAGCTTAGATGCAGTAAAGCATTGTCTTGAAATGGATATTGACGAAGAACTTCGCATGGTTTTATTATCTATGTTGGTTGACCGTAAGGAGTACCACACGAAGATGACTGACTTTGCCTTTAAAACGCTTAATACTCTCCGTTGCATTTTCGGCTCACGTAATTATGCTATTAAAAAAGCTCGTTCAGTATTTAATAATGATGATAAGATAATCGAAACTCTGCTTGAAGCCGATTATATAAATAACAATGATACCGTTGTTATTACACCTATATTGCTTAATCCTGGGGTTATATATGTCAACAATACAGGCGGTATAAAACATTTCAAATTAGGCGTTGACTATGAGCAAGCGGCCAATATAGCTATCGGTTCACTGCCAATGCTTGAACTTGAGACCATAGGAAAGATATTTGGCGATCCTACGCGTTGCGAGATTATCAGAATACTCAAAACCAACGGTAGTTACCTGACCGACTTAGCAAGGCGGCTTAATATTCCGACCAATTCACTTCATTACCATATCCAGACACTAAGTGATGCAGGTGTTATAAAGGGTAGTTATAGAGGAAAACGATTTGTATATGATCTAAACCCTCAATTTTTCAAATCGGCAAGTAATACACTGATGAATTTTTAAGCTAAAACGGATTTAATTTTTATTTGTACTTTAATGAAATTAAATATATTAAGTTTGTAGTTTAAATGTTTGATAAAGTATAAAAAGAATTTATTTACAAATTGTTCACAAAAAAGTTTTGGAACTATAAGGACCTAAAAGGACAAAAAAGAATATAAAAAGCACTCAAAAAGACCTATAACGACCTAAAAAGCACTGATTTTAAGGGTGTTGACAAATAAAAATCATGTGTTATAATGAGGTCGTACTTTAAAATTAAGAAGGATATTTTACAAAGAATAAAGCAAAAATTTAGTCCGTAGGTGGAGTGTGATTTCTTTGAGGTATCCTTGTGTAGTACAAGTAGTATATCGAAAAGCTTTTAAGC
>JAFQBX010000033.1 GCA_017399535.1 Clostridia bacterium | reverse complement strand
TTTCGCATAAATTCGACACGACTCTTAGCAACAAATCCTTGTAATACACAAAGTATTACTGCGGCTTTGTTGTTTCGAAACCGAGCCGAATTTATTTGCTACAAAACTGCAAAGCACCTAAAACAGATGGATTTTTGATAGAATAAAAGGCACAACACCGCAGTAACGCTGTCGCGTACTGCGGTGTTGTAACGTATTAGACTGCAAAAAGTCGCTGTTTTAGGCGAATTATCCCTATGTGAGCGCTCCTTTGGGATACGCTCTTTTTTTATTTACTTTTTACACCTTGTTTTATTTCGCGCCCATTGAAAAGCAATTATCAGTGCAGTGAGGGCGGCGAGGTAGAGCAACATATACAGCTTGTAACTATTGCTGTAAGCGGCGTTTATATAATAGGTCGGCGGGAAAAGATGACCAACAACTGCCGTTTGCCTCAAATCAAAGAAAACGGGGCAAAAAACTCCTGCCGCGATGACAAAGAGCGGAATGGTCGCCGCAAAAAGTCGCAGGTTGCGGAAAATTTGCATCAGCAAAATGCAGAATGCGGTGCAACAAAGGGCGTACAGAATCAGCGAGACAAGCTCGTTCAAAAACGCCGTTGCGATGCCTGACAGAAACAGCGCCAAAAGGGTGACGGCGGCAATATTCATTACCGCAATCATCACGCAGGCGGCAGAAACGTAAATCCGATTTTTGCTCTTTACCAGCGCGAAGGTGCCCGACCTTTCGTCCTGCATATAGAAAATGGTTGCTGCCATACCGCACAGCATTATTAAAATGGCGAGAATGCCGCGGATTGGGGCGACGAGGTAGTTTGCGCCCTGCCCGTCGGTGTCAAAGTCGCCGACGCTACCGATGGTAAACAGCTCCTCGCTGACCGAAACATTGTCAAAATAGTCGATAAGCTCCGCATCGGTCAGGTCGATGTCGGGTATATTCGTCCTCGCAAAATCAATGTAGCGCACCTTCGCAGAGTAGCCGAAAAGAGACGCCGAAAGCTTTTCACGTGTGAGGCGGAGAAATACGTTTTCCTCCCGCTCGATTACCTTGATAAAGGGCTTTTTGTTAGAGCCGATGGCCGCGTATTTTTCAATTTCGCTTTTCATATCGGTGGGAAAAATCCAAGCGGCATCGGCGCCGCCGCTTTTTACCTCGCTGACGGCTTCTGCAGGGGAAGCGGCAAGGGTGAAGCGGACAAGTGATTTTTCGCTCAGGAACGAGTTTATAAGCTCGGTCGAAACAGGGTCGGCGTTGTCCTCCCGGGCGAGTACAATGCTGACAAAGCCGCTTTGCTGCTCGGCGGCTATCCCGAGGGCAAAAACGCACAGCGGAATGAAGAGCATTATCGTAACGAAGGCGGCTTTTTTATACAGTCGCTTGTTCAGCATGAGCAGCCATTTAAACGGTTTTTGCATAACGCCACCTCCTGCTTTTTATCTTTGCCGAGCGAATGAGCAGAGCCGCCGTTAAAAATGCGACGGTAAAAATTAAAATACCCACAAGCTGAATGAAATTAGTGTCGCCGACAAAATATCCTTCGAGGTATTCACGTGCAATTCCCGTCGGCAAGAAATGCGACAGCTTCTGCAACGGCAGGGGCAGGGAATAAATCGGGTAGAAGCAACCCGAAACGTAGCACAGTCCCATGGTCGAGAAAAAGTGAAAAAGCACCGCGCTGACCACGTTGCCCGACAGCTCGAACATCAGCGTATTAAAGCCCGAAATCATTAAGAGGACAACAAAAATTCGGGCGAAAAGGGGCAAAAGGTCGGCGAAACTAGTTAGAAGCAGGTCGCCCTTTCCCACAATGGCGAGGGCTACCGAGCCGATCGCCGCCATCGCGGCAATCAGCAGGGATAAAATGATATAATGTGCGGCAAATTCGCCGATTAGCTGGGCGAGGGAGGAGGTCCCCTTTGACACGAGCAGGCGGTTTAGTGAAAGGTCGTGTTTGACGCACATGGTCACAAAGGTTATGCCCAGCAGCATGAGTAAAAACACCGCTAGTCCGCAGACGTAGTATTCGGTGGTGGATACTCCTTGCGAGATGCCGAGTTGTTCGACCGTCATCACCTTTGACCTCGAAAAAATGAGGTCAACGTATTCCATGCTCAACTCGTCCATATATTTTCCTGCGCCCGAAAGTCCGCTGTCCTTGACCGCCGAGCTAATGGCGTAGGTGCCTTTTTCGGAATGGACGACCATGTCGGTGATGAGGGCGGTAAACTCGTTTTTAAACATGCTGACTACGTTCTGACTGCCTGCCGAGGTGACGTAGGTCACCCTGTCGACGTCGCCCGAAAGCGCACGTTCGATAAAGTTTTCTGGCAGGACGACGTAAGCCGAAATCCCACCCTTTTTCAGCTGAGCTTCGGCCTCGTCGGTGGTCATTTCGACAAGCTCGATGGCAAATCGCGTGTCGTCGAAATTCTGCAACACCGCTAGTCCAAGCTGTGAATATTTATCGTCGAGGTCGCCTGTTATCGCGATTTTAAACCGCTGATTTTCCTCGCTGTTTTGCATTCTGCTCTGTACCGCGAGAAAGATGGCGGCTACACTTGCGAGGATTATCAGCGCGGTCAGCAGTATAAAGGGAAACACCTTTAATCCGCGTTTCAGTTGTAAATAAAAGTATCGTTTCATATCACAAACTCTTTACCAATTCGTCGAGGTTGCCCTTGTAATCGAAGCGGTTTAGCACTCCGTTTTTGATAATATACTGCTCGTCGCACAGCTCCATTTCGATGAGGTCGTGGGTGGAAATGAGGACTATGCCGCCCTCCTGCTTGTGCCGCTTGATGTATTCGGAAATGCTCTGCTTACACGCGATGTCGAGTGCCGCCATCGGCTCGTCGAGAATGAGAATGGGCGGTCGTTTTGCTATCGCGCAGCCGATTGCGAGTCGCTTTTTCATTCCGCCCGACATTTTTGACACCTGGGTAGACAAAAAGTCGCCGATGCCGAGCATTTTCAGTATGCCGCTGTCAAGCTCCTTTTGCATTTCCTCGCGCGTGTACCAGAGAAAAAGGTTATCCTTTGCCGTCAGCTCCTCGATAAGTGGGGTGCCTTGCGGAACGTAGCCGACGAGCAGGGCTCTCTGCTTTTCGTATTTAAAAAGGTCCCGTCCGTCGAAAAGAAACTCGCCGCCGTCGGACGACTGCACCCCTGCCAGAATGGAGAGCAGGGTGGATTTTCCGCTGCCGTTACTGCCGAGGATGCCGATACATTTGCCCGACGTGACCGAAAGGGTTATGTCGCGCAGTACCTGCTTCCTGCCGTAGCTTTTGCGAATGGCTTTTATCTCGATGTTCATAAAAAATCTCCGTATATAAAGGCGTGGCGCCGATTACTTGTAATCAGCGCCGTGCATTTGTTTTTTTTTAATAAAGCGAGTGTGTTTTTGGTCGTTGAGTTACTGCCAGTCAACCTCGCCCATGTTGTCAAGAAGTTCGTCGCTGTCCGACCAATCTTCGTCGTCCCAATCTTCGCTGGACCAATCTTCGTCCGTCCAATCTTCTTCGTCGTAGTAATCGTCGTAATCGCTGCCGGCCGCATAGGAGAGGTAATAGTCGAACAGGTCAACGAGATTCGAGTCAACTCCTGCATCACGGAGCGCAGTGGTAATCTTTGAAAGGTCAAGTTCGCTTGCCCATTCGTCAATCTGCTCGGCGGTATAAACCTTTGAGCTGTCGGGAAGCGTAATATTTGTTACCTTTGTTTCCTTTGAGTTTGTTTCAAAGCCAAAGAGGGCTTTACCATTGCTGACTACGCTTAATTTGCAGTAGCCGGTGTCGTCGGTGGTCTTTATTTCATATTCGACGCTGATATCCATTATGCTTGAGCCCATCATTTCGGTAAGAAGGGCGCTTGACGGGGCGAGGAGGAACTTGCCGCTGACAATTCCGTCGTCGATGTCAGCTTTGTTAAAGTCGGTTACTTTGAGGGTGAGATATTCTTCTTCATCAACAAAGAGGGTGTATTCGCCGTTGACAACCTCCTTCTTTTCGGTGCCGCTACCCTTGACAACTACGCTCTCGCACTTGAATTTGGTGGCGAATTTGTCGCCGTTCTTTGCGGTAATGTACGAGAGGATATCGTAGTCGCCCATTCTAATTGAGCGGCCGATAATTTCGTGAGAGGAGTTAACATAGTCGATGATGGTGAGGAGCTCCTCGTTTTCAAACTCTTCTTCTGCAAGGTCGGCAAGAAGCTCGTCAATGGCTTCCTGATATGAGGTATAAATGTTTTCATCCTCGGGGACAAGACCCTGTTCTTTTACAAGCTTTTCTACCTCGATGAGAGTCTTTTTAATTGTGGCATCGGTTTTTGCTTCCTTGAGGACGTCCTTTGCGATATTCATAACCGTTTGGCTATCGAGGGTGAATTCGAGGACGGTAACCTTTTGGCTGATGCCGTCAACCTCGATGGTTTTGGTGGTCTTTTCGACTCTGTCCATGTTGTCGATGGCAATTTTGAGATACTTGTTGAGAAGGTCCTCTAACTCGGCGTCGGACGGAAGGGCGTCCATTACATCGGTTGTCATGGCTGACGAAAGTGAATTTGATTCGTCGTCGGGAGTGATATTTAAATATTTGTCGCTGAGGGAGAGCAGAGCTACGAAAAATTCCTTCTTATCCATGTCGGCAAGGACGGAGAAATCGACAATTCTCTTACCCGAGATTTCGAGTGCGAGGTCGCTCTTTACAACGTTGTCCTTTGCGCCGGTGTTGAGTTTAAACTCGATATTGTTGAGGAAGGTCAGGTCAATGTCCTCGCCAACAAGCGCATTTAACGTATCGAGGATTTCCTTGTCGATAGTAAGCTTTGTGGTGGCTTCGGCGGCTCCGTCCTCAACTTTGTCGGTGGTATTAGTAAACTTGCCGTAAACTTCGGCAACGTCGTTGGTCATCTTTTTAAATTCCTGCATCTCGACGTATTTGAAATACTGGTCGGCGCTGCCAAAGGTTTTGATAAAAAATCCTGAAAGCTGGTTAAAGAAAAGGGCGATAACAACGGCCAATACGGCGATAGCGCCGCCGATTATGCCGAGAATAAGCGGCCATTTTTTCTTCTTTGTCGGCTGGTTAAAGTCGGGCTGTGCAAAATTCGCATTGTATGTAGCCGCGTCATAAACCGGAGCGTCAACGGGAGCTTCAACCGTTATCGGCTGCTGGTCGAGGACAACGGTTCCTTCGAAATCAGCAGTTTCGACGGCAGGAGTTTCTGCTACGACAGGAGTTTCCTCCACAATGGGAGTTTCTTCCACAGCGGGAGCTGTTTCAATAACATTTCCGCATGAGCCGCAGAACTTTGCGTCGTCGGCAAGCGGTGCACCGCAATTTTTACAAAACATAAATTTCACCTAAACAGGTTTTACCCTGCTCCTTTCTATATGGTTAATATAAGTATAATATATGCGAAAAAAACTTTCAATAGAAAAACAAGAAATTGTCATAAAATGTTAAAACCTGCCAAACTTATGGTCGGCAGGTTTTTTGGTTGCTTTTTTAAAGAGTTTCGGCGAGCTTTTTTATATATTCCTTAAAGTCAGCGGAAATTTCGGGATGGGTGAGGGCGGTTTCGACCTGCGCCTGCATAATGCTGAGCTTGTTGCCCATATCGTACCTTGTTCCGCTGAATTCGATACCCATCATACCGCTCGTTTTGGCGAGGGTTGCCATCGCATCGGTCAGTTGGAGTTCGCCGCCGACGCCAAGTGGCGTTTTTTCCAAAATGTCGAAAATTTCGGGGGTAAGTACACAGCGTCCGAGTATCGCATAGAGCGAAAGGAGGGTCTCCTCGGTCGGCTTTTCGACCATGTTTTCAATTGCAAAAACGCCGTTGAATTTATCGTTTTCGATAAGGGGTTCGAGACCGAGTGAGCAGTATTTTCCGATTTCTTCACGAGGGACGTTTTTTATTCCTGCGACGCCCTTTCCGTAGCGGTCATACACCTCGCAAAGCTCCTTTGTTGCGGGGATGTCACCGAGGATTACGTCGTCGCCGTAGAGCACGGCAAACGGCTCGTTTCCGACAAAGCTGCGTGCCTGCAAGACGGCGTGACCGAGCCCCTTTGTCTCCTTTTGGCGCAGAAAATGTATGTTAGCCATTGTGGCGATTTCGGCGAGGGAATCGGCAATTTCGTCCCGACCCTTTTTGCGAAGGGCGAGGTCAAGCTCAATAGAGTGATCAAAATGGTCCTCGATAATATCCTTGCCGCGATTGGTGATGATGAGAATGTCGGTGATACCCGAGGCAACCGCTTCCTCGACGATGTACTGAATGGCAGGTTTATCGACAATCGGGAGCATTTCCTTTGGCATCGCCTTTGACACGGGGAGAACTCGCGTGCCAAGTCCGGCGGCAGGAATTACAGCTTTTTTAACTGACATTTTTTATCCTCCTCGCTTTTTTAAATAAGGGCGCTTACCATGATTGCCGTATAAACAATCGTCAAAACAAACATGGTAACCGCGGTGATAACCAAAAGTGTTACCCAGAGAGCGTTTTTTGTGCCGCCCTTTTCGACGAGTGCGCGTTTGTAGCCCTCCTCGTTTTCGGCGGTGATGGATTTGATGGTCGAAATGACGTGATTTTTATACCATTTGTTAGCGAAAATTCCCGAAAATACGGCAACAGCGATTGAAACCATCTGGGACACGCTCGAAAGCGCCGACAGCAGTTGACTTGACTCAATTTCGTTCAGCATTACGGTCATCATTTGCTCGACGTCGGAGGTCATTACTATCGAGGCAAAGGTGTCCTTCATCACCGAAAAGGCGGCAATCAGAATACCGAATTCGAAGGCGGCGAGGACCAAAAAGATGAAAAGTCCGAGCTTGTTCATTCGCTTGTGCATAAACCAGAACGCCGCAAAAAACGGACTGACCAGCGCCGAAAGAAGCAGCACCAAAAGATTTACACTGCTACGGGTTTTTGTTTCAATTCCTGCGAAAACGGGCAGATACTTTGGACTGTCATTACCGAGAAAGATGGCAACGTCCTCGGTGTTTACGCCGTCAATCGAGTCGGGAATTGGTGTGTACTGCGGGTTCGGGTTGGGCGCGTTGGGGGTGCCGTAGGGCGCGTTGTACGGGTTGCCGTTTGGGTATCCGTTTCCGTAAGGCGTATTGTCATACGTGGAGTTGCCGTAGGGCGTGTTGTACGGGTTGCCGTTTGGGTATTCGTTTCCGTAAGGCGCGTTGTTGTACGGATTGGGATTGTCGTATGGTGCATTGCCGCTGGGGTTACCGTTTGGGTAGCCGTTTCCGTAGGGCGCGTTGCCGTTCGAGTAGCCGTCGCCGGTGTTTAGGTCGGGGCTTACGCTTGGGTTGGGCTGGTTGAAATTGTTGGCATCGTCTACGCTTGGGTTGGGCTGATTGCAATCGGCGGCAGCGTCTACGCTCGGGTTGTTCGCGATATCGCTTTCGGCGTCAAGCAGTTTTCCGCACTTTTTACAGTAAATATAGTCGTAGTTATTTTGGGTGCCGCAGTAGCGGCAAAATTTATTATTCACAGCAGTTTAAATCTCCTTTTGAAAAAATCAGAGGGCCATCAACCAGGTGAAAACCTGAAAAAGCAGGGTTGCCGCCTGATAAAGCATTAGTCCCGACGGATAGAGCAGGAGCAGTCCGAGAAACTGATTGACTCCGCCCTTGCGAATAAATTTTTCCTTTGCTTCGTCGGGGTCGTCGAGCTCGTCAATTTCCTTTAACTTTTCGAAACAGGCGGTTTTGTACCAACTGTCGCCGTAAAGTCCGCAAAGAACCCTTGACAAACCGTCGAGCAGGATACCGACGGCAAACAAAATCCAGTGCATATAGCCGACGGTGGCGAACGCCTCCGAGAGATGCTCAAAGGTCAATGTGGTATCGACCGGAAGCTGACCGAGGTAGGCATTTGTAGCCGTAGTCAGCGACGAGATTAAAAAGAAGGAGCATATCGTCAGCGTAGCAAAAACGGCTGAATATATATAATTTTTTCGATATGCGTTCCACGCCGCAGGAAAGAGAAACGCCGCCCAGTTCCAGTTGCGCTTCTTTTTATGCTCGGAGAGTCGGGCAAAGAGGGGAATGTATCGCGGAGTGTTCATTCGCACGAAGGAAGCGATGACACCTGCCTTTATTCCGTCGATTTTTGCGTCCTTATCAATGCCGCCGAGTGCGTTTAGCTGAATTGCCGCTTTTATCGGGCTTTCGGCGTCGATGGTTGCCTGAACGTCCGAAAAATTGTTCTTTTCATCCTCTGTCTTTTGAGCAAAAAGGGTGCCGCAGTAGGGACAGAAAATGGTATCCGAGCTGCTGATTTTGCCGCACTTTTTGCAAACGTGACCTTCGCGGTCGAGCGGAATTTCGCCGATGTCGTTTTCGGGATGGGGATTATATTCGTTAGCGGTGCCGTGTAGATGTTCGAGGGCACAATGACCGCTCGACAGGTAGCATTCGCGGTGATGCGGTGCTCCGCAAACGGGACAATGAACTACATCGTCCTCGTCAAAAAGCAACGCTTTACAAAAGGCACATTGCTTGTTTTTTTCAATCATTTAAGGGGCTCCTTTTCAGTAACGTGTTCCAGTCCGAGTGAGAAAATATCATGTACGTGGCTGTCGGCGAGCGAGTAATATACCGTCTTACCGTTTCGGCGTGAGCGGACAAGCCCCGACGAGCGAAGCAGACGAAGCTGATGCGAAATAGCCGACTGACCCATTGAAAGCAGGGCGGCAATATCGCCGACACACATTTCGCCGTCGAGCAGGGCGCACAGAATGCTTATTCTGGTCGAATCGCCGAACATTTTATATAATTCGGCGAGGTCGTACAGGGTTTCCTGACGGGGCATTTTTTTGAGCGCGGATTGTACCCTATCCGAGTGGACACAGCACAGTTCTTCCATCGTATTTATCCTCTCTTTCGGTTATAAAAAAGGTTTAGTTCGAGTTGTCGTAGTTGGGTTTCGGGTTAACTTAAAACAGCTTTGATGCGATGTCCGGCAGTGCGTACAGTATGAGACAAACGATTATTCCTGCCGCAAGTACGCCGAGTGCGATGGTCGGCAGGGATTTTTTTATTCGCATGTTCATGACGGCGGCAACGAGGGCTCCCGTCCATGCTCCCGTACCGGGAAGGGGTATTGCAACGAGGATGAAAAGTCCCCACAGCTCGTATTTTCCGAGCTTTTGCCCTTTTTGGTCGGCGCGTTTAAGCAGTCGGTCGACTATTGGTCCGAGCTTCGGCACCTTTTTCATCCAGTCAAATATTTTGCGTATAAAAAGGAGAATGAAGGGAATGGGAAGCATATTGCCGATAAACCCGACAACCAGCCCATAAAGCCACGGCATATCGTATGCTCTGGCGGCGATGAGGGCTCCGCGAATTTCCGACACGGGCAGTATGGACAGCAGCCAAACTACTATATCGGGGGTAAAGAACCTTTCGAGAAAGGCGGTAATAGCTTCTTGCATTTATTCATCTCTCCTTTCGTTGTTTTTTTGTGGGATTTTTTATCGGTTGGTAATGCGTTTTGCCGTGACGACGACGTTCTTGTTATCGTCCTTTGAGTAGCTGGTGATGAGGGACAGCAGATGGTCGCTTGTTTCGATTTTGGTATCGAGGGCTATCGCCGAATAGGTCGAAAGCGCCGAAATATAATCGCTGTCAATTTCGGTCTTGTCGGCAAAGCTTTCGGTGTAATTGACCGCGGCTGTGGTCAAGCTCTTATCCATCAGCATTACGCTGACCACCTTCCACTCGTCGTCGTATAGAATGGAATTCATTGTGATTTTAACGTGGCTTTTGAAAAAATCGGGGTCCAAATATTTTTCGAGGTCGCTGAACATATTTCCGTCACCCGTATTGTTGCCAAAAACGGCAAGGTTGCGCGGATATGCCGAGTGGATTCCGTACTCTCCCGTGAAATAGGGGGTGCCGAAGGTGCCCTTTACGCCCGAAAAGGTGTGATTTTTATAATAATTGCTGCCGGTTTTTGCCGAGCTGACGATGGGATAGTCGATGTTTGTACCTTCAATGGTCAGCCAGCCGAGCATATCGTTGTTTATTTCGTACAGACGACCGTACTGGGCGAGTGAAATCTCCTGCGGAATTTTGCCGCTGCCCATATCGTCCTTGTACTCGCGAAGGGTGATGTAGTCGTTTTTGCACTGGTAGGGAAGGTAGGCGTACAGATAGCCGAAATATCCGCCAATCACCGCCAACACAAGTACAGCGGCGATTATCGGTAAAAGTAGTTTTCCGGCTTTTTTATGCTTTTTGACCTTCTTGGGCTCGTCCTCGAGGACAAAATCCTCCTCTTCGATGAAGCCGACTCGGTCTCCCGATGCCTTTTCGGCGAGGTAACGCTCGTGCTCCTCGTCGATTTGGTCGTCGTAGTCGCCGTTTTGGTCGGCGTTGATGTCGGCATCGTCGGTCGGCTCGTTGTCAAGCGCGGTGCTGTCGTCCTCGTCGGTCGGCTCGGTGTAATCGGTTGGCTTGTCCTCGGCAACCGGCTCGTCCTCATCGGCGACAAGCTTGGTGTCGCTGTCGGCATCAATAGCGTCGGCGTCAGCGGTTTCGGTCGTGTCGGAAACATCGGTTATTGTGTCGGTAATCTCGGTTACATCAGCGAAATCTTCGTTTATTGCGTCGGCGGTTTCATCAACCGCGTCGGTATCGTCCGACAGGAGTATTTCAGCGGAATTGTCAGTTTCGACGGTGGCGTTTTGCTCGTAGAGGTGCTGCTCCTCGTCACCGTCCGACTCAAAAAAATCGTTATCTGCGTCGGGCTCGGTTGACCTTGCCCCGATGTATGCCTCGATATACATTTCGAGCATTTGTGCTCGGGTTTCGGCATTTTCATTGAGGACGATTATGCTCTGGCTTCCGCTTTCGAGTATCATTCCTGCGAGGGAATCGTCGGCGGCAAGGAGAGGCACTGCGTCCTTTGGCAGCAGGGTGTTCATAATCGGGGCTATGCCCATACTTTTCCAATCGACAGCCGTCATGGGAAGGTCGAGCCCCTTTGACATAATGTTAATGAGGCCGTTCTTTCCGTAAAGCTCGCCGATTGCTATTATGATTTTTGACCTTTCGACCGCCTGCGACAGCTCGACTAAAAAGCTACGCGGTGAATTGGTTTTTACACTTCCGGTATAGTCGGCGACCGAGCTCATCATATTGTCAAAGGTGGAGTCGATTTCGGTGCCGAGATAGATGCCCTCAATATACATTATTTATGCAACCTCTTATTTCTTTATTTATTGTTATATGTTTGGTTAAAAATTATACTGCGGATTATTGTCGGTCGATTGGTTAAATGACGTTGTAGCAGAGGTGTTGTCCCACGGATTTACGAAGCTTTCTGCTTCCTCGTCCCAGGGATTGACGATTTCGGGAGTGTACCAGCCCGAGCTCGTTTCGGCAGCGCTGCTCGAATAGAATGGGTTCTGGAATGACGGAATGCTTTGTGCCATCGACGATGTTTCTGATGACGTCTCGGACGACGTGGGCGGAATGATTACCTGCTCGATAATCTCCTGCTGTACCGACGAGGTTTCGCCCCAGGTGTATAGTCCGTCCTCGAACACCGGCTTTTTAGAGCCGAAGCGCTTGTACCAGGCGGCAGGGTAGAGGGGTGTAGCATTCTGTGTTGCGTCGGCTACGTTGACCGTCTCGGTTTCGCCGTCGCGTACCTTTCGAGCCATGACGACAAAGCGCATATCCATCGAGGTGCCAAGCTCGTAGGTGCAGGTCGAAAGGGTGAGAATATCGTCACCTTCGACAACGTCAACAGCCGTGTTAATGATTGAGCGGCGACGTACCTGCTCAATCCAGGCAAGAAAGTCCTCCTGATTGATAAAGCCCTGAACGGCAAAGTCAAAGAAGTAGCCATTATCGTCGGCAGGGTCGGCATTGGTGATAAAGGCGGCAAAAACCTTGTACTTTGATGAGGAGTAGAGCGTGTCAAAGGTGAGTGTCGGATTTTCCTTATAGAAAGAAATGTCCTTGTACTTTCTGATTTGGGCGAACATGGTTTGGTCGCGCATATGGTGACCGTAAACGGTGATGTTCTGACTGCTTCCCTCGGCGGCAATGGTGCACTTGTAATCGGCGAAATATGCGCCGTAGATGGAGCTCTTTTTCTGACCGTTGTGGTTGATATAGTAGGAATTGTTGAGGGTTTGATAAACCGCGCCGTCAACGTTTGTGTTCGGAATAGAAATCCAGCCGCAAAAATCGTTATTATCGTTATAAAGGTCGCGGTACTTGTTCATAATCCGGTCGGTACCGACGGTAGTATCATTTTGGTTAACAAGCTCCTCGGCGTAGTTAATCGATGCCTCGTATTTGAGGCGGTCGTTGAGGTAAACGGCGAGGTAGCTGAATGCGCCGATGAAAACAACCAGCGCAACGAGGAAAACAAGCTTACGGAAAAGCTCTTTTGCAGGGTCGCCCTTCCAGGGAATGAAGAATTTGAGTACGCGGATAAAGAAGCCGTCCTTTTTGGCAGTGGCTTCGGCGGTTTTGGTGGTTTCGGCAACCGCAGAAGTTTCGGTAGCGGCTGCTACTGCAACGGCAGCGGCGGTTTCGGTGGCATCTGTGGCAACCGTTTCGGTAGCCGCGGAAGTTTCGGTAGCGGCTGTGACTGCAACGGCTGCAGCGGCTACTGCGGGGTCGGCTGCGACAACAGCATTTGCAACGGCGGCATCAGCGGCATTGGCGGTGTC
This sequence comes from Clostridia bacterium, assembly GCA_017399535.1. Lineage (GTDB taxonomy): Bacteria > Bacillota > Clostridia > Oscillospirales > Acutalibacteraceae > UMGS1976. Next base: position 7,439 of record JAFQBX010000033.1, on the reverse strand, counting down.
GGTGGTGTTGTCTTTTTCGGTTGCAACTGTGTCGATATCTTCGGTGTTTGCGGTTTCGGTGGTGTCGGTTGCGTCGTCGGCTAAAAGGTCGTCGGCGTCATCCTTTGCGGCGAGTGCCGAAAGGTCGACAGCGCCCTCCGAAGCCGTTTCGGGTGCGGCGTTGCTGAAAAGGTTGATGTTTTCGGGCTCTGCCACGGGCTCGGGCTCTGCAACGAGTTCGGGCTCGGCGATCGGTTCAACTGCCGTGGGTTCGGGCGTTGTTTCGGGAGCCGCCTCGACGACGGGGGCCGCCTCGACAACAGGAGCTTCCTCGACGACAGGAGCCGCCTCGACGACGGGGGCTTTTTCAACCGTCGGCTCGGCTACGAGCTTGGGGGCGGTTTCCTCGGCGACCTGCGGCTCGAAGGAAAACTCTACGTCGGTAGGGATTTCCTTTACCGCGTCCGTTTTGGTTGCGGCGGTCGGCTTTTTTGCCGCAGGGGCTTTCGCCACGGGGGACTTTTCAGCTGCAGAGGGCTTTGCCGTCTGCTTTTTATTGCGCTTTATTGCGGGGATTTGCGTGGTGCTGCCAAGCTCCTCCGCAAATCCGATTTTACTCGGGTCAAATTGCATTTTGTTTTCGCTCATTTTAATTAACACCTCAAAGATTTTCGTCGACCTCGGCGACGGTAACGCCGCTCGTCATCAGGTCGGGGTCGTTGGCAAGATACAGCCGCAGCATATCAAGCGCGTATGTCGAAGCTATGTAACGTATTTTCTCCCTCTCGCTTGCGGGTTTGTCAATCGCAAGCCGTTTGATATATACCCTGTTTTTATCCGCGAGTGCGACATAAACGGTGCCTGTCGGCTTTCCCTCAAAGGAGTCGCCGGCAACGCCCGTCGTCGCAATTCCGAAATCGGCATCGGCGAGTTTTCTTACTCCGTCAGCCATCATGGCGGCTACGGGAGCCGAAACTGTGCCGAGTCGGTCAATTTTATCGGCATCGACGCCGAGAATTTTATTCTTTATCCGTCCCGAATAGGCGGCAACGCCAAGCTCAAATACGCTCGACGAGCCCGAAACGGCGGTAATTCTCTTTGAAACGAGACCGCCCGTACACGATTCGGCGGTGGCGACGGTCAGCCCCTTTTCCTTCAGCGCGAGGACAACCGCCCTTTCGAGCTCGGGCTCGGGTAAAAACTTGTTTTCATTCATTTAGACGGCTCTCCTTTCGTGAAAAAATTCGGTTTATTTAATCCATTCAAAGCGGGTATTCTTTATCGCCTCGTCAATCAGCTTATCGTGGTCGAGGGGCGCTTCTGCCTCCTCAACTGCCGAAATTGTCGGGCGAGTTTTCGGGTGCTTGGGTGTAAATACCGTACAGCAGTCCTCATAGGGCTGGACCGAAATGTCAAATGTATCAATCTTTCGCGAAATCGAAACGATTTCCTCCTTGTCCATTCCGATACAGGGACGGAAAACCGGCATTTCGCAAACGGCATCGGTAACGGCAAGTGCGTGGATGGTCTGACTTGCGACCTGACCTACGCTTTCGCCCGTAATCAGCGCGTGACAGCCGTTTTGCTCGGCGAGAAGGTTAGCAATTTTCATCATATATCGGCGCATGATGAGGGTGAAATATTCCTCGGGGCAGTTCTGACTAATCTGCTCCTGAATTTCGGTGAAGGGGACAATGCCCATTTTTATCGGGCCGCAGAATTCGGCAACCTTCGAGAGCAGTTCCTTTACCTTCATTTCGGCGCGAAGCGAGGTATAGGGCGGTGACGCAAAGTGAATTGCGGTAAGCTCGATGCCCCTCTTCGCCATCATGTAGGCGGCAACGGGCGAGTCGATTCCGCCCGAGATGAGAATGGCGGCCTTTCCTCCCGTGCCGGTCGGCATTCCGCCTGCGCCCTGAATCTGACCCGCATGGACGTAGGCGCCAAAGTCGCGGATTTCGACGTTCACGACGAGCTGCGGATTTTTAACGTCTACCTTTAAATGCGGATACGCTTCGAGCAGCTTTCCGCCCATTTCGGCGGCAATTTCGGGCGACTTCATTGGGAAGCGCTTGTCCGCTCTCTTTGCCTCCACCTTAAAAGTGCGAACTTCGCTCAAAACATCAGCCAGATAGGGTACACCCTCGCTAACAATGCTTTCAATCGACTTTTCGCATTCGAGAGCGCGTGAAAATCCCGCGATGCCGAATACCTTTTTTACCCTTTCGAGCGCTCGGTCGAGGTCAAGGTCCTCACCCGGCATAATGTAGATGGTCGACTGCGCCTTTTTAATCTCGGCCGAGCCGAATTGCTTTAAGCTGCGGCGCAAATTCTTTATCATTACGTCCTCAAAGGAACTGCGGTTGAGCCCCTTTAATACGATTTCGCCATTTTTTATCAGTATGATTTCTTTCATCTTTTACTCCGTACAAGTTTATTTATTCCGTCCTCGATTCCGCTGACAAGCGCCAAAACGTCCTCCTCGGTGGTGAAGCGCGAAATGCTCACGCGAATTGCGCTGTCGATGAGGGAATCGGTCAGTCCCATCGCTTTAAGCACGTGACTTTTTTCGCCCTTTGCACAGGCAGAGCCGCTGGAAACGAAAACGCCCATGTTTTCTAAATGATGGAGCATTGTTTCGGAGCGGATTCCGTTGACCGAGAAATTGAGAATGTATGAAAGTGCATTTTCGGGCGAGTTTATCGAAACGCCGTCAAGCTGTGATAATTTATCACGCAGAAGTCGGTTTAGCGCCGTCGCTTTTTCGCTCGAAACCTTCGTCGGCGGCAAAGCGCTTACTGCCGCGGCAAAGCCCTCGGCAAGCAGGGTGGATTCGGTGCCCGAGCGAAGTCCCTTTTCCTGACCGCCGCCGTGGATAAGGGGTAAAATTCGCACACCCTTTTTCACATACAGGGCGGCAATCCCCTTTGGTCCGTGGATTTTATGCGCGCTGACGGAGAGAAGGTCTGCTCCGATTTTTTGCGGGTTTATCTCGATCTTTCCAAAGCCCTGAACGGCGTCGATATGTACGAGTGCCGAGCCGCCCGAAAGCCGTACCGCCCTCTTTATCTCATCGATGGGCAAAAGGACGCCCGTTTCGTTATTGACCGCCATCACGCTGACGAGAATTGTGTCGGCGGTGATGGCTTTTTTGATTTCGTCTATGGGAATGTTTCCGCTTTCGTCGGGTATCAGACGGATAATTTCAAATCCGTCCTTTTCAAGCTCGTCCATACAGCGCATAACCGACGGATGCTCGATTGCCGTGGTGACAATGCGTTTTCCGTCGCGACGCTTTGCCTTCACTGCGCCGAAAATAGCCGTGTTATTGCTTTCGCTTCCGCAGGAGGTAAAGTAAATTTCCCCCTTGTCACAGCCGAGTCGGTTTGCAATTTCTTCGCGGCATTTTTGCAATCGGATTTCCGCCTTTACCCCGAGCAAATGCAGGGAGGACGGATTGCCGAATTCGCCGCGCATACACTCGGTCATTCGGCTGATTGCCTCGTCACAGAGAGGTGTAGTCGCGCTGTTATCGAGATAATGAATCAAAAGGGAACACCCCTCCAAAATATAATTATACATTATCTATTATATATTATATACATTATAAACACAACCATTTTTTTCACAATTTTGGCCGTGAGAAATTTTGGAAAAAGCGGTATGTAACTTTTGCGAGCATAATAAAATGAATATATATAATGTATGGGGGAGAAATGCGCTTTGGAAAAGGGTGAATTATCGCGGGGAATGGTGTCGCGTGCGGTGCTTTTTGTCACCGGGGTATGTGTCATTTTCGGCTCGTTTATGTACGGTCGGATTATTGCCGCTCATTACCGCGACACGATTGAGGTGACGGCGGCGACCATTTACGACGATATTGCCGAAATTGTCGAGGAGGGCAGAGAGTATCTTTATGAGGTGCTGGGACTTGCCGAAAACCCGAAATGAGCAGAGATGCAAACGGGGTATGTCAGGGCAAAAAAACGCGATTTGCCTTTTATAACAGCAGTAATTGTTGAAATAGTTAATAAAATTTGTTTAAAACTAACAAAAAATTGACACAAAGTCTGTGTGGAATTTTTTCCCATATAATGTTATTATAATTATAGCCATAGTTGTTAATTGGCAAATTTTTTGAAAGGAAAGATTGTCTATGAAAATGACAAAGAAGGTGTTAGCACTTGCTCTTTCGCTCATGATGATCGTTTCAATGTTTAGTATTGTATCAATGAGCGCATCGGCAGCTGCTACACGCGCTGATAACTGGACCGGTTTTATAACAACCACACTTAATATCAGCGGTTCAGATCCCATTGATGAGGATAATTACTTTACCCTCAGCGAAACCGACCTTTATGTCGGCGACAGCATAAAAACCAATGGAAACTGGCTCAACTACGCCCTCAACTATACCAATGATGAAGGCGAAACAGCTTCGAGCAAGGTGACAGGCATGTCTGCTTGGTACTGTGGCGATACAAGAATGTTCCAGTCACAGCTCCAGTATGCAAAAATTAACGGCGCAACCGACAATAACCCCGTTGAACTTACAAAGGCAGGTACATGGCGTCTCTACGCTAATCTCGAGGACGGAAAGCAGCTTACCCTCGCAACCTTCGAGGTAAAAGAGCTTCCGAGAGTTATTTATGCGAACGGCACAATGGTTTTCACCGGCTCAAAGGAAATTAAGTTCTATCCGCAGGATGGCGTTCCTTTCAGCGAGGACGAAATTTATGTTGGCGACACAATTCAGAATAGCACCGGCGGTGACTGGTGGAATAACAAGGACAAGTATCCCATCCACTTCACAAAGGATGACGGTACAGAGATTACCGGCGTTATTACTCACCTTCATCTTTACGGCCCGAGCAGCGACCTTTATTTCAGCTTGTGGCAGGGCAACTCAAGCGTTCTTACCTTTGCCAATGCAGGTACATATACTGTAACCGCTACATTTGAAAAGGTTACCGACGCAGAAGGCAATTCGCTTGGCAACTTTAATGCCGATATCCGTACCTTCGAAGTAAAGGCATTACCGAGAGGATATGCTAATTTGGATGGTACAGTTAATTTTGATGGCGGCAAGGACGTTAACGTTTACGCTGACACAGGTATCCCCCTCTCGACCGATGACCTTTATGTAGGCGACGTTCTTCAGAACGGCTCCGGCTGGTGGAAGAACAATAGTAATGTTAAGATTACACACGACGGTGTTGAATACACCTGCCGAATTACATATCTTGAAATCAAAGCTCCTACAGCAGGAACATCGAGATTTACCGTTTGGAACGGCGGCGGAATCGGCTACACACTTTCCGAAGCAGGAACATATAAGATGTATGGTCAGGCAGAAGGCGTTGTAAACGTTGAAACAGGCGAATCTGTTGGAAATCTTTATGGCGTGTACCTGCGCTCGTTTGACGTAAAGGCGGCTCCTCGTCAGTATGTTGACGGCGACGGAAATGCTGTTTACAGCGGCACAAAGGCACTCAAATTCTATCCGCAGACCGGTATTCCTTTCAGCGAAAAGGAAGTATTCGTCGGCGACACAATTCAGAACAGCACCGGCGGTGACTGGTGGAATAATAAGGATAAGTATCCCATCACCTTTACAAAGGACGATGGTACAGTTGTAACAGGCGTAATCACTCACCTCCATCTCTATGGTCCGAGCGCTGACCTCTATTTCAGCTTGTGGCAGGGCAACTCAAACGTTCTCACATTCAAGAACGCAGGTACTTACACCGTAAATGCTACATTCGAAAAGGTTACCGATGCTGACGGCAATTCACTCGGCAACTTTACTGCTGACATCCGTACCTTTGAAGTAAAGTCATGTCCGCACAACTACGAGCTTACCGAATCGGTTGAAGCAGGTTGTATGGTTGACGGATATGATCTTTACACTTGCTCATACTGTGCAGCTACCGAAAAGCGCAACGAGGTTGCAGCATCGGGCGAACACAAATATACTGCAGAAACAACCGAAGCTACCTGTACCGAAGCAGGAAAGATAGTTTACACCTGTGATTGCGGCGACACTTATGAAGAAGTTATCGAAGCTCTCGGCCATACCGAAGAGACCACAACAGTTGATGCTACATGTACAACTGATGGTTCAATCACAGTAACCTGTACCGTATGTGGCGAGACAATTTCGACAGAAGTTATTGAGGCAACAGGACACAGCTACGTTGACGGCGTATGTAAGTGCGGCGAAATCGACGGAGAATGCACAATCCAGGTTGGCGACAAGTACTACAAGACATTTGCTGAAGCTTACGCAGCAGCAGGTGAAAACGGTACAATCCACCTCCTCGATACAGCAGTTATCGACAGCGCAACAACCATCGAAAACGTAACAATCACCGCCGCAGAGGGCGTTAACCCCGCTATCCGTATCGTAAACAACGCATTTGTTGCAATTAACAACGTTACAATGGATATTCCCGACGGTTACTGCTTCATCCTCGGTGCTTCCGACTTCTCGTCGGCAGGTAACCTCCACATTTACAGCGGTACCTACCACGGCGATGTTTCGGTTGTATCTGTTACAAAGGGCGAACTCGTTATCGAAGGCGGTAGCTTCTCGGTTGATCCGTATCAGGGTAACTACGCATACCTCATCAACTGCATCGACTCCAGCTACAGAAACGGCACTGCTACAGTTACAATCAGTGGCGGTACATTCGCAAACTGGAATCCGCAGGACAACGCAGCAGAGGGCGCCGGCTCAGACTTCTGTGCTGACGGCTTCGAAGGCGTTGACAATGGCGACGGCACATTCGGCGTAGTTCTCCACGTACATGATTACGTTGACGGCGTATGTAAGTGCGGCGAAATCGACGCAGAATGCACAATCCAGGTAGGCGACAAGTACTACAAGACATTTGCTGAAGCTTACGCAGCAGCAGGTGAAAACGGTACAATCCACCTCCTCGATACAGCAGTTATCGACAGCGCAACAATCATCGAAAACGTAACAATCACCGCCGCAGAGGGCATTAACCCCGCTATCCGTATCGTAAATAATGCATTTGTTGCAATTAACAACGTTACAATGGATATTCCCGACGGCTACTGCTTCATCCTCGGTGCATCTGACTTCTCGTCGGCAGGTAACCTCCACATTTACAGCGGTACCTACCACGGCGATGTTTCGGTTGTATCTGTAACAAAGGGTGAACTCGTTATCAGAGATGGTAACTTCTCGGTTGACCCGTATCAGGGCAGCTACGCATACCTCATCAACTGCATCGACTCCAGCTACAGAGATGGCACAGCCACAGTTTCAATCCGTGGCGGTACATTCGAAAACTGGAATCCGCAGGACAACGCAGCAGAAGGCGCCGGCTCAGACTTCTGTGCTGACGGCTTCGAAGCTGTAGAGAACGAAGACGGCACATTCGGCGTAATCGTTCACGAACACGCTTATGACGCAGTTACAACCGATCCGA
>JAFQBX010000004.1 GCA_017399535.1 Clostridia bacterium | reverse complement strand
TTGTTTCGAAACCGAGCCGAATTTATTTGCTACAAAACTGCAAAGCACCTAAAACAGATGGATTTTTGATAGTATAAAAGGCACAACACCGCAGTAACGCTGTCGCGTACTGCGGTGTTGTAACGTATTAGACTGCAAAAAGTCGCTGTTTTAGGCGAATTATCCCTATGTGAGCGCTCCTTTGAACAAGTCTTTTTTTATTACTTATTTATTCTGCATTGTCGGCGGCAATTTCGCTGCCATCGCCAATGTTGTCGTTGTTTATTTCGCCAACGTTATCGCCGATTTCGCCGTCGTCAATCTCGTTGCTTTCTTCATCAGCCGAGTCGTCATTTTTCAGCAAATGAATAAAAATCAGAATATAAATTCCGTAAATAAATACCGTCGGCGACACGATTGATTTATCGTGAAGGAGATTGTTCGCTTGACCGATTATGGTCGCGATAAAGGTCGGCAGGGTATCTATCATACAGAATAGCGCCGTCGAAAGTCCGACCGAAAGCATAATTGCCGACTGATTTTTGCTCGATTTACCGACAATGATTTTTGACTGTGTCAGCATGGAATAGAGCACAAAGCAGAGGGTGACAATCGAAATTTTATAATCGACGATGGCGCTTTGCCCTGTGCAACGGATAAACTGAGCAATCAAATTGATGAGCCCCCAAATAACAGGGAAAATCATCATCGCATTCGCAAATTTAATATCGGCGACGAGCGAAAGTCCGTGCCATATAAAGCAAATTGCCGCCGCAAATGCCGATATTGCGAGAGCGATTGTCAGTCCGCCTTTTGCCGCGTTTGAAAGTGAAACTGCGCTATCAAAAAACAGTGCGGCACCAAGCGCAAACGAAGCGCATCCGAGCGGAAGCGAACGCGTCGGAGTGGTAACCTTTACCTTTGAACCGAGAGCGGTTATTAAAATGAGTATCAGCGGAAATGCGGCAAACAGCCACGATATTACCGCCGCAATCCCTTCAAAATCGGTTACGTAAAATCCCGTTTTGCTATCAATGAACAAAAATTGCTGTATAATTCGTGCTATAACAAGAAGTGGGGCAAAAGCGTAAAAGGTAATCATCGAAAAGCGATAATTTTTCATTGTTTCCTCCCGTTATCTTTCGTCCATCGGAACGTAGACAACATTGTTGGATACTGCCTTGTATGCAGGACGGATTATGCGACCGCCGGTAGCCAATTCTTCCATTCGGTGAGCGCACCAACCTGCCATACGAGCAACGGCAAAGAGGGGAGTAAACAGGTCGGACGGGATACCGAGTGAGCGGTAAATGAGTCCTGAATAAAGGTCAACGTTGGCGCAAATAGCGCGGTTTGAACCCTTGATTTCGTTAAGCACTCCGGGCGACAGACGCTCGATTGCGTCGAGAAGTAAAAATTCGCGTTCGAGCTCGGTACCTTCTGCAACCTTCCGAGCTTCTTCCTTTAATATAACGGCTCTCGGGTCGCTGATGGTATAAACAGCGTGTCCCATTCCGTAAATAAGTCCCGATTTGTCGCCAACCTCTTTGCGAACGATTTTTGCCAAATAGTCTTTTACAGCGGCTTCGTCGGTCGGGTCGCTGATGGCAGGTGCCATGTGTTCGAGCATTTCGGCAACCTTGAGGTTTGCGCCGCCGTGACGCGGTCCCTTCAACGAGCCGATTGCAGCCGAAAGGGTAGCAAATGTATCGGTGTGCGATGATGTAAGCACACGTGTGGTAAATGTCGAGTTGTTACCGCCGCCGTGGTCAGCGTGAACGATGAGGCAGAGATCTAACAGACGAGCTTCTTCCTCGGTGTATTTTTTATCAGCCCGGATGGCTCTGAGAATGGTTTCGGCGGTCGAAAGCTCGGGTTTCAGAGTATGAATATACATCGAGCTCTGGTCAAAGTAGCGGCGCTTTACCTGATATGCGTGCGACATGATGACGGGCAGCTTTGCAATAATGCTGATGCACTGACCCAAAACGTTTGGAAGCTCGATATTATCGGGGTCCTCGCTATATGAATAGAGCGCAAGTACCGAACGAGCAAGCTTGTTCATAATATTTCTGGACGGTGCCTTCATAATCATGTCTTCCGAAAAGTTTTCGGGCAGTTCGCGGTTTTTGGCAAGAAAAGCACGGAAATTTTCGAGGGTTTGCTTATCGGGAAGCTCGCCGAAAAGGAGCAACCAAACAACCTCCTCAAATCCGAAACGCTTATCCTTGACGCAGCCGTTGACAATATCCTCGATACTGATTCCGCGATAGTTGAGTACACCGGGGACGGGACATTTTTCGCCGTCGTCAACGACGTAACCCTTTATGTTACAAATGCGGGTCAGACCGGCCATAACACCGGTACCGTCCTCGTTACGAAGACCGCACTTTACCTGATACTTTTTGTATTCGGCGGGGTTAATTTTGTTATATTCCTTAAATTCGTTGCATAAATTGGACAAGATGTTATTGTTAAAATCCATCTTTGTCACCTCGTTTCATTAGGATATTTAATTATATTATTTTACACTAAACTGACCTTTAAGTCAATAAGGAGCTTTGTATGAAAAAAATATATGCTGTCTCGGCGATTTTGATTATGGTTTATTGCACTCTTTTGCCCATCATCTGTATCGGAAAGTGTGAGGGTGCCTCGTCTGTAAAAAAGCCGAGTAAAAGCTCTGTCACAACCGAGTCGAAGAATGAACAAATTGTCCGCATCCTTGACGAAAAAAGCGGCAAAATAACCGAAATGTCGGTCGACGATTACATATTCGGCGTGGTCGCGGCAGAAATGCCCGCGTCATATTGCGACGAAGCGCTCAAAGCCCAGACGGTCGCATCGTACACCTATATGCTATTTCGGAAGAATGAACGTGCCGACCTCGACTATGACGTGATTGCTTCATCATCGCGCGACCAGGCGTTTATCACGAGGGAAGACGCGCGAAAAAAATGGGGCAACGATGCTGACAAATATTGCAAAAAAATCGAGGATGCGATGGCGTCGGTAAAGGGCTACGTTATGGTCGACGACGAGGGTAAACCGATTTTGGCGGCGTATCATAACATTTCGTCGGGAAGAACCGAGTCGGCTCTGACCGTGTGGGGAAAGGATTATTATTATTTACAGCCGGTCGAGTCGCTTGGCGATCTAACCGCGTCAAAGTATCTGTCCGAGGTAAGCTTCACGGCGTCCGAGCTTATCAAAAAGCTGTCCCTGCCCGAAACCGACCTTTCGCAGTCAAAGTGGATAAGCGGAATAAAGACGAGCGAATCAGGTACCGTGACTGAAATCCAGGTATGCGGAAAGAAATTCACAGGCGCAAAGATAAGGTCGGCGCTCGGGCTGAAATCGTCGGTTTTCACCGTCAGCTATGCCGACGGCAGCTTCAAATTCAGGGTGCAGGGGCACGGACACGGGGTGGGAATGAGCCAGTTTGGCGCAAATTATCTTGCCCGTCAGAATTATTCCTACGTCGAAATCCTTTCGTGGTACTATACCGACTGCAAAATGATAAAGTATAAAACCGAATAAAAATCATAAATGTAGTGGCATTTTCACTTATCTACACAGTCTTTTGTGGGTGTTGCGTGGGAGAAACGCCAAATTGCGAATTATTAAAAATTTTGGTTGACATTAGAGGGCTGTTTATTATATAATCTTATATTGCAGGGTTGTGTCTTATGATTTTTTAAAAAAGGTGTTTTACAACATTTTTTATACAACCGCATTATAAAAAAAGCCGAGTACAGACTCGGGAATGAAACGGAGGGTTATAAATGTTCAGAACCTATCAGCCCAAGAAATTGCATCGCAAGAAGGAGCACGGCTTCCGCAAGAGAATGTCGACAGCCAACGGCCGCAAGGTACTCGCCCGTCGCAGAGCGAAGGGAAGAAAGCGTCTCACCCACTAATTTATAATTAGTAAGGCGACGTGTCAAAAAATTTTGATATAACGGAAGGTAAGTCTTGAAAAACACTTTAAAGGAAAACAAGGATTTCAGACGCCTTTATGGTCGTGGAAAACGATATGTTGGTCCCGCATTGGTTACTTATGTTATGCGTAATCGTGCGGGCTATTGTCGCATAGGGATAACTGCGAGCAAAAAGACATTTCGTCACGCCGTTGAACGAAACAGAGTCAGGCGTATTATACGGGCTGCCTTTTATGAATGCAGCCGAGAGATTACGGGCGGATACGACATTGTTTTTGTCGCCCGTTCATGCGCATTGGAGTTAAAAAGCTGCGACATGGCAGCCATTATGAAACGCCATTTGTCCGCGCTAGGATGCTTGGTAGAAAAAAATGAAAAAAATTCTGATTAAACTCGTCCGATTTTATCAAAAGCACATTTCAGCGGCAAAAGGGCCGTGCTGTCGGTATATACCGACCTGCTCCAACTACGCTATCGAAGCGTTGGAGATTCATGGGGCGATAAAAGGGTCGCTCCTTACAATTTACCGAATACTCAGGTGCAATCCGCTGTTCAAGGGCGGATACGATCCCGTTCCACCAAAGAAGGAAAGAAAAAAGAGGGATAAATAGGGCACCATTTCCCAAAGCGAATTTTATTCGCAGAAAGGATTATTATGAACGCAATTTACGATTTTTTTGCAAAGCCGATCGGCTGGCTTTTAAACCAGCTTTGCGTATTGCTCGGCGGTAATTTTGCACTGTCGATTTTTATTTTCACCCTGTTGCTTAACATTGTCTTTTTGCCGCTCAACATTAAGCAGCAAAAGACCACCGCAAATCAGGCGAGAATGAAAAACAAAATGGACAAAATCAAAGAAAAGTATAAGGATGACCGTATGGCTCAGCAGCAGGCAATGAGCGAACTCATGCAGGAATCGGGAACCAGTCCGATGTCCGGCTGTTTGCTTATGTTTATCCGTTTCCCCTTCTTTGTTGCTATTTACACAGCGGTCAGACAGCCGCTCACCTACCTTGTCGGAGCTTCGGACAAGCTTGTTGAAGGAGCAAAAAAGACGCTTGACGTCACCAGCGAAATGGACATTCTCGGCGGAATAGATAAGGTTGGCGGTGAGCTGAAGGAAATGGTTGGCTCACTCGATTTCTCCTTTTTCGGAATCAATCTTACCGAACAGCCGTCGGTTAGCACACTTTCGATTATTTGGATTATTCCGCTTCTTTCCTTTGCAACGGCAATTTTGTCCACCTATATCACCACTCAAATGCAGAAAAAGACCAATCCCGGCGCAGCTCAGGGAGCAGGATGCATGTATGTATTTATGCCGCTTTTCTCCCTCGTAATCGCGTTTACGGTACCGGGCGCAGTGGGCTTTTACTGGGCATGTTCAAACGTTGTAAGTATGTTCATCAGCATCTTTACTAACAAAATGTTCAGCCCTGCACGTACAATTGCCCAAATCGAAGCAAAAACAGTTTTAAAGAGAATGAAGTACGAAAATGAAAAGATAGAAGCAGCTATGAAAAGGGAAGAAGCTGCCGAATAACAGTTGAAAAAAGGTTACGTAGAAAGGAATGAAATCGTAACATGAGAGAAGCTATATCTACCGGCGCTTCGGTCGAAGAAGCAAAGGAAAAAGCGATAGAAATGCTTGGCGATATTGGCGATGCCGATGTCGAATTTGAAATAATCGACCTTCCGGAAAAGAAGGTTTTGGGTCTCTTTGGCGGTAAAGCGGCAAAGGTTCGCGTTTACGTTGAATCATTAGATAACGACCTGCCGAAGACCGAAAAGAAGATTGAAAAGAAGGCAGATAAAAAGAACGACAAAACCGAAAAAAAGGCCGACAAAAAAGCTGAAAAGCAAGATAAAAAGGCCGAAAAAGAAGAAAAAAACGATGATAAGCCCGTCACCTACGGAGTAAAGAATGTTGACGGCTTAATCAAATATGTAAAGGACATCCTCGACCACATGGACATCGGCGAGGTAACCATTACCTCCACCGACATTGAAAAGGGCGTTAAGCTCGACATCGAGGGCGACGGAATGGGCGCCGTTATCGGCAGAAGGGGTGAAACCCTCGATGCTATCCAGTGTCTCGCTTCACTCTACTGCAATCAGGAAGAAGAGGGCGAATTCAAAAGGGTTGTTCTCGATACCAGCGGCTACCGCGAAAAGAGAGAAAAGACCCTTCAGGCACTTGCTGCAAAGACTGCCCGTCAGGCACTCCGCTCGGGTAGAAATCAGTCTCTTGAACCGATGAATCCGTATGAGAGAAGAGTTATTCACTCGGCCGTTCAGGAAATTGACGGCGTTACCTCATGGTCGGTCAGCGACGGAAAGAATCGCCGTGTAATCATCGGCTTTGAAAAGGGTAGCGAACCCGCACCGAAGGCACGTTCTTCACGTGGCGGTCGTTCACGCAATTCATCACGTTCATCAGCACCGAAGAGCGTAAGCACAGCACCTGCAAAGGAGCCGGTTAATGAGCTTGGCGAAGGTCCAATGTACGGACGCATTGGTTAATTCCAATTAAATAAAGGATAACAAAAAGCGGCGGTGATTATCACCGTCGCTTTTTGTTGCCCATACCATTGACTAGATGCCGATTTCCGTGGGCGTGAAAACTGTTTTGCCCAAAAGATTATTGTTTGCTATTCGAATTTAACCAGTTCGAGAGGGGAGATATATACTCCGTCCTTTACTGCGGCAAAATGGAGATGCGATTTATCCGCCGACTCGCAAGGAGTTTCGCCCAGATTGCCAATATCCTGATTTATTCCAACCACGTCACCTTTTTTGACATAGGCGGTTTTAACTCCGCAATAGAGGGTAAAAATTCCGTTTGAATGGTCGATTTTGATTACCTTGCCGTACTTTGAGTCGGTGTATACGTCGTGAACTATACCGTCACCTGCACTGTGAATAGTAGCCCCCTGTTCAGCAGCAATATCAATCGCATTGTGAAGCCGCCAATCGCCATAGGTTTCGGAATATTGCAGTTCTTTTAAGCTGAATGGTTTTGTGATTTCGCCCGTCAGCGGCAGCACGAAATAGTCTGCAACGGGTTGCTCGTTTGATACCGCCGATTCAGCTTCGCTAGATTCGTTACTCGTACTAGATTGGTTGCTCGAAGTGTTATCGCCGTTTGATTCTGTCTGCGACGAATCGTCGTCGGGAATAATTAACTTACCTACGTTTACAGTATCATTGTATGACGAGTTGATTTCACTTATGAATGACGATGTTTTGTCTATTTTTGCTGTGTGGTCATCGGCACTTTTGCCTATTGTCAGCCAGCCGCAAGCGCCAATTCCTATCATACAAATTGCCAGCGCGATATAGCTCCCTTTGCCCTTTAAGCTATGTTTAAGTCCTGTAATTTTCATTCAACTCTTCCTTTCTTTTACAGTTATTTTTGACGGAGAAAAGGGCGTTTATACAATCTCAAAATAATTGTTAAAAAAAATTTCACATATTAACTATATGTTCGCAAAAAGCGTTTGTTATAGTATAATTGCACTTGAAAAAGGCGAAGCCGCATCGCCTAAAAGTGTATTTCTACCCTCCTCAGATTTATACCCTAAGTAGAAAAAAAGAAAAAGGTCGTCTCGATTTCGGGGCGGCCTTTTTCTTTATTTATTTTGACGAAGTGATGTCAGTTTTTCGATAATGAAAGTTTTAAAAATAGCAAGAAAATATAATGATTATTGATTTTCTTCAAAAAACATCAATAATGATAACAAAAAAATGTTACAAAGTGCAAAGATAAGATAAAAAAATAGTAGCGATTTTGCGAGTTAATTTGGTATTATAATCATGAATAAAATAGTAGGAGGAATTTGCACTTATGACTAATATTATTAAAAAAGGATTGTCAGTTGTAATGACGTTGGCGATTGTCCTTGGCGCATTTGTGATTAACGCCTCGGCAACTACCGTGTCGTCCAATTACGATTCTGATTTTTCGGCAATTATGTCGGACAAATATGATAGTTCGCTCATGTTCACTACGGATGATACAGGACTTGCAAACTATAATATCGTGTCAAAGGGAAGTAGTTGGAGCGGTCAAAGCTTCAATACCAGATACAATTATATTCAGTATGCCTCGGGTAAACCTGTAGAAATTGTTTCCAAGGAAGGTTACGTAGTACCTTATGGCTTTACTGTAAAGTGGGAGATATTCACTTCTTCCGCCGAATCAGGTACATCTGAACTTTGTGTTGGCGATTTTAGATTTGTTACCGACTACGGTGCAAAAACTCTTTATCTCATGTATGGCAATACTGAACTTGCTCGTTTTGAAACCGGTTGTGCCGATGCATCAACCTTTGCTAACAAGTATTGTTTTAATGAGTACACCGTTAAATACATTGATGGTATGATTTCTGTAACCCGTCTTATTACCGGCAGGGATGAAGAAACAACTGCAAGTAACACTTCCATCACATGGACACTTCCGGATAGCACAACCTCGACTATGGTTGCGATGCCGGCAGATGCTGACTTTGCATACGCTCTCATTAAGTGGAAGTCGTCAAGCGAAATCGGAAAAATCGGATATTTCACTGTTCCTGCACCTTTTATTAGCCAGTATAACGGAAACGTACCTACCGTATCAAACATCCGTTTAACCAGAAATAACGGATTTACCACATTACAGAAATTTGCTGATTTTGTTGATGGCTTAGCCACTAATCTTAATCAGGCCGACGTTACAAAGGCACGTACAATTTACGATGCTATCGTTGCAAATGGTACAGGCGGTCTCGTCAGTGCAGCAGCTCCTCTTAATACGCTTATTAAGGCGGCCGAGCAGGCATTACTTGAAGGTGTAACCTGCGATTACGATATTAAAGCTACCGTCGGCGGTGCAATTTATTGTGACGATGTCCTTTTTGTAAATGACAAGGACAATAATCCTATCGACTTTGGCGTTGAAAAGACATTTACAGCTGTTGCAGATTACGGCTACACCTTTGCTTACTGGGCAAATGAGGACGGCAACGTAATCACAACCAACGAGAATATCACTATAATTACCAACTTTAAGACGGTTCTTACCGCTGTTTTCGTCGCTACAAAACCCGCCGAAACAGTAACGGTTAGATTCAATGACTATACAGGAAACTGTGTTGCCGAAATCACAACCGAAGCCAACAAGGACGTAACCCTCCCGAATATGCCTTTTACCTACGGCTACGTCTTTAAGGGCTGGTTAATCAATGGCGAAATTTGTGAGGCAGGTAGCCGGTATGCCTTTGCAAAGGATACAATTGTTACCGCTTACGTGGCAAAGACCTCTACTACATATAAGGTTAAAGTTACCGGTTCCGAAACCGAGTACAATAACACATATACATATAATACAAAGTTTACCCTCAAATTTAATCGCAACCTCCTCGGCGATAACGAAAAATTTGCGGGTTGGTACAACGGCACAAATATAGTAAGCTACGATGAGGAATACACCTTCTACGTTGGCGCTGACGTAACCATCGAAGCGCTTATCGACAATACGGGTGTAGCTCCCCAGCCGATTATCAACGTAACCGACGTTTCTGTTGTATCCGACGGCACAAAGGCAAGCTTCCTTACCGAGCGTTGGATGCCGGAAGATGCTCAGTACATCGAATCGGGTGCAATTTATACCAAGGACCTCAATTATACAGGTAAGCTTACGGTTGACGGCGTAAACGGCACAACCATTCGCCGCACAATGTCAAAGTACAATACCGCCAGAGGTCAGCTCCGTGTCAACCTTGGCTCAAAGGACGGCGGCTCATCCTTCTATTTGGTTGGCTACTTGACCTATCTCAATGCCGATGGCGAAATCGTTACCATTTACACATCCGTTTACACCGCAACGACCACCGTTGCTGCTAACTGATTTTGGAGAAGGAGGCTATTAAAATGAAAAAGATTTCAATTAGACTTTGTTCAGGAATTCTTTCTGTGCTTATGATTTTGTCAATGATGTCTTGTCTTTTCGGTATAACTGCTTCCGCGACCGAAATAGTTAGAGACAGCGGAAATATGCCGGTTGCGTTCTTTGATCCGGCAACCTATAATACCCCCGACGACACGTCCGACGATAATCCTTACGGCGATTATACCATCGCCAATGTTATGTCGGACGGCGGTACACGCTTTATCGACGATGTAAAGTATGACCTTGGCTCAACGTTCGAAAATTCTTCAATTTCATTTGATGCCAAGTTTGCAGGTTCCTTTAACATCGTGTTCAGAACCGACGAAAGCGGTACCGACGGCTACGTTTTGGGCTACGGCGTTGGTAATAATTTGATGTATTTCAATAAGATTTCTACCGGTAAGATTGCAGCCTATAACAATAATAAGTTCGATAATGACAACCAGATTATCGACTTTATGAAGTGGCATAGATATACTATCGAGTTTATTGATAGGGAAGGATGCACCGAAATCATTGTTTCGGTTGACGGAAAGAGACTTCCTTTCGGTAGATATGCTACCTTCGTTAATTCAAATCCTTACTCGTTGGAATCGGATGAGGTTGGCGTAGTTGAAGGTAAAATTTTCGACTACAATCCTATCCGCACAGGTACATATATGCAGGTTAATCCGTACGTTCCTGAGCAAAAAATTGCTCTTAAGAACATGGATTCTGCCGTATTTATGCGTTCGGTTGATGCCGACTTGACAGGAAAGACCGACCCTTACAGAATCACCTTTATCGGTGACTCGATCACCCACGGCGCATCTGTATCGCACGACGATACACTCAGCCGCTTCCTTAATGATAAGCTCGGATATACATACGATTGCTACAACGCAGGTGTTAGTGCGGCCGCAGCTTTCGAAGGTGCAGGTTACGGCTTCCCGTACCGTCTTGAAGGTCAGAATACCATCGCAAAGCAGACAAACGCTGACCTTTATATCCTCATGCTCGGTACCAACGACTCAAAGTATATAAAGAATTATTCCGATAACGTTATGTTTACCGGCGACGAACTTGAAAATTGGCATCAGAGATTCCTTAAAGAATATGGAACCATCATCGACGGCGTAAAAAACACCGGTGGTCAGGTTATCTTGTGTATTCCTCCTTGGAACTACTCATGGGCAACCGAATCGAATCCGGTTGACTGCTGGACCGATGAAACCATTTGCAAAATCGGCGAATGGGTAAAGGAACTTGCCACAACACTCGAAGTTCCTTACTACGACTACTACACTTTGACAAAGGATCATTACGATTGGTTCGCCGACAGATTACATCCCAACGCAGGCGGTAACTATCAGATGATCGAGGGCTTCTATGATTGGCTTGTTAACGAATCGGGTGTAAGCCTCGAAAAAACCGCAGAAAAGACCTATCCTGTTGCTATCGAAGCCGCTGATGCTAATTATTCAGCTGTTTACACCGATTATGATGGCGTGTTCACAAAGGACATGTTTAACATCACATCCGCCTCAGCGTTTGTAAGCTTCCCCAGTAACGGAATAAGCCATATTGACGGCGCAGTTAGTGCATCGTCGACCCTTCTCAGTAAGGCAACCTTTAATCTTAACAGAAAGTGGACTGCTTCCTTCTCAACATCTTATAAGGGAAGCGTACCCGGTGGTGTTACAATCGTAAATGAAGTTTACGATTGGGATAAATATCGTCATCAGACCTTTGCAATCGGTGGTCTTGAGCTTCGAGTATATAATATTAAAAATGATAAAGGCGTTACAGTCTTTGTCTACCGTCTCTTTATGAACGGAAAGGAAATTGCCGATCCGTATATTTCCTCTGCATCAATGTCATCGCACGCATACACAATTAACTACTCATATGGCTCGGTTGAGGTTATTCGCACCACCGATAATGAAAAGATTTTCAGCATTTCGGGCGACGCTATAACAAGACTTGTTGGACCGACCTATGCTTTTAATGATGTTAAGATTTCGTGTATGTCTATGATTTATAACCAGACATACTACTGGAATGACTTGAGTGTTCATGCGCTCGAAATGGAACCCGCCGAGTATGACATTACTCATAATGAAAATGGTCATATCGAGCTTTACGGCGATGTATTTGACCCGACTTCCACACATTATATCGACGAGCGTGTTACCCTGAATGCCGTATGTGATACCTATGGCTATATGTTCGTTAAATGGATTGACGGCAATGGAAATAAGATTTCTGTTGACCCTGACCTCGACCTTACCTTCACTGAGGAAAAGACGGTTGTAAAGGCGGTATTCGGACCCTTCCAGCCGTATAGTGAGCTTCGCATCAATGGGTCCGAGGGTGGTAGCGTCCTCTTTAACGGCGCTCCGTACGATTTCAACGACGATTACTTTGTAGGTGACGAGGTTCAGCTTTCTGCTATTGCCGACGAGGGTTACACCTTCGCTTACTGGATGAACGGCAATAACCAGATTGTTTCTCACGACGCGGTTATCAACGTTACACTTTCGAATGTTACCGAGTTTACTGCTTACTTTACAAAGGCGGATTCTTCTACCGCAACAGTTATTTTCTATGACCGTATCGGTAGAGTCGTATCCACCGCAACGGTAGCAAAGGGCGAAACAATCACTCTTCCGGCACTTCCGTCGTCATACGGTTACACCTATCAGGGCTGGGTTGTAGATAATACAATTATGGAGCCCGGTAGCGTAATTGCTGTCGATGGCGACATGACCATCAAGATCAGTTATGTTAAGAATGATGACGCCTACAAAGTAATTGTAAATGGCGGAAAGGTAAATGGCACCCAGTCGGCTACCTTCGTCTATAACACAAAGGTTACTGTTGTATTTGATTCATCGCTTCTTGCCGATGGAGAAGTATTCGGTGGATGGCACGTTGAAGGAACCGCAAGCGATGCTTCGGTTATCAGCTATGAGACCAGATACACCTTCTACGTCGGTGCAGATACAGTTTTGACCGCTGTAATAGCAACTTCAGCCGATGTTAAACCGGTTACCGACGTAACCGATTCATCCCTTGTTGATGGCGGAAAGAAGGTAACCTTCCTCACCGAGCGTTCTGTGCCGACCGGTTACACTCTCATTGAAGCTGGCGTAATCTATACTGCTGACGATAACAAGTCGGATATTCTGACCCTCGATAATGTAGCAGCAACTGTTCGAAAGAGGGTTGCTACAACTACTACACCTAACGGACAGCTCAGAATGACACTTTCGTCACGCGACGGCTCAGCAATCAACGTATATCTCGTTTCATACCTGACATATCTTGATACTGCCGGCGATACTCATACAATCTATTCCTCGGTTTACAGCTTGACAACAGCTTCATCAACCGATTCACAGGATAAGATTGAGGATTCAACAGATATTTTCTAATATCAAATAAATAAACTCCCTGCCTGATAAATTCAGGCGGGGAGTTTCTGTTATATGTAATATGGTAAAGATAAATTATCACGTTGAATTTGCATAATTGTTTCGCCGCTTTAATTGCTGCGACAATGGTTGTTTGGATTGGTTGAGGGGAATTACAGCCGATAAAAATGACGCGTAAAAAGGGTATAAACGTATTTTGCCGAATGATAAATTTGACTTTTGCTTTCCGTCGCACGTTTTATTTAGAGCGACAATAGGTAGTTGCCTATTATAAGGATAAAAAAACACCGTCCAAAGCAAATTACTTTGGACGGTGAAACTATTTTAGTTAATTTTATTAGAAGGGGATAATCATAGTAACGAGCCAGTAGGTTACTTCGCCATTCTTGTAGCAACCAACAGCGATGTATTCGTAATTTTTGTTCATGATTGCCTTTTTAGAATCCTCGGAGCTGAGGAGCATTTCGGCAACCTGCTCGGCGGTGTATTCGCCCCAAATTCCGTTCAGACAGGTGCTTCCACGGCTATGAATTTCGTAGTCGGTGAGCACAGTTGTGTGCTGTCTGTCCTTACCGATGCCGTAGAAGTCGGGACGGGTTGAGTCCATGGTACCTTCGCAAGCTTCCTCGTAAACGCGCTGATTAACAGCGTATTTGAGCATGATATCGTCGGTCTTGAGCTTGTACTGAGCGAGCTCGTCGGTAGCATCTTCGCCTTCTGCAGCGGAAGCAGCTTCTTCAGAAGCGGCGCCTTCGGTAGCGGCATCGGTAGCTTCTTCGCTCGGTGCATCAGCATCGGTTGCCTTTGAAAGTTCCTTTGCTCTGGCATCGTTGAGGAGTGTAATGAGCTCGTTTGCAAGCTCGTCGTTACCCTCGTATTCGTAAACGAGAACCTTTACTGTGTCAGAGAAGCCGAGTACGGTTGTACAAGCGATTGTAGCGCAACCAGGAGCCATGGCGAGAACGTTTCCGTCCTTGTCAACTTTGACAATTTTTTCGTTTGAGCTTTCCCAGTAAACTGTGGTGATAGCAGGATTTTCGGGGAAAAGCTTGCTGGTGAGAGATGCCTTCTTGCCTACCTTGAGAACGAGAGTGCCATCCTCGTCAGCACCTTCGATGGTAATGCCGATTTCCTTAATGTCGCCTGCTTTGTATGTATTTTCGGGCTTCACCGAGGGCTCACCGATTTTTTCATAAACGATTTCCTCGCGTTTAATGGGCTCGTATTCAGTTCCCTGGAAGCTTTCGGAACCCTCTTTGTCGCCGCCGCATGAAACGAAAGCGCAAGCTACGATTGCTAAAATGCAAAGCAGTGCAATAATTTTTTTCATTGATAATTCCTCCATACCGTTGCCGACGGTACAATTTTTATGTTTACTGCTTAATGTTCTCTACGGCATGATTTGAGAACGCAGTAAAGAGTCGTTACAAATTATTTTATTTCGACGATGTCGTTCTTATTCTTATAAATATGCTTTGCGGGAACAAAGCCGCGAACCATCGAAAGAGGATATACTCGGCAGGACTGACCGAGCATGGTGCCGGGACAGAGAACGCTGTTGCATCCGACGTCGGCATAGTTGCCGAGGATTGCGCCGAACTTTTTGAGTCCGGTTTCTACCTTTTCTTTTCCGACCGAAACGGTGACAAGCGATTTATCCGACTTTAAATTGGACGTAACGGCACCTGCGCCCATGTGAGCCATGTAGCCGAGAATGGAATCTCCGACATAATTATAATGCGGAACCTGTGCCTTGTCAAAAACAATTGCGTTTTTAACCTCGGTCGAGTTGCCGATTACGGCACCTTTACCAATAATCGCACTGCCTCTTATAAATGCGCAGTGGCGAATTTCGGCATCTTCGTCGATGATGAGGGGACCGTTAAGATATGCGGTCGGTGCGATTTTTGCACTTTTTGCAACCCAAATATTTTCGCCGCGCTTTTCAAAAATTTCTTCATCAAGCGAATTTCCGAGCTTAATAATAAAATCGGAAATAAGCGGAAGCACCTTAAACGGCAGGTCGATTCCGTCAAAAATATCCTTTGCAATAGTTTTTTCTAAATCAAATAATGCGCTAACTGAAAGCTGATTTGTCATAAAATCGGTACACTCCTAACACAAGTAAGATATACCTGCATAATTGATTTTACCCGAAAATTTACAATTTATCAAGTGGAATAATATAAAATACTAATTTTTTTTAGAATTTATGCACAATGACGAAAGAAGCTTTAAAATTTTGAACAGTTTTTTTGGTGCAAATTTTGTATAAAATGAAAAAAAGACTTTATAATCATCGAAAAATGTTATATTATTATAGTGTATATATAAATTTATTGAATGAGGTGTTTTTATGTCTCAAAAGGTAAAAATTTGTGTCGGAGGAATTGATTATTATATCAACACCGACGAGGACGAAACCTATATCCGCGGAATAGGAGCAAAGCTTAACGAGCGCCTTGATCAGCTCGCAAAGCAGAATCCCTATCTGTCAACCACAATGGTAGCGGTGTTTGCCGCGCTCGAATGCTGTGACGAAGCCGAAAAGGCAAAACGAGCACTCGACAAAATCACGGGAAAGATGCAGGTCAGCGATGCAAAGTCGATTGACGCTATTATCGAGGTTGACGAAGCCAGACGTGAAATCGAGCGTCTGAACATGGAAAATATCCGACTTCGTAAACAGCTTGCCGGACGATGAAACCCGAACTTCTCTGTCCCGTCGGATCTGACGAGGCGCTTTATGCCGCTGTGCGAAGCGGTGCTGATGCGGTTTATATGGGCTACGGTCGCTTTAATGCTCGTCGCTCTGCGCGTAATTTTGCCGACGACGAGTTTAAAAAGGCGGTCGAGTATTGTCATATCCGTGGGGTGAAGGTATATCTCACCCTCAACACCCTAGTTGCCGAAAGCGAAATTTCCGACGTGACAAAAACGGTGAAACTCGCCTGTGAAGCGGGTGTAGATGCCATTATCGTTCAGGATTTGGGACTCATAAAACTGCTTAAACACTTATGCCCCGATATGCCACTCCACGCATCGACACAGATGACTGTTACTTCGCCGTCTGCCCTTTACGAGCTAAAAGAGCTTGGCTTCGAGAGGGTTGTACTCGCTCGTGAAATGAACAGGCGTGAAATAGCCGAGCTGTGCGACCTGGCACACAAAATGGGAATGGAAACCGAGCTTTTTGTTCACGGTGCGCTTTGTATGTGCGTTTCGGGTCAATGCTATATGAGCGCGGTAATCGGTCGCCGCAGCGGAAATCGCGGCTACTGCGCCCAACCCTGTCGTTTGCCGTCAAAGGATGGCAAATATCCCCTCAGCTTAAAGGATTTGTCGCTGATAGACTATTTGACCGAGCTCCAAAATATCGGCGTCGACTCGCTCAAAATAGAGGGCAGAATGAAACGCCCCGAATATATTGCCGCCGCAACAGCCGCATTTCGTCAGGTGCTCGATAACGGCTTTTGCGATGACGAGTTGCTTTCTCGGCTGATGGACGTTTTTTCTCGGTCGGGACATACCGACGGCTACTTTGTCGGCAAGCGCGGAGCCGAAATGTTTGGTCACCGCACCGAAACCGACCTTGCGGCATCGGACTCTGCCATCAGCGGATTAAAGCAACTTTACCGAAACGAAAGACAGAGCGTTGCCGTCGACGTTGCCTTTTTTGCAAGAATCGGTCAGCAAACTAAAATGACCATGACCGACGGCAAAAATACAGTAACGGTGCTTGGCGAAATGCCGCAGATAGCCGAAAATAAGGCGGTGGGTAGCGAGGATATCAAAAATCGCTGTGCAAAGCTTGGCGGAACGCCTTATTACTGTAATAATTTCGAATGTGAAATCGATGACAACATAGCCATTCCCGTATCGGAAATCAACCGAATGAAAAGGGAATGCACCGAACTGATTGATAAATTGCGAATGCCGTCAGCCGTGCCTTTTTATGAAACTCATTTGACGGAGAAAACGGCGCATCAGAATCAAAAGACCGAACTTGTTGCTCGTTTTTCTGATATAGAACAGGTGCCCGACGACGTAAGTGGGCTTGATATGATTTTTGTTCCCGCAGACACCCCGGCGAAGAGGGTGAGCGAACTCATTTTGCGTGCCGACGGAGTAAAGGTTGGAGTCGAATTGCCGCGAGCTTTTTTCTCGCTTGAATCAGCGGCAAAAAAGTGGCTTGGCGAATTAAAGGCGGTCGGAGTCGAATGGGTAATGTGCCACAATATTGCGGCACTTCCCATCGTAAAGGCGGCAGGATTGAAAATTTTTGGTGGCTTTGGGCTCAATATATTCAATTCCTACGCTATTGAAAAAATCGAGGAAATGGGCGCCGAAAGGGTAACCCTTTCCTTTGAAACCACCCTGCCTAAAGGGAAAACACCGCTTAAAAAGGCAGGTATAATCGCCTATGGTCGTCTGCCGCTCATGCTCACGCGAAATTGTCCTGCACCGAATAAAAAGGGCGGCTGTGCATCGTGTAACGGCGCAAGGGAAATTATCGACCGCGCAGGCGAGCGCTTTCCGATAGAGTGCCGATATGGGATGAGCGAGGTGCTTAATTCAAAGGTGCTTTGGTTGGCGGATAAAAAGGGCGATTTCGGCGAATATGCCTTCTGGCTATTCAATTTTACCCACGAAACGCGGGATAGAGTAGGCGAGGTTATCGCCGAATATGCCGCATCGTCAAAGCCCGAAAAAGATTTTACCCGTGGACTTTATGAACGTGGAGTTTTATGATTTACTGCAATTTTGTTTAATTTTATCGGAGGTTAATTTATGCTGATACTTGCCTCGGCTTCACCGAGAAGACGCGAAATTTTAACAAATCTCGGTTATAGCTTTGAATGCGTTGTTGCCGACACGGACGAAACGATTTCGTCCGATATGAGCGGATACGATGCCGTGTACGAGCTCGCATTCAGAAAGGCAAAGGCGGTGTCGACGCTTTATCCCGACGACGTGGTGGTTGCATCCGATACGGTGGTTGCGCTTGATGACGAAATTCTCGGAAAGCCGACCTCACGCGATGACGCGGCAAATATGCTCAAACGCTTGTCGGGTCGTGAGCATACCGTTTATACCGGTGTTTCTATTATCTCAAAGGATGCTAGTGAGCGCTTTGTAGCCGCGACAAAGGTCGAATTTTACGAGCTTGACGACGCGATTATCGAGTGGTATATTTCGACAAACGAGCCGTTTGATAAGGCAGGAGGCTACGGAATACAGGGCAAGGGCTCGGTATTGGTAAAGAGGATTGACGGCGATTACTTTACCGTAATGGGACTGCCGTCAGCGGAAATCTATCGCGCACTCAAAAAGTTTCAAATTTTACCTGAATAATTTAGCGTCAGGTGGTTGTGCATAGCGACTGTTTGCGCTATAATAGATAGGTTAACAAAACAAAAGATATTAAAATTTATTTGTCGGGAGGACAATTCATGTTTACTCGTGATATAGGAATAGACCTCGGTACTGCGAATACCCTCGTACACGTCAGAGGAAAGGGAATAGTTATGCGTGAGCCGTCGGTTGTAGCGGTTGACGTACGTAATCAGGCGGTCAGAGCCGTCGGCACGGAGGCAAAGGAAATGATAGGCCGTACACCCGGCTCAATCGTTGCCGTTCGTCCGCTTAAAGACGGCGTAATTGCCGACTTTGAGGTTACTGCAACCATGCTTAAAAAGTTTATACGCGATGCCTTAAAGGGCTCGTTTTTTTCACGCGCAAGGGTAATTGTAAGTATTCCCTCGGGCGTAACCGAGGTAGAAAGCCGAGCAGTATTTGACGCCGCACATTATGCCGGCGCTCGCGAAATCGATCTCATCGAGGAACCGCTTGCAGCCGCACTTGGCGCAGGATTGCCCGTGTTTGATGCTACCGGTTCAATGGTTATCGACATCGGCGGAGGAACGGCCGAGGTTGCCGTAATTTCGCTCGGCGACATCGTTACCGCCCGTTCGGTCAGAGCAGGTGGCGACCGTCAGGACGAGGCAATTATTTCATATATCAGAAAGAAGCATAATCTTCTTATCGGTGAGCGAACCGCCGAGGAAATAAAAATTGCAATTGGCGCTGCTCGTCGCGAATCGGTCAACGAATCGATGGAAATCAGAGGACGTAACCTTATCGACGGTCTGCCGAAAAACGTCGTAGTCACAACAGCTGACGTCGAGGAAGCAATCAGCAGATGTATGCGCCAGATTGTCAGCGCGGTCAGAGAAACGCTTGAAAAAACACCGCCCGAACTCGCTTCCGACATTATTGACCGAGGAATTGTCCTTACAGGTGGCGGTGCACAGCTTCGTGGACTTGACAAGCTCATTCAGGACGAAATTGACATTCCCGTTCACGTAGCTGACAACCCGATTGATTGCGTCGTTGAGGGAATTGGAAAGCGTCTTGACGCCGACCTGCCCTTTAATACCTATTACAGAAGAAGAAAATATTGATTTTTTTAGGACGGAAATATAATGAGAGCTTTTTTAAGAAGCACGAAATTCAAGGTTATTTCAGCCGTGCTGGTTATACTCATCATTTTAATGATAGTTTCGGGCGCATTCGGTAATAATTCGTCACCGCTATCGAGCGTCGCTTCGGCGATTGTGACCCCCGTTCAGCAAGGGTTTAACTCGGTGTGCAAGTATGTTGGCGACGTTTTTTCAGCGCCGTCAAAAATACGCGAATTAGAGCTTGAAAACGCCACCTTGCGCGAGGAAATAGCCGCCTTAACTGAGGAAAAAACAGAATACGAAACCGCCCTTATAGAGAATGAATTTTACAAGGATTATCTCGGCTTAAAGGAACAGCACGAGGACTTTGAATTCTGCTCGGCAAAGGTTGTGTCGGTTGACGCGTCCGACCTTTACGGTGCATTTACGATAAACGTCGGCAGCTTAAACGGTATAACCCCTTACGACCCGGTAATTACAGCCGAGGGACTGATAGGGTATGTGCAGAGTGTTTCGCTTACAAGCTCTACCGTTGTGACGGTGCTCGACCCGACGGTAAAGGTTGGCGCATACGATACGCGTACCGACGACAGCGGAATTTGTGTCGGCTCGGCAAAATTGGCAAAGAATGACCAGTGCCGCCTCAATAACCTTACCCGTGACTGCACGGTTGCGATAGGTGACAGCATTGTTACTTCGGGAGGCGGCGGAATTTTTCCCGGTGGTTTGGTTATCGGCACGGTAGCCACAATGGGTCAGGATAAAGGGGACATAACCTCGTATGCCGTAATTGATACAGCCGTCGATTTTGACAATTTGAGGAGTGTTATGATTATCACTTCCTTCGAGGGCCAAACTAATTTGAAATAATCTACTACAAAAGGAGGGATACGTTAAATGAGAGGCGGAAATTACAGACGCTACGTCTATCACACCGTACTTTTTTTAATATGTATCCTTCTTTATTTATGGCAAAATTCGATAAACGCATTCCCTGAAATTGCGGGACTGCGAGCCATTCCGGTAATCCCGTTTGTAATATGCGTTACCATGTTCAATCCCGAAACTGCGGGGTTTGTTTATGGCTTTGCGGCGGGAATGCTAATGGATATAAGCTGGTCAAAAATCAGCGGATTTAACACCACGATTTTATTTGTTTTGTGTATCATCTGCGGCTTGCTTATTCAGTTTTTGCTCAATCGTACGCCTGCAACTGCACTACTGCTCAGCGGAATGGGTTGCTTTTTATACTTTTTTGTTTATTGGCTTTGCTTTCATCAGCTTGCAGGGGTTGCCGACAGCGCATATTCCCTCATGCTCAGATATATGCCGATGGCAATTTACAGCTGGGCGTTCACCCTGCCGTTTTACATTTTTGTCGGCTACATGACGAAGAAGCTAAAAAACGATTAACCGATTGACTTTATAAAAAAACGATGAAAGGAGGAGTCGGCCATGAAGTATTATTATCAAAAGAGAAAGCCGTTTTACAAGCGGTTTATTGCGCTTATATGCATACTTGCGATTACACTTGCCTGTTTTTCGGGTAAGATGGCGGAGTTGCAGCTTGTAAACGCTGACGTTTATTTAGCCCAGGCCGACACTTCCAGCCACCGCACCTTGACCATCCATGCGTCGAGAGGGCAAATCATCGACCGCTACGGCCGTCCTCTTGTCATCAATCGAGAGGGATTTAATATCGTTTTTGACGCGGCATATTTGCCGACCTCGTCGCTTAATGAAACCATTTTGAAGCTGACACGGCTTCTCACCGACAGCGACCAGAAATGGACCGACAAACTGCCGTTAAAGGTAACCAAGCCGTACGGCTTTTCGGACGATATGGAATATTCCATCGGCGTTATGAAATCAAAGCTTGAGCTCAACGACTACGCCACGGCGGAAAACTGCTTTGATGCGATGGTGAAGAAATACAAGCTCGAAGGATATGAAAAGAGTGAGCAGAGAATAATTATGGGCGTCCGTTATTCAATGGATATCAGCGATTATTCAATTTCCTTGCCCTTCACCTTTGCCGAGGACGTTGATACCAAAACGGTCGAAATTATCGAGGAAAATTCCATGTTTTTAAAGGGCGTCGTAATCAAGGCCGCAACATTCAGGGAATATCCCGACCCCGAAATCGCAAGTCATATTTTGGGTACCGTCGGACTCCTTACCGCTGAGGAATGGGAAAACGTGAAGGACAGCGGCGAGTATAATATGAATGACAAAATTGGTAAGTCAGGCATTGAATACGCCGCCGAAAAATATCTCAAAGGCACCGACGGAAAGGTAAAAATCGTTCAGTCGGTAACGGGCGAAATCATTTCGTCCGAGGTTGTAAAAGAGGCGGTAGCAGGAAACACCGTACAGCTCACGATAGATAAAAATTTGCAGCGTGTTGCCCAGCAGGCGCTTAAAACCGCCATCGATAAGATAAACGAAGAGAATAGAAAAACATCCGATCAAAATGACGTATCGGGTGCGGCAGTTGTCGTAACCGACGTAGGCAGCGGCGAAATTCTTGCCGCCGTAAGCTACCCTTATTACAGCATGGACGATTATGTGAATGATTACGAAAAGCTTGCAACCGATACATCTTTACCGCTTTTCAACCGCGCATTTTACGGAGCATACGAGCCGGGCTCAACCTTTAAACCGGCGGTCGCCCTTATCGGACTTCAGAATGGTATAATAAATACCTCGTCATACATTTCGTGTAATAAAAAATACACAAGGTTCAAGGATTATCAGCCGTCCTGCCTCGGCCGTCACGGCTCGATAAACGTTTCTACCGCGATTTCAAAATCGTGCAACTGCTTTTTCTTTGAGCTTGGCTACCGAATCGGAATAACCAACCTCAACAAATATTGTAAACAGCTCGGACTCGGTGTTAAGACCGGCGTCGAAATAGGTGAATCGTCGGGCATTTTAGCCGGTCCCGAATACGCCGAAAAGGTGGGCAAGATTTGGCAAGCAGGTGACACAATTCAGGCGGCAATCGGTCAGTCGGACAATAACTTTACACCCCTGCAACTTGCCCAGTACACAGCAACCCTCGCCAGCGGAGGGAAAAGGTATCAAAACCATCTGATTAAATCGGTTTCGAGCTATTCTCTGGATAAAGTGGTCGAGGACGATTTTGTGAATTTGCTTAACGAAACCGAAATATCTGCCGACGCCTACACGGCGGTTAAGGAAGGAATGCTCCGCGTAACCTCCGATGGTACTGCACGCGGTACATTTGGCAACTATTCAATAAAGGTTGCGGGAAAAACGGGTACTGCCCAGTCGCCCACAGGAATTGATAACGCGGTGTTTATTGGATTTGCGCCTTACGACGACCCCGAAATTGCCATTTCGATTATTATTGAAAACGGCGGACACGGCTCGTCAATCGCCCCGGTAGCAAAGAGTATTTTCGACGCATATTTCTACAATTCGGACGAAATTTACACAGGACAAGAGGTTAATACATTACTTCAATAATTTGGATATATTTCTTTTGACAAAAGGCGCACTTTATGATAAAATCATAGAAAAGTTGTAATTTAATCGAAAAGGAGAGTTTTTTGCCGTGCAGAATGAACGCACAGGTCGCGCAATAGCGGTCGTATCGGGAAAGGGCGGCGTCGGTAAATCGACATTGGCCTGTTCACTCGGTATGCAGCTCGCCCGTCAGGGAAAAAAGATTCTTCTTATCGACGCTGACGAAGGACTAAGCTGTATCGATATTATGCTTGGCGTTTCGGAAAATGTCGTTTTCAATCTCAGCGACGTGCTGAATGACCGTTGCGACATTAGTGCCGCCATCTGCCCGTCAAAAAGTGGGGTCGATTTTATCGCCGCACCTGCCGTATTCGGCGAACTTGACGGTGACGGACTTTCCGAACTTATCGAAAAGCTAAAAAAAGAGTACGAATACATCTTTATCGATTCGACGGCAGGTATCGGTCGCGGATTCAGAGCGGCTGTTGGTTGCGCCGAGGAAATAATCGTAGTAGTCAGTCCCGATGCGGTATGTATTCGCGATGCGTCAAGGGTTGGCGACCTTATCGACCAAATCGGCGAAAAGAAATATCAAATGGTAATCAATCGCTTTGACCGTCGGTATTTAAAGCGCCGTGACATCCGTCTTATCGATAATATAATTGACGATACAGGAATTCAGCTTCTCGGCATTGTTCCTTTTGATGATAAGATTATGAAAAAAGGTCATCCGCTCATGAAGGGAAAGGCAGCACGTGCCTGCGGACGAGTTGTAAAGCGTATTTGCGGTATGAATATCGCACTTAAAAAGATCAGTAGAATATAACTAATTAGAGTATAAAAGATTTGGAGTGAACAAAATGAAGGTTGCTTTAATGGCACACGACGCAAAGAAGGAATTGATGGTTCAGTTTTGTATCGCATATTGCGGTATTCTGAGCCGTCATCAGATATGTGCAACCGGCTCAACGGGAAAGATTGTTTCCGAAGCTACCGGACTTAAAATAGAAAGGTTTTTGAGCGGTTCACAGGGCGGCGCGGAGCAGATTGCCGCTTGTATCGGCTGTGATGAAATTGACCTTGTTCTTTTATTCCGCGATCCCCTTACAGTAAAGGAACACGAGCCGAGCGAAAAGAATATTTTGCGTCTTTGCGACGTTCACAATATCCCTGTTGCAACCAATATCGCAACAGCCGAAATGCTCATTCACGGTCTCGAAAGAGGAGACCTCGATTGGCGCGACATCAGAAAAGCTCCCTAATCGAATAAACAAAACAACCTGATATAAATAACGACCTTGATCAGAAGTAGTATACCGCCGTTACCAACAGGGATGGTGCGTCGTGACTGAAAGCGCACTTTGGACAATAACAGCGGAGGAAGACATCTGTGAGTCGGGATGATAAAACGTCCCCGTACACCTGCGTTAAAGGAATTATCAAAGATGGGCAAAAAAGATTGCATTATGCTTTTTTGCCAATCGGGGTGGCACCGCGAATTTTTTAATTCAAATTCGTCCCCGAACATGCCTTTTTTATCAATGGGCTTGTTCGGGTTTTATTATTTTTTATGAAAAAGGTGATTATTATGGCACTTTTAACCCAAGCAATAAGAGGGACCGGCGACGTTCTGCCGGCCGATAGCCATCGTTGGCAGCATATCGAAAAAACGTTACTCGAAACGGCAAAGCTTTACGGCTTCCGCGAAATTCGTACACCGGTTTTTGAACACACCGAGCTTTTTGTCAGGTCGGTAGGTGACACAACCGACGTCGTTCAGAAGGAGATGTATACCTTTGACGATAACGGCGGTCGTTCGATTACACTTCGACCCGAGGGTACGGCAGGTGCGGTTCGTGCTTTTCTCGAACACGGACTTCATAACGAGGCATTACCGCAAAAGGTGAGCTACGTTACCTCCTGCTACCGCTACGAAAAGCCGCAGGCAGGACGTTTGCGCGAATTCCATCAGTTCGGTGTCGAGTGCTTTGGTGCAGCCGAGCCGGCGGCCGATGCCGAGGTGATTTCACTTGCCGCGTCTGCGTTTGAGGCGCTGGGGATAAAGAATCTTTCGCTCGAAGTAAATTCGATTGGTTGCCCCGAATGCCGCGCAAAATTTTATGACGCGCTGAGGGAATATTTCAGCTCACACAAGGACGAGTTGTGCGAAACCTGTCTCAGCCGACTTGACCGCAACCCGATGCGAATCCTCGATTGCAAGTCGCCCGTTTGTAAGGGTATCGCAAAGGATGCACCTACGGTACTCGATTATATTTGTGACGATTGTCGCGACCATTTCGATAGGGTAAAGGCATATCTCGACCAAATGAATATCCGATATATCGTCAACCCCACCATTGTCAGAGGACTCGATTATTATACACGCACAGTTTTCGAGTTTGTGTCGACCGACCTTGGCGCACAGTCGACTGTTTGCGGCGGCGGACGTTACGACGGACTCGTTGAGCAGATGGGCGGACCAAAAACGGCGGCACTCGGCTTTGCAGTTGGACTCGAGCGCCTCAATATGATTATGCAGGCGCAAGGGTGCGAAGTTCCGAAGGAAAAGACTTGCGACGTTTATATCGCACCGATGGGTGACAACGCGGCAAAAATGGCACTCAAACTTGCAACAATGCTTCGCGAAGAGGGCTTTTTCGCCGAAACCGACATTGTCGGACGCGGACTCAAAGCTCAAATGAAATATGCTAACAAAATCGGCGCAAAATATACAGTAGTCCTCGGAGACAACGAAATTGCAGAGGGCAAGGCAATGCTCAAATGTATGAGCACAGGTGAGCAGACCGAGGTGCAGATTCCCGATGGACTCGTGGACAAAATTTACGACCTCACCATCTCCTCGTCGCTTCAAAATCTGACCGACACAATTGATGAACAGTTTAAGTCGGTCAATCCCTAAAATTTATAAAAGGCGGAATGAAAAAATGGCTTTAAATATTGAAAAAATGGACGGCTTAAAGCGCACCGATTACTGCGGCGATTTAAGACGTGACGACATCGGACGAAAGGTTACCGTTTGCGGCTGGGTACAGCGTCAGCGCGACCTCGGTCAGCTCATATTCATAGATTTGCGCGACCGCAGCGGCATCGTTCAGCTCGCTTTTGACGAAACAACCGACAAGGAAATCTTCGAAAAGGCGTTTCAGATTCGCTCGGAATACGTTTTAATCGCAACCGGCGAAATCAGAGAACGTTCCTCGATAAATAAAGAAATTCCTACCGGCGAAATTGAAATTGTACCTACCGAATTAAAGGTACTGTCGGTTTCGGAAACAACTCCGTTCGAAATTCTCGAAAGCACCAACGTTAAGGAGGAGCTTCGCCTTAAATATCGTTATCTTGACCTGCGACGTCCTCCTGTTCAGAATGCAATTATGTTCAGACATAAGGTAGTAAAATGCGCACGCGACTACTATGACGAAAACGGCTTTGTCGAGATTGAAACTCCTATCATGGTAAAATCGACTCCCGAAGGAGCCCGCGACTATCTCGTTCCGTCGCGTGTCCATCACGGCAAATTCTTTGCTCTGCCGCAGTCGCCCCAGCTTTACAAGCAGCTTCTCATGCTGTCGGGCTTTGACCGATATATGCAGGTGGCAAGATGTTTCAGAGACGAGGATTTGAGAGCTGACCGTCAGCCCGAATTCACCCAAATCGACCTCGAAATGTCCTTTGTCAACGAAGATGACGTAATGACAATGAACGAGGGCTTTATCAAATACGTGTTCAAAAAGACGCTCGATATCGATATTCCTACTCCGTTTGAGCGTATGCCGTACAAGGTGGCTATGGAGCGCTTTGGCTCGGATAAGCCGGATACTCGCTTTGGACTCGAACTTTGCGACCTGTCCGACCTGCTTACCGGTTGCGAGTTTAAGGTGTTTGCTTCTGCGCTCGAAGGCGGTTCTGTCCGCGCGATAAAGGTCGAGAATGCCGCCGACAAGCTTACACGAAAGGTAATCGACAAGCTCACCGACTTTGTAAAGGACTACGGCGCAAAGGGATTGGCATTCACTCGTTTTACCGCCGACGGAGTTGCTTCGTCGTTTGAAAAGTTCCTTTCCGAAGCCGAGGTCGAGGCAATTCATACCCGTCTCGAAGCAAAGGAAAATGACGTAATCCTCATCGTTGCCGACCCGAAGGATAAGGTTGTGTTCGCCGCACTTGGCGCTCTCCGTTGCGAAATTGCAAAGCGGCTCGACCTCATCGACCCGAACAAGTTTAATTTCCTCTGGGTTTGTGATTTCCCGCTCTTTGAGTATAGCGAAGAAGAGAATCGCTACGTTGCCATGCACCACCCGTTCACCCATCCGCGAATAGAGGACATCGACCGTCTCGAAACCGAGCCGGCATCCGTCCTTGCGAGAGCGTATGATATGGTGCTCAACGGCTGTGAAATCGGCGGCGGCTCAATCAGAATCAACGACCCGTCGATGCAGCAGCGTATGTTCAAGGCGCTCGGCTTCACCGACGAGGACGCGCAGGAACGCTTTGGCTTCCTCATCGACGCTTTCAAGTATGGCGCACCTCCTCACGGCGGAATGGCCTACGGACTCGACCGTCTGGTTATGCTTATGCTCGGTTGCGAGTCAATTCGCGACGTAATCGCCTTTCCGAAGGTGGCTAATTCGGGCGAACTTATGAGCGGAGCTCCCGACTTTGTCGAGCAAAAGCAGCTCACAGAGCTTTCGATTTCCGTTACAGAAAAGTCAGAATAAATCATTGACAAACTCTAAATAAACAAAAAAATCGGTTCACTCACACAAACAACGTGTCAGCGAACCGATTTTTTATTTCTTTGAATATTTTATTTTGGTCGCCAAGCCGCCTCGGATATGCCGTTCTGCCTTGTTAGTGTCGAGCACCGACTTAACCTGAATATACAGCTGCGGCTCAATGGTTTTCAGTCGCTCGGCGACGTCCTTGTGAACGGTAGATTTTGAAATATGGAATTTTTTTGCCGCCGTTCTGACGGTGGCTCCCGATTCAATTATGTATTGTCCAAGCTCAATAGCTCTTTCTTCAAATGCTCCCTTCATCTCCTCAACTCCCGATATAGAATAGTAAAATGTATGTCAGAAGCGACGAAAATATGAAAGAACATTGTTTATAAAAGTAAAAAAACGTGTCCGACTTTTTGGGTCGAACACGCTTTTATTTAATCGAATTTTAGATACTTATAATAATTTTTATCTAGGATTTTGAGGGAATATACCTGCTTTGCGCTGACGACCTTGTTGATATAATCGACATATTCGTCAAGCTGTTCCTCGGTGTATTGCCCTTCAAATTCGGGATTGAGGGTGAATTCGTGTTTCCATGCCTTGTAGCTGCCCTTGTCGGTTATCCAGTTCCACGAGCCGCTCGGTAAGCAGTTGAGGATAACGAGACCTTCGCTGTCGGAAAGTATATCCTTTCCCGTAATCAGTCGCGAATCGTATTCGAGACCGAAAAGGTTGGATACGGTGGGCAGAATGTCGATTGACGAGCAGGGCTTTGATACCTTAACGGGTGCTTCCATCGACGAGGACCAGATGATGAGTCCGTTTCGATAAAGGTCAAAGTTATCGCGAATGCGACTTTCGGGCAGACCGTAAAGCTCGGCTAATTCGTCATCTTCGAGCGCGTAGGGATAGTGGTCGGCGGTCATAACGAATACCGTGTCGTCGAGAATGCCCTTTTCATCAAGCTGACGTACAAGCTCGGCAAGCATAAGCTCAACCTCGTAGTTGCAGGCGATATATGCCTTGATATTCTCGCTGTAATCCATATCGCGTACAACGTCGCGGTGACGGACGGCCATCTGGTTTCCGTTCCAGGTGTAATTACAGTGACCGCTGACGGTCATATAATACACGTGGAAGGGTGTTTCGCTAATCCAGTTATCGACATTAATCGACTGAACAGCCATTTCGTAGTCGGAACGTGGCCAGCAGCTTTTTAGTCCCGTCAGTCCGTTGCCGATACCCTTGTAGCTGTAACCAAAGTTGGGATGCGATAGATTTCGTGTATAGTAGGTGTAGGTATTGTTGTGATAAGCATAGGTTTTATATCCTATCTTCTTCATCTGATTTCCGAGTACAAAGGGCTGCTCTGTGCTGCCGCTCTTTCGCAAACAGTTGGCGGCGTTATAGAAGTTACCGGTTACGTTTGAATATTCGCCCGATGCCGTACTTCCGCCCCAAAGGGAATTGTAATAGTTTTCAAAAACGAATCCTTCATTAGACATTTTATATAATGTAGGAGTAAGCTCGGGGGAAATAAACTCGGGACAGAATCCTTCAAGCGTGAGGTAAATTAGATTCTTGCCCTTAAACATGCCTGTGTATTCGTTTTGCTTGGTGGGGGTGAGGGACGAGAAATACTTGTGCATGTCCTTGATTGTGCTGTTACTCTCGCTTTCGATAAGCGCGTCGAAATCAATATCCATAACGTTGTCGTCATAAACGATTTCGGGCTCGGAGCTGCTTTCGCTGAGGATATCCTGGTCAATTGGATGCTCAACCATCGTTTCGGGTGCTCCGAAAATGAGCTGAGTCAAATCCATTCTCGTCGTTGTTATTATGCCGAAGCGTTTTACCGTTTCGTTGGCTTGAATTGCGGATTTGTAATAGTGTGCATCCGAGTTGGTACCTGAATTGAGAGATATTATAATGTAGCACAGAAGGTGTGCGATAACCGAAACAATCAGCGCAAGTATCTTGAAATTGGTATGCGTTTTCATCGCCGGCATATATTTTTTTCCGAATACGATAAAGGTAATCGTCGGCACCGAAAACAGAATGATTGCGGGTATACTTTTTGCTATCGCGACGAGTGCTTCTTTCCAGAATTCGGTTACGTTTTCCGCCTCTTCGACGCCAAAGGAGGTGAGGGTGAAAAAGGTCTGAAACTGCAATCGGCATACATAGTGGAACCCGAACA
Organism: Clostridia bacterium; assembly: GCA_017399535.1. GTDB lineage: Bacteria > Bacillota > Clostridia > Oscillospirales > Acutalibacteraceae > UMGS1976. Next base: position 1,060 of record JAFQBX010000004.1, on the reverse strand, counting down.
CAAAAAGCATGACAAGCAATAGACCGATGGTTACCCGTCTATTCACCTTATGATTTCCGATTGTACACAAAATGGTTAGTATTGCACCAATCGAAAGGGAAAAGAGCAGGGTGTAAATCAGCCCCATGCCGAAAAACGTGCCGGTATATACAAACGCACGCATTATTATTTCCATATAAAAGATGGTAGCCGGCCAAAACCATAGAAATGAAAGCCGTTTAACCTTCGGTTTGCTTCGTGAAACGGTACTGAAACCTGAATGGCGACCCTTGTCCCAATCCGGATTAACCTTAAACAAAGACATTTACCCCTTTCAAACAAAATAATCCTATCTAAATAATTATATCACATTGGTTTCATATTGCAAATAAAATAAATGGAAAAATATGCACAATATTGAACCTGTGTTGGCGTCTGCTTGTGTAGTTATTGTTGACAAAGAGGATTTTGGCGTGGTATATTTACCATCGGTATATTTGGAGGTGAGACAAATGGCACGAAATCGGAATAATCCAGAAAATGAAGGAACGAGAGAATTCTACGCATTACCCGGACGGAATAAGAGAAACAGCATAAGCGAAACCAGGACCTTTGATACCCCGAAAGAGAAACGCAAGGTTGTACAGAAAAAACATACGCGGCTGAATAAAGGTATCAGCATGATGACCATCAATTTTTCTATTACAATTATACTGCTCGCCTTAATCGTGTGCCTTGTTGTGTTGGTTGTGATATACCATAGGGTGAATGGCTGATTGGTGCGTTTCCTTACATTATATATATAGGCGAAAAAGCGGTCTAAAAGATGGTATATATTGGGCGTAAAAATGGGCAAAACACAATTTGTTGTAAGCCGATTTTATTTACCAAAAAACTGTAAAAAACACCCTCGAAAAAAAGTTGATTTTTTTTGAAAAAAAGTGTTGACAATGGGTAGGTGGTGTGGTATTATAATCAGGCGCCCGAAAAAAGCGGGTAGCAAAAGGACCTTGAAAATTAAACAACGAGAGACGGACCCAAATAAGATTTTATTTGAGAGTATGTACTTTTTAAACAGTAG